>DAOUJU010000023.1:0-21615 GCA_034422235.1 Anaerolineales bacterium | reverse complement strand
GGCCTTCAACCTCCTGGTACAGTGGCAGGGACTCAAGCCCGATGAACAGGGCGTCGTCAGACTTTCTATCGCACAATTCGCGCTCTGACTGTCAACTAGCACCAATGGTTATGAGAGTCTGTATCCTGCTTCTACTTACGGAGGCCCGCATTAATCCAGAAAATTGGTTAGGCCGAATGCCCTTCTCCTGAAGGGCCCATATTGACGGGAATGGATCCACCAGTCCTCGAACCAGAATGCTGTTTCCCCTTTCTTTGTCTGCTGTTAAGGTCTGCCATGGTCCGTAACATAGGCGGACCAGAATCTGTTCTTAGCTCCTGCTGCCAAGAAACGGCTCAGTCGATATCAGGAAGGGGCAAGGGGATCATGTGAATCTGCTGGTGTTTGTATCGCAAGCGGTTAGCGAATTCTTCCCGAGAACCTTGCCAGGCATACATCTCGCCGTGTGTAGGCCACTGATCCTGGGTCAGGCAGGGAAGCAAGCGTCCCAACTGATCCGCGGTCTCGCCACCAAAGAGTTCCCGGCACGTCTCCAGCCTTTCGTACTTGCGTCCCTCGACCACCCCTTGCTCGTGTGCTTTCTGGCGCTCTTGCTCCAGAACCTGTTCCAATGTCGCCAACAACGATTCATACATATGACTGCCTCCTAGCCTCGCCGTGCCAGCCTTGAAAGAAGCAGAGAGAGGCAATGACCTCCCATCTGTCTACAAATCAGGTCTATGGCGTACCCAGAGTTCCGTACCATCCTCCTAACTCTGGAACAACATATATGTCACGGGTCGGCACCCCTTTCCTGCTCGCCAGGGAAGCCAGCCCTGTGCCCGATTCGATTCTATGGTTCAACACAGAGCCAAGAGGTAAGGAGAATACCATTGCGGCGAGAATTCTCGCGGGACAGCCACAAAGTCCAGCTCGTTATGGAATTTCACGCCTCAGCAATTCCTCTGGACTAAATCCAAACCGGAGTTCGGTCGGCAAAGATCATGCACACGGATACAATAAGCTTCTGTCTTTGAACGGTAGCACCGAAATAGTCGCTGGCATAGTGCATTCAAGCACTGGCTAGAGTGGACCGCCCGTAACCTCTCGGGAGAGATACGCTCTTTGGCATCTCTTATGGTCCCCAATTCAGGGTCCGGACACATGGTAAACTGGCACATTCAGACCCTCTATATCGGTCGTTAATGCATGTCGCTGATACATCCCAAGAGCCTCGCACTCTGGTCTCATCCCACCACCAGACCCCGATCGGACCTTACTTCTGGTACCCGATCCAATACCTGGAAATACTTACGCACCCTGTCTCATTTCATACCTGATTATGACTATCGCCCCGATCGTTACGAATATACTGAAACAAGAACGACGGATCCCCATTATGTTGTATTTGGCGTCAGGGGAATATCGCCCTCACGGGAACATGGATAGGCTCTCAAGAATCTTGAACAATCCCTTACCATCCTGACTTCGCCCAAGGTTGTTAACATGCACATGAGCCGCGAAGTAGCTATTAACCATTGGTGCTAGTTGAAGACAAAGTGGAAAAAGGTCACGAGGTTCCCTCATCCTGTGAGTTGACACACGCGCGCAGGAGGGCACTCATGACCACGGCAGATTGTATCCCCGCGCTCTGTGGCCGGACAGATGACGCCATGCAGGACGAACCCCACCATAGCCCAGCCGCCCTAGCCCCCCGTGAGCTGGTTTCCATGGGCCTGCGCCCTGCGATCAAGGGGGGCGGAATGCGCCCCTGCTCCCGGTGGCTCCAGGCCCACCATCGCGCTCGGTTGCCCACACGGCCAGAGCGCCCCCGTCTCTTGCGCCGGTGGCGGACCCATCCAGATGGGACGGACCGCTTCCTGGCCTCGCCCACACGCCGCGGGGTCCTCGACCCGCACGGGAGGGAACGGATCCCTCCCGTGCGGGCAGGAAGGCGCGCCGGACCGAGCGGGCAAAAGGGCCTGTCCCACGACCGCGGGCTCGTGGGCGGTAAGCTCTGCCGGGTCCTGAACCGACGGGGCCTCGTCGGCGCCGGGGACGGCGCTACGGCCCATGTCTACGACGCTACCTGCCACCCCCTCAGCGCACGCTGTAAGGAACAAAGGGGGGGCCTCGGTGACACGGGATTCCACCGCGCTGAAGGCGATCCGCCGCACCGCAAGCTCGGCCAGCGCCGGGAGGGGAACGAGCGCCGGCTGGGGGAGACGGTGCGGTCCATGCTCACCGGGGTGTGTCCTCGCAAGACGAGGCGGCATCGCGTTTGGGGCGACTTTAAGTGTCGCCGCGCGTACCGGAGGGCAGCCTTTAACCTCCGGGTACAGGGGCAGGGACGCAAGCCCGATGCCCAAGGTGTCGTCAGACTTTCCCTCGCACAGTTTGCGCTCTGACTGTCAACTAGCACCAATGGTGATTAGCGGGATACCCTACGATCTGTTTGCCTCCGACCGCAATACGGGCGCTCTGCAACCTGACCTTTCTCTCTGGGCAGGTTCTCCTCCACCCAGTCCACACTTGTCCTATGTGTTCGATCAACATGGGGTCCCACTTTTGATGGTGGAAGTAGTGTCCCATTGGCATCAGGAATCGAGAGATAACGACTGGTTTTACAAGGCACTCACCTACGCCCCAATGGGCATACGTGAATATTGGATCTTGGATGAAGAACTGGAACAACCTCTCAGAGCCTTTACGCTTGACACGGAAAATGGAACCTGGAGTGGAGGATTACGCTTGTATCGTCCCCTTGTAGCCGACAATGAAGGCGGCATGGACAGCTTGGTGCTGGGCGTGTCACCCCGCTGGCATGAGGGGGAGCTTCAAAGCTGGAGCAATACTTACGACCAATGGATTAGTATTTGCACCATTCCGTCCAAACAGGCATGGCTAGAAGGTTTCCAGGAAGGACGGCTTGAGGCTTTACAGGAGAGATGGAATTGAGTCCTGCACTGCATCCTGGATACTCATTGTCCCGAAGCGATCCACATCGTGTTACATAATCCTCCAGCCCAATGGTCGACAGTCAACATTGGGGACCGACTGGAAGCCAATCCTCATGCATTGAAGCAACTTCTGTTGCTGTTGCCTCGAAGCCTTGGTCACTAACTACCTGCACCCATCACCATTCAGATTTGTGCTTCGTCCAAGGTGCCAGTAGTAAAGGATCGAGGTTGATCATGCCAGCCCTCTACCACGGTCCATCCAGATAGATTGTCAAGAGCAACGGGATTAACTCTAAGCAGGGCCCTGCCGCAACTTCACTGGTCCTAATTCCAGACCCACCACAACAACACTATATTGCACTCCAAGTTCCAAAGCACTCGTTGTCCTGCCGTTCCAAGTCTGGAGCACTAGGCTGAGTCTGGGTTGCTTGAAGAACCTGCCTTACTGCCTTTTGCGTTGCTTCCATTCCTCGTATTTTCTTCTGAATCTCTTCTCTTCGGGTTTCAATTCCATTGCCTCCTGATAGGCTTGCTCAACATCGGCTATAGGTTCGCGAAGCCAAGCCAGCGTTCCGGCTAAATTGAACCAACACCATGCTTTGCGTGTCGGATCCTCCGTCAACTGTATAGCTCGACGCAGCAGTTCGGCTACCTGGCGGTTAAGGTGTCTTTTGGTCGCGATATCGCCTTGGGTTTCCCGTGCCAGGGCCAGTTTGGTCTGGGCAAATTCCTGTACCACCTTGGGATCGTCTTTCATGTGAGGGTAAACTTCCTCAAACAGTCGATGTGCTTCCTGGTAATTCCGCATTCGTTTACTGAGAATGGCCGCCTCGACTAGATCCCGGTAACTGTGAGGAGAGGTGGGGTATCAAATCCAGGATCCGCCTCGCTTCAGTATTCTGTCCCCTATTCAGTAATGCGGTCGCAAGACGCAAGTAAGGCTGGGATTCTTCGGTTCTGTCCTGAACAGTCAGAAACCGCTCAAACGCTGAAGTCGCAAGATCCATTTCGTCCACAGTAGCCGCATATTCTATGATCTGGCCTGCGAGAGCTCCCGAGCCAGGTTGTTCCTGCGCAGTCTGCCACAGACGATCCAAGGCAGAACGACCATCTCCCGTCGCCCACATCAAAGCACTCTCCCGCAGGGCATGAAGGATTCGATAACGTGGATGTGCCGGCAAAGTCACCCGGAAGTAAGAACGCCCACTATCGAAATCGAAGCGTGGTTCGGGCGATCCGTTTTCCCTCATACGACGCCGGATCTTGGGCAAGCCTGTGCTTCTGGCTTCCGCCAGTTTTAGTTCCTTGAGAAACTCACCGATACGGCGATTACGGGCCGGTACAGGTGGTACTACTTCGTTGCTATTCAGATGATGCAATTCAATACCAGTTACGGGACCTGGATAACTTATGATCTCCATACGATTGGGGTACATATAGATCTTGGTGGGTTCAACACTCTCGTAGGATCGGTGATACACGGCATTCACGACCGCTTCCCTTATGGCTTCAAAAGGATACCCTACGGTTTTGTCTACCTCCGCCCGTCCCGGTATTTTCTCCAGAAGTACTTCACCTAAGGAATCCAAGTACATCAAGGTGCGTCTCACCTGGTAAGGCAGGGGCCCACGGACGATGCTTTCTTCAATGAGATTGCCGCCGGCATCGTCAGCGAACTGTACTATTTCTATCCTGGCTCCAGGAAAGATAGCGTCAGGGTCGTCGGTGAAGAAGAGAAGTGCTACGTTCTTGGGAACTACATGGGCATTCAAAGGGGCTACAAGTCGCATGCTCCTATAGATTTCTGTTGGAGCAAACCCATTATTCCGACCTAACTCACTCCGCACATTTTCCAGAAATTCTCGTACCAGCCTCTCGGAAATCCTGTCTGGCTCGGCTACCAGACTTCGACGATCATCGAACGGTATTTTCGATGCCTGCTCAAAAGGCTGGGATCTTAGACTTCCATGCTTTACCTCAACAGTCTCCGATCCCTGTCGGATGAAATAGCTGCGGTCTCCTTTGTTCCATGACCTGGGGGCTTCGTAAGGCCGGTTGTCACCTCCGGGTGCCCAGATTACCAGGAGCGGCCTAGTCTGAAACTCCACGGGAAATACTTGCGGCTGATATTCCGGGATAATTCGCCTACAGGCTCCTCTCAACTCTCTTTGCAACTTGTCCAAGTCAACTCCTTCCAGCCCCTGAGGTGGGAGGATGGGTCGGCCATCTGCATCAGTTTCGACCCCAAGAATTACATAACCGCCATTCAGGTTCTGCAAGTCATTGGCAAAGGCGCAGATCGTTTTTATTACAGCAGGCCTGACAACCTCATTCCAGGTCGCCTTGAATTCCCTGCGAATATCCTCTACTGCGCGTGCATGGATAAGATCGTCAAGATTGATAGGCAGATTGTTACCCAGATGGGATGACTCCGGGTGTCCGTCGATGTGAATATCATGCATGATGAATTTACTGGCCGATCTTGCCTGCCACTCTTGTGCCCCAAGAGTCTATGGAAATCCGCGCAGAGGTCTCAAAGATTACACCAAGGATTCGGATACTCTTCCCCAATTATAGTCAAGGTTGGATTGCGGGTCTTCTGTACCTCATGCCTTCGATAGTCCAAGAAAACCCATTTCTTCCAGATAACGCCTTGCCAATGTCCAAACTTCAAAGCAGACTAGGCTGTTTCTGATATCGTCATACTGATCACTCCTGCGAGGTCACAGGTTTTTTCTGGATCCTGTCATTCCCCGAACGATGACCTAGCTTGAAATCTTCCCGACAACTATGTAAGACCTTTATCAAAGAAAGAATCCCCCCTAAGCCATCCACCCTCTCGAATTCCTGCAAGTCCATTCCCAAACCAATTGCCATGTCTCCAAATCCTGCCATCATCCAGGCCTTCAATCGTGAGGTAAGTTCAGAATCATTCCCAACCTGGCCATCCAAATTGCGAATGTGCCTATGTACCTGAGCCAAGACGGGATTCTCTGTCCCTGCAAGCAGGAGATTGCGACATTGTTCCAACGACACCAGACTAGACATGAGATTCTCGTCAGGGATGTCTCCCTGCCTGTAATGAGACACTTGCAGCATCTTGATGCTGTGCCACGTGGAAATCTCCCCCTCGGGCTCAAACTGGGGTAACCGTATGTCCCCGGTTGACGTCTCACGACCAACGAATACCAGGAGAGGATAGATAGCAAGGGGCTTACCGTCCCTCCTCACCAGATCCACTTCCTCCATCTTCTGACGCAGAAGACATACCTTCTGGAAAGTACGTGTTTCCATGGAAACGTCGGCCACTTCATGGATCTCCACCAGAATTACCTTCAGCGGCTTGCCAGACGGACTGGCTAACACCCAAGTTCTAGCCCGCAGGGGAAGAGGAAGTTGATTACAGATCAACTCTCCATGTCGACAGTTGGCCCGTAGATACGGGTAAGATTCCCAAGAGTGAATCTGAATATTGACCCCAGGCGCGATAATATCCATCGCCACCAGGAAGTCTCTCATTACCCGGCTATGACTGAGCAAATACCTGCTCCAGTCTTCTTCTCGGGAACGCATAGTCAGTCCGACAACAGCAGATGACATGGTTCTTATAACTCCATACAAATTTTCTGTGTTTTGCTATTGTAATAAATAATGTTCATATTTTCTAATGTTAATTCGGTGCCTGTAAGTCTGTCCAGGAACAGTGCCATTGCCGGACCGCCTTCTCTAGTTCTGATATGGCAGAAAATCAGAGCGAGATTGCGGGTAGAGTTCATCTGCACAGGAGCCATAGTTGCATGGTGAGATAACCCAAATAGAGTCCCACCACGCCCGGCAAACTGCAATGTCTGGGATTCACTTCCGAGTGGCGCAAGCCCAGAAACAGTAGGCCATACATGACCCAGAGTACTGCCAGTCCCAATACCAGACTCCCTGGCTGACTGGCCGCCAGGAGGATGCCAATCTTGCCGTCCGCCGCGCCCAAGGCTCTTTCTTGCCAGAGCATATAGAGGCCGACGAACACCACTAAGGTAAGAACCACCCGGTCCGGGCCACCCAACCAATAGGCTAGGGGCAAGGCCGCGGGCAACGGAGGCACCGTCAACCAGTTGGGGACGGTTCGTGTGCGGAGATCCTGCAAGGCACAAGCCAGCAACCACCAAAGGATTAGGATTTGTACGGCCGGCACTATAGACAACACGTGGGATCCCTAACCACCCAAGGTCCGCATGAGGGGCAACAGCAGAGGCGTGAGGACCAGCACCATCAGAGGCAGGAAGAAAAACAACACGGAGGGGACGGCCAGTCGGTTTTCGATTTTCTCCGCTTCCCGCAGAGCCTGTTCCTTGTAGGACAGGATCAGAGAGTGTGCCAGACTTTCCATGAGCTCCGGTCCTGCTGCGCCCTTGCGGGCAGCAATCTCGATCTGTAGGGCAAAGGCCCTTAGGCTGGGCAGATCATAGCGTTCCACCACCTCCCGCCAGATCCCGGGCGCATGGGCCCGGCCAAACATGGGACGACGCGTAGCCCGGGACTCCTGCAGGGCCATGCGTATCAGGCGGGAAAGGGGTCCGCCGAATTCACCCGCCCGTTCCAGGGCTCCTGCCGCCGGTGTACCCGCGGCCATTTCAGCTGCCATGAGGGAGAGCAGTTCGGGCAAGGCTCTTTCCAGCTGCTGCTTGATGCGCTTGACTTGCGCTCTCACCCGGATAAAGGGATACAGAGCACCCAGGATCCCCAGAATCAGCAGGGCCGGGATCTGGTTGAGTCCCCCCAGGAGACCGAGACCCAGACAGGCCAAGGCCATTCCCAGCAGCCGTCCCTGAGACAGGGTGCCTCCCCCCAACTCGATCCAGCGTTGCTGGTTACCCAGATTTCCCGTCCACTGCCGGGACTGTTCCGGGGACATACGCCGCAGGACCGAATTGCCCAAGGCCTCGAAGGTATCTTCACCCCCAGCCAGGAAGGCGGCTATGCGCCCCCGCCAAGAATGTTTCCGCAGGAACCGTCCCAGTCCGGCCAGCAAGGTGTACACTACCAGTCCGGCCAGACCGGATCCGGCCACTATGAGCAGAGAAGTGACATGGGGGTCCCGCCACAGCTCTGCCAATGAGGGACCTGCCAGTTCATCCCAGAGCATCGGTAATCATCCCGTTCAGAATGTAGTGGCCCAAGGCCATGGTACCCAGGGCCCCCATCAGGATCAGCTGCGCCGTGGGGTCGGTATATCCTTCCCGCATGGCGGGAGAGGTAGCCATCAGGCCGATCACCACGCCCATGATGATGAGCAACAGGGAAATCCCACTGCGGGCTGCTTCGGCCTTGGCCGCGGCGACGGCCCGTACTTCCAGAATCATCTGCAGTTCGGCAGCGGATCCGGCAAAGGCCCGGGCAAAGCCTGAACCCCCTGTGGCCACTACGCGTCCCATCTGAAACACCACCAGCGCCAGGGAAGGGGATATGCGATTGGCCTGCTCCCGGGCGTGTTCCAGGAAATCCCGGCCTTCCTGACGCACGCCCTGCAGGTATACCTGCATCCAGACGCGCAACTTGGATTCTGCCGGATCCAGGGTATCAATCACTTCCTCCAGACAGGCCGTCAGTGACTCGTTCAGCAACATCATGGCGCCCAGGCGGCTTACAAAGACAGGCAGTTCCTCTTCCACGCCAGTACGGAATTTCTGCCAACGTCCCTTGAGCCAAGCATCGGTCACCACAAATCCCAGCAACCCGGCCATGACCGCAGGCAGGATGGGAAACCGGGCCACCATAAAACCAAAGGCGGGAATCAGGCTGCCGGCCAAACGCAAATGAATTAGGCGAGTGCGAGGGGGGAATACCCGGAGCGTGGACAGTACGATGAACTCTGGATCCACGCGTATCTGGCGCCGCGTGCCGGACTCCTTGCTTTCCTCCAGACTCTGGTAAGGGGCTAGATAGGAAGTGATCCGTGCCGTCTCACGGCGCAGATGGCGACGGGGCCACCGCACACACCGCAAGAGGAAGGTAAGACAGAGTCCTGTACTGGCACAACCCGCCAGCATAATAACGTGCTGCCAGGCAAACAGGAAGGCAGCCAGGGAGCCAGGACTGTCATTCATGGCCCGGACTCCGCTTTAGCGGTGGCCGCCGTGGCATCCTCATCCAGGTGACTCCACAGCGGTTCGAAACTCACGGCCTGCCTGCCCTTTCCTCGGTTAACCGCGTATACTCCCAGCACCTTGCGCCTGCCCTCATGGAAACCAATATGGACCACCCGGTGAATCGCCTGACGGAAGAGATTGCGACCCGGTTCAAAGGGTACGGCGGCGTCCGCATACAGGATTACCCCCAGGCGAGCCAAGGCTTCTTCCGGTCCATTGGCGTGAAAGGTGGTCAGACCGGAGTGATCACTCATGAATGCCCGAAAGAGGGATAGCGCTGCGGTGCCCGTACGCACCTCGCCTACGATGATGTGGCTGGGAGCCATCCGCATGGCGTCATTTACGCCATGGGACACTTCGTACCCCGGGATGGAACTACCGGGTGGGGCAGGCCTGGCCTCCAGGGTTGTGACATTGGGGTGAGGCAACCAGATTTCTTCCGGATCCTCGATTTTGACGATACGAGCTTCGTGGGGAATGCCATGGCAGAGGGCACTCAGCAACGTGGTCTTGCCCGTGCCGGTGCCACCGATGATCATTACATTCTGGCGCTCGGCCACAGACTGGGTGAGTTCTGCTATCAAGGTTGCTGGCAGCATGCCCCAGGCCACGATCTGTTCCGGGGTAACGGGTCTGCGCTCAAAGAAGCGGAGCGACAGGGAAGGAAAACCTTCTCCGGGGGCAATGACCGGATGCAGGATTTTGAGCCGGGCGCCGGCAAAACCCTTATCAGAATCCCGGGGAATCTTGGCATCCACACTGGGTGACGCTTCCGAACAGGCACGCCCCAGGGGACTGAGCAATGCTTCGATAGCCTGCCAAGCTTCCTGTACGCTGGGTCGGGAGCCGGGAATCGGCGCGAATTGCAGCGCCCCTTTCTCCCGTCCCCAAACTGAGCCATCCGGGTTAAGGACCAAGTCAGTATACTGCTCACTGACAGGGGGCATCAGCTGTTCCAGGAAGCCCATACCCCCTAGACTGGCCGCCAGTGCCTGGACCATATCTGCCAGTTGTTCTGGACCGGTGTGGGCATGTGGATGGCGAGATATCACTTCGCGCAGCACCTTCTCCGCCGTCATCCTTATCTCGGTGTGGTTCCGCAGGACGGAGGCTGGCATTTCTTCCAGTTGTTGTCGCGCCGCTGCCATCACCTGCTGGCGGGTTTCCGGTACCAGTTCCCGGGTCAATTTTTCCCAATGCATAAGTCTCTATCCTCTCTTGATGACCAGGGGTCCAAATCGTGTCTCCTGTTCGGTCCGGGCCAGGGAGACCTTAACGTCTTCCGTACCAAAGATGCCCGTCCCTACCTCCCGCAGAGATGACAACCAGTCTTCACTGCCCCAGGCGGTGCCAGGCCCAGACCGTCGGCTGTGGCCTGTTTCCTCATGTTCCGGTAAAACGCCTATGGGGTCAGGCATTTCCCGGAGGGCAGAGCGTACGGTACTCATAAACTGGTTGGGGGTCAGTTGACCTGCACGGAATCGATTGATCACAAGATGACAACTGGCGGGGGGCAGACCAATCTCATGACGGGCCAGGCGGAACGCCTCTACGGCCGCCACAGCCCCCTGGGGTGTGGCGGAACTGACGAGTACCAGCGTATTGCTGGCTTGCAGGGCAGGAGCCGCCAGTTCCTGGGCCGAAACGTCCAGCAATACCGTGGCATAACCCAGATGTGCGGTTTGCATGGCCAGTTGGCTGAGAGCCGTTTCCCCTTCCAGGGCATCTACCGCAAAACGGCTGAGGGCGGGAGGCGACAGGAATCCGGCCAGCAGATCCAGATCGCCATCCGCCTGCACCAGTTCGGCCAGCAACTCAGCCCGGGGATCCCGCTGCCATTGCAGGAGATTGGGCTCTGGATGCAGGCCGGCCTGCAGGGGCAAAACATCCGGTGTACCCAGGCCCACGACAAGGGCCTTGTAACCGCGCCTGACACAATCCAGGCCCAGGGCCCGGGTGATCCGGGTCTTGCCAATACCTCCTTCCAGACTCCAGACCGCCACACAGCGCCACCCGCCTACCGCAGGGGTATAGGCAGGTTCCGGAGCTGAGGGAGCGAGTTCCAACCCCGCATCCGGGACCGCTTCGTGGGCCGCTGGATCTTGCAGAACTTCCAGCACCGGGCTCAATTCAGATTCCCGCACACACCGATGCACTCCGGCTACCTGGCGCACTTCCGCCTGCTGGGACTCCAGCAGGTCATCTGGCATGACCAGGATGATTTGGGCCTGGCTGTTCTGGATGAGAGTGGTCAGGCCCTGTACATCGTCCACAATATAGAGATCCACGACGGCATGGGTACAGGAGGTCAGAACCGCCGCTGCCTGTTCTACGGTAGTGGCCGACATGGCAATAGACAGGCCGTTTGTAACGTTCCGGGTAAGAGACACCGCAAACTCCAGACGGGGCGAAATGACCCCTAGCCGGGTCAGGGGCTCCGGGCTGTCCCTACGGGTGGCCCAGGGCGCAGGAGGCGCAACCGTTGCGGTCATGAATCCTTCTCCTGATTCTGAAACTGGGGCTGGAGCAGGGGCGCAAGCATCCGTTCAATGCTGAAGCCGGGCGTGGTGTAGGGCTCTGGGGCCGGGGGCTGCATCACCAGCGTGAAACTGGCACCCACATGATTGAGCGCGGCCAGCATTTCCAGGGGCACACCCCAGACTACGTACGGAGCCTCCTCCTGCAACAGTTCTTCATCCACCACCAGATCGCCGTTTTCCCGGACCTGCGGCTCCGAAGTGAGGGCCCGGCGTATCGCGCGAACATGCATGGTAGTCTGGGTTTCATACAGGACGGGCGCGGGCAAGGTACTGGCGGCCAGTACCACAATGCCTTCGCGGGCAGGACTGGCCTGCTCCTGGGCCTCACTGTCCGGCAGAAACGTCTCCGGACGCAGACGAAAGGCGGGGGAAATCCACAGCACCCGCACGTTCTCAATAAGGGCCTTGGCAAAACCTCTTTCATTCTGACCCTGGCGATCTGACACGACGGCCACCAGCCCTACGTGCTGACCGGGTTGCAGCAGGCCCGCCAGACCGGTATCCAGCTGTACCCGCACCGCAATGCCCCGTTCATGGGGATCCAGGGTCACCGCCTGACCCAAATGCAGAGGCGCTACCATCTCTCCCTGAAACCGTACGACCGAGAGGGTTTGGCCTATCAGGCTGGTGGGATCTGACAGGGCCTGATCCACCAGTTGCCGGGAAGGGACCGAGGTTACTTCCAGATCCGACGCCTGCAGCACGGTGCCGGCGCCCAGATCCCGGGCCGCCACCACCATGGACGAAACTGACTCCGGCTGAGGCCACAAGGCCAGGGCCAGGCATACGGCCGCCAATACCCCCGCCACAATGGCCAATCCCTGTGATTTCATGGCACTGTCTCCTTTTCTTGTTCCCTATCACCTAACAGATTTACTGGGCCCAGGTGGGCCTGGATGTCCTCATCGGTCGGTTCCGGCACATCCAGCATTGGGGGCTGCACGTAAACGGGTTCCATTTCGCCGCGTTCAAAGGCGTAGCCCAGTTTCACCACGCTGCGGGCCACCGGCAGGCTGGCCAGGAAACGCCGCCAGGTCTCGTCCACAAAACCTTTTTCACTACGATGCAGGGCCGCGATGACAAGATCCCGGTCCCGGGGATTCGTGAGCTGGGCCGAAAAAATATTGTTGCAGGAGGAGAGAATGCCGGGCGGAATGGCAGATGGGGTCTGGGTGACCAAATGCAGCCAAATCCCGTATTTCCGACTGTCCCGCCACATGGCCTCAAATTGCTCTGCCACCGACTGTCCGCCTTCTTCGCCTGTCCTCTGCAGGCCCGCCAGGATCTTGTTGGCTTCCTCAAAGACGATCTGGACATGGGCCGGTTCACTGACCGCCCTCTGCAGGCGCAGGGCCACGGCATCGTGATACAAATGCCAGGCGGCCCAGCCCAGGAGAAAGGCCTTGGAGAAATCATCCAGGAAGGCACCCCCTTCCAGTACTGCCACTCCCCAGTCGCCGGGTACGATCTCATTGATGTCAATGCTGTGGGGCGTGGCCTTGTACTGAAGGGCGGCGGCGCCCTGGACCAGGGGATGCAGGCGAAACAGAATGCCTTCCAGGACGGTGCGCAATATCAGATCCTTGCGCGAAATAATCTGCAAGGTTTCCTCGATCTGGCGATACAGTTCCGGTAAACCCACGACCCGGGATCGGTAGACCGCCAGTCGCTGTCTCTGGGCAGGAGTCAGGTGCGCCAGCGGTGTACCGGGTATAGGGTCAACCAAGTCTTCTTCCTCGAACCGCACGACCCCCCAGGTATCGCTCTTCTGTACATCGGGGTCATCCACCAGGACGCCGGCCGCCAGATATACCCGGCGCAGAGCGTCCCGCAGTTCATGGATCTGGCGCCGCTGGCCCAACTGGGCGATCTGGCCAAATACGTCACAGAACGTACGCCACTGCACCTCAGGCAGAATATTGCGCCCGATTTGCAAGGGATTCCAGCACAGGGGACGAACGCCCCCGGGTGACAGCTGGCGGATCTCCACATGGCCCTCAAGACCCGGCGCGTTGAGCATCTTGCGCCAGCCCGTACCAAAGTCCAGGACGATGGACTTGAGCTGCCAGTGCCGGGTGGTGTCATATACCAATCGTTCCGCCGCCACAGATTTGCCAAAGCCGGTGTCCCCACAGAAGACCGTATGGAAATGACGGGGGCGGGACAGGCGCAGCGGGACCGCCGTCAGGTCTCCTGTCTCCGGACTGATCTGGTGGCCACAGACGGTTTCCCCTGCCAGTTCCGGGTAGAAGGCTAGAGGTGGCATCTTTTCCTGGAAAGTCAGAGCCACACCCTCTTCGAAGAGATTGGGCGCTGTGTACGCCGCCAGCATGCCTGGGGTCAGGAGGGTACTCCAGCGGGTCCAGAGAATGTCGATGTCGAAGGGATTGGGATCCGGAATGAGAGATGGCTGAAAGAGCAGGGCCTGGGACCGCAAGGTCTCATCGCCCTGGACCGCCAACACGGGTGTAGGCACATCGGGACCGTGAAACGCCTGGGGGATGAGGGAGGCGGCCGCCTGATATCCCTCATGGCCTACAAACAGCAAGGCCGATGTCAGGAAACCGCCCTCCAGGCTGGCCCTGTCCAGCAGACTGACCAGACCGCGGGTAATGGCAGTCAGGCGCATGGCTGTGTCATCTTCCATTTGCCAGGATCTGCCCAGATGCAGGCCGGGTATAAGGCCACTGGAAAAGCCTCCGGTAAAACCACGGCCCAAACCCGTCATCCAGCCGGCACTGTGTCCAGATTGCAAAGACTGCTGGGTGGACCACTGCTGTTGCAGGGCTCGAGACTGGCTTTCGCTCCGCTGCCATGAGGTAGCCCGACCGGAGGAGGTGGTCTCAGCTTGGGACTGGGATGTGGAGTGCGACTGGGCTGCGGACTGTGTGAGGGTCTGGGAATGGGTCTCGGCTTTCCCGGTTTGCCAGGTTTGGCCCTGGCTCCGGGCTTCGCTAGCCGCCAGGGCGAAGCTGGTGCCCCGGGACTGGGCTTCACTCTCCTGGCGGGACACGGCGCGGGATGCGGTCTCCGCCTCGCTGCCCCCCCGCTGATGAGTAGTGGATTGGGCCTGGGATACGGATTCCCCTTCCGCCCGAGCCAGAGAGGTAGTCTGTCCCGTGGTCCGCCCCGTCGCTGTGCCCGTCGCAGAGGCTTGACTGTGGGTCTGACTCTCCGTCTCGGTCTGGCTGGCACCCGACGTGGCGGTTTCGCCTACCGCCAGGGAAGAGGTCACACTGCCTGAAGCCCCTGCCCCCACGCGTACCCCGGCCAACCCTGCACTCAGATTGCCATCAAGGCCGGTCTGGGTGCCGGCGGTAGATGTTTGCTGCGTAGCCGTGGATTGGGACACGCCTGTGCTCTGACCGGAACTGGAGCCAGCAGCCTGGGTCTGACTTTCGCTCCGGGTTACACTTTCGCTCTGGGTGGCACTCTGACCTGCCGTCACGATCCAACTGGAGCCGCGGGCAGTAATCTGGCCCTGGGCTTCACTCTCACTTCGGGTCGTGGTGTGGGCAGAGCCGACTTGCTCCCCTGCGCTCTGACTCTGGGTATGGGTCTCCGATTCTGCCTGCGTCTGGGTCGTCCCGGCTGACTGGGTTTCGGATCCACCCAACATCTCACTCGTCGTGACGGCATGGCCGGCACTCCTGGCCAGCCCCGTCGTCTGGGTCAGCCCGGTCGCCTCACCGCGGGTGGTGCTCTGGCCCTCACTCACCGTCTCGCCCGTAGCCGTACTATGTCCTGCTGCCTCGGTTTCCGCGGTGGCTTCGCCCTGACTGGTGGTCTGGGCCTCGGACTCCGTCCCGGATATCGCTTGGGATTCCTGCATACTGCTGGTCAGGGCGGCAGCCAGCGGAATTGCCATGGAGAAACCGGTGGAAATGGCCCCTTTCTGACGGGATGCGTATTGGCTGGCCACCCGGCTCATGCGCACCAGGGCCTGATTAAGGATTTGTCGCTCCACCTGCTGCGCTGTCACCAGAAACACAAAGTCCTCACGCAGTTTGGCCAGGCCCCGCATCAGGATTTCGCCCTGCTGGGAAGCCAGTTCCTCATCTGCTCCTCCCATAAAGTGATCCCGACTCAGGCCCTTGCGGGCCCGGCGCGGATCCGGGTGTCCCAGCAGGGCCAGCACCGAAGGGAGATTTTGCAAACGCTGCATCAGGCCGGAGAGACGTTCCGGACCCGGATCCTGCAAACGGGAAAAGACATAATTGGCCAGCACGGCTTCCACGGCCCGCATGCGTTTCCGGCATAAGGCCAGAGACTCAGAAACATCTGGATGATCTGCGGCCGTGCCATAGAACTGGACCAGACCTATATGATCCGGCTGATACATACCCGTCGCGATATAGATAAAGTCCACGTCGCCGTTGTACAGGCCGCGTACGGCCGCCCATTGCTTGCCGAGAATGTCAGGATCCTCCCGGGCCTCCAGGGGCAGATACGCCAGTTCCCTGAGCATGACCACCCGGTTGCGGGTAGTGCCATCTTCTCCCGCACCCGGGAAAATCAGGGCATGGCCGGCAGCAGGAGACCCAAAGGAGGTCAGAGACTGAATCTGAAAGACAGGATCCTGAACCCTGGTCATCACGGCTACCTATGATTTCGTGTTCGCACCGCGGTAATGGATTCCGCAGGCGATGGCTGGGGAGGATGAACCAGGAGGCCTTGGGCCAGCAGGGACATGTAACCCAGAGGCAAAATGAGCCAGAGCCCCCAGGTGGCCAGCGTGTCCAGGAAAGCCCGGCCCTGCACCAGCGTGTGGCGCGCTTCGGCCTGTCCCCCAATCTGGGCCGCCCATAGAGCGGCATCTACTGTTCCCAGGTACTGGCGGTAAGCGAGGTAGCCCAGACTGGCCAGACCATACAGGGCCAGACCGCCGGCGACTCGCCAACGCAGTGCTTCCGGATTGAAGCGTTCCAGTTTCACGGCCAGGACTCCGCCTACGCTCATGACGGTCATGAGTACAGGGACGGGTGTCTCCGCCACGCCTGACGCTACCGAAGCCAGCAGTCCCATGACCATAAGCCAGGGCCGGGCCCGACCCGCGGTTTCATGACGATGGACCAGGAGCGTACACATAACGAAGGTAATGAGAAGCGAAACATGATCCAGGGCTACCCACATCAGGGTCAGGAATCCGTTGCCCGTGTACAGGGCCAGGGTATGCAGATAGGTCAGGAGTTGCTGGAGATTAGACATGGCACTCAAGGGGCCAACGTGGTGTCACGGAGATGCACGATGACCTCGTGGCCCCTGGCCACGGTCTGCGGGGCGCTTAGCGGTGTGCCCCCGGTACGGGCCGTAACCGTGCCGTCGTAGATTCCCGGATCCTGGGGATACCAGTCCGGAAATACCAGCGCAGCCGCCATCGTGCTACCCGTCCATTGGTCAGGACTATGGAGCGCTTGCCTGGCATGGGCCCGCGTATAGCGGGAGGCCAGGGAGGAATGAATCCAGGATTGGCTTTGGCCCTTGAGAACCAGATCCAGCGAGACCTGAATCACTGGATCGGGATGTTCCGCCTGGACATAGGTTTCACAGACCGTGGTCCAATCGTTGGGACAGTCGGCGGGATAGGAGCCGGTGGTCCGACACTCCTTTACTGCGCGCTGGGCATACTGAATGGCCCGTCCACCCTGCACCGGCAGATGGAAGGTCACGCCATGATCTTGTCCCGATCCGAATTCCTGGGCCTGCAGGACGGGGAAGGGAGGGTCATGGATGACTTCACCAATCACGGGCGGCTGGACTTTCACCCAGGTCAGGTTGCAGGCAGGAAGTGGATTAGTTGTGGGTACTGCTGTCGGTTTCCAGGCTGGCGTAGGGGTTGGTCCCATGCCTGGGGGTATGGGAGGTGGCGGAGATGTCGGTCGGGGCGGGGCCGGTGGGGCACCGGAACAGGGAGAATGGTCGCAACCGAGATACAGAATGGGGCCGCAGTTGCCTTCATTGGGTTGGAACTGGCAATTCTTTGTGCCACAGGTTGAGGTGCAGGTTTCCGGACCCAGGTGGCCGTTGGTATAGCAGCGGCCGTTAATCAGCTGATCACAGAAAGTGCAAGTACATTCACTGGCGCATAGCGTACCTGAGCGGTACCCCAATGGGGCCTGAATTCTGTCAGGCAGAATGGGCACGGCGCCGGTTATCACCAGGGTAGGAGGCAGGGTCAGCAGCACGACTGACAGGCAGAGAATGCCCGTAACCCGTATCAGCCCAGCCGGGAGGACAGGTCGAGTCATGAGAATCTCCGGCTCTGAGGTAACAGGGAAGGGCAGGCACTTTGCCACTGGGCACTGTTGGCTCCAGGTTTCACGAGAGGGCGCCACTGGGCCCAGGACCAGTCTGACTCTGCCTGGCGCAGGAATGCTTCCCCTGCAAAGGCATAGGCACCCGCCTGGGCGAGGGCACCCATCATGGCCACAGAGACATGAACAGGATGAGCGCCGTCCAGAGGGGCGAGGGAACACAGAAGGTCTGGTCGATCTTCCCGACCCCTCGTTTCGCACCAGGCACCCGCTATACCCGGAGAGACATGCGCTTCCGGATAAAGGGAACGAATGGGAAGTCCCAGGGGATGGGAGGCAGGATCGGCCAACTGCAGATTCAGGGACCGGACTTCATCTGCAGCCACCCAGGCCACCAGAGCCTGGATGCAGTCCGGGGTAGTCCAGTCCCAGTCCCACAGGCTGTTTTCATCCGTGAACTGCAGGTCGATCCTGCCTGTCGCCGTATGCACACGGAGTACCGTGCCCTCGGTCGGATCCGCACCCCAACCCAGATGTCTCGCGGCTGGATGTCCAGGGTAGAGACGGAAGCCAGTCCAGATAGAGACACCCAAGGTTACGGCCACCAGTCCCAGACCCCACAGCCACCGGGAAATGGCAGGGGATCTATTCATGGGGATTGTCTCTCCCGGGAGGAATCGTCACTGATCGGCAGGCTGCCCAAGCTGCCTGTCACCACCCGCACCAGGCCGGCAAAAAGCCAGCCGGGTTCGCTGAGATGGGGAACGTGCGCCTGAATCCAAGTGCCTTCAGCATTGATGGCCAGGGCCCGTAGCCGAGTCCCTGTGGCCACCGCCGAAATGACGGGGGAATGGGTGCCGGGTGCTGACCGCACGTTCAGATTAGCGCCTTCGGTAATGACCTCGAGTTCCACCGGTTCCTTTACGACCTGTTCGACGGAAGGCGTGGCAACCAGAACTGGTTGAGACGCTGGCTCCTCTTGCCTGGCCGCGAGATCTTCTATCTGGACATGCACGGCGCGACGATAGGCATCGTCAATGCCTGGACCCGACTCTGCTGTCTCCCTTGCCGACACGGACTCAGATTCCACGGCTGGAAGAGGCAATGACAGATCCAGAACCATAGGTGAGTCCGGCAGGGGCTTACTCCCCAGGTTGAAGTAGAGCAGGATGGCCGCGCACAAAAGGACGATGACCAAGCCACCTGCATACAGCAGCCAGGAGGCCGCAGGCACAACAATCCAGCGTCTTGAATTCGACTTTTCCATTTGGATTCCTGCTGTTAATATAGATAATAAGTTCCATATTACAGCTGAAACCGGAATCTGTCAAGAAATTCAGTACAAATTTAACAAAAATTAGATTGGTATGTACGAATTGTTACCCTTGTCTTTGGTTCTTGGGCACATGTTCTGGTCTTTTGCCAGATCTGAAGATCCGGCTGTTCACATCAGGTAGGGCTTGCTCCCTGGACTGGGAGCAAGTCCCAGTTCACATTCCCAGGTGGTGCCATGAAGCTGACGGCTGCCACCATGAACACAGGCCGGGCGCACTGCAAGCCAGTGTATTCCACACTCCGGTGGCCCCCGCGGTGTGGATCCCTTGGGTTTGCCGTGTTAACCGGATACGGGACGGCTCAGTCGCAAGCAGTTGCCTTTGCCTTAATTACTACCGGCCTATCGTCGCTGATGCGGACGGAGGCATGGATAGCACAGTACTCGGTGTTTCCCTGCGCTGGGAGGAAGACCAAATCCGGTGCTGGAATGAGGCCCAAGATACCTGGATCTCTGTTCAAGACATACCCGTCAGCCAAGGTATGCAACAAGGTTTACAGGAAGGTTTGCACGAGGGTGAACTCAAGACATGGGGACGGCTCCTGCACCGGCTCCTGGACGCTGAAGCGCCAGGGGCGGCAGACATAGTAATAGGAGTGTGGTCCACTTCTCCTCCACCTGAATGGCCAAGTGACGAAATACTGGATCGACTGGAAGCGTCCCCCCACGAATGGCGGCAGTTGCTGCTGGAACCGTAGGCCCCGGAGAGCAGTTCCCGTTGAGCCTTGTCTGGTTTGGCTCTGTGGGGCTGTTTCGTCCGTTCTTTCCAACTGATGGGACTTATATACCTTGTATATTCAAAGGTGGTGGTAGCCCCTGGCCGGAACGGAGTCAGCCGCGACCGGCCGCAGACGACTGCCATGGGGTGTGACAGACCGGAACGCCTCCAGGTCCCCTTGGGTGAGACCGCCAGCGAGCGAGGTCGTCACACCCGCCTTCTTCCCCGAACCCGAACAGTATCTGTGTTAGAAGTCAAGCTATGGCAGGTCTAGACAGAGGATTGCCCTGTGTACTGTGGCAACCATGGCGGGCCGTGGCGGGCCACCGCATTCCAGTCGGCATGCAGGCGAAGGCCACAGGAGACACAGGGGAAGACTGCTTGGGATGTCTGATTCCATGGGTCTACGCAGCCGCATTGGGGGCAGGTCTGACTCGTATGCTTCGGGTCCACCGGCATGACTTGGGCGCACTTGTAGAGCAAGCGCAAATACAACTGATGCCAATTGGTCGCCAAGGATCACCCGGTTAAGTCCCGCTTTGGCCTTGACGTTACGGCCGGGTTCTGCGACTGTACCCTCCGCCGACTGCGTCATGCCGGCAGTGTTGAGATCCTCCACCACGATGGTGTGGGCCCTGTCCGCCAGCTCCCGGCTGATGTGATGGGTGTCGTTCGCGCGGATACGCTTCTGCTTGCTCTGCAATTGCCCGCCCACACGCCGGTGACGTACGGATCCCTTCTGTTTCCGGGCTTGCTCTCGCTGCTTGCGCCCAATCTTGGTGGCCAGCCGGGAGGTGTCCGTCATGTGGTAGGTGTGGCCCTGGCCGTTCGTGGCCTATCCCACGTAATGCGTAGAGCAGGATCGCAAAACAGGTTTTGCCTGAGTTACTGGCCCCCACAAAGACCGTAAGGGGTCACAGATCCACCGTGCCTTGCGCGATGGGACCAAAATCTGATACCGGGAACTGCACGCTTCTGAATTTCGATTGCTCGGCACTTCCGCTGGCGCTGCGGGTTGAACTGGCCATACAGCAGCTCCCTGTGGACGGTGGTTCAATACAGCGATCATATAGCAAGTAGTGACCAACCCGTCTTCGCAGCGCCTGGCCAACGGACAGCACGGGTACGACCACGACTGTCCACACCAGGCCTACAAGATCAATATGCAAGGCGTTGGCTATGAGAGAGACGGAGGTGACAGGATACGATCAGGACCTGGCAAATGACGTTGGGCTTGAGGGCGCCGGGGATCATCCAGGTCTGCCATCAAGATACACAGGGGAATCGCATTGATGTCGGTCATGAGGGACTTTCCTGGGAGAAGCCATGAGCGTTCCCGTTCTACCCATATCCGTCACCATGCAATTCAGAATGCGATTGCCCTAGTGCCCCACCTAAGCCAGGATTTCCAAGCGGTGCCCTGCGTTATAATAGGGGGACTGACGAGTAGCACTAAAGGGCATGGCCTTCGAATCCGATCCGCAGTACCTGCGCTTGAACCAACAGATAGGTGTACAGCACGCTTGGGCTTCGTGGATTTGCGATAGCCAGGGTTACGGAAATTTCAGGGGCTTATATACTTGACTAAGCCAAACGGGGATTAGGCAGGTGGCGTGTTATCCTAAACGAAAGCGATAGGCATTGCGACTGCCTACCGCTTCCTGACAGACAGGGAATTGTACCTTCCA
>DAOUJU010000022.1:0-44699 GCA_034422235.1 Anaerolineales bacterium | reverse complement strand
GGCCTTCAACCTCCTGGTACAGTGGCAGGGACTCAAGCCCGATGAACAGGGCGTCGTCAGACTTTCTATCGCACAATTCGCGCTCTGACTGTCAACTAGCACCAATGGTTATGTAAGGAATTGGGCTGGACTGTAATGTAAAGGAGCGATTCCCGTGTTCGAATCCAGTATAACCATCAAGGGCCAGACCACGCTGCCCAAGGCCGTCAGGGATTCATTGGCGGTTAAGGCAGGTGACAAGGTCCGCTATGTCATCCTGGAAGAAGGAGTATTGATTCTGCCGGTACGGCGTACCAGCCGCCTATTTCGGAGCCTGAAGTATGATGGCCCTGCTGTGAGCCTGGAAGACATGGATCGCGCCATCGTAGAAGGGGCAACTGAAGGATGACCGCAGTCGACACCAACGTAATCCTGCGCTATCTCGTCGGCGACGATGCTGAGCAGGCGGAGGCAGCCCGTACGTTGATCGACGGATTGACACCCGGCAATCCGGGCTTTATCTGCCGGGAGGTTGCAATAGAGGTGACCTGGGTACTGGAAAGGAGCTACCACTTCACACAGCCCGGATCGCTGAGGCGTTGATTGCCTTGACAGCTTCGGACAGCCTCGTGGTCGAAAATCCGGACGACGTGGCTACGGCAGTCCATCGTTATCGCCAGGGAGGTCCCGGTTTTTCCGATCTGCTGATTCTCGCGGCCGCCGAACGGCGGGGTGCCACGCCACTCTACACCTTCGACCACCGACTAGCCCGGCGGGAGAGCGTAACTCTTGTAGGGCACAACAAAGGAGGTGTGTCATCATGAAGGATTCGCAGAAGTCCGACCACGTGGGCCTCGTCAACATGGTCAATCATTTGCGCGAGGGCCGGTACGTACGTCATCCCTAACTTCCAGCGTGAATTCGAATGGGAACCATGGAATATTAACGAACTCATGCGCTCCATCTTCCGAGACTACTGTATCGGTAGCCTGCTTCTCTGGAAGGGCAAGGACGAAAACCTTGAGGCTCTCTCCTGTCAACCCATCTATGCCTTTGCAGGAGGTGATGGCCACCGGACCGATATCGTCCTGGATGGTCAGCAACGCCTTACTGCTATGTACTACGCATTCATTGCGTCCAACAAGCCGGCCCCCTGGAAGTCAACGTCGGGGATTACTCAACTTGCGATCTTGATTAGCAGACGACAATGGTCGCTTGCGCCCCACTCTTCGACTGAATTATTCAGGGCCCGCGCCGAGATGCCCTTGTGAAAGCCACCAGACGCAAAAACGTAATCGAGCTGAATATTGTTGGCTTTCTCTAGATTCTTCTTACCACCGGGAATATGCGTGACTACGTTGCGGGCGTCCTTAGGTTCGCCCTTCGGCCGCTTCTCCGCTTGCCGCCCATTGGGTGCCTGTGGCCCTATGAACTCCAGCCCGATGGTCTCCATCCTCTTGAACACGGATCGGTAACGGGCCTCCCAGTGCAGGTTGCCGCCATCACCAAAGCCGTGCAAGATATTGAGATCACCGGCGGCTAGGATACGATGCTCGAGGCCGATGAAGGCGGAGAGATCCGAGATGATGCGGTGGGCCGAAACATCCGGTTGTCCAACAGCCCCTAGCGCTTTGACCCTAGGATGCCACTTGATCCATCGGGCGTACATAGAGACAGCGATGAACGGCTTAATTGCGCCATCGCGGGGTGTGACGCACGCGGCGGCAATGGTGCCGATGCCGCTGACAGCGATCTGATTCTTCGTCGGCTCCGATATGGGTCCAACCTGACGAAACCACTCGATGTCCACACGATCGGAGAGGCGGACAACCATCGGCCAGCGGTCGAATAGGTATCCGGCCTCTTTAGCGTTCCACGAATGAGAGTCCCACGACTCTTGTGGACCAATGTCCACCAACGGAGCGACGTCGTCTGGAGGTGGAGAGGCCTCCTGTAGCAAAGCTATGTCTGCGTCCATCTGCAGCAGCTGGCGCCACGGCTTGGATCTCTTCGCGATGTTCCAACTCACTACGGTTACGGCCATTGCATCCTCTGAGGGTTTTATCAGTATTCTGCCACAAATCCTCTGTGATTCCCTTCTCGCGGGGTTCAGGTCAGCACCACTGAAATCTATAGGTTAGGCAAGGCAGCGACTCCGAAATGGTCAGACAGTTTCCTCGTCTTGGGGAAATTGCTGAACACACTAAAGGCCTTACCTCCCAATCTGCATTCAATGAAATGTGGTTGGTGCTTCTTGCGTCTCAGGGATGCAAGCTCCGAAGTACCGAATCACATTGTTTGCTGAGAAGGCCCTCCGAAGCGCATGATGTACGAGACTGCCCTGTCCCAGAGTCCGATCGAAGTCCCCCTTTACTATCAGACGTTTCACATCACCCCGTTCGGACACTTCAGTAATTTAGACAATGTGCAGTTCGTGGTCCTCTCATGGCTCCCTACACCTCCATTTCGCCGTGTGGCCCACAAGGTGACGGTGTTATCTGCCTGGACCAATGAGGTAGGAACTTCCAGTTCACCCCTGCAAGATCCTCGTGAGTGGAGGTCTTGGTTCCCATCTCTGATGTCGGTGATGCCCACCGTTATGAAGCCCGCTGACTTGATTCAGCCACGCAGTATAATTGTTAGATGCTCATCCATCTATTGTCTTGTGTAGGGCAGAAACGGTCGGTTCCTGCACCCGCTAGACTTCTGTACACCTCTCCCTGGTTTCGCAAGGCCCGCAGTTATGCAGAAAGTGCTGGGCATCCTTGGTTCGTACTATCCGCCAAACACGGTCTTGTACATCCAGATCAGGTGATCTCCCCTTACGACCTCACTCTGAATAACATGCCAATTGCAGACCGCCGCCAGTGGGCCAGTAAAGTGCTTACACAATTGGGACCATATTTGAATGGCGTCGAGGCGGTAGTGTTCTTAGCTGGTCAACGCTACCGTGAGTTCCTGGAGCCATCTCTACGGAGTCGCGGTCTGGTTGTCTCCATCCCGATGGAAGGCTTGGGGATCGGCAAACAATTGAGCTGGTTGAACAAGCAGCTTCATGGTTGACCGGTTGGGCGACACGGTCCGCTTCTATCGGCTTCTCGACCGACTTTCGGAACGGGTCGGTGGTCCCAGGCTGTTACAGAGCTGCCGTGCGGGGATGGACTGGCCACCTCGTGGTGTCTATTTCTTCTTTGAAAACAGTGAGTCCAGGTCAGGCTCAGGATTTGGACCAAGGGTGGTTCGCATCGGAACCCATGGGCTGAAGAATGGCGCCCGGAGTACATTGTGGAATCGCCTCTCTCAACATCGCGGCAGTGCTCAAACCGGACGCGGCAACCACAGAGGGTCGGTTTTTCGTCTGCTTGTAGGTGTCGCCATGGCCAACCGATTCAATATCCCGCGACCAGAGTCTTGGGGCGTTGGCAGGAGCACGGGAGAAGCTGCGCGGAGGCTAAATGTTGATAGAACCATAGTGAGCCGAGCGGAGGCAGTGGTCGAGGCCCTGGTTAGTCAGTATATCGGCCAGATGCCGTTCCTTTGGGTGAACGTGTCCGATCCTCCGGGTCCCAACTCTAGCCGTGGGTTGATCGAACGCAATGCCATTGCCCTTCTGAGCGGCTATAACAAACCCAGAGTCGACAGCCCGTCGGCAGATTGGCTCGGCCAATACAGCCACCGAGAGCGGGTTCGCCTCTCCGGCCTTTGGAACAACAACCACGTCCATAAATCCTACGATCCATTGTTTCTGGATGAGTTGGAAACTCGAATAGACGCGACTCCTCGGTAAGTTGAGTCGGCCTCAATATGACTACCAGCGACTCCACTTGATGTCCTCCCTCTATCATGAAGCATGCCATCTTATGGCTGCCCACACCGTTGGCAACATTGCCCGGACTTCATCAGTGCTATCGTCCTCAAGGAGGACGCGTCCGTACCAACGACAGAGAACCACATGGGGAACTACCAGCATGCCTTCGACCTAATCTTCGAATTACATTACAGGTAGATTATATCGTTTAGTATCAGAAATAATCATCTTATGATATACTACTAGATATATTGAGAGAGCATTATGACATATATTACTGGAAATTCTCTGGCTCCGGTATACCACGAGGGCGGTCCGTTTGCTGGCGTGACCGGTCGGCGGCGGAAGCAACTGATGAAACTCCATCGGGCGTTCCACCGGCCGTTTGACGCACTGCAAGCCGCAACGGTGCTCGACATCGATGTCGCTCGCACACGCCGCCTGCTTGCAGCGCTCGCAGATAACGGCTGGCTCGCCCGCGTGCGAAGGGGCTGGTACATAGGTGTGCCCATAGATGCATCCGCGCCGGCAGAGTGGCGGGAAGACCCTTGGGTGGTTGCGGCGACGCTCTTCTCTCCAAGCTATATTGGCGGGTGGAGCGCCGTTGAGCACTGGGGACTGACCGACCAGACATTTAATGTTATCTACGTTGTCGTGGGACGGAAGATCGCACCAACCCGACAGACCTTACAGGGAACGGACTTCCTGATACGAACCGTCCCCAGACACGCACTGTTTGGGACGTGCCGCGTCTGGCGTCAACGCGTAGCGGTGAATGTGGCAGACCCTCATCACACGATTATAGACATCCTCGATGTCCCAGCCTCTGCAGGTGGTGTGCTACATGCTTTCGAAGTCCTGCAGGCATACTTCGAAAGTGAGCACGTCGACCAGGCGAAACTCCTGGAGTACGGTGATCGGCTCGGTCGGGGCACTGTCTTTAAGCGGCTAGGATATCTGACGGAACAAGCGAAATTCGCTGATGACGACTTCATAGAAGCATGCCACAGCAGAATCACCAAGGGTGTGAGCCGCCTCGATCCCCTTGGTCCAACAAAGGGTCGTATCGTAACTCGGTGGAACCTTCGCGTTAACACCTGGCGACTTGCCCCTGACAACTGGGATGAGTTGTGATTAGCCGGCGCTGACATCAATGCTCGCGTACGTCAGCAGATTCCTTCGCCGTCCTTGCGGAGTCCAGTTTTACCGGAGGCAGACAACGTGCGACCAGAGCCAAAGACACTCCCAGGAATGCTGAGCGTCGATGAGTTGCGTTCAGCCATCGATGACGGCGCAATAGACACCGTCATTCTTGGGTTTCCAGACCTGTACGGAAGGCTGATGGGGAAGCGCCTCGATGCCTCATTCTTCCTGACCGATGTGGCGGGAGGTACCCATGTCTGCGACTACCTCTTTACCGTGGACATGGAGATGGAGCCAGTAACGGGGTACGAATTCTCCAACTGGGACCTTGGCTACGGGGACGTTCATCTGGTGCCGGATCTCGGCACGCTTCGCAAGCTGTCTTGGCTCGATCGGACTGCCCTGGTGATCTGCGACGCGCAACTGGAACCCGGGCATGAGCCGGTAACTGTAGCGCCCCGTTCGATCCTGCGCAAGCAACTTGAACGGCTGCGCTCCCTGGGATTTGAAGCGATGGCGGGTTCGGAACTGGAGTATTACCAGTATCGGACTTCCTACATGGACGCGGCCCGAAACGGGTATCAGGAGTTGGCCGCTGCCGGATGGTACCGGGAAGATTACCACCTGCTACAAGGATCGAGGACTGAAGACCTCAACGGCGCGTATCGCCGGCATCTCGCTGCATCCGGCGTCCCCGTCGAGTCGACCAAGGGCGAGTTTGGCAGGGGCCAGCACGAACTGAACATCGGCTATGCCCCAATCCTGGAAATGGCGGACCGCCATCTCGTGCTGAAACAGGCGGTGAAGGAGATATCAGACCAACTCGGATGCAGCGCCACCTTCATGGCCAAGCCAGATGCGACCCAGGCTGGTTCAAGTTCCCACCTCCACGTGAGCCTGTGGACAACCAGGGACGGAGTCAGTGCCTTCCCTGGCAGCGGAGACTTCTCTGGCATCGCGTGCTCCGACGTGTTCCGCTGGTTCCTTGGCGGGTGGATGTGCCACGTGCCGGACCTGATGGTGTGCTACGCTCCAACGGTGAACTCGTACAAGCGATTCCAGGCTGGGAGCTGGGCCCCAACGGCAATGGCGTGGTCGCCTGACAACCGAACCGCGGGTTTCCGTGTGGTGGGCTCTGGACCGAGTCTACGGATCGAATGTCGCATTCCCGGAGCCGATGTTAATCCCTACCTGGCATACTCAGCGGTTATTGCCTCCGGACTGACCGGCATCGAGCACCAGATTGAACCTCCTCCTGCCTACATCGGAGACGTCTATACAGCTTCTGACGAGAAGATGCTGCCCAGCAGTCTTGAGGAAGCAGTCAAGAGTTTTGAGAGCAGCGATCTGGCGCCTTCAGCATTCGGTGAGGACGTTGTCGCTCACTACGCGCACTTCTTCACCACCGAGGCAGAAGCATACCAGAATGCCGTAACTGACTGGGAGCGTACACGTTACTTCGAGCGGATCTAGGTGGTAGGAGCCAATTCTCTCAGCCCTGGATGTCTGGGACAGCCCTCAGCGTCGCGTTGTAGAATAACGGCAGCTTCGCGCCTCCTCCAACACCCACTCGAATCGCATAACCACCAAGGGCCAGACCACGCTACCCAAGGCCATCAGGGACTCACCGGAGGTCAAGGTAGGCGACAAGGTCCGCTACTTCATCCTGGAAGAGAGAGTGCTGATTCTGCCGGTACGATCCACCAGCTGTCTGTTCCAGAGCCTGAAGTATAACGGCCCTGCCGTGAGCTTGGACGACATGGACCGCGCCATCGCAGATGGGACAACTGTAAGATGATTGCGGTCGACACTAACGTGCTCGTGTGCTACTTCGTCGTCGACGATGCTGAGCAGGCGGAGGCGGCCCGTATGTTGATCGGTGGATTAACATCTGGCGGTTCGGGCTTCATCTGCCGAGAGATTGCCATAGAGGTAAACTGAGTGCTGGGGAGGAGCTACCACTTTATGGGAGAGAAGGGACCACACCACCAGCCGGAACCTCAGCGTGAAGGTTCTCCATTTTGTTCAGGTCGATGGACCTGTTTTGACGATAGATAGAACCATCTTCGAATGATGGCTGAGGACTCTGTAAGTCTGTACTGAACAGTAGACAGTGCCATCTTTCAGATGTGACCCGGCAGCGTGTGATTCCACCAAGACCCGTGGCCCAATCTTTTTGATCCTTCAAGACAGAGAGACGCAGCTTTCTAGCGCTATTCCATCGTCATGAGAGGGAATCCTGTGCGGCAGGGCCAGAAAGGAGCGGAGCCAAGGAAGATTAGCTTGGCCCAAATCGGCTATAGCGACCATGTTGTCGGCATCACAGATCGTCGCGAGTACGGACAGAACCGAAATTTCCAATAAAGAGTGTTGTTTGGCCTGATCGCGGCGTGGGTCTTCCAAATGAGACAAGCAAGTAACCAGAGGCGTAGCCGTGATATCGTCCATGAGGAAGCCTCTCTGCGTATGGATTCCGGTAAGACGATTCGACGATATCCGGAGTCACCCCTAAATTAGCATGCAATCGCCCTGGATGTCTTCCGGGGGGCAGGGCAAACGCAAGATTGCTATCTCCTTCTGTTCTTGACGAATAAAATTCTTTGCTGTGTTCACAAAGTGAAGGCTAATGACTTAACTTATAACTACTTTGTGCTACATATAGATATGGCAATGTTACCATTGGGTAATATGACTTTAATCTTGCGTTTGCCCTGTTCCGAGGGTCCGCCCCCGCTGTGGCGGCCAACTTCGTGGCGCAGGTTGGGTTGCCTGAATCCAACTCAATACCCCGCTTAGCGTTTTGCTGGACGGTTGCGAATCTGCGCCAAGGGTTCGCAGTTGACCGATTACGGGAAGCCCGTATGACTTGCTCGCGGCCGGTCATTTCCAATTGGGGCCAATCCATGAAATACGTTTTTGTCCTTTTGGCTATAGCTGCGCTGGTAACCACCGCAGTCGCGTGTGTACAGGAGCCGGGTGCCACACACGGCTGGCCATTCGTCGGCTCTGACCAGGCACATACCAAGTACTCGGTGGCCGAGGAGATCACGGCCGCCAATGTCAGCGAACTGGAGATCGTCTGGAAATGGGATCCGAACGAGGCACCCCTCGAGGAGTACGCCACGAGGCCGGGTCCCTTCCAGGCCACCCCCATCATGGTCAACGGCATCCTCTACCTCTCCACGATGTACACGCGGGTGGCAGCCCTTGACGCCGAGACGGGGGCGGAACTCTGGACGTTCGATCCGAGAGCCTACGAGGGCGGACCGATCGGCGCAGGGCCGACTGGCTTCAAACACCGGGGCGTCGCCTACTGGAGCGACGGGGAAGACACACGCATCTTCCTCAACAGCCGCGATCGACTGTATGCGATCGACGCCGTGAACGGTAACCTGGACGCAAACTTCGGCGAAGACGGGAGTGTCCTGCTGACTGAGGGACATGGCCGCGCGGTCAGCCGCTACGAGTTTGACCAGACCTCGCCTCCGGTAGTGTTCGAAGACCTGGTTATCGTCGGGAGCCGTGTGCCCGACGGGGTGCAACGTAAGTTCGACCCTCCCGGTACGGTTCAGGCCTTTGACACCCGCACGGGCGAGCGGCGCTGGGTGTTCTTCACCATTCCGCAATCGAGCGACGACTTTGGGGCAGACACGTGGGAGGATGAGTCCTGGCGCTATACCGGCCACGCCAACGTGTGGGGACTGATGTCGCTCGATGTCAAGCGGGGCCTCCTTTACGTGCCAACCAGCACGCCGAGCAGCGACTACTGGGGCGGGCGCCGAAAGGGAGCGAACCTGTTTGCCGAGTCGTTGGTGTGCCTCGATGCGCGCACGGGCGAGCGGCGGTGGCACTTCCAGGCAGTGCACCACGGCGTGTGGGACTACGACCTCTCCGCGGCACCGAACCTGGTGACTATCACGGTGGACGGGCGTGAAATCGACGCGGTGGCGCAGGTCTCGAAGCATGGCTTCACATACGTATTCGACCGGGTGACAGGCGAGCCGGTATGGCCGATAGAGGAGCGCGCAGTGGACACTGTGACAGACGTCCCGGGCGAGGTATTGTATCCGACTCAGCCGTTTCCGACGAAGCCGCCGCCGTTCGCCAGGCAGGGCGTATCGCTTGACGACGCGAACGATCTGACTCCAGAGATACATGCGCTAGCGGTGGCACAGATGGAGCAGTTTCGGCTGGGCCCACTCTTCACGCCGCCGAGTCTTCAGGGGACGCTCCAGCGTCCGGGTGCCAGCGGCGGCGCAAACTGGGGTGGGGCGGCGTTCGACCCGGCGACAGGTCTCCTGTACGTGCGTACGTCGGAGGACGTAGACACCAACCAACTCTGCGCAAATTCTGGCGGCGACCCGCGTATCGACGTTGAGTACAGCAACAACTGCCCGTATGGCGCGACGCTCGTCATGTTCCGGGAGGCTGGCGGACCGGGTGCTGCACAGGTGCCGGAGAGCGAGCTCGGCCCGATCCCACTCACCAAGCCGCCCTATGCGCACTTGGTGGCGATCGACCTCAATGCGGGGGAGATCGCCTGGAAGGTGCCATTCGGGGAAGGGAGCGACGAGATCCGCAGGCATCCGTTGCTTCGCGGCGTCGACTTGCCGGAGCGGCTGGGTACGCTCGGCAACTCCGGACCGCTGGTGACCAGGGGCGGCCTGGTATTCCTCGGCGGCGGCACATCGTACCTGTATGCGTTCGACAAGGCAACGGGTACCGAACTCTGGCGTGGTGCGACACCATTTCCCACCCATTCGACCCCGATGACCTACCAGACACGGTCGGGACGGCAGTACGTCGTCATCGCCACGGGCGGTGGCCCGGATGCGGCGCTGGTTGCCTTCGCGCGGCCCGGGCAGTGAATTATGGCCTCAAGACTGACCAGCATCGAGCACCGGATTGAACTTCCTCCTGCCTATATCGGAGATATCTTTGCCTCTTCTGACGAGAAGATGCTGCCTGGTAGCTTCAAGCCGTCGCCCAGCCTTCCGACAGGACTCCGCCTGTTCCAGCACCGTTTGCGTTGCTTTCTCCTGATTGTCGGGTGGGTAGCCGTACTTGCGGAGAATGCGGCGAACCAACCGACGGAGGTTGGCGCGTACACACTCGCACAGCGTCCAGTCAATGGTAATGCTGTTCCGGACCGTTTCAACGAGTTGCCGGGCAAGGTCACGGAGTGTATCGTCGCCCAGTACCTGCACTGCGCTGTCGTTGGTCTCCAGCGCGTCATAGAAGGCTAAGTCCTCCTCGGACAACCCCATCCGTGCACCACTTGCCCGCCAAGGACGCGTAGCCAATCAAGGGCGGCCTGCTCAACATGGGCCTCAGTAATGATGGTCATTAGGGCGTCCTCAAGTTGAAGGTAACACCCAGCCCACGTAGCGTATCGATCGTATTGCAGTAAGCAATATCAAACTGCTTGCACAAGTTGGGGAGAGGTACCCGCCTCCTAACGTTTGAGTCAGATACTTCGTTAGTGACGAGGACGGTCCTATGGACCTTCGCGTACGCAGCCAACCAGCCATCTGCCACGCTAGCAAACTCATGCTTTGCCCCAGGCAAAAACTGGTCATTGGTCTGGACCCACATTTGCATCTGAGAGAAAACGTTCGCCGTATGTGGCTCTGTTGTTAAAGCAAAGGAATCGCGCCAGTGCCGTTTGAGTCAAGCGACGAGTTCATTTGGACTGTTGATCTCATCCCGAACCTTATCCACGCTAAGAAGCATCTTCGCTTGCCCAAAGCGTTGAAGGCATTCCCAGAATCCTGGATAAAGGTCTATTGGGTAGTGATCGCGCCAAGCGGCAATGAAGAATATTAGCATCTAGCGAATATCTCGTTGAGAAGCTGAGCTGTGGGGATGAGGTAGTGGTCACAATGAAAATCCCATCTTCTCAGGCATGTTTGAGAAGGTGTCGCCCTTTAGACCGGTAAGACGATATGCATCCGTATAGGACACTCGGCCTTCCATAACCGCGCGACTTACAGCGCTGCCGAAACGAGCGCCTACGCGCCAGAATTGATTGTTCCGAAAGTTTCCACCCCTGCCCTGGTCACTCTGTTGAGTACCTCCCCAATCCTTCGCCCTGTTCTCATGGTAGTATTCGAAGAATGCTTCTCGTGTAATGAGATTGGAATCAAGGGCTCGACGGGCCGCTACTACCGTACTAACCTTGAAATGTTTGGCAAGATCATGGTAAGGATCACTCGATTCACTGGCTGCGTTCCATCGCTTGTGTAAATCTTCAATCGGCACGAGGAATTCAGCTGCGATCTTGTTGCAGATTTCCTCAACCGTATGGTCTGTAGGATTTAGGTCCTGTAGTTTGGACAGACCAGACTCACCCACAAAGATGTGAGATAGTTCATGGGCCAAAGTGAATATCTGGGCAGTCTTGTAGTCGGTGTTGTTGACAAAAATGAGGGGTGCGTACTCATCGACCAACGCGAATCCTTGGAATTCTTCTACATCCAACTTACGGCGAGTGTTGTTCCCCACGACTCCGTTGAAGACAACTAGCACGCCAGCGGACTCTATGTGGTCCCGAAGGGTTCGCAATGCATTGGTCCAGCTTCCTTTCACTGCCGCCCAACCTCCGCTGAGTTGCAACGCATCGCTCATTGCAGCGGCAACTTGCGACGGAGATGAGTCCAAACTGAATGCCCCCACGAATTCCAGGGGTGGCTCTTCCTGGCGTATCATCTCCCCTCTCATCCAAGCTTGGCGGAGCTGCATCTGGTAGACAGTATCCAGTAGGTTCGGGCTAGGCCGCTGGGGCGAGTCACCAGTGCGAGTGCGAAAGTCAGCAATGGGCAAACTGTCATCGGGAGGTTCCGATAAATATAGGTAGCCAACGGGGGTATATGTATGCTTAGCCAGGTCATCCACCTCATTGAAGGTGATCCTGCCTGAGTGCTCCCATTCCGCTATGTCCTGGGTTTGGAGCTTGAGGTTAGCCGCGAGTTGCTCACGTTCCAGGCCGGCCCGCTCCCGCGCCCATCTCAGAACTCTGGGCTGCAACGTGATGCTCTCGTCTATCTTTGGCATGAGTCAGAGCCTCCTCTATTCGCATTTATCGTGGGATGCCCCATCCCCACCACCGAAGACACCAACCGCGACAGTAATTACGTCGTCCGCTACAGCGTCCCCATGCCCAAGGACAGCCCAATTCCAGGAAGGATCACCGAAGAGTAGCCCTTCACGGGCTGGTACTGTCTATCGTCAACTTTGGTGGGCCTAAAGGGGCTGTACTGCGAACTTTTCGTTGGGAAGTTGCGCTGTAAGAAGCAGCCAAGCCACATCCCCAAGTCTAGCGCAACCAAAGGCGGGCGTCCAACATCACCACCGGACGCCCGCCCGAACGTATCCGATGCCCCGGGCTACTCAGCGGCCTTCGGCGTGGTGTTCTCGCCCTTGACCCGCACCCACTCGCTGGAGTGGGGGCTGCCCTCGTTGTAGTCGCCGCCGGTGAAGGAGCGCACGAACACACCCGTCGCCACGCCGTTCTGAAGGCCCGTGATGGTATAGGAGTTGACGCCGCCCGCCACGCTGATGCTGTCGTCGGACACCCCCTCCCGAGGGGATACCGTCCAGGCGACGGTCAGCGTGCCGTCCCCCGGCGTCACCTGCACGTTGTACGGCTCGATCTGTCCCGGCGCGGGCGGTTCCGGTTCCTCCGTCCTCTGCTGGTTGTCCGTGGTCGTGTCCGTTACCGACACGCGCACCGACGAGGCCAGGGCCGCGGCGTACTTCGGGTCCGCGCCGGTCACCCGGTGGCTGACGCCCACGCTCTCGTTATTGATGTCATCGTCGGCCACGCCGGCCACGGTGAAGGTCTGCGCCGTGTTCCAGTTGGTCGCCGTGAAGGTGTACGAAGCCAGGGATACGCTGGGCGTGACGGTCACGTCCGCCGTGGGCTTGGAGTCCAGGACCACGGTGTAGGTGCCGCTGCCGTCCTCGCTGACGTTCAGCGCGGTGGGGTTCACCGTCACCCCGGCGGTGTCGTCGTCGGTGATGGTTACGGTGGCGGTGTCCTTCCCGTCGCCCTCCTTCTCCCAGCCGGAGGCGGCAGTGGCAGTGGTGACGGTGAAGGTCTCGTCGTCCTCGTCCACGGCGTCCTGGGCTGTGGGTATGCTGATGTCCAGGGCGCTGTTGCCCTCGGCGACGGTCACCGGGGAGGTGATGCTGCCCACGTCCTCCGCCGTCGCGGTGGAGCTGCCGGAGTAGCCTGCCGTCACCGTGAATGCCACGCCGTCGGCCGGGGCGGCCTCGCTCAGGGTGATGGTCAGCGTGGCGTTCCCGCCCTCGGTTGCGCTGGCCGTCGCGCTGACCGAGTAGGTCTTTGCCGCCGCCTGCTGCTGCTGGGCGGCCTTCGGGGTGGTGTTCTCGCCCTTGAGCCGGACCCACTGGCTGGATTCGGCGCTGCCCTCGGTGTAGTCGCCGCCGGTGAAGGAGCGCACGAACACGCCCGTCGCCAGGCCGTTCTCCAGGCCGGTGATGGTGTAGGTGGCTATGCCGCCCTCCACGCTGAGGCCGTCGTTCTTGCTGCCCGTGTTGGGGTCCTGGGGGTTGGCCCAGACGCCCGACACCTGGCTCCAGCGCAGGGAGTGGTGTATCTCGTCGTCCTCGAACCCGTCGCGGGGCGCGATGTTCCACGTGAGCGTGCCGTCGCCGGGCGTGACCTGGACGTTGTAGGGCTCGAGCTGTCCCGGCGTCGGCGGGCCGGCCGGTTCCTGCTGTTGCTGTTCCGGCTCCGGCGGCCCCTGCCTCTGCCCCTGCGGGACTTCGATTGTGCCACAAGGGGGCTTCCATAGCTCGCTCTTACTGGTTGGGAATCCCTGTTTTGATTGTGATCCTGGCGGTTCTCCTGCTGCGAGACGTGGTAGAGGAAGATCCTCCTGAGTCTCCTGTGGTAGCTCTGGCGACCGCCACCTCTACCCTTACGACACACGCGGTTCCGACCTGGACCCCTACCAACCCACCGCCCCCTACCGCGACCTTTACCCCTTCGTCTATGCCTACGCTATGGCCTGCTCCTTCGTACTATGCACTGGTCAACGCCAATCTGCGGTGGGGGCCGGGGACAAACTATGCCATTGGCGGCGGGGTCAAAGTGGATGATCCCCTGCAGGTACAGGCCCGCACCTCTGACTCCCAATGGCTGGAGCTGGACAATGGGCTATAGATCTTTGCGGATTTGGTCTATGGCGATTTGGTCGCTGTGCCCGTGACAGCAACTACACCTGAGCCACCTGCCATTGTGGCCCCTACGGCGGTACCGGACAATGTAGCCAATCTATGGGTTTATGTAGATGCCAAGGATGAATGGGACTATCGGCGGGTTTTTGTGCAGTCTTCCTTTGACATTGCGCCTCTGGATCTGCGTGTCATGATTGATGAAGACTCTTGGTACAACTGGGATGTAATCTTTGCCAGTCATGACATTTATGAAATTACCGACTACATGCAGGGCATACCCCATCGGGTATCCGTCATTCATACCGAGATTGGACTGGACAGGGCCCGTTCCTCCCTGTATGCCTGTAAACTGAATCAGGAAGTCAACGACAATCGGCACCGGGACACCTATCTCTTTGCCTGTGTCTTTGAGGGATACTTTACCGGTTTTTAAGGAAAGGAGTTCTGACTTTGAACATGAATTGTCGCACTCGCCCTGCATGGAAAAAAGCCGGGATCAATTTCCTCTATAATCTTTATCGCCTAGCCAATTCTGTCTTGTTGGTGGCTTTCACCTATTTGGCTCACTGGGGTCTCACCTGGTTAGGCCATATCACATTGGATACCCGCAGTCTAGTGTACGATTTTGTGCAAGATGCGGTGGCATTAATTGTAATCTCAGGCGGTCTCGTCAGCGCTTGTGGCCAACTCGTTATTATCATCAAGGATCAATATAATGCCGTTAGGGAAAACTGAGGGAGTCATATCATGAGAAGAATAGGCAAAGATCTCATCTACACACCCTTGACCCAAAGTAAACTTGTCCTGTTGATAGCTGTGTTGATGGGTATAGGGGCCGGTCCTGTGGCCGCAATCACCCGCGAAGAAGTTACGCGGGATTTGGGTGTCGCCTGGGGTGTTGCTATTGCACTATCTGTGGTCATAGGTTTTTGGAGCAGTATCGGTATTTATACAGCCATATTGAACTGGCAGAAGGACCTGACACAATCAATAGTGCGTGAATTTGAAGAGACATCAAGTCTATCCCTAGACCAAGATGGGCCAGACGAAGAAACGGAAGAAACCAGGTCGGAATCCCACAGGTTGTCGGTTTGGTTTGCCTTTAGTCTGATGTGGTCTATCGCTTTTCTCGTACACGAAGGACTCAGATTCATAAGCCAAGTTCCTTTACGGACAGAACCGCAAGCCATGTTGTTTTACAGTCTGGGTCTGACCTTGCTCTTGGCCATTGCGGACATAGGGAGTTGGTGGCGCCTGTATTACCAGTGCAAGTGCCTGATGCACACCATGAAATCTCAGGATACCCCGACTCCACCGATACGGGATTTGCAAGTTTCGTTGCACCACCGACAACACATTGTGGCGCGTGGGAACCACATCATGTGATACAATGACCGCCGAATTTTTCAGCGACATTCTCATATTCCACGCCTAATGTGGAATTAAATGGCGACGGTGAAAGTCTGGACATCAATGCCAGTCTCCCGGCGCAGGAGGAGTTTGAGCGTGTGGCTGGTCATCTTGGCCGTGACATGGGTCACCAAGCCCCGCACGGTCTTGCACAGCAGTTGTTCCAAATGACGCCCTGTGTTCTGCACTTCGTGGAAGGCACTCTCAATTCGTGCGCGCACGCCGTTGAGCCACGCGTTGAAGCCGGGCGGCCGGGTCTGCCGCTGGTTCACCCGATAGGGTGTGAGGAATTGCAAGCCGCGAGTTTCCCGATACAGTCGCTGCCAGTCCTCACCAATGAAGCCCTTGTCCCCGATGACTTGGGCCTGCCAGAGACGGTCCAGCACTTGGTCCGCGGCGACCCGCTCATCTGTAGAAGCCGCTACCAGATCGTAGGTGACGGGCGTCCCCTCTCGTGTACACAGCATGACGAGCTTGTACCCAAAGTACTTCATATGCCGACTGACACACACCCCATAATCAGCCGTGGCGGCAAAATCACTGCGATCTTTGCGGCGCTTGTAGCCGAGGAGGGGCAGAGGTTTGGTGTCCAACAAATAGAGACCGGCCTGCGTCGCGCCCAACGGGTAGACCCAGTGTTGCCGCCGTGCTTCCACCAAGGGGGTCAACCTCTGCGCCCGGCGGTGGAACTGGCTCTGGCTGAGCAAGCGGGGAAAGAGGGGCAGAAAATTGGCCCGCAGGAACGCCAGAAATTGGGTCTCGCCTGGAAACGGCAGGAAATCCATCAACAGGAGGAGGGTGATCACTTCACTGTCACTGAAGGCTGGCTTGGCCCCGACTTGGCCTCGTATCCTCTGGACACCGTAGGCCTGATACCAGTCATCCACCCACACAAACACCACCGTCGCCAGATCCTCGAATGATATACTCCGGGCCATGGGGAAACCTCAGAATGTGGTTTTGATTCGCTTGCATTCTGGCGGGTTTCCCCTGTTATAGTCAACTCTCAATTCCACATTAGGCGTATTCCGTGGAAGTGGCACATTACCTGGTGCATGTGCTGGGAGCCTTATTGCACCTTTCTTTTCCGCTTGTCGTACTTGGCTTTGTGACTTTCCTGCTGCGGAAATAGACCAGGCCAACTTTGTCAACGCGCCCTAACTGATGAATGATCGTCATCAATCTGCACCGAGGAAGGAAAAATACATGGATACAACTGTTGTCGGTAAAGAGGTCATCTACCACGGTGACGAACTCCACAAATCGCGTTTCTCCTTGCTGGTGTTGAACGTGATATTTGAGGAGCGTCTCGAAGACGGCATTCTTGGTTGGCACGTGTTTGCAATTACTTCACGAGGCAGAGAGCAGATAGGTCTTATCACACAAAGAATAAACGCAATAGGCAGTCGCGACTTGGTTGTGACAGACAAGGGGGGCGAAAGGCTGTTTCTCTACATTCCAGCAGGGGAGTCCGTATCCAAGGATAAAGAGGATTTCGTATCTCACTGGAAAGGTAGCCATATATTCGTGCGTCCTGAGCTCCCTCGGGAATCTGATCCCGGGGACCAAGCTTTTATAGGTGGCGACCATGTGCTGATAGAAGCTTGGGTACAACAAGCCAGAGTGTGGATGGCCCTTGCTTTGGAAACGTCTGAGAAAGGCGACAGCCACCACCTAAACATAGCGTACATAATGGCAGGTTATGCCATCGAGCTCTTGTTTAAATCGCTGGCTTGGATAGAGGAAATGAACATAATCCCTGTTCACAAGATCGGCTCTTTTTTCTCCGGATTTAGTGAAAATACGCGGAGGGTTGTTGAATCGATAGTCAGGGACAATGGCTGGCAGTCAGCAGCTGAATTTGTGAATTATGTTGACGACTACCTGAGCCCCGTCCACCGAAGATATTTCGGTATAAGCACCGATAAAACTTTTAGGGGCTTGAATACCCAGAAGGACCAGAGGCTGACTTTGTTGGCGAATGTTCACCAAGGGCTTTGCGATGAGGTCAGCAAACTCCTCGCTAGGGCTGCCTAACCCTGGGGATCCGCTATGTCTTTAGCTGGACCAATTCACTCTCAGTCCAATTGTAGGTTCCGACCGATTATCGAGGCGAAGAGACCAGGGTTGGCGCTCTCAGCAGAGTCTTCACTCGGGCTAGGCGAAATCACTTCTTGGCGGAGGATCTTCGCGGCCTGGATGAGGTCCCCAACAAGCCCTGGGGCAATTTCTCCCGCGTTAAATCCATGGGCTAGGGCGTTGCGATACGATAGCATCTCTGACAAGAAGGTATCATCTTTGCCGGAAATTACACGCCTCATAGCTGCCTATGCATTCCTACGATTAGCATCAGGTTAAAGATCGCGGAAAAGAAAAGCGATCCCAACACCATCCAATCAATCACGGGGTCACCCCAAGACACACCGCGTGGTCCAATGGAACGTTTCGCGACTGAGGCAAATGTTCCAGCTTGACCTCGCCCGCGCCTAAGGTTTTTCCTGGTCCGTATGAGGCATTCGCTCGCTCACTCAGCGCAGATAGCCCAGGGGATTTCCCGGGGGTTTGCTGCTTAGTCCCGTACCATAACCCCCCGAATATCAACAACTCATCCATGTGGGCACACTACGGAGACGGCCATAAGGGTGCCTGCCTGATATTTGAAATAGACGATAACGCCGGCGAACCCGGCCTGCTTCTAAGGAAGACCGGTACCGACGGAGGCGGCGGCGCTGATGAGCCAACATTCAAGAGGATGCGATTGTACAGGGTTCGATACGGAGACCGGCCAAGCGAGGTTGAATTCTTCGCCGGACAAAGCCTGGACCCTTCTCGCCGGGACGTAACATTCAAAACCACCGATTGGGAGTACGAGCAGGAATATCGTCTGGTGCTGGACCGAAATGGCAACGAACCTCTGGGCATGCAGGCACGGACCCTGACCTACGATTTCACGGCGCTGAAGGGGATCGCCTTTGGAGCGAGGATGGCAGAGGAAGACAAAGCCAGGATCAGGAAGATCATCGACGACAAGCGTATAGAACACAACCGGCAGTGGTTCGACTATCGAGATGGCTACTACTCCCCAACTCGTGGGAATGTTCAAATCACGTCCACTTCCACGGCACTGTTGTCGCCTTAATGAAGGCCAGGAGGCAAAGGCGAATGACATCGTTGACCGGCTACCGAGCAAAGGAGTGGGGTGACCATCTGACCTTGCTATAGGCCACGGTTGGGGGAAGGCCACTTTGCGAGCAATAATCATGCTAGGGGGCTTCGTCTGAGAATAGGGTGTAGCAAGAGTCATAAATGACACGAGCTAGTGGGCAAGAAGGCTTAGCTATGCAAAAGGCGCGACACAGTAGGGCCACAGTACAACCTGGCGGCAATGAAATTTGCCAGCCCCGAACTGGAGGCGTGGCAGGCGGTGGTGGTGTTCGACCAGATCGAGCGTGACCGTGACGACTGACCAGGAGGCACGTATGGACAACACGAGGGAGTACCTCAGCGGCGGGACGCGGGCGGCAATAGCAGGCCTGCCGCCTTGCCGGAATTGCGGGAACGCGGTTGGCCCTGGAGAGGCATACAGGACCGGCAACGCTCAGGACGGCCAGCAGGTGGTGGAGCACATGACGCGCCTGTATTTCGACGAGTGCGCGATAGCGGTATCCAACACCCTGCGGGAAATGGGTTTCTGCATCGCCGACACCATGCCGGAGGGAACGCCGGACACCGAGTGGATGGCTGAGGCCGGAAAGAACGGCTGGGCGGTCATTACTCAAGACGGCGCTATCACAAGGCGCCGCCACGAGATGCAGGCGCTCATTGAGAACAAGGTGAAATGCTTCATCTTGCCTGGTCGGTCAAGGAACTCATGGGACCTCGTCCGGGGGTTCGTCACTATGTGGGGCAAGATCGAGGCGGAGTCGCTGTTCGACGGCCCCTTCGTATGGAGACTCAATGACGAGAGCCACGCGGCCCGATGGGAGCAGCTCTACCCAGAAGACCGGGGCTATGCGCCGCTCGACTTCTCCATGACGCCAATCGGCCACCTGCTGAATCTGTTTGCCGATGCGGTCCATATGCATGATCAGGGCTGGTTCACTCATGCGTTCATCGACGGGCTACACGAAAATATCTTAAGGGAACTGGTGGCGCGGGTCACGGGCGACAGGGCAATCGCGATGCAGAAGGACCCGGAATGGAGGAAGTTCGGCGAAACTAGATACACTGGAGAAGAGAATTCCTACGAGCTGGACGAACCTATGGACTTGGGCGAGTTACGCCACCTGGTAGTCAGCGGGACCCCTGAAGGCCAAGACGGGTCGAACTATCCCTGGATCATTCCGGCACACAAGGCTGCGCGTTACCTCGTCGATGGTGATGGGAATGATGAGAACTTCTTCAGGTTCATAGGCAGGCCGACGGGCTTCCACCGCAGTGGGTTCGGCCTTCACCGTTGACAGGGCCGGGCGGCCGCCGCATGACCGCTGAGGATGTATCTCTTGCTCGCGGCCCTGACCCTACCCAACGCAGAGACCCCTTGCGAAGCGGGGCAATCCTGTGCAGGTCATGGATTTCTTACACCGCCACACCCTTCGACAGGAGACTCATGTGACCCCTCGACCTGGTTCCATGAGTACAACCACGCCGTTCCGACCACTTCCTGTAGGGGGGTGTCACAGCATTCGCTCTACCTTTATCCGACTTGTTATCCAAATCAACTGTCAACGAGCACCTAGTACTACAACGAAGTTTCCAATCGGCTATCCTTTGAGGGTAGGGTGGCAGACAGGAGGACCTCATGCCCCGTATGATCGAGACGGTGCCCGCGCGGGCCCTGACGGCGGCTGATGTCGCGGTGTTGCGTCAGGACCTGGCGGATTATCACGCGATCTATGCGCCTGTGTTCCCACGGCGGGAACAAAGGGAACAGTCGCAGTGTTACCTGGCCGGCCTCCTGTCGGACGAACACCGGAAATCAGTGGCGCGGATGGTGCTGCATCTGCGGGGTGCAGATCGCAATGCGGTGCGCACGGCGCAGATGTTTGTGGGCCAGGGACGCTGGCCAGACGACGCGCTGCTGGCGCAGCACTGGTGTGAAGTGGTGCAGACCCTGGGACATCCGGATGGGGTGGTGATGGTGGATGGCCGCGACTGCCCCAAGCAGGGTCACGAGTCGGTGGGGGTGGCGCGGCAGTACTGTGGGGAGTTGGGCAAGAAAGCCAACTGTCAGGCTGGCGTGTTCTTGAGCTATGCCAGTGACCGGGGCGCCACGTTGATCCACCGCCAGCTGTACCTACCCCCACATGGGGTAGAGGATCCCGCCTGGGCGGATCGCCGTCCGCGCTGCGGGGTGCCGCCAGACCCGATCTTCCAGACCAAGCCCCAACTGGCGGCGGCCCTGGTCGCCGAGGTCGTGGCGGCGGGCCGTCTCCCCGTGCGCTGGGTGACCTGTGATGAGGGGTACGGCCAGGATCCGGCTTTCCTGGACGGTCTGGTGGAGCGGGGGCTGGGGTACTTGGCCGAAGTTCCACACACCACCCGGGTTTGGCTCACGCGGCCCCCGCGGGAGGTTTCCCCGTCGTCGCGGGGCCATCCGCGCCTACCCCCTGAGGCCCCCCGTTCCCAGGCCGTGCGGGATGTAGCGGCCCCGTTGCCGGCGTCCGTCTGGACCTACCGGCCAGATTAAGGAAGGCAGTCGCGGCCCCCTGTGCGCCGACTGCGCGGCCCTCCGGGTGGTGGCGTCCCGGCGCCGTTGGCCCGGCCCCGAGGTCTGGGTGCTCGTGCGTCGTCACCCGGGGACGCACGCACTCAAGACCTATCTTTGTCACGGCCCGGCCGATTTGCCTCTGGACACCCGGGTATGGCTGACCGGCATGCGTTGGCCCATGGAAACCTGTTTCCAGGAAGGCAAGCAGTGGCGGGGGCTGGGCGACTATGAAGGACGCAGTTGGATCGGCTGGCACCACTACATGACCCTGTGCCTGCGGGCCCACTGCTTCCTGGTCCGGCAGAAACTCCGGCTCAAAAAAAGTCCCGGCCCTGACCGTACCCCAGGTATGCCTCTTGCTGACCCTGATTTTGCCTCGTCCCCGCGACGAGGTAGACCTTGTCCTGGACAGCCTGGACTATCGGGCCCTGACCCACACCGCCGCGACCCCATCGCATGCCCGGCGCCGTCGGATCCGTGGAGACCCGACTTGAAAACTTCGTTGCAGTACTAGGTGTTGCTTGTCGATTGTGTCCAAAGAGTGAAGATTCTTGATTTTATACAGTGTGGTGGAGCTGGGGGGACTCGAACCCCCGGCCTCCACAGTGCGATTGTGGCGCTCTCCCAACTGAGCTACAGCCCCGCAAGTCCAGATAACAACAAGCGTCCAGACACACAAATAAAGCCGGGTGCAAGACATGAATGTCTGCCCCGGCGAATACCCATGGAGCTTATGGGACTTGAACCCATGACCTCCACAATGCCATTGTGGCGCTCTCCCAACTGAGCTAAAGCCCCTCACAAGGAGCCTGATCATACAAAGCCTGCAAGTCTAAGTCAAGAAAAGTCTGCCGGATTCCATCGAACCTCCAACTGACCCTGTATTCTTAACCAACCTGTTGGCTCTCACGCCGGTTCCTTTCGGCTATGTTCAGCCTGTTTGCAAGGGAATTAACCCATCCAGGAAGGAGTCTGAATCGCCTGCAATTTCAACTTCGTGCCCTGAACCAAGCTCGAATGGAACCCCGCGAATGCCCATCCTGAATGGCTGGAGGTTCAATCTTGTTTTCTTTATGCATAGGTTTACATCCACATAGGTTTCCCCGACTCTGGTATCAGTTATTGGGACACACTGATGGGCACGCTAAAGCAATTCAACGAATTGATCCTTTAAGACTTTGCGGGGTTAAGCAACCTGTTCCCTACAGTCAGATCGCAACCACCATGGTCTAGAGCATTCCCATTCCTGATCATCGCCAGCGAACTGAGGTTCATGGTAGTTTGAACTGGCTAATACAACGGACGGCAGAAGATATGCGTGAAATCCAAGCCGCCGAAGTTGAGACTCGCCTTGCTAAATTCCTTCAGGTAGTTGAGCAAGGTGAAGTCATTGCCATCACTCAAAACGGCAGGACGGTAGCTCACCTTGTACCCGCTATGGTTCAGGACCACACCAACCGGGCAAAGGCGGTTGAAGAGTTCCGTCAGCGCCGTTCCCGTTGGGAGCCCATTGCTCTAACCACAGATGAGATATTCGCTCTGCATCATGAAGGTCACGACCTGTGAGTGGATTGGTGGTTGATGCTTCTATTGCTTCAGCTTGGCTCTTTGATGATGAAAACCATCCACGAGCTGATGTAACCCTGGAGCACCTCAAAGAGGGTGGTGCAGTTGTACCCCAACTTTGGCATTGGGAAATCCGGATATCTGCCGAACATCGTAAGCGCATTTCCATGCGCGAAATCAATGAGCGTTTGGACGCCTTTCAGGACTTGCCTATCCAGACTGATGAAGAGCCTGATCTTCGGGTAGCTTTTGGTCTAGCCAAGAAGCATGGATTGTCCTTTTATGATGCTCTGTATCTAGAGTTGGCGAAACGGCAACATACTGTCCCGGGGACATTGGACATAGCACTCAGTCACGCCCCTTCAGCTGAAGGGGTGCTGATTCTGTAAGAGTGAAGAATTCCCTCAGGATTACCAGAGAAACAGAGCACAATGATGTGCTGACAATCGGAGGGAGACCGGGTCTATCGGCCTTCGTGACCTGCCTTTGGGTACTTCCTTTCCTGCCGTTCAAGACCGAACCGAAGCACGAATTGAAAACAGATTGGTAGCTCTATATGCGCCTATCCGATAGGCCAAGTCTATAGAGATGGATAAACTCAATATTGTTCCTCTTACAGTTGCACGGTGATGCTTGCTTCACTGAAATACATTCACGCGAAAATCCTGTTACTACACAGCCCGACTGATTGAGGGATGCACCGCCAGAGGCCAGCCAAGACTCCGAATCTTCCACGAGTTCGGGGAAGCCTTACTCCCTATGGCCAAGCCTGACCGGACCCCAATGCTGTGCTCACTGGAAAGGAATCTGACCATTCCAGGGATAATCCTGAATTGCCTCCAGATTCAATTCGGTACCCCAGCCCGGCGCGGTTGGCACCTGCATATAGCCATGCCGGATCTCCGGCAGTTCAGTCACATATTCGTCTCGCCAGGGACATGAATCCACATCCGTTTCCATAATTTTGAGATTGGGCAGCACCGCACTCAAATGAACGCTCTGAAAAGTGGACATGTGGCTATAGTAGTTGTGAGGTGCCACGGGCATATCCAGAACCTCAGCCTGGCGCGCAATTTGCAGACATACCCCCATACCAGCCCAAGGCAAGTCAAACATCGCTACATCCATGGCTCGTCGGTCCAGAAAACGTTGGTAGTCCCGCACCGTACTCACACTCTCACAGGAGCAAATTGTGAGAGTCGTGGCTTCCTTGATCTCCCGGATCTCCTCCGGGTCCCAGGAATCAACCTCCAGCCATAGCATTTTGAAGCCTTCCAGCGCCCTGGCAATGCGAATTACGTCTGGAGCCCGGAAATGAAAATTCAGATCCAAAGCGGTATCAAAATCATCACTAGTTCCCCGCTTGAACGCCTCAATGAGACGGACTGCGCTGTCCACTACGAAATCCATGTCGTGGTCATCCAGCGCACTCAAGACACGCGCAGGACTACCTGGCACCACTATGTTTGTCTTCAAGGCCGTATAGCCCTTGGCTCGAACTTCCCGTCCCAAGGCCTCAATATCTTCGTAGGTCTGGATTGGAGTCCCATAGAGTTCAGGATAGCGGGCCCGGTAGGTGCCACAATGCGACCAATACACACGGACCTGGTCCCTCACCTTACCTCCCAAGAGATCGTAGACCGGCACGCCCAGAGCTTTGGCCTTGATGTCCAGCAACGCACACTCGATACCGGAAATCGCCCGTTGAATCACGCCGCCAGGGCCTTGCATGGACAAACGATACATTTCCTGTACTCTGGCTTCAATGGCCATGGCATCCTTGCCCACCAGGATAGTAGCCAGATCCCGTACACCGCCGGCCACGGCCTGCGGCATACGCCAGTCCGTAATTTCAGCAAAGCCGGTAATACCACCATTTGTTTCTACCATTACAAACGTATAGGCGGCCCAGGCCGCATCCGCCTGCAATGGCTGTATAGAGGTTATGCGTAACGCCATGAATAGCTCCCTTGGTGTGAGTCAAGCAACAGACTTCCGTCTTAAACCCGCGGAAGTTCAAATCAAAATATATCGGTTGGCTCCGTCGTTTCATTGTATCGACTCTTGCCGGTTCTCCAGCATGGCTCCTGCCCAGTGAAGATTCCAGGGGCCTCCCCATGAATCCCATACCCCAAGCTCTGGGATATAATTGACTTGTCGTCAGATTCCTCGTCCACACTCCGTCTGTTTCGCCTATGTCTCAATCGGCACCTGTCCTGTCTCCCCCTGTCTTCAGCCCCGCCGAACGCGTCACCAGTTTTGGTGCCACCGTGTTTGCCGAATTCACCGCCTTGGCCCTGTCCACAGGTGCCATCAATCTGGGCCAGGGATTTCCCAACTTCCCTGCCCCTGACTTCATCAAGGAAGCCGCCCAAAAGGCCATTGCCAATGACCTGAACCAGTACACCCGGAGCGGAGGGCACGTTCCTTTGGTCGAGGCTCTCAGTGAATTCTATGGTCCGCTACTGGGACGAGATCTGGATCCCATGACTGAGGTGGTGACCACCGTTGGCGCTACCGAGGGCATATTCGCCGCCATCCAGGCAGTGGTGAATCCCGGCGACGAAGTCATCATGTTCGAGCCATTCTATGACAGCTATCCCGCCAGCACCATCATGGCTGGGGGAGTGCCTGTCTACGTTCCCTTTTCCATTCCGGAATCACAGGATAGCGTTACGTTGACGGCTGCCGACTGGACTGTGGATATGGATCGTCTGGCCGATGCCTTCACACCCAGGACCCGGATGATCATAATCAATACGCCCCATAACCCCGTGGGTAAAGTGTTCAGTCAGGAGGAATTGCAGGCCATAGCGGATATCGTGCAGGACCATAGCCGTATTCACCAGCCTGTCTACGTCCTGAGTGACGAAGCCTATGAATGGATGACGTATGACGGTATTCAACACAATCGGATGGCCACCCTCCCCGGAATGTGGGAACACACCATTACCTTGGGCAGTTCTGGCAAGACATTTTCAGTTACTGGCTGGAAGATTGGCTGGGCCTTTGCCCCGCCCGAGATTGTCCATGCCATCCTGATGGCACACCAATGGATTCCCTTTACGATTTCCACCCCCTTCCAGGAAGCGGTGGCCGAGGCTTTTCAGATAGCCCAGCAACAGGATTATTTCCCATGGCTGGGTGCCATGTATCAGGAAAAGCGGGACAAATTACTCTACTACCTGGAAGAAGCGGGGCTGCGTTCGTATGTACCGCACGGGTCCTATTTCATTCTTTCTGACACCCATCATCTCGATGTTCCCACTCGTTCTGACGAACCACGGGACGTAACCGTGTGCCGGTGGCTAACATCGGAAATCGGCGTAGTGGCCATTCCGCCCAGTGCCTTTTACCATGAAGATCATCACCATCTTGTCGCGGATCTGGCCCGGTTTACCTTCTGCAAGACGGATGAAATGCTGGATGAGGCGGGAGAACGCTTCCAGTCGCTCCGGGCCTGATCCACTTGTCCCAGCTACACGATAGGAGTCTTGAATTGGAACTTTCCCTTGAATCCGGCAACATAACTGCTTTTCAGGGCGACTGCATTGTCGTCAATCTTTTTAAAGGAGTCACGCAACCCAGTGGTGGTACGGGAGCTGTAGATCAGGCTCTAAACGGCGCCATCTCTCAGGCGATCGCCACCGGCGATTTCACGGGCAAGGCAGGAACATCCCTGCTCCTGTATACAAATCAGGCCATCGCGGCACCGCGAGTACTGGTTGTAGGCTTGGGATCCGCCGCCGAATTTGATTTTCTGGCGGCGCGCAAGGCAGCTGCCACCACGATAAAGAAGCTGACAGGCCTGAAGGAAGTCAAGCGGATTGGCGCCATCGTCAATGGGACGGGGATTGGAGGGCAGGACGTGACCGAGATGGCCCGGGCCTTTGCCCTAGGCGCCGGACTGGCATCCTATCAAGCACGCCAATATCCTGCGCAGGATGAACCTTCCGGTTTGGAACAGTGCACGCTCGTAGAGTTCGATGAATCCAAGTTGCCAGCGTTGCAGGAAGGTATGGAGGCGGGATCTAATTTGGCGGAGGCCGTGTGCTTCACCCGTGACTTGGTGAATGATCCACCCAACATTCTCTACCCCGCTGTTATGGCCCAGCGCGCCTCGGATATGGCCACCGGAACAGGGTTAGGCTGTGAGGTATTGGGCGAGGATCAGATGCGGGAACTGGACATGGGCATGATCCTGGGGGTTTCCCGGGGCAGCCGCCGGGAAGCCCAGCTGATTATCCTTAAGCACGAGCCCCCGGGCGCGGAAACGCAGGAGCCACTGATCTTTATCGGCAAGGGGATTACCTTTGACACCGGTGGCATCAGCCTCAAGCCCACGGGTGGCATGGGAGAGATGAAAACGGATATGGCGGGGGCCGCGGCCGTGATCGGGGCCTTGCAGGCGATTGCCACCCTCAAGGTCCCACGCAAGGTATACGGATTGGCCGTGTGCGTCGAAAATATGCCCGATGGCAATGCCTTCCGACCCGGAGACATTCTGACGGGTATGACGGGCAAGACAGCGGAAATCATCAGTACGGACGCTGAAGGACGTCTGGTGCTGGCGGATTGTCTTGGTTATGTCAAACGATATACTCCGGCTGCTGTGGTGGATCTGGCGACCTTGACCGGGGCCATAGGCATTGCTCTGGGTACCCAGGCTGCTGGGCTGTTCAGCAATGACTCTTCGCTTCAGGACGCCTTGGTTGCGGCCGCTGACAAGTCAGGAGACCGTGTCTGGCCGATGCCCATGTATGACGAATACATGGATACCATCAAAAGCGACATGGCCCAGGTCAAGAATTCGGGCAGCCGCACCAGCGGCGTTTCTTCCAGCGCCAAGTTTCTGGAGCATTTCACCGAAGGTTACCCTTGGGCCCACCTGGATATTGCCTACATGGCCCTGCATGGTAAAGGGGGAGGTGCGGAAGGAACCAAAGGTGCCTCAGGATATGGCGTACAATTACTTACAGCACTGGCCCAGACTTTTTGATTCCAGATACACCGGCTTCTAACACCGAGATCCTGCATGCTTCCTTCTACCTGGTCTCTTCGTAACATTCGTCGTTTGCATCTGCCAGGCTACCTGTTTTGGGGTATATGTGGTGGACTCGCGCTGTTCGCGCTTTTCGTGTCACGCGCCGAAGCCCGTACAGCTGCCCAGGACTTTACCTTCACCCCGGATCTGGCCGCATGGCCTCTGGTCGTGCCTATGGTGGCGGCGGCAACCAGTGTGGAACGGGGTCTGGAACTGTTTTGGAACTTCACGGAGTGGTTCCTGCTACGGGTTGGGGGTTGGCAGGCGGAGGATCTGAAACGAGCGGATTATCAGCAATTCAAGAGCGGATTCAGTCTGTTACTGGCCAATTTGCTGGGGGTCGCCATTACCAGCTACACGGATGTCCGCGTGCTCAGCTATCTGCAGCCTGAGGTAGGCGGGCTCTTCGATCAGGTTCCGGTTTCCTGGGATATCCTCCTGTCTGGACTGTTAATCGGTTCTGCCACCAAACCGGTCCATGATGCCCTGGGCATGTTCACGCGCCTAAAAACCCTGTTAGGATCCCTTTCCCAAGCCCAGCGGGAACGGGCAGGGGTCTTCGCGGCCGAAACAGTACAGCGACTGCAGGAATCCCATACTCATTCCACCCAGTCTCTGGTACCCCATCAACCAACCGTACGCACAGCCGCCTCACCCCCATCACCTGCGGCGCCGGATACAGCCCCTCCTACCCGCCAATCTCTCCACAATGATATGGATGGCCGTTACAACCTCTGAAGAGCTTCTGCCCAACCGGAGCTGTTGCAAGATGGCGAGGACATAGCGGGGTGGCACAGAAGGGAGTTCAAGAAGGTGGGGATAGTGCGGCAAGTAATGGACTGGTCAGAGGGGAGGTATGCTCTCGGGCCAAGACCTGGAAGACCAATTAGGCTATAAGTGCAACTGCCTTCAGGCAAACTTCCATAGTCAGGGCCAGTCCTGGTAGGTGGGAGCATAGGAGTGAGGACAAACATAGTTGCAGGGCCTGCCAATTGCCCATGCGAGGGGACTCCTCATCGAAACCTTGGCGTGAATTCCTGTTGCATCACCCCCTAACAAAGAACCTGGCTATCGCGAGAGCAGGGCTTGATTGATACTCAGGTACCTAATCCAACCTCCCTCCCGTCAACAGGCAAAAGGGCGAGAAACCTTCTTTTCCCTGTGCTACAATCAGGCTACTGAAGATATGGGAAAAAGTGAGTGGCTATGTCATCCCCTGCCAGCCCCCTCGTGGCCCCGCAGGTCCAAGAGTCCCGGCCAGAACCTCCAGCCTGGTTGCAGGAACTGAGGCACTATGATCCGGACTACCCCTATAACACTGATCGCTATGAATATACGGATTGGTCCACCACCGATCCGTACTACATTGAAGAGGATGTGCGCTTGAGCCCGGGCTTTGACCACAGCGAATTTCTGCGCTTGGCCGAAGGCAATCTGAGGCGCTGGCGGGAGATAGGGCACCAGACCTGGGGTATCAGTCGGGAATTGCCCATTTGGGACTTGCCCGACACGCCTCTGGCACGACGGTCCCGGCGGCGGGTGGAACCGGATCTGGCCCTGTGGCCACCGGATGTGGTGCTCAAGGGGCGAAAGTCGTTGTCGTGGCTACAGGATGGCTCTCCCGTGTTCGTACTGGAGGTGCTGTCGGACAGTACGCGCACTAAAGACCACCGGGACAATCCGCAGTTGTATGACGCTATGGGGGTGAAGGAATACTGGATCTGTGACCCGGAGACCATGCGTTGGGTGGCCGTGTACCAGTGGGAGGGCGAGGGGCCCTTGACCCAGGTGGATTTGGACGGCAAGACCTCCCTGTATTCCCCCGTCCTGCAAACCACGTTGCGGGTGCATGCGGAGAAGGGGTTGCAGTGCCAGGACCCGGACACGAACCAATGGATTGAATTGATCACCAGTGTGCGTCAGGAAGGGCGTGTTGAGGGGCGCGTTGAGGAACGTATGAATTCCCTGCTGGATTTGGCCAGGACCCTGACGGATGAAACACAAGTGACCACTCTGGAAGAAGAACTGGCGCATACCCCCTTTGACCAGTGGCCCACGGTGAGCGCCCTGTACTGGCGTTACACGCAGAACCCGGATGGTACCCCCTAGGCCACCAAGTGTAGGACCACCACTTCCAAGTACCTGGGGAGACTGCACGCAGCGGCCTTACGCCTGGTGGCGTTGGGTCTGTAACGTGTTGCCGCATGGTCCTCACTGCCTGGGTTACAGTCCAGGTACCATTACTTGCCTTGCCTGTGTTACCGGAATTTCGACGGTCCTGATGGCGTATTGACAGATAGAGCTATCCTCTTGACCCAGCCCATCACAACACTGGTTGGGCTAATTACAAAATTTCCATTGAATACGAGGGATTAGCGGCTATCGCCGGTTTTTGCCGCCAATCCAGTGCCGGCAGGAATTGTGAGGCCAGGCTGATTCGAATAGGGATATGAACCATGGTACTGTTTATGTTCGTTCCATCCCTGTGCCTGGCCCAGGAGGAGCAACGTAGCCAAGAGCAAATCGTAGAGGAGGCACTGGCCGAGTTTACCCGCGAGTTCATGAAGCAGGCGGTAGATTACTGCCCCCGCTGCCAGGCATTATGGTTAACCCGGAGGCGGTGAAGAGGGAACTGTTGAAGAAAATTGAACGCTCCCTTACTCAGGCCTTGCCAGAGGACGTGGATAAGCCATCCACCATTTACAGGCCTCTGGAAGGGTTGGATGTAACTAAAGACTTTCCGGGTCTGTCCAAGGTATATGTTCCCAAGATCGACACAGCACACCAGTTCCTGTGCGTGCTGGCATTTGGCTTTCTGGCAACCTGAGAGAGGATTGCGGAAACTGTTCCACAGACAGGGATTTGCCAACGTTCTGAAGTTCGTGGGCACGGGTGGCCATGGCCTGGTGCCAGAATATGGTGTGCGCGGCGTCCATGTTTGTACCAGATCTGACGCTGATATCGGGGACAAGAACTTGACGCTGACAGGTCAGAGGCTACAGGTTGATCCACAAGCTTTGCAATGTACGATAAGGGGTGATGGGCGGTGTGTTGTGCTGGCCACAATCTTACCGCCATGGCCCTCTTCGCCCCCATGCCCCAAATCCCACCCTACCTGTAACAGTCCCGCGCAAACCTGCCGAGTTGCCTGGAAGCCTTCCCTGCGGTATACTTGTCGTCTAGTTTTTCGTATAAACTAACTTGAGACAGTCTCCCTGGCTGTCTGACACAGCTGTTTCCAGAGTATATACATCATGCGAATTAGATGTTTACAGGAAAACCTCAGCAAAGGTTTGTCACTTGCTGGCCGTGTCACCTCTACGCGATCATCGCTGCCCGTATTGGCCAATATCCTGATTGAGGCAAAGGAGGGCCAGTTGCGCCTGGTCTGTTCCAACCTGGATGTCAGTATCAACGTCTGGGTTAACGCCGTCATTGAGGAAGAAGGGGCCATTACCGTTCCCGTGCGTTTGTTGACCGAGTTTGTCACCTATCTGCCTCCCCATGAGGAAGTAGAACTGGTTTATGACGTGAAAGTCAAGCAGGTTAAGGTGACCAGTGGCACCAACCACGCCAGTTTCAATACCATTGAGGCTTCCGAGTTTCCTCAGATCCCTGATTCCCTTGCCCATTTTTCCGAAGAACCCTTGCAGCTTAACACCCCGGGTCTGCGTAGCATGATCGAGCAGACTGTGTTCGCGGCCTCCACCGGGGCGGAACGTCCCAATCTGACGGGTGTGGAGATGCATTTCAACCAGGGTCAGCTCGTCATGGCTGCCACTGATGGGTTCCGGCTGAGCGTACGTTCAGCGCAGCTGAACCTGTTGATGGACGATGAACTCAAGATCCTGGTCCCGGCCCGCGCTTTGGCGGAGATGAGCCGGATCCTGACCGAGGCTGATCAGGATAAGCCGGTACAGATGGCCGTAACTCACAATAGCAATCAGATCCTGTTTGATATCCCGGGTGCACCGCAGGAGAGAGGAGCGTTCGGCCGCGTACTTCTCTTGTGCCAGTTAATCGATGCGCAATTCCCGGACTACAAACGCATTATTCCCACTGAACACGAATCACGCATTATCACCTCAACAGAGAGCTTGTTACAGGCAGCCAAGGTATCCTTCCTGTTCACCAAGGAACATAACAACATCATTACCACGGCTGTGGATTGTGAAGGCAACTGTATTTCCGTCTCGTCGGAGAGCAGCGAAAAAGGGGACAGTAATAACAAGATTGCCGCTACGGTGGAAGGGGATTCCATTACGATGTCCTTTAATGGACAGTACCTGATTGATGCCTTGAACCATATGGGCAGTGAAGACGTGGTACTGGAAATGACTCAGCCCACTCGTCCCTGTAAGGTCAAACCGGTCGGGCAGAGCGATGATCAGTTCCTGCATATCATTATGCCGATGTCCCATCCACGGTAACGGGATTAGCCACTTCCGAGCATTGCGCCCCGCAAACCACAACCACAATAAAAGAAGGGGGGATGTGCAGCACATCCCCCCTTCTTCTTGTCTATTGATCCTCTAGGCACGAACCCGATTGTGGCCACTGGGTTCTGTCAGCCGTTCTACCCGTCGGCCTTCTTTGTCAGCACCACGATCTTGGGTTAGACAGGCTCCTGAGTGGCTGACTCCCTGTTATCCCGTCGCAACATTGGGTAATGAGACCGGAGGAATGCGCAATTCCTGCCCGGGCCGCAGTCGGGAATCGGACATCTCAGGATTGTGGGCCAGGATTTCTGGCCAACGGGCCCCATCTCCCAACATTTCCTGGGCAATACTCCAGAGGCTATCACCGTCTTGCACAACATAGATCTTTTCTGGCACCACAACTCTCACGTCATGGGCATCAACTTCACCTACACCGCGCAACTGCCATGCCGCATTCAATAAGGCCAGTCTGGACTCCAGAGAGGGGACCGTACCCATCAGCACCAATTGCCTGCCCTGAACTACAGCCACCACTTCGGTATCCGCCAGGTCAGAATACCCAAGTTCCAGCAGCACCTGGGTGAAATCAATCCTTTCCTGCGCAATCATGGTCAAGACATCTTGGGTAACCTGTGTCTGCCATTGGTTAGCCAATAACGGAGGCTCTTCCGTAACCAGAACTACGGGAGCGGATTCCGGGGCCGGACTTTCCAGGGAAGTTGCTTCCACCACGGCTTCCGGCGCCGTTGACCCGGCTTGTGTTTCGGGTTGCAAGGCGATTTCAGGGGTAACTACACTGATGGCAATATCCAGTTCGGGTTCGGTGGCGTTGCGTGCCTGCCACTGGCTCACCTGATCGCCAATTCGTTCGGTGACATTGGCCAGACTGCCGAAGGTCAACCAATCTTGCTGGGGAATCTGGACAAACATCATAACAGTGAGCAAGGCTCCCGCCGTTACGACCGTAGCTATCAACCGGGGTCCCCACAGAGCAGACTCGGATGGGCCAGATGCGACGGCGGCTTTACCATTCTGGGAGATAGCTGCAGCTTCAGCCTGCCTGCGCTCATACAGCTGCTTTAGCAGGGCTTCCGCTTCCCCCCGCAGGATATCGTCGGTGGGAATAGCGCCAATGTGCATGCGCAACTGTTCCTCCCGCCCCAAGTCGGCGTAGAGGATGGCGGCCAGAAGATGGAGATCCGGCCGATTCTGGGCCTGTAATCCCTTCTGAATATGCTGCAGGGCAATATAGACAGCGCCCTGCTCCGCTGACTCACTGGCTTTCTGATAGTAATAACTCGCCTTGAAGTCAGGCGTTACCTGTGATGACAGGTCGCCGCTGCAATGACGACAACGGTGATGATCCGGGGTTATTACGACTTCTGCGCCGCAATAAATACAGGTAATCTGCATGCTTTCCAACTGTGATGAAACTTCAATGCAACAGCAGACTGTGTAGGCTGGATCATATCATAGGTGTCTCTTGCCTCACGAACCTGATTCCTTGTGCATGATGTACGCGAAAATCGGACTCCGTCATTTCAATCTCCCTTATAGCCGAGGCCTTACGCCCTGATGGCCTCGGTAATAGCCTGCAGCACAGCCGGATCTTCCAGATTACTGGTATCGCCCAGAGGCAGATCCAGGTAGATATCCACCAGAAGACGACGCATGATCTTCGCATTCCGCGTTTTAGGTAAGCTCGGCACAAACAGGACAGCTCTTGGGCGCAAAGGCCGTCCCAGTTGTTCGGCCACCACATCCATCAACATAGTCTTCAAACCACCATCGGCTTGTACACCAGTTTGCAAGACACAGAAACAGACAACCTCTTGTCCCTTGATAGGATCAGGCATCCCCACCGCAGCAGACTCGGCCACCTGAGGCAAACCATTTAGCACCTGTTCGTATTCTGTAGGTCCGATGCGCTTGCCGGCCACCAACACCGTATCGTCACTACGCCCCAGAACAAACCAGAAACCTTCCTTATCCTGGACTGCGAGATCCCCATGGCGCCAGAGATCGGGCCATGGCTGCCAATACGTATCATGATACCGATTTTCCGGATCCCGCCAAAAGCCTCGCGTCATGCCTATCCAGGGTTGGCGTATGACCAACTCGCCGATTTCGCCTATTACGCCAACTCCTTGGTCATTCACCACATCCGCCGCTATACCCGGGACCGCCACGTTAAAGGAACAGGGCTTTAGCGGACGTATCAGACTACATCCCAGGATGCCTCCACTGATTTCCGTGCCGCCTGTATAGTTGAACACGGGCTTGCGACCTTCCAGCACGTGTTCAAAGATCCATTGCCATGAAGCCGGATCCCAGGGACTGCCGGTAGAGCCAACACCCCGCAGATGTGAGAGGTCATGGTTCTGCACCATGGTGACTCCGTGGGGTTTCAACATACGCACCAAAGTTGGGGTTAAGCCCAGGATCGTGACTTGATGACGGGCGCAGAGAGACCAGATGCGATCCACCCGGGGATACGTCGGTGCCCCTTCATAAATCAGCATGGTGGAGCCCAGCAACAGAGTACCCAGGATCAACCAGGGACCCATCATCCATCCCATATCGGTATACCAGAACACAATATCCTGCGTCTTGACATCAAAGCAGTGCGACATATCTTGGGCAGCCTTCACGGGAAACCCACAATGGGTGTGAACTGCCCCTTTGGGTGCCCCTGTAGTACCACTGGTATAGAGGACTAGACATGGCTCGTCAGCAGGTAAGAAAGCAGGTTCTGCCTGTTGGGGAAAAGTAGGCACCCAGGTATTGGCGTCATGAACTCCAGCCAGTCCCTTGGGAGCATCGACCATTACAACATGCTGCAGACACGGGATATCATCCCGGGCTTCTTCCAGTACTGACTGCAGCGATATGACTTTCCCATTCCGCCTGAACTCTGACGTCATAATCAGCCCTTTGGCTTCACCGGCACGCATGCGATCTCCCATCGCCGTGGTGCCAAATCCGCTGAACAGGGGCAGAGCCACCGCTCCAATGCGCATAATAGCCAGAAAAGCTATTATGGTTTCCGGAATCATGGGCATGTAAATGCCTATAACATCACCCGCACCCAGATCCAGGCTGCGTAGGGCATTGGCCCACTGTCCTACATGAGCGTGCAATTCTGCATAAGTGAATTGACGTACGGAGCCGTCTTCTCCTTCCCAGATAAGAGCGGTTTGAACCGTGGGATCAAATTGATGGGCCGTCTGCCATTTGTCCAGGCAACTGGCCACAATATTCATCCTGCCATCCACACACCAGCGGGGATGGGTCAGGCCGCTTGACGCATCCATACACTGGGTAAAGGGAACGTCAAAGCCAATCTCCAGATCTTCCAGTACCGCCTGCCAGAAATGCTCTGGATTCCGGGCAGCCCAAGCCTCAAACTCTTCGTAGTTGTGGAAGCCCTGCCGCTGCATAAACTGGACAAGATTGCTTTGCCGGATTTCAGACTCCGTGGGTTCCCATACCACTTCCAGATTGAAGGGAAAGGTACTGGACGCCATGAATCAGGCCGCTCCGTCAAGTCTTATGCGATTCCCAATCCGCTACAGAAGCCTGCCAGCAGATCAGGTTGGGGTATGCGCACCATTCATATAGGCTGAATAGCGCTCGGCCGCCACGGGATTGCGCAACAACACCAAAGTCACATAGCTGGGTTGCGAAGGTTGCCAGCGCAACTTCATGTTGGCTTCCTCTGGCGAACGCTGCCCCTTGCGCTGATTGCACGTCTGGCAGGCCGTAATGAGATTGGACCAGGAATGGTCGCCTCCCTTGCTACGGGGCAGAACGTGGTCAATGGTCATACGGCTCCGGTTACGTGTAGTACCACAATAGCCACATGTATTCGCGTCCCGCAACATCACGGCGCTGCGGGTGGGAGGAGAAACCCGCATGGGTACGCGCACATAATAGCTGAGCCGGATGATCAGGGGCATGGGCCACTGACGGCTCACCGTCCGTATTTGGCGCTGCCCAGCCTCAATCAATTCCGCCTTGTTCTGCATCAGCATGACAAGGGCACGCCGCACGGGCACCAGGCTCAGGGGTTCATAGCTGGCATTCAGGACCAGCACACGCCTTGCGGCACCTAGATTATTCTCCGCGGCATACGCGGGAACCGGTCGAAGTACATCCTGGACGCTGCTTTTCCGATCCTCCGCTCACTGCGCATGGGCAATTACACAGGTAATGCTACCTGTATTGCCCGTAACAGTGCAAAAAAGAGAAAAGTGCAAGTGGCGCTCATGCCCCAAGCCATGGCCCGGGGATCGGGCAACCGACTGAGATAACCATAGACCGCCGGGAGGGAAATAACCGCCACGATGCCATAGAGAATGTGCAGAAAAGGCCGTGGCAAGACCCCGTCGGTTCCTAACCACAGATAGACCCCGATCAGACATTGGACCACAATCAGAATCTCGCATATGACAGCAGAACCCAGCCACCGACTGTCAAGAGGCAGATTGCGGACCGCTGCATACAATGCCCACAAGCCCACAATGGCCGTGAAAATCAGAGTGGAGCGGCTCAGTCCCTGGTGGGCAATCAACATGGAATCTGTCCGCTCAAGGGCTAATGTAGCCGGTCTGTTTCAGGCCGTTCCCGGGTCCGGGACGGAATCGGAGTCGCTGGCAGCCGGACCACGCTCAATCATGGTCTTCATGCGGTGGGTAAAGTGCCGGCGCGTCATCATGGTTCTGTGTCCGCACTGTTGGCAGGTCATACCAATGTCGGCCCCCACGCGATGGACCTTCCAGACAAAACTGCCACAGGGGTGGGGTTTGCGCATGCGCACCACATCACCGACATAGATCGGATCCTGGATTGGCATGGGCATAGCAATAGCCTCAATCACCTTGAGCGGTAGACGCTACCTGCATGATGGAAAGGATTCTGTCCGTCATACTGGCAGGATCCGGATGCAAATCCTCCAGCAGAAGCGCATTATCCAGGACTTGCTCAATCAGCAGATCCAGCAAGGGATCCGTGGGCCGTGTGGCATGTATGTTCACCATATTCTGGATTAATTCATGGTGGGGATTGAGTTCCAGAATGCGTTTTTGCTGGGGAACATCCTGCCCCATGAGTCCACTCATTCTTTCAAAAGCCCTGGACATGCTTTCACCGGCATATACCAGACGGCTGGGGTGTTCCACGAGCAGACTGGAGGCCTGCACATCTTCTACCCGCTCACCCAGAACCTTCTTGACCCGTTCCAGAAGCAGTTCAATATTGGCTTCTGCGGTCTCATCCTTCTCCGTTTTCTCCTCGGTGGAAGGCACTTCCACTTCTGCGCCATCCACGTTAACCAGCTTGTGTTCCTTGTATTCGGGCAGGGCGACGGTTACATAGGTATCCGCAATGGGATCCGTGAAATACAGCACTTCAATGTCATGGGCCCTGAAGTAATCCAGATGCGGACTGCGCTGGACTGATGCCAGATCATGTCCTTCCACATAGTAAAAGGCTTTCTGGGAGGCAGGCATACGCTCCAGATAGTCATCCAGTGAAATCCACTCTTCGCCACTCTTGGAAGATTGGAAACGCAACAAGGGTACCAGGGTATCCTTGCGCTCGAAATCCGTGGCCAACCCGCCCTTGATGAACATGCCATACTGGGTCCAGAACGTGCTGTATTTCTCCGGATCCTGGGTAGCCAGACGGGACAGTTCGCGCAGGATACGATTGGCCAGCGTCTTGCTGATCTGGCGTGTCATGGGATTGTTCTGAATCGTCTCCCGCGAAATGTTAAGCGGCAAATCCTCGGAATCCACAACCCCTTCCACAAACCGCATATACTCCGGCAGCATGTCCTGATTGTATTTTTGAATCAGGATCTTGCGGGAGTAGAGGCGCAGTCCCTGGTCCCTGTGGACATCAAACATGTCCGGGGGCCGCTGGGAAGGTATGAACAGCACGGTACGGATATCTACCGGTGAGTCGGTCACAAGGTGTACATGCAAGAGTGGTGAACCACTACCAAATACCAGTTGGCCGAAAAACTGGTCGTACTCCTCTTCCTTTACCTCACTGGGGGACTGGCGCCATATAGCTGTTTGCCGATTGATCTTGGTCTCCGTCCACTCAGGTGCCTCTTCATCCGCGTCACTCGTTTCTGTTTCCTCATCATCACTCTCAGATGCAGTAGCCGGTTCCACCAGATAGATGGGAAAAGACACGTAATCTGAATGGGTTCTCACAATTTCCTGCAAGCGCCAGGAATCCGTGAAGTCACTGTCTTCTTTCAGTTTGATTGTGATTTCTGTACCGCGGCTGTCCTGTGTGGCCGGGAGCAGTTCAAATTCACTCTTGCCGGAAGAGATCCAGGTCCAGGCCTGATCTTCGGACCGGTACGAACGCGACGTTACCCGTACTTCCTCCGCCACCATGAACACGGAATAAAAGCCGACTCCGAACTGACCAATAATCTCCTCGCGGTTGGCCGAAGAGGCGGCTTCCTGCAGAAAGGCCTTGGCCCCTGAGTGAGCAATGGTGCCCAGGTTGGTTATGAGTTCCTCCCGGTTCATGCCGATGCCCGAATCACGAAGGGTCAGGGAATGATTCTCCGCATCCGGCACAAGATGGATAGCCAACTCCCTTTCCGCGTCCACGACATTGTCGTTGGTCAGCATTTCAAACTGGACCCGGTTCAGGGCATCCGATGCATTGGAAATCAGTTCGCGCAGAAAGATCTCCTTGTCCGTGTAGAGAGAATGAGCCAGTATATCCAGCAGTTGGCTAACTTCCGTCTGGTACTGCAGAGTTTCGGGCACAGGCGCAGCGGTCTCCGTCATGTCACACTCCCTAAAGGCAGAATTCCTGTAAGTAAGCAAAATTCAGCAGATGGGATCGTAGCATACGAAGGCGGCGATCTGACCGGGTGGAGTGTTTGTCTTTTGTTTGTGCTTGAATTTGCCTTTGGGTCATCATGACACGACCACTGTACAAACGCTGATTGTGCTAATCCGTACTGTGTCTGGACAGGAGATTAGGCTTGCAGGTACTAGACAGTTCCCTCGGACCGGACAACCGAAGAAAACCTGAAGTGATACTACCGATCTGTATCAAAGGTGTCTGGAGTCGCTTTTTTCTCATTCTGTACAATGTCCACATCTCGGTCACTATCCTCCGGCATTCTTCCTGCCGCTAGATACAAAGGGAACGCGACACAGGGAAGTTGCATGTCTGATGACTTCGATGCCCAAGCTTATACCGTAGCGCAGGCAGTTTATTTCTGCCTGGAGGGACTGATGGCTCTGGACAATACCGTTTTGTTTGGTTCCCGGGCACGCGGCGAACACAAGGTCGATTCGGACATTGACTTGCTACTGTTGATATCAGACAGACAGGATATGACAGTCTGGTCCTTTCGCAAGTTCTGGCATGAAGCTACTCAAGCAGGAAAACACGCAATCCGAAAATGCTACACACATCCATGGGATGGTAGTCTGGATCTTGTCTTTTGTCGTGTATCCGATTTCCAGTTCTACCGCACTGCACCGAATCATGTGGCATACAGCGCCCTACAAGAAGGTATTCCCGTGCATGAGACTCATTGGCATTCGTTATGCAACCAGGAACCAAAACGTAAGCCGGATGAACCGAACAATGACTATTGGCCAGCTATCCGTCTGTATTGTAAAGACCGAATCCTTTTACTTGTGTGCCCCTAAATTCACAACTCGGCAGAGGAAATACCCTTTGTATATATAAGAGGTGGCGGTAGCCACCGGGCCGGAGCGGCGTCAGCCAGGCCGCCACCGTCACGTCCGTTTGTTTATGGGAAAACAAGGCCGCATTCGCAGCGTGTACAGGCATGGCCCCACACCCTACGCATCCAAGAATGAAGGGGAGAACCAGCTCATTCTCCAGGGCGTAACCGCCCCACCAAAAGCCGCACGTTCGGCGAGGCGTAAGGGATAAGGTAGGGCCATTCATTGTGCGTCGTGCGGTAGCCGTGGGCGGAGCGGCCCACCGCCGCGTACCTGTCGGGAGAGGGCACAGACGGGGCGGTAGCGATTACGGGGCATGGATCCGAGGGACGGTATTCATGAAGGGCTTAGCCTTCTTCTATTCTGCGGACTTAGGTGACCAGATTCACATTTCAATCGATACAACGGCATGTTTCGACATCTAATGTGATATATAGAAATTGTTGGATAATAATATTGTTATTTTCTTGCAAAAATCGTATTAGTATGGTGATATGCCGGAGTGGTTGACAAACTGTAGCCATGGATGGCTGCACACCCTTGGGGGCTCATGAGTACGGAAGTCAGCCGCTTTCGGAAGGGATTTGCCCCTGGTAGCGGGTGAGTACCTGTGGTGCTTGGAAAACTATGGCGTGTAACTTGAGAGTTTGTCAACAGGCTCTTAGCGCGACTTTGTACAAAGTCGCGCTAAGAAATGGGATGGTCGCACGGATCTGCTTATGGAAGGGTTCTCACTTCAAGGGATAGCCGAACTGTTAGGCCTCCAAAGTGCAATAGATCACTCGGGTTCTCTGCTGTCCTTAGGGTTGCTAATCATAGTCGCAAAGTTGACCGAGGGGGTATTCCGCCGTTTGCACCAGAAGGCGATAGTCGCCTACGCGACGGCTGGAATACTGCTGGGTCCTGTTCTGCGGTCGACCGGCGTCTGGTGGATTGAGTCTTCGCTGCACCTCGAACTGCTGCTGACTCTGGGCGTTTTCCTGTTCTTTTTCCTGATCGGCCTTGACGAGGTTGACATATCCAGCTTCATGTCATCCATCAGAGGGCGCTATTTCATCGCTGCCATTCTTTCCGTGATCATCTCACTGGGGATCTCCCTGCTCGTCACGACGGAAGCCGTTTTCGATTTCGGACTCCAACTGAGTTTCATGGAGTCGCTGGCTTTGGCTGGCGTGCTGTCGATGACCAGCCTGGGCATTGTGGCCAAAGTGCTCGCTGACGACGGTCAGCTGACAGGGCCGATCGGACTGCAGATTTTCACGGTTGTCATCATCGCCGAGTTGGTCGTGTTGCTGCTGATCGGGTTCAGCCTGGGGGAACACGACAAAGAGGCATCCGTATCCGGGGTTCTTTTCTTGCTGGCCAAGATTGCCGGCTTTACGGTGGTGTCCTGGATTCTGATGTCCCGGGTGCTGCCTCCGTTGATCACGTTGTTCCAGCGGGTAATCAGGGTTCCGCAGCTTGCGCTAGGCCTGCTGCTTGGGGTGCTGTTCCTTATGGTTTTCGGCGCGGAAGCGATGGGTTTGCACGGCTCATTGGGGGCCTTGCTGTTCGGAGCATCGCTGTCGGGGCTGTCCCATCAAGTGCGGCGTGAGATCGTCCCCGGACTCCGCAGTGTTGCAGACGGATTGTTCGTACCTCTCTTTTTCGCTTCGGCCGGATTGAGCTTCAGCTTCTCCTTCGCAGACTTGCCGCTTTGGACGATGGCTGGATTGGCGCTGATCCCGCTATTTGGGAATTTCGCCGGCGCTTTTGTCGGCGCCTTCGTTTCGCGCCTCACAGTTCCCTACGCCGTCGCGTCCGGACTGTTGGGGAAAGGAGTGGCGGAAATCGCCCTGCTACTCGTCCTTTGGGATTCGGGAGTGATCGAGGAGGGCGTGTTTTCCTTCCTGGTGCTTGTAATGTTCGGTTACATCTTTGTCATGCCGCCGGTGATTAGCTACACGGTCAACCGAGCCAGTCGCCGGACCGACCTGCCTGACGAGCTGGACGACATTCCTGGGGGCATACCTCGATTCGCGCTGGATGACATCACGGTTGACGACATTCTGGACCGGACACAGCCGCACCCGAATCCTGCATTGTCGGTGGGCGACCTCGCTGAACATTGGATGTCCTCCCGGCAGCACGACTATGTGGTGGTCGAAAATGACGACATATCCGGCATTGTCTCCGTAGAGATGCTCAGGTACTTGCCCAAGGGTTCGTGGACCAAAACCCCACTCAAGACAGTAATGCGTCGCGACCCCCCGCTGGCTTGGCCTGACGAGCATATTGAAGATGTGCTGCAACGTATGTCCGAGAAGTCTGTTTCCGTGATGCCTGTCGTAGAACGGGAATCCAGCAAGTTCATAGGATCCATCACCAGGAGCGACATCGTGGAAGTCATGGTCGCGGAGGTCACCGGCGAGCATTGAGATCCCGGCTTCGTCTGCAAGACAAAGCCGCTTCAATGTCGTTGAAATTGCTTTCTCAAGGCACTCCGCAACGCCGGAGCAACGGATGTTTGCTCAACCAAGGAGGACGGAAATGAAGTTGACGAGACGCTTGGTCTTCCGACCCATATCCTTGGTGCTGACGACGAGCCTGCTGGTGGCAGCCTTGGGCGTGGCGTGTCTGGACGGGCAGGTTGACACCAGGCAAGAGAACAGCGCCGGAGCAACCGCTGTACAGTCCAAGGCAGGGTTGGCGCATCAGGATGCAGGAAGCCCGGGGGTTTCCGACGCCCGAGTTCTCTTCGGCCAGTCCGCCGCTTTCACGGGGCCCGCCCAAGAACTGGGCCAGCAGATGCGTTTGGGCATCGAGGCGGCTTTTCACGAGGCCAATCAGGCGGGCGGGGTCCATGGCCGCCATTTGAAGCTCGAGTCCTTGGACGATGCCTACGAAGACAACTATGCCTATAGCAACACGGAGCGGCTGATCGAGAATAACCAGGTATTTGCCCTCATCGGAGCCGTCGGTACCCCCACGGCCCGCGCTGCTACCCCGTTGGCGCACGCGGCAGGGGTACCTTTTCTAGCCCCCTTTACCGGAGCGGAGTTTCTGCGCGACCCTCGCCTGGACAACGTTCTCAACTTGCGCGCCTCGTACTATCAGGAAACCGAGGAGATGGTGGCACGTCTTACCGAGGATCTGGGCGTTACTCGCGTTTCCGTTCTCTACCAGAACGATTCTTACGGCCTGAACGGGTTGGAGGGTACGCGGCTGGCCTTGGCGCGCCGGGGACTGGAACCAGTCGCGTCTGGGCACTACGAGCGCAACACCAGCGCCGTGAAGGGGGCTGCCCTCAGAATCACGGAGGCAAACCCGGAGGCCGTGATTATGATTGGCTCCTATGCTCCTGTCGTCAGGACTATCGAATTGGTACGGCGTGAATTAGACCCAGTATTCATGGCCGTTTCGTTTGTAGGTAGCAACGCCCTGGCGGACGCCCTGGGGGAGGACGGCGCTGGCGTATACGTTACGCAAGTGGTTCCGTTGCCGCAGGACGGCAGCACTCCAGTGGTCGCTCGTTACCACAGTGCGCTGTCCGAGTACGAGCCCCGAGCGGAGCCCGGGTTCGTTTCGTTGGAGGGCTACTTGGCAGGGCGTCTGGCCGTGGCCGGTCTCGAAGCCTGCGGTCGAGAACTCAGCCGCGAATGCTTCCTCCAGTCGTTGCACGCTGAAACGATAGTTATTGACGGCATTCAACTAAATTATGGTCCCGACGACAATCAGGGATCCGATGCCGTATTCTTGACCGTGATCGGTGTCGACGGGAAGTACCACCAAGTCGACAACCTCAGAGACACTTCCTGGCGAAATCCAGGAACCCACTAGCAGGCGGTTGCAGAATGGGGAGCAGATTGAGATTGCCGGCGTTTCGAAGGCAAATAGCGAATCCGTGAAGCGCTCGGAGACGGAATCTGACTCTGAACAGGCAATACAGGCGGGGGCGGGCAGCACCCATACCCCCTGACAGGGCTTTTGGACGCTCTCATCCCTCATGCCACCCTCACCGCTTTCCGCTCTGGACTGACCGGATGTTGACCTTGCGGCAGGTTGCAGGCCGTCGCCGCCAGACACCCCCTGGCGGACATCTCCCCAGACTAGGCCAGGGACTTGACTTGCAACACAGATACTTGAATGTCTTCGGGTGCCAGGACCGGATACGCACGGAGAATCGTTTCCGCAGTTTCACCTGAAACTAGCATGCCCCAGACGTGTTCCACCGCGATGCGCATATCTCGAATGATGGGTTTGCCCTGAAAGATGTCTGCTCTTGTGGTAATACGGTTTAGCAGTTCAGGATTAGCGGTTGCTTTTCCCGTCATGAAGGACTTGCTGGCTACTGTGGTGCGGTCTGTAACTTAATGTCCAGTTGCCTTTATGCTCAGTTACTGTTCTGACGCAAATCGGCGCAAAGTAGCTTAAGGTCATCTGCCATTTGGTGCACTATGATCGAGCGAGCTTCCTCGCCAGCCTGGTGAGGATTTTCCACCGTCATGAAACCAGAGCCGTCCTCCTGGCTGGTGAAGGCGAGGTGAATCTCATTGGGCGGCCTATCGCCCCCCTGGGGATCGAACTTGAAGTGGTTACCACCCAGCACCTTACAGGTGTCAACATGGACGTGAGACATGTAGGGTTGGTTGGGAGGCAAATGCTCCAGCCGCAAGGTCAC
>DAOUJU010000021.1:0-130292 GCA_034422235.1 Anaerolineales bacterium | reverse complement strand
GGTGAAACGCAAAATGAGTAACTACCCTATCCGGCGGCCCGGTCCCCTGTCCCGTGAGCGCCACGCCTGGACACCCCTGATTGTAGTGCCAGCACTCTAAGTAAACAGTATTGCATCTAGGGAGGCTCCAGAGCCAAGGTACACCATCCCCCTAACTTCCCGACCTGCTACAGTTACCGGCACACCCGGCTCAATCCAGCCACGAGAAGACTTTGAGACTGTGGCACTCTTCTTTCTCAAGTTTTTTTTCGAATCCAGAGATGACTGTACTAACTCCTCAGTTGGAACTTGCGCCGGTGAGACTGTCGCTCCATCAGATTTCGTCAGTCTGAAAGATAACGTGGTGTCTTCTTTTGGGCTGTTTTTCTTACGTCTTCCACCCTTCAGCAACCAGAAAATCCAAAAAACTGCCCAAAAAACTACCAATAGGAACAGAATTAACTGCCACGATGGTCTGAATTCAGCGGTAGAGAGTAATGCAGCAACGTATGAAAGCACCAAAATGCCAGCGGCTTTTTTTCGGGTAGTAAATCCAATGCGGGGTATAGGTCGAATGATACAGACCAATGCTGTCAGTCCAACAACAAGACATCCAAGTAGAAACAGCGCCGCCAAGATCTCCATAGGTGACTCCGACAATGCCATCGCTCTCCAATTTCAATCCTCAATTCAACCTCTGGTACTGGGCCGGAAGTATTCCAACGTCGCCGGGAAAGTTGATACTAGGGAGAGAGCTGTACTGCCAGTGGCAACTCCGTAAACTTACAGAATCAAGTTAATGGTGGAAAAACTGCAAGGCAGTAGGGCACGAAACTCCTCTGCGTCAGTTCCTCAATATGAACCAGAGAAGAACAAGCAATAACAAACTCGGTGAAACTCTACCTTGGACCTTCCAGGAGGTTCACATCTTCTAATACAAGCTCGCTTTTCTACCTTCGTCCCCCAGACCTTCTTTAACGAGCCTGACGATATCCCGGGCAGAGGCACCCAATAGGGCCGCATCGGACAGCAACGTGGCAAATTGATAGCCCATTTCATAGGCATACAGGGCGTAGCTGGCGGAAGACACATGGATGCCGGCGTGTATCCCATGATGTTGGCATCGCTCAGCTATTTTCTTTACCGCGTCGTAGGCAATACCTTCTCTATGGTCTGCCGCCGGAGGCAAGCCGTAGCTTTGGGCTAGGTCGGCGGGGCCTACATAAATGGAATTCAGCCCTTCCACACTCAAGATCTCATCCAGATTCTCTACCGCCTGTTTGGTCTCAATCATGGCCATGACCAGGATTTCATTATTGGCCTGAGAAGGATAATCATCGCCTCCGTAGAGCCGTGCCCGGTTGGGACCGTGACTGCGGAAGCCAATAGGAGGATAGAGACATGAGCCCACGAATTTTTCACATTCGGCCCGGGTATTGATCATCGGACAGATAATGCCGTAACAACCCGCATCCAGCAGCTTCATGATGATTCCCGACTCATTCCAGGGCACACGGGCTAGGGGTATAGTGTCAGTAGTCGAGATGGCCTGGAACATCGGTACGGCTTGCAGGTAGTCCACGGGGCCATGTTGCATGTCGATGGTCAGGCTATCCCAGCCGCAATGGGCCAGGAGTTCGGCCGAGTAGGAATTACCGAGGGCACACCACCCATTGACAATGGTTCCACCCTGTTTCATGGTCTGGAGTACGGTATTGGTCCGCATGTTGCAATCCTGTTCCTGTTGTTGGGCAAAGAGAGGACTAGAGCAGCCCGTAGTGTTCGTCTATTTCGTGCTGATAGACATCAGCCTCATGCGCCAGAACCTCCGGCAGCGTTACGTGCCGCTTTAGTTCAGAAGACTCGATCATGGCAAAGGCACAGGCCAAGTCATGCAGGCCTTCGGTACCAGAGGTTTCCATTTCAGTTTGTGTGGCAATGGCATTCAGGAAATCCCAAGCCTGGATGGCAAAGGGATCGGTCAGGCCCAAGGGAAACATTGTTTCCCTTTCCTCATCCGCAAGTTCCCGCTCGAACAGGGCGACCAGGTCTTCCTTTGTGCCGGAAGGAGCATGGAGTTCACCTCCATAGATGGCCCCTTCGGTGCCGTAGAAGGCGGGAGCTCCACTGACTTCTACGGGTGGGCCATGCAGACCCCAAGACCAAAGAAGCTGGCCCAGGGCACCACTATCAAAACCCATGGTGGCCAGATGAGTGTCGTCTACGGAAACATCTATGGGGTGCTGCCGATCTGTATCGTCCGGCATGTAACGCTGCGGCTCGAGCATAGGAGTTATGGCAGAAACCCAGGCTACCTCTCCAAACACATAGCGCAACAGGTGAAACTGATGCACGCCAATGTCTATGGTGCCCCCACCGCCGCCAAGGAGCTTCTCATGCCGCCAGGGCGTCTCGGCCACCACCTTGGTAGGCGACCAAAGTCCGCCGAGAGAACCGGCAACGGTCATCTGGGGAGAGCCAAGCCGTCCCGTTTGCACGGCCCAAGCCGCGGCCCGGGCGAATTTCCCCTGCCGCACATTCTCGAATGTGCCAAGGACGCAGCCCTGGTTCTGGGCCGCCTGAACCATCTGTTGGGCAGCACGTACGGATATGGCTAGGGGCTTTTGGGTATGGACATGCAGGCCAGCCTGAAAGGCGGAGTCAGCCACCTGGTGATGCAGATGCAAGGGGCTGGTGTCCAGCACCGCGTCTACCTGGCCGGATCCAATCATTTCCCGGTAGTCAGTGTAGGTGGCTACATCTACATCGGTATGCAGATCGCTTACATAAGTATGTGGTGCTGCCAGAGGGTCTCCCGTAGAAGGATCCAGGACAGCGGGACGCGGTGTCGGTCCTTCTCCCCTGCGCCGGAACATGAAGGCATCTTCTTCTTTGCGGGCCACCAGGGCTGTGACCCGAAAGTCTTCAACGCCTGCTGCCTTGAGTTTCAGCAAGCCCTGCAAATGAGCATTAAGAATGCGGCCGCAGCCAACGATACCTATGCGAATCATAGCTAATCCTTGCGTGAGATGTGTCGGGAGATATTTGGTTTCTGAAGCCGGTATCAGTCTATTGCGTTACTGGCAGGGGCAATGAAACGGCCTGTCCACTGGCTCCGCTCAAGAGACCTGCCTCCAGGATTTCCTGGGCGTCACGTCCCACGCGAGCATCACAAAGGGGCTGGATGGGGGTGCCGTTGGCAACATGACTGAGGAAGCATGCGGTAGCCGATTCCCAGTGGGCCGGAACTGGGGGCACTTCAACATCTATTCCATCGTCATGTTCCTCATTGGCTAGTTGCAACCTGCCCGTGTTGTGGATGACCAGAGTACCTGCTGTCCCATAGAGAACACCGGTATAGGAGGTAAGGTGTCCAATCTGGGACCAGGAAGCCTCAGTCACGGCCATAGCCTCAGGATAGGAGAGTACGAGAATGGCATTGTCTTCCTGTGCTACGAAATCCTTGACCAAGCGGTTGGTGACTCCCGTGACACGCGAGGGAGAACCCAACACATAGCGAGCGAGAGCTGCACCATAGCAACAGTAGTCCATCAGGGCCCCAGCCCCATTCAGTTCCGAGTCGTAAAGCCAACCACAAAAATATTCAGAACATCCCAGCTCGCGAGGACCATTGTGGGCCGAACGGTATTTGGTGCTGAATACACGCCCAATGTCTCCCGCTTCCGCCATATGGAAGGCATGTTGCAGTTGAGGCCACCAGGCAAAAGGCCAATTAATCATCAAGGATGTTTCATGGGTCCGTGAGGCAGCCAGTATAGCGTCAGCGCCTTGCAACGTGGAAGCCATGGGCTTTTCCACCATGGTGGGAATCCCACGTTCCAACGCCATACAAGCCAATGACACTCCGCCTCGATTGTCACCAAAGACATAAACAGCGTCCAGGTTTTCCTGGTCCAGCATTTCCTCCGGTTCTGCGTAGACCCTTTCACAGCCAATATCAGCCTGAACTTTCGTACGTAGGGCTTCATGGGGGTCCGCTGCGGCCACGAGATGTCCCAGGGAGGAATTCTTCAAGTCCTGCAAATTGCCCCAGACATGATCATGGGTCATGCCCAGTACGCCTACTCTCAATGATTCCGTCATGGTGTTCTTATCCGTCTGAATGTGCAGTCACGTGTCAGGTTGATGCCGGTCCGTCCCTCGTCAGTCCCTGCATCAGGAGAAACCATGACAAAGGAAGTTGGGCCTTTCCATCCAATTAAGTCTGTATATGTATACCTACCGATGTAGCTCTATTATAGGGCCAACAGGCTAGCCAAATGAATTCAGGGCTTGAAGCCCCAGACGCCTTCAAGGGAACCTGTGACTGCATGATAGAACTCCGTCAGTGTGCTGTGTTCTGACGCTAGCTGGCTGATTCCGATTCAATATCGGGAGAACCGCGGGAAAGGTGTACACGATTCATGATCCAGAAGAGGACGCTGCTGGACAGGTAGGCGCCAGCGGCACAAATAAAGAGAAAGGAAAACCCTCGCAATTCCACTAGCTGGCCCCCTACCGCCAGCCCAAGGATATTCCCCGCACTCATAGCCGCTCCATACATACCTACATTCCCGGCTCTGGTCTGGCGAGTGCCCTGGAGGGAAACATGCAGCATGGAAGTAACGGTAAAGGAAGCATAACCCCAGCCTCGTATGGGCTGTCCTCCAATCAGGGCGGGCAGAGAAGGCCAGATTCGTGCATTCACGTAAATGGCCATAACCAGAGCCAGACTAACGCCACTGGAAAGAATCAGGAGCAGATTGCCCCAGGACTCGGACAGGTAGCCGATGGCGGGCATCAGCAAACCTTCAGTCAAGGCCGCAATACCCCACAACCAATTGGCAGACCCTTCAGGCAGCCCCAGGAAGTCTACATAATTGGGAAACATTGAAGCCTGGGCGGAATGCGCAGCAGACCAAAGAGTGACTCCTGCCAGGAAAGCCAACGTGACGGGATCCCTGAGACGGAACTGGTCCTTGGTCTCGTCTTCCGTAGGTGTAACGGTAACAGTCGACTGGGGCTGTTCCTGCAGCAACAGGGAACAGATACTGGCTAGCAGATAGCTGGTAGCCGCAAACAGGTACGAGGGCACGAATCCGGCTCGGTTTACGATGACCCCGGAGATGACAGCTCCCAAGGCAAAGGCGAAAGATCCTATGCCCCGATAAAGACCCATGCGCCGTCCACTGCGCTGTTCGTTGGCCAGTTCATCTCCAATCAACGCCAGACTTACAGTGGAATAAGCAGCCAGCATTATCCAGTCTGAAATCCGTAATATCCAGACCAAGTGATAGGACTGGGCAAGGGTCAACAAAGACAACGACACACTTACGGCCAAGAGGCTGACCGTAATGATGGGCTTGCGACGCCCCAGACGATCAGCAATGCGTCCCCACAGGTAGTGGCCAACCAAGCCGGCCAGTCCGCTGGTGGTCAAAATGAGAGAAATCTGACTGAAACTGGCTCCCAGATCCCGCATGAAGATCGTCATGGTGGGTCCTGTCGTACCAAAACTGATGTACGTGAGAAAGCTGATTAGGGTAAGCAGAGTGACATTGTCGACCGATATGGCCAGACGGCGTGGGACAAAATTCGACATAACGAAGGGGAGAGAAGCAGAGACCTGTTTTGGTGTGGTTACAGGGACAGCCACGCCCTGATTGGGACCAAGCTCTCAGGATTGGAATAATTTGGTGAGAGGTTCTGCCCTGACAGGTTTGCAGCTTCGGTCGTAGGCTGAATTCTAGGGTATGGAGAGCCAGATTTGGGAAACTTGGCCTTGGTACGCTGGGAAGAGGAGAAAAATTCCTTGCCAAGTCTGGGGGCTCTGGCACGGGCTGAGCGGTCGGTGTCCGTTGAGGCTGGACAAAATGATCCTGCAGCCCCCAGTTCCTTTCAAGCCTAGTCTATACTCATGGCGGGTTGTGGGTCCGATGGGATCTTTACACAGACAAGGCAAAAAAGATGGCGCGTGGAAGCAAGAATCAAAGTCTGAAAGACACCCGGGAGTACCAACGACTTCTGTGGTATCGACGGCGCAGGAACAACTGGAAACTTTGGGGGCCCTATCTGAGTGAACGGGCCTGGGGTACTGTGCGCGAGGATTACAGCCCTGATGGCAATGCTTGGGGCTCTTTCGCCCATGACGCTGCCCGCAGTCGCGTGTATCGCTGGAATGAAGATGGACTGTGTGGCTACAGCGACCGGAATCAGTTTCTGTGCCTCTCGCTGGCACTGTGGAATCACAATGATCCTATTCTCAAGGAACGGCTGTTCGGATTGTCAGGGCCTGAAGGCAACCACGGCGAGGATGTCAAGGAGTATTACTACTACCTGCGGGGTACGCCCACGCACAGCTATATGCACATGCTTTACCGGTATCCCCATCGCGCCTTTCCTTATGCGGAGCTGGTTAGGGAAAATGCGGAACGGACAGTATATGACAACGAATACGAACTGTGGGACACCGGCATATTCGATGAAGATAGGTACTTTGACGTCTTTGTGACCTACTTCAAGGCGGCTGAGGATGATCTGTTTGGTCGCATTGACTTGGTCAACCGGGGACCGGAAGTGGCTCCCTGCACGGTCTTGCCCCAAGTGTGGTTTCGCAATACCTGGTCCTGGGGATACGAAAGTGGTCCCATGGGTTATGTGGGCCAGAAACCTGTATTGCAGTGCCTGGATGAGCCTCCATCCAATACCTTGGCTTTGCAAGTGAAACATGAAGTGCTGGGCGACTATTTCTTCTATGCCGCTAAGGCTGATGATCTGCTGTTTACCGAGAACGAAACCAACCACCAGCGCCTATATGGTGAACCCAATGCTTCGCCTTGGGTCAAGGATGCCTTTCACCGTTACATCGTGGAAGAAGAGGAAGATTCGGTCAACGCTGCCGGAGAGGGTACGAAAGCGGCGGCCCTATACGCTATGACGGTGGTGCCGGGTCAGACCCAAACTCTGACATTCCGTTTGACCAAACAACCAAAAGCTTTTCCCTTTCGCAACTTTGAACGTGTCTACCAAACCAGAAAGCAAGAAGCCAAGGATTATTACCAAGCATTGTTGCGGCCTGATCTGGATGAAGGAGCCCAGGAAGTGCAGCTCCAGGCTTATGCTGGACTGATGTGGTCCAAGCAACTGTACTATTTTGATGTGGGTCAGTGGATGGATGGCGATCCCTCCGGGCCGCCGCCTCCCCCTGTGCGCAAGGAAGGGCGTAATCGGGACTGGCGCCATTTGCACAACTTCGATCTTGTCTTGATGCCCGATAAGTGGGAATACCCCTGGTATGCCGTGTGGGATCTTGCCTTCCACTGCATCCCCTACACCCGGCTTGATTCCGATTTTGCCAAGCGTCAACTGCAACTCATAACCAGGGAATGGTATATCCATCCTAACGGGCAGTTGCCGGCCTATGAGTGGAGTTTTTCCGATGTCAATCCACCTGTCCATGCTTGGGCCGTATGGCGGGTGTTTCGCACCGATGAGCAACTCCAGGGCAGCGCTGATCTCGATTTTCTCAAGGGGATTTTCCACAAACTGCTGCTCAACTTCACCTGGTGGGTGAATCGCAAGGACGCGGATGGCAACAATGTGTTTCAGGGCGGGTTTCTGGGTTTGGACAACATCAGCCTGTTTGACCGGAGCAGCCAACTGCCTGGAGGCGGCCATCTGGATCAGTCTGACGGCACTTCCTGGATGGGATTTTACGCCCTTGAAATGATGAAAATCGCCTTGCGCCTGGCGCAGGAAGATGCTGTCTATCTCGACCTGGCCACCAAGTTCTATGAACACTTTCTGCGGATTGGCGCCGCTATCAATGGCTACAACGAAACAGGCCTCAATCTATGGAATGAAGAAGATGGTTTCTACTATGATGTGTTGCATCTGCCCAATGGCGCAGTGCAACCCTTGCGGATACGGTCCATGGTGGGCCTAATTCCCTTGCTGGCCGCTGAATCCCTGAATCATGAACTGTTTGAGCAATTCCCTGACTTTGAGCGTCGCGTGCGCTGGTTTAATCAGCATCGGCCACTCCTGGCGGGCACAATCAGTACTATCGACATTGAAGGCCACGGCGAACATAACCTGATATCGCTGGTGGGGCCCGACCGGCTCAGGCGCGTTTTGCGCTTCATGCTGGACGAGGAGGAATTCCTCTCGCCCTTTGGCATCCGGTCCTTGTCCCGCGTACATAAGGATCATCCCTATACGTTGATGCTGGAGGGCCACGTCTTTGGTATCGGTTATGAACCTGGTGAATCCCGCTCTCAGCTCTTTGGCGGTAACTCTAACTGGCGTGGCCCTGTCTGGTTTCCGCTTAACTATTTGCTGATTGAGGCCCTGCTGCGGTATTACGATTTTCTGGGACCCGAATTTACCGTGGAATGTCCAACGGGTTCGGGACAATTCATGAATCTGCAGGAAGTGGCCCAGGAAGTAGCCCGGCGCTTGATACGCCTGTTTCGCAAGAATGCGCAGGGCTATCGACCTTGTTTAGGCGCCAACGCTGCCTACCCGTCCGGCCCTGCCTGGCAAGATCATCTGCTGTTCCACGAATATTTCCATGGGGACACCGGGATTGGCTTGGGAGCCAGTCATCAGACGGGGTGGACGAGCCTGGTGGTGGAACTGCTGGAGCGATGGGGTGATCAGTAGCGTCCCCCGAGATTTCCTGCATGGGGTGACGGGAAAGCACAAGCAACTAAGGGCGGCTGCTATCAGTGAATAGGCTATACTTATCTGCTGAAGGACAGCATCGATTCCCACTTCCAGCAGTGCTATTGGTTATCGAGGTATGGCGCCCGGGACGGCTTTTGGCTGGCGGGAGGGGAATTTCCGTATTGCGTGTTTCCAAACTGGGTCCTCAAGTACAAAGTTTGGAAGAACCGTGCAGGCAAGGGGCACGGTATAAGGCAGGTGAATGATGTCGAAGTGCCGGGAATTTACAGTACTCTGGGGTTGAAATGGCAGATATAGTCGACATCTGGGAAGAACCCAAGGCCACCGAAATCTATGCCGTTGCCGGCTGGGAGCAATGGGCTAACGCCGGATCTGTCTCGTCCGACCTGCCTGAATATCTAGTCAAACATCTTGAGGCTCGGCGCATAGGGTGTCTTCAGAGTGGAGGCTTTTATCTGTTTCAGCTTCCTGCCACCCACGACTTGATGCGGCCGGAGATTGAGTTCAAGGATGGACATTGCAACAAGGTTCAACGCTACAGCAATGATTTTTATTATTGGGGCAGTGACGAAAAGGGACTGATTATTTTTTCCGGGTGCGAACCCCATATTGACGTAGACCGGTATGCTACCGGTTTCTTTGAGGCCATGAAGCAATTGGGAGTAAAGCGCATTGTAGGTCTTGGAGGTGTTTTTGGCGCCATGCCCTATCGCAAGGACCGGCAGGTGTCCTGTGTTTACAGTTTGCCCACCATGCAAAAGGAATTGACCGACTACGCTGTGACCTTTTCCAACTATCATGGAGGCGCCTCATTAGGTTCCTATCTGTCGGTACAAGCTTCTGAACTGGACATGGAGTACTGCAATTTTTACTCCATGGTTCCGGCCTATGATCTTTCCCAATTTGATATGTCGGAACAGGGAATGCGGGTAGATTATGACTTCCGGGCCTGGTATGAGCTCATGCGTCGCCTGAATGTCATGTTCAATCTACAGATTGATCTGACGGAACTGGAAGATCGCAGTCAGAAATTGACGGATTCGCTGGACGAGCAGGTGGACAAATTGTGTGATCGCCTGGGGCACGACAAACTTCGCGACTATTTCAGGCATCTGGAAGCGGAATTTGAGGAAAAATCGTATATGCCCTATGAAAGCGTGTGGGAAGATGAACTGGGCGATATCTTTGACGATCTTGAAGACAACGATGCTCTCCCTGCCTGAAATGGCAACGCAGGTATTTAAATCGGATTTGGCTTCATGACTTCCCGTAGTCCTAACCCGGACGTGCTGTTTCTGTGCACTGCCAATTTCTTCCGCAGTCGGTATGCCCACCTGTATTTCAATTTCCTGGCCCAGAGAAGCATTGGTTTGCAGGCGGACTCGCGAGGCCTGATGGCTTATCGACTTGGGCTGCAAGGAATCTCACGCTATGCCCTGGACGCTCTGAAAGCCAAGGGAGTGCCTATTGGGAGCGCAGACCAACGCAATCCCATCCAGGCCACCCCGCGGGACATCGAGAATGCTGGCCGTGTAATTGCCATGTACCGCCGGGAACATGAGCCCATGGTGTTACGCTTGTTTCCTGACTTGGAGCATCGCGTTGAGTATTGGGATATTCAGGACATTGACGAGACGCTGCCCATGCGCACGCTTGCCCGTTGCCAGGCGCAGGTAGAAGGTTTGTTGGAGGAACTTCGTCAGGAGTCAGTACGGGCATAAGAGACTCGTGACAGTAGCGTAGCTGGCACAAGTCTGACCCTAAAATTCCTGCAGGTCCTGCGCGCCAATCGGGATTTCCCCAACGGATATGGCTGATCACTTGCCCCGCTCAACGGGACGCGGCATAGTGGGCTTGATGTGTGTTTCACATCTGAGCCTTGAAGGCTGCCACCATTTCTTGCCTGTGGCGGTTCCTCTGTTGATCACGACCCTAAACGTGGACTATACCCAGATCGGCACCCTGGCCTTCCTGGGTCTGGGCGTAACGGCTGGTGCCCAGCCGCTATTTGGCTGGCTGGCCGACAGATGGCGGCCCGAGTTAATCATTCCCCTTAGTATATTGTGTGTGGGTCTTTGCATGTCCCTCACTGGGATTGTACCCTCGTATCTTCTGCTCAGTGTGGTGATCATGGGCGCTGCATTGGGGTCAGCCGCCTATCATCCGGCAGCGGCCGCTTTGACAATGCGCTTTGCCGGTCCCCGTCCTGGCACCATGTTCGCCATATTTTCACTGGGCGGTACTCTGGGGGTAGCCTTGTCGCCGCTCCTGATCAATTACCTGATTGGAGACTTAGGCCTCAAGGTAACGTTGCTCTACGCCCCTCTCTGTGTCGTTCTGGGATTTCTGATTTATAGAGGGTTTAGTATCCTGATTCCTCACCGTAGCAGCAACTTCTCCCAGCAGTCTCCTGCCAAGGAACCCGGCAATTCACTGGTTGGGTCTGCCCTCTTGTTGTTGAGCTTGATAGTGATCGCAACCATGACCCGTTCCTGGGTGCATGGGGCCATCACCATCTATCTTCCGGTCTGGGTATTGGAAACCTGGGGTTCCTCAACCATGGGAGGGGAATTGCTGGCCATGTTTGCTGTCATGGCAGCTCTCGGCAACTTTGCTGGCGGCTGGTCCTCTGATCGCTGGCCCGGCTGGCGCGTGCTGGGACTATCGCTGCTACTGATGGCTGTAGCCATGGCGGGTCTGCTTTCTGCGCGTATGTGGGCTTTGTTCCCCCTGATCGCCCTGCTAGGACTGGCAACGGGAGCTACAATATCGGCACCCATGATCCTTGGACGTCAAGTGATGCCGACCCGCGGTGGACTGGTGGCCGCACTCGTAATGGGCATTGGTTGGGCTCCTTCTGGTATGGGGGCCTGGGTGACGGGACGGATGGCGGACAACATAGGGATACACAACGCCTTGGTTTTACTTCCCTTCATACCGGCTTTGGGCGTATGCCTGATACTGGTGTTTGCTGTCCTGTATCGCCGCCCCACCCAATTGACCCCTATACCGGCAACTGACACGGTATCTAAGGGTCTCTAACTCAGTCACAGTTACGAATGCCTGTCCGTCTTGAACATGGCACAGCGATGAGCCATCAAGATCCCGTCAGTTAAGGATTTTTTGCCTTCACCCGACAGGAGATGCGTACGGGACTTACAGGACCAAACTCTCCGGGATTTCAGCTACTTGCCCACCTGAATATTCAACAGGAGTGACACTTTGACATGGCCGTTCCAAGAAAGGATTGACCATCCTGGCAGAGAGCTTGGGCTTTGTTCGGGAAAGATCAGATACCCAAATCTCAAACCCGTTTCGCTGGTTTTCCCTGTCCCTGCGGCGGGGACTGGATCGAAGGATAGATTTCCTGCCATGGCATAATAAATCAACTTATACATTGGCATTAACAAGGATCTTCTGCATGGGTATACAAAAACATTCATATTTCCTGTCTCTCATATTGCCCCTCCTGGTTGGAATCGTAATCGCTGGCTGTGCCATGCCATCCGAACCTGCCGGGGCCCCGGCAGGGGACGCGGCACGTCCGGTTGCAACAGAACCTATCATCTTCGCTGACTTGAACTGGACCAGTGCGCAATTGCAGAACCGTATTGCCCAATATCTGGTGGAAGAAGGATATGGCTATGCAACCGATGTGACCTTTGGGAACACCCTACCTTTGTTCCAAGGGCTGAGGCGAGGTGACATCCATGTGAACCTGGAAATCTGGTTGCCCAACCAGATTGAAGTCTGGGAGGATGCGGTAGCCAAAGGGGAAGTAGCCTCCGTAGGGGAGAGCCTCGGCAAAGACTGGCAGTCCGCCTTTGTAATCCCCGCGTACATGCAGGAACAATATCCAGACTTGGACAGTGTTGAGGATCTCAAGGACGAGAAATTCAGGCAACTGTTTGCCACCCCTGAGACAGGGGGCAAGGCGCGGCTGGTGTCCTGTGTTATTGGCTGGGCGTGTGAAGAGGTCAATGCCCAGCAGATTGAAAGTTACGGACTGGCAGAGCACGTACACATTGTGAATCCCGGTGATTCGGCCTCTGCGAATGCCGAATTGTACGGAGCTGTGGCCAAGGAGGAACCCTGGTTGGGCTATCAGTGGGGAACCAATGATCCTGCTCTGATACTGGATCTGGTACGTCTTGAAGAGCCACCCTACAGCGATGAATGCTGGGCTGCGGACAAAGCCTGTGCCTACGAAGATGCCACCATCCTGATTGCCATAGGACCCGACCTGGAGGACAGGGCTCCGGATGTAGTAGATTTTCTGCGCGCTTGGGATTTCAATATTGAGGTCTACAAGAGCGTTGCCCGCTGGATGCACCAGAATGAAGGCGCCAGCGAGCATGAGGCTGCCTTGTGGTGGCTGAACAACAACGTGGATATCTGGAGTCAGTGGGTGACGGAGGAGGCTGCAACGGCTGTTCAGGAATCATTGAGTGCAGGCGCAATTCCCGGAGGTTGGCCCACCCAGTAAACTAATTTAGCCAAGGACAGGAACAGCCAAGGGTCCAGCTGTTCCTGTCCTGATGGGATCCGCTTGACAGTCCCCATCAGGCCGTAGACAGGAGAGTTGAGTCTATATACAGAAACGAACGTTTGCGGCTGTTGGTTTCCACAAAGTAGGCCAAATTCAGCATGCACCACAGGTTGGGCATAGCGGGGATCGCCAGGGGTTCCACCCCGGCACAGTCATAGATACGGTCATTGCACTGGAACTCCAGAAAAGACATCGTGGCCAGATCGAAGTCCAGGCGCAAGTAATACCAGTTGTGTTTGGTAGCGATTTCGTTATAACACAGTCGCTGCTGGCCGTTAGGGAGGTCTTCCCAGTTATCAGGTCCCAGGTGAAAATGGGACCGGGTTTCCCCTGAACCACCAATATCGTGCAAAGCCCGTGGCTGCTGTTTGAATTGCCACTTCTCATATCTTTCGGCTCCATCTGCATTCAGGTAACGGATATGAGGCATGACTCGGTGCGGAGTCGGTGTCTTCGTGTCTACATCCTGCAGGTCAAAGAGCAGCCCAAAGGCTCCGACATCAGAACTGGAAAGAGTGAGTTCAGAGGCTTCAGGTTTGAATGTGATCAGGGATTCCCAGCGCAGTGGTCCCAGATGGCGATAGGTGGAGCGCTTGATGCCGACGGCCAAGGCGCCCGGTAGAGGTGCCGTTGCGAGTTTCATGGCATAGGTGCCGGTCAGGGAACCGTCCGTGCCCGTGTCCCATACCGTCAAGTTGCTGAGCATGGGATTGCGCATTTCTCTGTATTCCGGCAACATGCTGTCCAGAGAACCTTCATAATTGCCAATCAGACCGGTCCATCCCTGAAGCCCCCGGTCAAAGTTATCGTGGATGAGAATGCGATCCAGGGGATCGAAGATTTCCAGGGAAGGTGGCAGAGCGTTGCGTGTCATAGGTGTTCTGATAGTTCCAGGGTCCGCTTCCTGTCTTTTATTCTTTCAAAGCGAGGTAAATCATGAATTTGGCTCTGTGCGACACGGTTCCCGACAGACGAAGCCAGCCGCCGAAATGACGGATGCGAATGGCTTGGAGAATCTGGGTCGGGGAAAAGTCCACTTCCGCCGCAGTGGCTTCGGGAACAGAGCACCAGTGAATGCCATCTGGTGATATGTCTACGGTGTACTCAAGATGTATATATGCCGGTATGGGGATCTCGGGGGAGGCCAGCACCCGCAAGAAATAGATAGCTTCACTCGCCCAGGCTACTTCGTAAGGCTCAGTAGCAAAGGTCCCTTCCAGCACTACATTGCGTTCGACGACTGCCGTGTGGCTTTCCCGCATAGAATCACCTGCCGTCAATCCTGTATGGCTGCGTATGACAGCGCGCGGAAAAGCTGGGCTGCATCATGGGGGCCAGAAGGCAGCAACTGGGACATGAAGATGCCAATCATTTCTTCCTGTGGATCAATGAAGAAAAATGTATTGGCGGCCCCGGCCCAGCCATATTCCCCCTGGCCGGCAAGAATGCGGGCCAGGGAAGCATCCAGCAAGACTCGAAAGCCCAGACCAAAGCCATAGCCCGGATGATCCTGGCCTCCAATACCATATGGCAACAGGGACGAAGGCAGATGGTTCTGTGTCATTAACTCCACGGTCTTTCGTCCCAAAATCCGGGTGCCTTCCAGGGTGCCCCTGTTGAGCAGCATGCGACAGAAACGCAGATAATCCGCTGTAGTGCCCACCAGACCTCCGCCTCCTGAATGAAATACGGTGCCCTGGGAAAACTGATCCGTACCGGGTTCCATGTTGGCTTCCAGTACACCAGACTCATTCATACGGTAACAGGTGGCAAATCGGGAAAAGGATGCCGGCGGTACCTGGAAGCCGGTATCCGACATGCCCAAGGGTTCAAATATCATCTGGGCCAGAGCCTCACCCAGCGACATGCCGGTAATCTCGGCCACCAGCACGCCCAGGACATCAGTGGCTACACTGTACCGCCACTGGGCTCCTGGCTGTCCTACGAGAGGCAAACTGCATAGACCCTCGATGAACTGATCATTGGTGAGGTCCCGCATATTCACATTCCGCTCGCCATACAGGACATCTACAGGATCTGATTCGTCAAACCCGTAGGTCAGACCCGCCATATGGGTCAAGAGATCGTGGATCAGGACAGGACGTTGCAGTTCCGCCCGGGTATGTTCATCCACATAAACCTTAACATCCGCAAATCCCGGCAGGTAATGGCTGACGGGATCGGCCAGTTGCAACTGGCCTGTTTCACACAACATCATGACGGCCACGCTGACGATAGGCTTGGTCATGGAATAGATGCGGAATATCGTGTCGGGACTTAAGGCCTGTTTTTCAGCCAAGTTCTGCCACCCATAGGATTCAAAATGGCAGACCTGATCGTGTCGCAGCAGCAAGGTCTGGATGCCTGCTAATTGGCCCTTGTCCACGACTGCCTGCATATTGGCATGAATACGGGACAGCTGGGCGGAGGAGAGGCCGACCTGATCTGGAGAAATGATATCCATATGGCTCCCTGTCGGTATATCGAAGCAGAGTCAAGACTGACGCATTGGACCCCATAATACGTGAAATCCCTCTTCGATACCTGATTCTGGTTCCGGGCGCCCTAAGGTGATAGAGGTGCGGCACCCAGGAGCCAACGTGCTGGACCGTACTGATCCCTCCCATTTGCCGTCACCAATACCAACAAGACTGTCGAAGCCAGGAAACAGGGCTATTCCCGTAACTTCCCGCCAAGTACAGGTTGTACCAACTTGGAAAACCTGATTATTTGCCGCCAAGGGATGACAATCAATGAAGTATTATTAGTCTGTGGTTGGCCCTCAGGCCAGAATGCCACTTCAGTTTTTACAGATTTCCCATTCTCTTCTTCCGCCGAGCAGTTTCTGTTCAGAATAAACCCCCATGACTGACCTGACTTCCCCCCATTTCACCCCTGTCCTCCTGACAGATGTCTACAATGCTTCACGCCAAGCGTTGGCCCCCCGCCTCCGTTTGAGTCCGCCGATTGAGCCAGGCTATGGTTCCCAGGGATTTATGGGCATACCCTTTGATCTGGGCTCAGAAGCGGGCACATCTGATGTTATTCATCTCGCTCAATCCGAAATCCGCATCCCGCTGCATAATGCCAGGGCCACGTGGGCCGTATTCCTGCATTGTGTTGCAGACATTGCTACGCCTTATCTGGATGATTTTGCGGATGACAGGGCCGACGGCAACTGGTTGGGGACTCCGGTCTCCGAATACAGGCTTCGCTATGCCGATGGATCAAGCACCACCACTTTGATTCGTCGCCGCTTTGCGATTCAGCAGTCACGTATTGGCTGGGGGGCTAGTGCTTTTGAAGCGGTGCCTCATCGCAAGCCTGCCGTACACGACACCGTGATGGAATCCCTGGCCAGAGGCCATATGCCAGAGACAAGCTATGGCTATGGCGAAGTGCGCCACGATTCCGGGCGTACGATGGAAAACCTCTGGCTCTATGCATTGCCCAATCCCCATCCGGACAGGGAAATTGTAGCGCTGGAATTGACACCAGTGGAGGAAGAGTCCACGGTATACGGTATATCCCTCACGCGTCTGATACCCCATCCCTTGCACTGGTTGCCCCGCCGCAAGTTGCGGATCTCGGTGCCCTCTGAACTGGAGGCAACGGATCTGCATGATGTCCAGGACTTGGACTTGGACTTGGGGAAGGTGATTTCGGCGCGTCTGGTGGTGGACTACGATCCCCGACAGTGGACCCTGGAAACACCGGATGTACAGCCCGCTATCCTGCCCAATGAAGTGATTGTGGAATATGCCGGACATCCGGCCGCACGCCTGTATGCAATCCGCGATTCTGGACCTGAGACAATCTGTGATCTGTCAACACAGGCAAATTCTCAAGCCTGTCACATTGCCGCCAGTGATCGCCCCGTTACCTTGCGTTTTGTGGAGAAGGGCACCAACCGGCCTTTGCCTGTTCGCCTGCATATGCATGGCGTTCACGGGGAATACTTGCCTCCCAAGGGCGCCCACCGCAGAGTCAATCCCAACTGGTTCGAGGACAATTACGGTGAGTTTGTCAATGGCCACAACCAATATGCCTATAACGCAGGAGAGTGTGTGGCTGATTTGCCTCTGGGACAGGTTTTTCTCGAGGCGGTGAGTGGCCTGGAAATTGAACCGGTACGAACGGTGCTGGATATAGGGCCCAATACCCATGAAGTGACGGTTGCACTGGAGAGGAAACTGGATTGGCGGTCCCGGGGCTGGGTATCGGCTGATACCCATGTACACTTTCTCAGCCCTACAACCGCCAGGCTGGAAGGGGCCGCCGAAGGGGTCAATGTGGTCAACTTGTTGGCTAGCCAGTGGGGTGAAATGTTTAGTAATGTGACGGATTTCGATGGGCACACGGTGCTGGGCGCCCGGGAATTCGGAGGTGATGGCGAATTCCTGGTTCGGGTAGGGACTGAGAACCGCATGCATGTGCTGGGCCATATTTCTCTGCTGGGCTATTCGGGGCAGATGATCCACCCCCTCTGTACAGGAGGACCCAATGAGTCGGCCCTGGGAGACGCGCAGGAGTTGTCTATGGCCCAGTGGGCCCAGCGTTGCATTGAGCAGGGGGGGCTGGTGATTTCTCCCCATGCTCCCAATCCTCAGTGCGAAAGGGCCGCGGATATTGTCCTGGGACTAGTGCATGGAATTGAAATGATGACTTTCAATCCCCATGTCACCCAGATTCAGCCCTACGGTTTGGCTGACTGGTACCGTTTTCTCAATCTGGGCTATCACCTCCCGGTGGTAGGGGGCTCGGACAAGATGAGTGCGAGTTCGCTGCTGGGAGGCGTTCGTACCTATGCCTGTATTGGCCAGGACGAATTTACCTATGAGAGGTGGATGCAGGCCGTCAAGGATGGTCATACGTTTGTGACGATTGGGCCTCTGGTGGACATTAGAGTGGACAATGTAACACCAGGCGGACGAGTCCCATTGCCGACTGCCGGTGGCACTGTTGACGTGACTTGGACCGTAGAATCGCTGCGGGTACCTGTCCGACAGATAGAAGTGATTCAGGGCGGGAAGGTCATCCAGAGCACGGACTGGCATGGCGAGCAGTCAATTACGGGATCCTGTGTCCTTGACATAAAAGAGTCCACCTGGGTAGCGGTCCGGGTAAGGGGATGTCTTGGTGAATATGACGGGGAAATTGCGGCCCATTCCAGTGCGATCATGCTGGATGTGGGGGATATGCCTCATTTCAGTGAAGAGGATGCCGTGTCTATCCTGACCCAAATCGAGGGAGCCCAAGCCTATGTGGATACACTGGCCCCTCGACCGGACGAAGTCCGTTTTCAGGCCATGCGCCTGATTCTGGAGCGAGCGTACAATCGTCTTCATCAGCGTCTGCATCAAAGGGGAATTTTCCATCAACATACGCCTGGGATGAATGACCATAACGGGTAAACAGGTTTCGCAGAGCAGTAATCCCGGGGACAGGCAAGAGGAATGGGTAGCGAGCTGCGATTTCAGCCGGAATGTACCCATACCTACTTGGGCAGTCCCAGTTTGGTGCGAGCCCCGGACGGGAGTCTGGTGGCCACCCACGACTATTTTGGTCCCGACTGCCCGCGGAATCATGAACAGGAAGAAGCCCTGACCAGCGTTTACCGTTCTGAAGATGACGGAGTCAACTGGCGAAACGTAACCCATATTCTGAATTGCTACTGGAGTTCCCTGTTCGTGGCGGGAGGACGGCTGTACCTGCTGGGCGTAAGCCAACAATATGGTTCCATCGTCATTCGCCGCAGTGACGACAGTGGCTATACCTGGACCCAACCGGCAGATGAACATTCGGGATTGCTGGCGGCAGGAGGCGTGCAGCGCACTCCACCCAATTACCACTGTGCTCCCGTTCCGGTCCTGGAACATGAGGGCCGTATCTATAAGGCGTTCGAAGATTGCACTTCCAATGTCTGGGGCTCCGGTTTCCAGGCATTGGTCCTGTCCGTTCCCAAAGACGCTGACTTGCTACAGGCCTGTTACTGGCGAATGAGCAACCGACTGCCCTTTAGCCCTGCCTGGCTTCCGGCTGCACAAAGTAACGGCTCTTCAGCGGGTTGGCTGGAAGGCAATGTGGTGGCTGATCCAAAGAACCAGCTATGGAATATCTTGCGCTGTCACATTGAATCCCAGGCTAACACTGCTGCACGCATGCGCATCCTGGATGAGGGCCACAAGCTGGACTTCGATCCAGCCCTTGGTTTCATGAACTTTCCAGGAGGACACACCAAGTTTACGATTCGGCGGGATCCAGATACTGGTTGGTACCTGGCTCTGGTCAATGACAGTAGCAATCCCACTTGGAGCCGCCAACGCAACCGGTTATCGCTGATAGCATCGCGCGATCTGCAAGACTGGCAGATAGTTAAGACATTGGTGCACGACACCTCTGGATTGTCCCCTGCTGACTCGATTCGATTAACCGGCTTCCAGTATGTAGACTGGCAATTTGATGGTCTCGATCTAATCTACCTGGTTCGAACAGCATGGCGTGGTGCACCGAATTACCATGATTCCAATCGAATCGTTTTTCACCGGGAACGGAGCTTTCGGGCGTTGCTATCAGCCGTAAACTGTGAGTCTTGGACCTAGGGAGGGCTTGACACCATGCTTCAGCGCGGTAATTTGACTCTGCATCTGGTTCTGCTGGGGTTTATCACTTGGGCGCTGAGCGGCTGTGGGATCAGCGGCTTGCCTGATACATTGCCGCCAAGGCCCGAACTTCCTGTTATACCCCCTGCCGAAGTCTCGCCCTTGCCAGGAGAAGAAACCGGTTTATTGCTGGTGCGGGATGAAACTGGCAATCTGCTGCTAATGGATCAGCATGGCCTTCAGCGGCAAAGTCTAACCGCTGATGCTTCTGCCCGGGTTCATTACAGACAACCAACCTGGTCCACCACCGGTGAATGGATTGCCTGGGTGCGCACCGAACAGTCTTCTGCCTCCCTGCAGGGAACTTTGGAGATCGCAAGACCGACGGGCGAAATCTGGCTACGGGGAAAGGTTCCTTTCCCGCCTTTCTATTTATATTGGAATGGTAACAGTACGCAACTTTCTTTTCTCAGCAATTGGTTGGAGAACAATCGCTGGACACTGGGCCTGAACGTGCTGGTCCTGGATCGACAGGAGGAATCCTTCACCGCGAAACTGGTAGGGACCGGTCAGCCCTTCTACTATGTTTGGGGACCTGCCGGTAAACAACTACTGATTCACCAGTCCTTGAGCGAGGTGTATAGGCAACAAGGGGAGGATGTCTTCTGGATAACGGACACAGCGGCCCGGTTTGGTGCCCCCCAATGGTCTGCCGATGGCCAATTTGTGTTGTATGGAGACACACAGGATGGAGTGGCTACTTTGCTTCAGGATTACCTGGACACGGGGCAAGTACGTGTGCTCAACTATTTCCAGGGGAAACACCTGGCCCTGTTTCTCAACGCGACCGGAAACCTCCTGGCCGTTACGGAGACACCTGAGACATGGTCCGTCAATGCCTTGGGGCCTCTTTACCTGTACGATTTGGAAGGTCGAACTGTGCAGGAAGTGACAGCAGAACCCGTAATCGCGGCCTTCTGGTCCCCCAATGGAAGCCGTCTGCTGTTCTATGAAGTGGATCGTCAGGCCCAGGTACCCACGATCCGGCAACGAATATGGGAAGGCGACGCTATCCTGGATCTGGGGACTATCATACCGCCTCCCGTATTCCTGCAGCGGTATCTGCCTTTTTCCGATCAATATGCCTTGAGTCACCGCCTATGGTCTCCCGATTCCCAGCACATTGTATTCACGACCCAGGAACCCAACGGCCGCAACGCCATATATGTGCAGGAAGTGAAAGCTAATTCTGAACCCGAATTCCTCACTCATGGCGACTTGGCTTTCTGGTCCCACCAATAGAGACTAACTATTTGGGTGACAGAGGATGTATTCACAGAGAGTTGATGGGTCCGCATGATACAGGGAGAATCTATGCTGTGATGTCTGCATCTGCTATTGCTTGGCCTCAAGGCCAGCGTGCTGCCATGTCCTTGACCTTTGATGATGGGTTATCCTCACAACTGAAGACGGCCTTGCCCTTGCTGAACCAGCATGCAATTGCCGGCACTTTCTATGTGAATCCGCGGTCGGATTATGAGACGCAACTGGCACCCTGGCAGAATGCTGTCGCGCAAGGTCATGAATTGGGCAACCACACGGTAACCCACCCCTGTTCAGGCATGTTTGGATTTGCCCGGGACCAGGGACGCCGACCTTTGGAAGAGCTGTCGCTGGCAGATATGGACCAAGACATCAAACTGGCCCAAAGCCGCTTGGATGCTATATTCCCCCACCAGGGCCCGGTGTCTTTTGCCTATCCTTGTTATCAAGCTTTTGTGGGACGGGGCGCCAGTCATCAGAGCTACGTTCCAGTCGTCCTGAATCACTGTGTGGCAGGCAGGGCTCGGGGCGAACGTCTGAATGATCCGGCGTATTGTGACCTGTACTATTTGGGTTCCATTCCCTGTGAGCACAAATCAGGCAAGGAGCTTGTTGTCATAGCCCGCGATTGTATAGAACAGAGACGCTGGGCGATCCTGACTTTTCATGGCATTGATGAAGGCCATCTTCCGGTCACCGGACAGGCCTTGCGAGAACTGCTGGAATTTGTCGCGGAACGACGGTCTGAACTTTGGACTGATACAGTATGCAAAATAGCGCAGCATCTGGCCGTGTGACCAAGGCAGTATCTCTTGTGTGCCGCCCGTATGTACTTACGGATAAACGGTTCATGCCAACCGTATGGCTGAAGTTGGACGGACTCGAGCGACTAACAGCATGTTGACCCGGCTGCATTCCGTATTCTCTACTTGGGTATCCCGTCTGGACTGGGAATACCTGCAGTTATGGCTGTTGACCCTTTTGGCCATGGTGCAGATTCTCATTTTCATGGCGATTGTACCTCCCTGGCAACACTATGACGAGCCAGCCCATTTTCGCTTTGCCTGGTCACGGGTGCATCTGCCCCGCATGTCTGAAGAGGATCTCTTTGCCCCTCGCGATCCCGCCATGATCCGGGAAGCCTTGGGCTCCATGGTGCAACATGGTTTCTACAAGTCCTTGGCCATACCCAACTATCTTCGTACCTATGGCTTGGATACCCTGGGTTACAGCCAAAGTGTAGAGTTCCCTCTGTATTACGACATCCTCTATTGGCCTCTGTCAGGCCTTCGGTTTGCCGATATCACGACCCAGTTGATTGGCAGTCGGGCCGTGACTGCCCTTTTTTTTCTGATAGTCATTTGGGCTGCCTATGGATGTATGCATTGTCTGACTACACGTGGGCATGTATTGCGCTGGCTGATACCGACCTGCATTGTACTAGTGGCACCGCTGGTGGATATTCTCACCGCCGTGAATAACGATGCAGCTGGCATCGCGGGGTTCACAATTTTCCTGTGGGGGAGCCTGCATGGCCTGACACGCCGCATGACTTGGTGGCATGTGATCTGGATACTTGGTGCCATGGCTTTTACGGTTGCGGCCAAACAGGCTTTGGTATTTACTGCACCCCTGGCACCCCTGGCACTGCTTCTGGGTTTCTGGCAGCAAAGAGGTTGGTCATGGCGCTGGCTGTGGCTGGGCGTAGGCACCCTTCTGGTAGCGGGCGGGATCCTCACCATTCGTTTGGACAGTGCCGCCTACTGGACTACCCGCTGGCTACCTGAATCTAAAGGACGCATCAAACATGAGAAGGCCATTCACGGCGAGCATGTCATACCTGTTCTGGTCAATTACGAAACTCTCTACCAGCGGTTACCCAGTGACTGGGTCAAGGCTCATCCAGAATATCTCCTGAATTTCGGTGCTTGGGTTTGGTCAGATGAACCGGTGGAAGTTCCTGTACTGGGTTTTGCTTTTGTGACCAAAGGGGCCCACTTTATGTTCACCCATATCCTGGAAAATGAAGAAGAACCCCTGACAGTTACGCCTGAACCGAAGTTTGTAACGCAACAGTTTTGGGTGCCGAAGGAAGCGGAGATCCTGTATATCTTTTTGTGGCCTTACACATTGGTGCAGCAGGAAACGGCAAATCACGTTTACTATGACGGTATAGTTCTTATGGAAGGTACCGTTGATACGGCCGTAACGCCTACCTATGTGGAAGACAATCCGCGGTACGTACGCTGGGGAGATCGGGAAGCCACGAATCTGGCCCGTAATCCTTCAGGGGAAATCGCGTGGCCCAACCTGCTTCCGGAAATTGATGGGGCTCTGGAGTCATGGGCAGAATGGAATCCTACATCCATTCTGCACCGCTTGCTGGATGTGCAGTGGTCGGGACGCGTGTTATGGTTATACCAGCCCCGTTTCATGATTCTCAACCTGTTCAACCGCCTTGCCTGGGGCGGGGTCAACTTGCCTGGACCTGCCTGGGGGCCTATCACGTTGGTGTGGACATCCCTGTCTCTGGCAGGCTGTGGCTGGCGCTTCCGGGATCTGATCCTGGGTCACACACCGTCAAGAGCCGTGACGAACCCGCTGGTCGTTTACGGATTCCTGGCGGCCTGTCAACTCCTGGTATGGATTGGGGCGGATCTGTGGATCGTCAAATTCATGTGGATGGACAACCTGCATCTCTCGGATATCCGTTATACATTTCCGGTCGTTGTGGTTACGGTTGGAGGGCTGGTTGGGGGCCTGCATTATCTGGGCAGTCGTTTACCCACCGTCGCTCGCTTTATGCCCGGCCTGATTGTGACTCTCTTTGCCGTTTACAATGCCATGGCGATCTGGGCCTATATTGATGCGTTCCCGGCCGTTACCTAGCCCCCTGGTTTCAACCGAACGTTGCCCAGGTCCTGATGTACCCAATGAATCAGGGGTTGTGTAAGCCTACACTTGCTTGTTCATGGTATAGGTGTTGCCCACAGGCCCTGACAGGACGAATAAACGATCCGAGTGTCCCGGTCCAATGGGAATCCACGGTAACTGGGACAGAAATCACAATCTGGTCTCAGCAGCTTCGCCATAAGTGTCCCGCTATTGCGGCTTGAGTCTGGTTATAGTTCCCACTACGCCGACAAATGTCTTCGGCCCTTACTGGGCAGAATCCAATAAGAGACAGCGATATTCGTCAGGCACCTCGGGGTCAATTCCGTCTCATGATCAATTCCCAGTCCATCAGGAGAAATAGTCACGAGGAGAGATCCTGTGGCACAGTTCTCCTGTCGGAACTTGGGATTAACAGCGCTTCCAAGCTCTGATGCTGTCTGAGACTGTTCGGCCAAATCCTGGGAAGGAGGAACCATGTCTGTAACCAGTGCGACCGTCTTCTTTACGGGACCCCGCCAGTGTGTAATCCGCGATCTTGAACTTGCCTGGCCCCAGCCTGGCCAGGTACTGGTTCAGAGTCAACTATCCCTGATTTCAACGGGCACGGAACTGACTCTGTACTCAGGAGACTTCCCCGCCGATTCCGTATGGTCCCGTATGGCCCGTTACCCCATCTCGGTCGGATACGCCAATATCGGAGTGGTTCAGGATGTAGGGCCAGGTGTCGACACCGCATGGATCGGTGCCCGCGTGGCCTCCCGTGGCAAGCATGCTACTCTTAATGTTTTGGCCCCTGCTGAAATCACGCGGGTACCCGAGGGCGTCTCCAACGAGGACGCAGCCTTTTTCACTTTGGTCCAAACGGTTATGAACGGGGTGCGTCGTTCCCAGGTCAGCTGGGGGGAAGCTGTCGGGATATTTGGGTTGGGAATTCTGGGTCAGCTGGCGGTCCGTTTCTGTCGCCAGTCGGGTGCATGGCCGGTTTTTGCACTGGACCTGTCTGACGGACGTCTGGCCAGACTGCCGCAGCATGATCCCGGCATTCAGGCCTTGAATGTCGGAATAGGTATGGATCGGGTGCGCGAAGCCATTGCCAGCCAGACGCGAAGCCGGATGTTGGACTGTGGATTTGAAGTAACCGGTTTACCGCAAACCATTCCCGACGCCATGGCTCTCCTGCGCAAACAGGGTCGCTTTGTCCTTCTCAGTAGTCCCCGGGGCAAGATTGCCTTTGATTTCCATGATCTCTGCAATTCACCCAGCTATACGATTATTGGTACCCATGGTGGTTCTCATCCTCCTGTCGTCACTCCTGCCAATCCTTGGACCCGGGAAAGGCACACCGAATTCTTCTTTGATTTGGTGGAGTCGGGCGAATTGGAAGTGGCTTCACTACTTAGTCGGAAAGTTGATAGTCAGGAAGCTCCTGAAATCTACCGTTACCTGCTGGAAGACCGGACCCGGGAACTGGCCGTCGCTTTCGCCTGGATGTAAGAGCCGCAGGCGCTATGGCAGGAAAGAAATCGCCTGCTGGATATAACGAATTTTGAGCTTTTATTCTCCTGATCGCTCTGATATTGCAACAGGCAGCCGTTAAGGGCTCCCAGTATCGCTTACAGTGTGTCAATCCCAATAATTGAACCGAAAGCCCTTCATCCGGTATACTTTGCCTCTTGTCTCAGGTTTAACGAGGGAATACATAGGTGGACACACCCATTCTGCACGCTGAAACGCGGACCACTATTGGGCAGGGCTTGAACCAGTTGCGCAGCCAAGGCCTGACTCCTTTGATTCTTTACGGTAAGACGACGGAACCCCAGGCGCTGCAGGCTGAAACTCGGATGCTGGAGCGTGTAGTACAACAGGCGGGTACGTCCCAGCTAACAGAAATCAAGATCGGGGATGCAGGCACGTATGTCCTTTTTCGGGAGATCCAGAGACATCCCGTACGTCATTCTCTGCTGCATGTAGACGCCTATGCCCTGCAGATGGACGAGACTCAGATATTGCAGATTCCAATTGTGACTATTGGAGAGCTCTCGTCCTCCATCTCAGGGGAAATGATCCTGATCCAAAACATGGACACAATCACGATCGAAACTTACCCCAACCGTATCCCGGACGTGATTCAGGTGGAGCTGGGCAAGATTACCAGTGATCACAATTTTGTAATCGGGGATCTGGATCCCATTGAAGAGGTAGAGTTTTTGCACGAACCTGATGAGGTAGTATTCAGTCTCTCCCGCAGTAGAGCTGAGGAAGTTGAGGAACTGGATGAAGTTGACATGGTACCGAGTGAAGATGGACTCGATGAAGAAGATGCGGACGAGGCGGCCGTGGGAACGGAAGGTGCAGGTACAGAGTAGGAACTCTCAGCTACGGGTCGCGGCTGCGCGCCGTAGCTCCTATTCCAGAATCTTCGGGGGTATCAGGTAGGCCGCGAGGAATTGCAGTGGATTCACGGGGATGCCGTGAATTTGCAGTTCCCAGTGGAGGTGGGGGCCCAAGCTAATACCGGTATCACCTACTAGTCCCAGGACTTGGCCTGCGGTCACCTCCGCCCCTTCGGTGACCTGTATGTCATGAAGATGCCAGTAGCCAGTTAGCACACCACGACCGTGGTCGAGGATCACTGCTTTCCCCTTGGTCAGGAGGTCTGTCGCCAGTACAACCAGCCCAGCGGCAGGAGCCCTGACTTGCGTTCCTAACGGAACCGCGAAGTCATGACCGGAATGGAAGTTATACGGATAGGGTTCGGGAGAATGCCAGCGGTAGGTACGCCGCTCACCAAAGGGAGCAGAAGTCGGGTATGGGGCTGCCAAAGGATGTTGCCATTCTTCATCGGACCAACGGTGCTCGCTATACCTGTCCCACTGTTGCTGTAAGGCCTCGGCCTCCGCTGTCACGTTTTCTACGGTCAACTTGGCTGCCACGGGGTCCGGAATGTTGATCGTTCGGTTATAGAAACGGCCTGGATCATAAATCTGGATAGGTAGGGATGCTGAAATCCTTTTTCCCTTTTGCGAGGTATAGGCAAACACCAGAGGCCAAGTACCAGACTCCTGCAAAGGATGTACCGGAATGTGAGTAAAGTAACGTGAAGGCAGTTCAGCAACATCCATGGTTTCTGGCACGGGTGATAGCGGCAGCTTCTTGCCCTGCCAGCTAATATCGGGCAGGTTCTCCGTAGTGACCGTAAGGGTCAGGAAGCCGGTAGAGCCCTGGGCCAGAATCGGTGACAGGAATTCGACGGTCACCTGCCCAATTCGGTACTCCTTGTGCGGTTGGACAAAATCCGGAACAAGTATGGGCTGTCCTGGAAAGAGACGGGCGCCCAGTTTAATGCCATTGATAACAGACAACCAGGGACCTGGCACCCCCCTTTCTTGGGCCACCATATCCAAAGTCTGTCCCGGAAAGGCAAAAACCTGGATCATGGGGACTAGACCCATGGATATGGCTGTTTCAATGGGTACCGGCAGGAGGACAGTCTGCTCCGGGGTCAAGAACCAATCCGGGGTCATTATGTTCATCCGGGCAGCCCGTTCGGGATCGGCCTGATACAGCTGAGCCAGTTTTTCCAGCGGCTGGTGTTGTCCCGGTACCAGAATGTAATGCTCGACCGTCGGCGGCTGTTGCGCGGCGATGGACTTGGCCAGGCACAGCCATAACAGCATGCCGAGACAGAAACAGGTTGGCCAGAATAGGGGAAGGGTCTTGCCAGGACGGCAATCAACTCCCCATAGGCCCTTGGCCACCGGAGTGCTCAAGATCAGGCGGACTGGCATAGTCGGGGCAATCAGCTCAGATTCGGAGTTCTGCAATATAAGGTAGATTTCGGAAACGTTGCTGGTAGTCAAGGCCATATCCCACTACGAAAGTATTGGGAATTCGGAATCCATACCAATCTACGGGCCAACCCTCTTCCTCAGGCAGATCCTTGTAAAGCATGGAAACGTAGCGCAAGGAGGCCGGATGAAAGGCCTGTACCGTCTCGGCAATGTGTTTCAGGGTACGTCCGGTGTCCACGATATCCTCAACAATCAAGACATGCTTGTTGTACAGGTCCAGGCTCTCGTGCAGGTGAATGTTGACCCGGCCTGAAGAGACCATGGCATTGCCATAGCTACTGGCACTGATGAACTCTATTTCTGGATAAATGGTCAAGTGCCGCATCAGGTCCACTGCAAAGACAACACTGCCTCGCAGAATAGGCACCAAGACGAGATCTCTTTCCCGATAGGCCCGGGAAATCTCTGCCGCCAGTTCCTGGATCCTGGCCTGAATCACTTCGGCCGAATACAGCACTCGCAGGTTATCCATGAAAGTTGGGTCGGGCGGAATGTCCAAGTTCCTGATTGATGTAAGTGGCAATGGCAGAGACCCATCAGACAGGTGGCCTGAGGCGGACACCGTAATCCGAAAACTATGACTAGGTTATCAGAGAATCTGTCAGAAGAAGCATTAAAGGAAAGAACCATTCTCAGGTGTGGACGCCAAGAGACTCAGGAATTCTGCCAATATCATGGCCGTGGCTCCCCAGATGGAGAATTCCTGTATGGCGTAGAAGGGTACATCCACTTCAAGGCCTCGGATATTCCAGGTTTCTCTGCGGATCCGGGATGGGTCTTGCAGGTGCTTGACAGGGATTTCCAGAATCTGCCTTACTTCATTTGGATCAGGGGCAAATGGATAGGGTTGGATTTGCCAACCTAGGAAGGGCGTCACCATGTAATGACTGTTGGGAATATAGAGTGAGGTCAATTGGCCCACTAATTCCACAGACTGGGAGGGCACACCAATCTCTTCTTCCGTTTCCCGTATGGCCGTATGCCACAGATCCTGGTCCCCTTCTTCTTGGCGACCTCCTGGCAAGGCGACTTGGCCACTGTGCGGCCCATCGTATTCGGACCTGACAATCAGGGGGATGTGTAGACTGTTGTCTTGGAGATAAAGTAATAGTAGCACTCCGGCATGGCGCAAGGTCCTGCCCTCCGCTTGGGGATTGTTGCGTCGGGGGGTGGGAGCCATGACTTGCTGGGCTTCAGGTCCAGGCAATGAATTCTGCATCTGCAGGACCAGCCTATGGACCAGACTAGATAGAGTCATCGTTCCTGCAATCTGGAAGTCTCTTGAATATGATGGTGTTGGCAACGGCCTTTACGATCCGTCCAGGACAAGGTGTTGCTGGCCAGCCAGAAGCACCTTGGCAATGTATTTTCCGGTAGCGGTTCCTGGTGCCCCAAAGCCGCTATTCCCTGCGAGGCAGTTATACAGAAGACTTGCTCCATCGAATCTCCACTATGCGATGGGAACCTGAATGCAAGGCAAAGCGCCGATCCAAGTGTAACCCGCACATCCAGACGACAGTATCACGATTAGCATACAGGACAGGCCACACGGCATGCAGGGATTTATGGATGCGGCGGTCGCGTAATAGGCGATCAAGTCGCTTGCGTCCAGTGGCCATACCCAGTGGCTGCATGTAGGCATGTACCTTTGGTGGGGCTAACCGCAGGAATTCGCCGGCTGATTCCAGCCGATCCAAATCCAGCAAGACGCTCCAGGGCTGATTCGACACGGGCAAGTGTGCCGGCAATCCACGAGCCGTAGTTTCCCGCAGAATCAGTCGCCAGTTCCCTGCCGGTTGTTCCACGGGGAGCACACTATGGCCATCAGTATCCCGTATTCGGATGGTCTTCCCATGTGGTGAATCTGCGGGCAAAGAAGGATGATCCAGTACAAAAGGCATCACTCCGGTAAGGTGTAAGCTAATCAGCAGACGCGTGGGGGACAAACTAAACAAATCGGGATCAGGCCGGTACCAACTGGACCAGGCCAGATCCTGAAACCAGGGCCAGGGGCCCCCGGAACGGTTGATGGTGGCTAGGGCCTTGGCGAGATTTTCCAATCTTGCGGTCGAAATCCCTGCCATCGAGGGTCTCAGTTTTTGGAAGACCGTGTGCAGGAATCCGTTTTTTTGCCATGTCGGTAGAGACAGGAAGAGGTCTAGATCCCAAGTCATTCCCAGGGGCTGCCCTGAAGTTGGGTGAATGCCGACCACGATGCGGCGCAGATTCTTGTCATGCAGGTCCTGGATATTGTCAATCACGGCAGTCCAGTCCCTGTTTCTCTGGGCCAGGTTGGACACAAATCGAGGATTCAATGATTCCAGCACCGGTAGCACCTCATGCCGGATACGGTTACGGACGTAGCGCGTATCGCGGTTGGAAGGATCATCGCGCCATGCAACTCCCCATTGGGTCAATAAGCTTTCGATTGACGGGCGATCCCAATTCAGAAGAGGACGATAAAGGTGAATCTGGCGGTGGATCCCGCCAGGGTGCTCAGAGTCGGCCACAGTCCAGGTCTGCCATTCCTGTATCCCGCGTAATCCGTGCATGCCAGTGCCTCGAACCAGATTCATGAGTAGAGTCTCTGCCTGATCATGGGCATGATGTCCAGTAGCTATGATGGGGATCTGGCCTTCCTCCGCGAGAGACAAGGATTTTTTCATGAGTCGCTGGTACCGGAGATGCCTCATGGCAGCCTGTCGATTGCAGTCCTCGGCTGTCCTGAGTTCCTCAGTAGCCAAGGTAGATAAATGAAAGGGCAGTCCCAAATTACTGCACATGGCTTCCACAAATTGGGCATCCAGGTAACTGTCAACCCGCTGTCCGTGATTGATATGCATTACATGCAATTGAATGGGCAAGGAACTGGCAATCCGGTGGAAGAAATACAGCAGAAAGGTGCTGTCCGCACCACCACTGACACTGACGAGCACCAGTGGCGGTATCTTTGGACCGTCAACCTGGGTCAGACGGAGACAAACCACTCTTTCCAGGTCCTCCAGCCGCGTTGCCATGTCGTCGGTTTTGCTCATGAAATTCGGAACTATGGCCGGGACTGAGACTTTTTCACTTCAGGTTTCACAGGGTACAGAACCGACGAACCCAATAATGACCTGAATCCGGGTCTGCAATACCGGGGAAAGATAAAGGATGGCCAGACAATGGCGCAGTTCTCTCAGATTATGGCATGATTCGGGCGGATGTTGCAGCCTTAACAACCCGGTTCACACCGGTTGGCCGAACTGCCTGGCCCTAGGCTGTAGACCGCGCCCTTAGCTTGCGGCGAGAGTCTCCCGGTTATGCGTGGGGCATGATATACTCGTCTATCGCCGTGTGCCCGTTGCACTTGGGAAAACGGTAAACACAGGGCAAAGGCCCGAGTATCGATTCTCCTGAAGTCACAAGCCATCGAAGCCCTGTATTGCAGCAAGGGAGATTGTCCGGGTGTTTAACCCGATAGATTGGTTCTTGGGTTTGTTCTCATTTGACATAGGAATCGATCTCGGTACAGCAAATACATTGGTTCACGTAATACGGGAAGGAATCGTGATTGATGAACCTTCCGTGGTGGCCATCGACCGCTCAGGCCAACGTCGCAACCGTGTCCGTGCTATCGGCAAGGAAGCCAAGGAAATGGTAGGCCGTACCCCTGCCCATATCGTGGCAGTGCGGCCCTTGCAGGATGGCGTCATCTCGGACTTTGACGTGACCGAAAAGATGATTCATCATTTCATCGGCAAGGTCCACGGCAATCGTATCTTGGGTGGGGCCCGTCCCCGGGTCGTGATTGGAATTCCGTCGGGGGTAACGGAAGTGGAAACCCGAGCTGTCCGCGAGGCCGTACTCAGTGCCGGCGCAAGGGAAGCGCAACTCGTGGAAGAGCCTTTGGCTGCGGCGATAGGCACGGGGTTGCCGGTGGCTGAATCGCTGGGGTCCATGATAGTCGATATTGGCGGAGGTACCACGGAAGTGGCCGTTCTGTCCCTGGGCGGTATAGTCGTTTCCCGCTCCATTCGTGTAGCGGGGGATGAGATGAACGAGGACATCATCAATTTTGCTCGGCAGAAATACAATCTTCTGATCGGCGAACGCATGGCTGAGATGTGCAAGATTGAGGTTGGTTCTGCGTATCCTCTGGAAGAAGAACGCACCATGTTTCTGCGTGGGCGCAACCTTCTGACCGGATTGCCGGAAGCCACCGAAGTGAGTTCCATTGAGATCCGGGATGCCCTTTCAGGATCCCTTGAAGTAATTGTGGAGGCAGTTCGGGGTACCCTGGACGAGACGCCCCCTGAACTGATGGCCGACCTGATGGAATTTGGCATCATGTTGGCCGGGGGTGGTGCCCTGTTACAGGGTTTGGGTCAACGTATCCAGGATGAAACCCGTATCAATGTATACGTAGCGGACAATCCCCTGACCTCGGTGGTAGTGGGTACTGGCATGATCCTGGAAAGGCCCGAATATTACCGTGATACACTAACCAGTGTGAGACGAAGGGGTCTCCGTTAAGGCAGATTGCCGTATCCCGGTCTTTCGTTAGTACCTATTGGGGCATTTGGCTGTTCCGACCATGCAAAATGAGACCCGTGGGCGTTCATCCAGCGAATTAGGTATTCGCCTGCTGATTCTGGTGTTAGCTTCTGTCCTCGTACTGGCTATGTACCAGTCGGGCCAGCTGCACTCGCTGCGCCGAACTTTGATGCAAATCACCTCTCCCGTCCAGTGGCGTCTCCTGCTTGAGACCAACCGTCTGTCTCGTTCCTTTGAACAGGTAGCCCAGAACCGGGTAATGCGGGCAGATTTGCAGCGATTGCGGGAAACCAACCAACAGCTACAGGCCGAAAATGCACTGTTGGAGGAAACTCGGGCTGAAAACGAGCGCCTGCGTGCCCAATTGCGATATGCTACTGCCAATCCCCGTTTTTCTTTTCAGGGTGCCCACGTCGTGGGACAGGTGCTCGGGCATGATCCCCACAGTTTCTTGGACTTTGTTGTCATTGATGTGGGCAGCGCTCAAGGCATTGAGGCAGGAATGACAGTTATTGCACCGGCGGGTCTGGTTGGACGGATAAGTGAAGCGGCAGAGACCACGGCCCGCGTCTTGCTGATCACAGATGTAGCCAGTTCGGTCAGTGGTCTCTTGCAGAGCAGCAGGGTCAATGGTCAGGTAATAGGCACACAGGACGGGAAGTTGGAAATGCGGTTCCTGACAGCCAACGATCCTGTGGCCGTGGGGGAAACTACCGTTACTTCCCGCTTGGGGGGGACGGTGCCGCAGGGCATTACCATCGGTACGGTCATTGCCATTGAGGAACAGACCAAGTCTTCAGCCATCCATGCCATCATTGAGCCTGCAGTTGATTTGTTGCGTCTGGAATCAGTCATGGTGCTCACGGATTTTGCCGAAGTACCGGATGTTCCACCACTGCTGGTATCCCCGCAAGAAGGCAACTAAGCAATTTCCTTGCGACTACGTCATGTTGCAGGACCGCACCAACATTGTACTTATTGCCATGATGATTCCTGTCTTGGCTCTGGTAGCCATTGGACAGGCCGTTATTGGGCCCCATCTGGCCTTGTTGCAGGCAAAGCCGAATTTGGTTCTGTTGCTGGTATTGGCGTGGACCTTGATTCGAGGACGCCGCGAAGGCATGTTCATCGGCTTTTTCGGCGGACTATGGCTGGACTCACTTGGTATGTCGCCCCTGGGGGCCTCCAGCCTGGCTCTGGTGGTAGCTTCCTTTCTGGTGGGAATGGGCCGACACCAAGTTCGGACGACCCATATTCTGTTCTCCGCGTGGGCAGCGGTTCTCGGAACATTAGCCTTCACGATCATCTACCACCTGACGTTGGGTCTGATCCAGACTACCGCGGTATGGCTGGAGGAACTGGGCAGTGGGCTATGGTTCCAGGTTGTCTTTCAAACGTCTCTAATGCTGTTGCTGGTTCCTTTCCTGCGCCGCTTATTGCAGGTTCGTACGGAACAACCGTCTCTTGGCTATGCAGGATAGTGGTACACGCTCACCCATCAGCCGAATCGGTGTCCGCGTTGTCCTGATAGGACTGCTGGTGCTGCTGGTGGCCAGACTATATCAACTACAGATATTGGACCATGAGGTTTACGCCAGCAGAGCCGATGCGAATCGGCTGCGCTCTGTAGAAATATCTGCACCGCGTGGCCTGATCTTTGATCGCAATGGTGTGCTCCTGGCTCGCAATCGGCCAAGCTTTCAAATCGGTATAATCCCCGAACACTTGTCCTTTGGCAACATTGATGACCAGTATGAAGCAATTCTGGATATTCTGCTGGCGCTGGAGGTGCACATCCAAGAGGATCTGAACTTGGAAATGCAGCGGATACTGTTCAGTTTCTTTGGTCATGCGAAATTCTTAAAGGTCTTGACTGACGAGAATATTACCGTCCACCTCATCGAACCACCTGCAGGTTCCTTGGAACAGGAGCAAGCAGAACAGGAGCAAGTAGAAATTGACACTTCGGCTCTGCCTGACATTGGAAGACCTCTTCCCATTGAAGGCTTGGCGCACCTGATTCAGGCCCGTGTGCAATTGCAGCAGCAAGGCAATGCTTCCAGTCCCATTCCCATCCTGTTTCATGTGGACCGGGATGCCATCCATGAACTGTCGGAGCAAAGTTACCGTTTGCCCGGTATCATCGTGCAAGAAAGAGCTGTCCGCGAATATATATATGGGGAACTCGCCAGCCATATTCTGGGATTCCTGGGTCCAATCCCCAAAAGCTTGGCAGCCGAATACCCATATGCTAGATATCTGGATCCCAATGAGCAAGTGGGTCTTTCCGGAATTGAAGCATCCTACCAGGATGAACTCCGGGGCAAGCCAGGTGTGCAGAACGTTGAAGTAGATATTTTTGGACAGGAACGTCGCATAATCGGGGAGGTTCAAAACCCTGTACCTGGCCAGGATATCCTGCTGACTTTGGATATCCAACTGCAAAGGGCAATGTACAATGCCTTGCTGGAAAAAGCCACGGAAAAAGAAGCAGACAGTGCCGCGGCCATCGCCATGGATCCCCGCTCAGGGCAGATTCTGGGGATGGTCAGTCTACCTACTTTCGACAATAATCTGTTTGCTGAAGGTCTGGGTGAGGCTTATCTGCGCTTGGTGCAGGAGGAGCCGAATCCTCTCCTTAACTTTGCCATCTCTGGACTCTATCCGCCTGGTTCAACTTTCAAGATTGTTACCGCCACCGCCGGTCTGGAAGAAGGGGTGATATCTCCCCGCACGGTAATCGTAGACCGAGGCCCAATTTTTCTGCCTAACGAATTTTTTCCGGATGATCCTACTCAAGCTCAGGAGTTCGTCAGCTGGAATCACGCTAAGGGGTTCTTCCATGGACCGCTCACGATTCGTCAGGCTATTGCAGTCTCCAATGACATCTTCTTTTATTATGTCGGTGGGGGTTATCCGCGGTCATTCATAGGTCTAGAACAGGAGGAGTTAGCCATCTGGGCCAAACGGTACGGGTATGGAGAACCATCCGGTATCGACTTGCCGGGGGAAACACGCTTTCCTGTTCCTGATGATCGGTGGAAGCGTATCAACTATTCCAGCAGTTGGGTCACGGGGGACAGTTACAACATGGCTATTGGTCAGGGTTACGTCCTGGCAACGCCGCTGCAGGTGTTACAGAGCGTAATACCCATCGCCAACGGAGGAACTCTGTTTCTGCCCCAATTGGTTTTGCAGATCACTGATGCTACTACGGGTAGTACCCAAGACTTCACCCCCCAAATCAAACGCAACCTGGCTTTCGACCCGGTGGCCCTGGAAGCTATCCGGTTGGGTATGCGTGACGCTGTCAATACCCCGCGGGGAACGGCCACTAACGGTGCCATTGAAGGGGTAGTCGTGGCCGGCAAGACGGGTACGGCAGAATTCTGTGAATATGATCTGGAACAGCAGGACTGCATTCGTGATGAAGAGGGCAATTTGCCCACACATGCGTCATATCTGGCCTTTGCTCCTTTCAACCAACCGGAGATAGCAGTGCTAGTGTTTATATATGGGGGGGGCGAGGGTTCGGAGGCCGCCGTTCCCGTCGCCACCCAAATTCTCGACACCTATTTTGTGCTCAAGGGTCTTGAGTTCCAGCAAGTGGCCAGCAACTGACAGGACGAATTCTCCAGGAGTAACAACAGTGCATTACGGAACAGTCCGTCGCCGTATCAACTTTGAGAACCTTGACTGGCTTCTCTTGGGAACCGTGATACTGTTGGGTATCTTCGGAATCTGCATGATTTATAGCGCTACACGCGGTGTCATCGATCCAATTCTACAGACTCGCTGGAGCGACCAAATCCTTTTCCTGGTTCTCGGTGTTCTTGCTTTTTTCCTGGGTGCAGTATTGGATTATCACCTGCTGCAGCTGCTGGGATTACCCAGTTTCCTGGCTCTGGTGGCCATGCTGGTGCTGGTAGCGATAAGTGGAGAGGAACAGAACGGGGCAGTTCGCTGGCTGCAACTGGGCAATACGTTGGTACAACCGACAGAAGCAGGGAAGTTTCTTCTGATTGTAATCATGGCCTGGTATCTGAGCCGTTTCTACACTGAGAACAAACGGCTGGTGGTCTTGGCGCTGGGGTTGGGTGCCTTGGTGGGTCCTCTTTGGCTGGTGTATCGGCAACCTGATTTGGGTATGGTGATGACGATGCTTTTCATCATTGGGGCCATGGTACTGATTAATGGTATTCCTGCCACCCAGTTTCTGATTCTGACAGGTGCTGTGGTGGCAGTTTTTCCTGTACTGTATGGGACTTTGCGGGGCTACATGATGGAGAGGTTGGACATGTTCCTCTATCCCAAACAAAACTTGGCATCGGGATTCAATGTTGAACAGGCCTTGATCAGCGTCGGTAGCGGAGGCTGGTTTGGCAAGGGCTGGACTGAAGGAACCCAGAATCAGCTCTTTTTCTTGCGTGTTCGTCATACGGACTTCATCTTCAGTGTGGTGGCTGAGGAATTTGGCTTCATTGGCAGTTTGGCTCTGCTGTTCTTGCTGGGCTTGGTTCTCTGGCGACTAGCCCGCACCATGGACCTGGCAGAGGACGAATTTGGCCGCTTATTGGTGGGAGGGGTAGGAACCCTTATTCTCTTCCAGACTTTCGTCAACGTGGGAATGAATCTCCGTGTCATGCCTGTTACCGGTATGACACTTCCCCTAATTAGCTCGGGCGGCAGCAGTCTGATTTCTACTATGTTCGCCATAGGGCTGACCCAAAGTGTGAATCTGAGACGTAGTCTGTCAGGATACGAAACACTGTGACATGACGACCCTGCCTTGCCTGCAGATTTCTGCGGCTTTCCGGCTTACTGCCCCGAATCCATAGATCGCATTTGCACTTTCGCCCTGCCCGTGGTATTTTTCTATAGATTCATGCACCTGTTGAAGGAGATTTGTCATGAGCGAAAAGAGCATCAAGGTTTCCATAGAATTTTGTATGCAGTGAAACTACGCTCCTAAGGCTGCCCGTGCGGCAGAAGAGCTGTTTTCTGAGTTCAAGGGTGATATCGCCTCCATGAAGCTGATTTCAGCGGGAGGGGGACGCTTTGAAGTGGAAGTGGATGGAACATTGATTTATTCCAAGGCTTCCAATGGACGGCACGCGGAAGAAGGCGAACTGGTTCGGTTGTTTGCCGATCAGACTGGGCTAGTTCCACAGTCTGTGGCAGAACCCGCCTAACTTTCCGACCAAGAACCTAAGTGTTATCCGCCCTATTCGGAGGTAAACCGGATAGGGCGTTTTTTTTGAGCCAGTATTATCAAGATACCTGTCGTGTTTGGCTGGTGTTGCCAATGTATTCTTGGCAACCCGATAGAGAGAAACGCCGGAGTTCCTAGCCTCGGAATAGAACTGTACGGCCCTATGTCTCGGTCCGCGCAGGAGTCAGTCAGCGACTCTTAACCCCCAAATCCTAGTCTAGAACTGTAGTTTGCTACCAAAGAGAAACTTCGGTTTTTCGTGACTGGATGTTGACGAAATTACATCCAGGAGTTGGACCAGAATTCTGGTGGGCTCTTCGCGGCAAGAAGCAAATTATATTTGTAATTGGGGGACTACGGAGAACTGCCGGACCCTGACATTTAGCTTCTGCAGCAAGACCGAGTACTGCCTACCAGTATGGCTGGTCTATAATCCTGGGACCGTCAGCAGTTGCATCCAGAAGCCGGGGAAGAAGCCAATGGCCACTACCATAAGGCCGGCGGCAACCATGCCAATCTGAAGGCCCAGGGTTCGTTGTGGTACCGGCACTTGCTGTTCCGTTTTCCGGAAGAACATGGTCACGACCACCCGCAGGTAGTAATAGGCACTCACGGCACTGTTGAGTACTACTACAACGGCTAGCCAGGCGTAACCGCCTTCTACCAGAGCATTGAAGATCAGGAACTTGCCGAAGAATCCTCCCAGCGGGGGAATCCCGCTAAGGCTGAACAAAAACAGGGCCATGAAGCCTGACAGTACCGGCCACTGATTCCCAATCCCCCGCAACTGACTTCGTTCAATGTCTGTTTCACTGGCTTTCTCAATGGCTACGATAATTACGAAGGCCCCTACATTCATGAAGGCATAGGCAAAAAGGTAGAACAGGGCCGCGTTGATGGAATGCGCAGTTCCTGGTACCAAACCCGCCAGGACATATCCCGCATGGGCGATACTCGAGTAACCCAATATACGCTTGAGGCTGGTTTGACTAATGGCAGTCAGGTTGCCTACCGTCATGGTTAGAATGGCCAGCAGTATGAGGATGGAAGCTGCACCGTCCCATTTGTCCGGAAAGGCAATCAGGAAGAAGCGGATAAGCGCGCCAAACATGGCGGTCTTGGTACCGACACTCATGAAGGCAGTCACGGTTGTGGGCGCGCCCTGATACACATCAGGTGTCCACATATGGAAGGGAACCAAGCTGAGTTTGAAACCAAACCCGACCAGCAGCAACGCAATACCGGCCCACAGCAGAACTTGGCCTTGAGGGTCCATCAGGGCCCGTGTGATAGCTTCAGGCATTTGTTGCAGATTCACGGTGCCGGTGGCCCCAAAGATCAGGGCACCCCCATACACAAAGAAAGTCGAGGCAAAGGCTCCCAGCAGGAAATACTTCATGCTGGCTTCCGTGCTGTGCGGGTTTTCCCGGAACATGCCCGCCAAAATAATCAGACTCAGGGAAAAGGTTTCCAAGGCAATGAACAGCACCAGCAAATCGGCGGCTACGCCCATGGCCATCATAGAGCCTGCACTTAACAGGATGAGGGTGTAGTACTCGCCACTTTGATGGGTGAAGGAAGAGACGTAGCGGGTGCCAATCAGCAACACGAGGGTGGTGGTGGTCAGGACGATAATGCGAATGCCAAAACTCAGGCTATCCGATAGAGCAGAAGTCTGGAACCAGAGGTCTTCACTCCCATTCTTGACGAAAAAGGTAGCCACCAGGGCAACGGCTACAATGATCAGGCTGAGCCAACACAAACCATCCGTTTTGCCTGTTTCCTGGTCCGTCGTGCGTCGCAGTGCATCCACGATCAACACCAGGATCGCCCCTGCCATCATGATAATTTCAGGCAATATCGCACTGTACGCACTGAAGGTCAGATCCAACATGCCTCTTCTGTCCTAATGCTGCTCACTTGCGGGAATTCTTACGGGAGCCACAGATTTACGGAGGGCACGATAGTGTCCAGGAGCAGATTGGGAAAAAAGCCAATGACGAAGAACATTACCACCAAGGGTAGAATCATCATCAGTTCATACCGGTTCAGATCGGCCAGTACACCAGCGCGGTTCTCCTGATGCACGATTTCCCCCTGGGCCAATTTGCGGAAGGCGGTCAACAGATACCAGGCCGCCAGAACCACCCCCACACTGGCCACCACCGCATAAAGGGGATTGAACTTCCAGGCTCCAACCAAGATAGTAAACTCCCCGATGAAACCGTTGAGGCCGGGTAAACCGGCGCTGCTCATGGCTACTACCAGAAACAGGCCGCAATACACGGGTACGCTCTTCCACAATCCTCCAAAGTCAGAGAACTGGCGGGTATGGCGTCTTTCATACAGCAGTCCCACCATGAGGAAGAGGGCACCAGTACTCAGGCCATGATTCACCATCTGCAATACGGCTCCACTGGCTCCCTGCTGGTTGAAGACGAACAGGCCAAGTACGATAAAGCCCATGTGGGCCACGGAACTGTAGGCAACCAAACTCTTGACATCCTGCTGTTTGAGGGCAACCAGGGCACCATAAATGATGCCAATCAAAGCCAGGAGTACCATCAGCGGCAGAAACTGCCGGGCTGCATCTGGATAGAAAGGCAAGGCCAACCGTAACAGGCCGTAGGTTCCCATCTTGAGCAGAATGCCAGCCAGTATGATGCTGCCTGAGGTAGGGGCCTGCACATGGGCATCTGGTAGCCAGGTATGAAAAGGAAAGAGCGGAATCTTCACGGCGAAAGCCAGGGCGAAAGCCAGGAAGCCCAAGGTCTGGAATGTGGTACTCGCCATGCCCGGCAAGGATTCGGCGATGACCAGAATATCGAAGGAACCCACCTGCCAGTACACAGCCACAATAGCCACCAGCATCAGAGCTGAACCCAGGAGGGTATACATCACAAACTTGATGGCTGCATATTCCCGGTTCTCGCTACCCCACTGCCCAATGAGGAAATACATTGGGATCAGGGTAAATTCAAAGAAGACATAGAAAAGGACCAAATCAAGGGCTAGAAAAACGCCGATCATGGCACTTTCCATGAGGAGCATCAAAGCCAGATGTTGGCCCAGCCGGTCGGTTACAAAACGATTGCTGAAGGCTACAGCGATAGGCATGATGAAGGTGGTTAACAGGACCAGCCACAGACTGATACCGTCCACACCCAAGTGATAGGTCAGGCCTATGGCCGGAAACCAGTCATGTTGTACCTTCAGTACCATGCCTCCAGCTGCCGAGGCATCCCACTGCACCAGGAGTCCCAGGCTAACCAGGAATGTAGCCAGGGATGTCAACAGGGCGATTCCTTTCTTGCTCCCGGTTGCAGGTACCAGGACAAGAACAATGGCACCTACCAGCGGCAGGAATGTGATTACTGTCAGAAGATCCATCGCATGTGACCCAATCCGGTACCGGTATGTTCCGGTCTAGACTATCAGCAGGAAGTAAACAACCATGAACGTAGCGCCCAGGAAGAGCATGAAAGCATAGGTGGGAATCAGACCATTATTCAGGCGACGCATGAAGCGACTAAACGTGAAACACAGGTTGCCACACCAGTTGACAGCGTGATCGACTACCCGCTGGTCTATGGCGTCGGTCAACCATTGGCTTAGGCCGTGTGTACCGCGTAACAGGCCCTGTTCATAGATGTCGTCAATGTACCAGCGTTGGCGCGCCAGCTTGATGATGGGCTTCAGGGTAGCCTTGATGGAATCAGTCCAGCTGGCTTTTTCCTGGTAGGTATTCCAGCTGAGCCACAGGCCCAGGAGGGCAATCACCCCGCTGACAACGAACAACGTCACTTCCACCTGGGCAGCCGGTGGCTCAATGTGTCCCAGAACCGGTTCCAATGCGTATTCGAGAGTGAGCACGAAAGGCAAATTCAGAGAGCCACCCAAGAGCGTTAAGATGGCCAGAATCCACAGTGGACCGAGTAGCAACCGTCCACTTTCATGCGCATGACTGTGGATCTCCTGATTGCGGGGACTGCCCCGAAACGTCAGGAAATAGGCCCGGAAGGCATAAACAGAGGTAATGAGGGCTGTAACCAGACCTATGGCATACAGCACTTGGCTGTGGTCATAGACAAAAAGCAGAATCCCGTCTTTGGAGAAGAAACCGGAAAACAGGGGCATGCCCGCCAAACCCATAGCACCAATCAGGAAAGTGCGGGAGGTATTCTGCATCCTGTTATGTAGGCCCCCCAGCTGGCGCATGTCCAGTTCATGGGTGGCATGTTGCACGCTGCCAGCGCTGAGAAACAGCAAAGCCTTGAAAAAGGCGTGGGTTATCAGGTGGAACAGGGCCATGGCAAAGGCTCCCACACCCGCCCCCAGGACCATGTATCCCAGCTGGCTGATCGTGGAATAGGCCAAGACCTTCTTCAGATCATTTTGCATCAAGGCCATCATACCCGCGAGGAACGCAGTGATGACCCCTATCCAGGCCGCCGTATTGCCAGCCGCAGGGGTCAGTTCCCACAAGGGATGAGTGCGAGCCATCAGGTAAATCCCGGCTGTGACCATGGTAGCCGCATGGATCAGGGCTGATACCGGGGTGGGTCCCGCCATGGCCTCGGGCAACCACACGTAGAGCGGAAACTGGGCGCTCTTGCCTGCTACTGCCAGGAGGAGCAACAGACAGACCAAAGTAACGGGCAGGGCCAGGCCCACGTCGGCCTGGGCAAATACCTCGGTGAAGGTAACCGTGCCCAGAGAAGACCAGATCAGGCACATGGCCAGAATCAGACCTACATCGCCAATACGGTTGACGATGAAAGCCTTCTTGCCGCAATCGGCGTAGGAACCGTAGAGTTCATCCTTGCGATCAAACCAGAACCCAATTAGCAGGTAGGAAGCCAAGCCTACCCCTTCCCAGCCGATAAAGAGCGTGACGAATCCATCCCCCAGCACCAGCAGCAGCATGGCCAGCACAAAGAAATTCAGGTACAGGAAGAAACGGTGGAAGCGCTCGTCCTGCTCCATGTAGCCGATGGCATACACATGGATCAGGAAACCCACACCGGTTACCACCAGCACCATGGTCAAACTCAGCTGGTCGATCAACAGGGCCATGGGCACCTGGAATTCCTCTATCGAGATCCAAGTCCAGAGATGGACAGTGTGTCCATGTTCATTGTGGTGATCAAATACGGCTGGAGCCATGGCCAGAGCCAGCAGGAAAGCCAGGCCCACCACCCCGCTGGCGATGACCCCGATAGTCCGTTGGCCCAGGAGGCGTCCCAGTACCAGGTTTATGAGCAGTCCTGCCAGAGGCAGAGCCAGTAACAGCCAGGAAATGTCGATCATGAAAGGCAATTGGAATGCAGGATCAGGCGGCAACGTCTACCACTTGAGCAAGTTGATCTGGTCAATGTTTATGGTCTGGTTGTGGTAGGTATTGGCGATCAGGATGGCCAACCCAATCGCTACTTCCGCCGCCGCGACAGCCATGATAATGAAGACGAAAATCTGGCCGTCCAGAATTCCCCATTGACGGCTGAGTGCCACCAGTGTCAAGTTGACACTATTGAGCATCATTTCCACACACATGAATATGATCAGGGCACTTCGTCGTGTAAGCACACCGATGGCGCCAATGGTGAAGATGATGGCGCCCAGTAACAGGTACCAGCTCGTATCAACCATCAGGGCTTTCCTCCACCGGCAACCTCTCTGGCTTGAGTTTGCGCCCCATGACCAAGGCCCCAATCAGGGCTACTAGCAACAGGATAGCCACAAACTCAAAGGGCAAAATATAGCGAGTAAAGAGTGCGGTGCCTATGGCTGAGGGGGACCCTCCCGACGGGACACCAGCCACAGCCTGAGACCATGGACCCGCCAATTGCGTACCCAAGACCAGGGCCATGACTACGGCTAGGGCCAGACTGACCAAACCCACCCGTCCGAAGCGCCGGCGACTGACAGGTCCGTCAGTTTCGTGGCCTATCAACATGATTACGAACAAGATGAGGATAACGATACCGCCCGCATAAATGATGACTTGTGCCGCCGCAAGAAACTGGGCGTCCAGCAATACATAGAGTATGGCCAGCGAAGCAAAATTGGTCATGAGAAACAGGGCACTATGTACTGGCTTGCGACTGAGCACCACCCCCAGGGCAGCCGCCAGGCTTATAAGGGCGATCAAGGCAAAAAACAAGCTATTCATGACACAGCCAGAGCATCACGGGGTCAGGCATCAGGCCGAATGATGACGTTGGGTTCATCCGGATTCAGTAACTGCTCCTTGGTCAGGATGAAATCCTGGCGATCATAGTTGGCCATGGCAAATTCATGTCCCAGCACGATGGCTTCGGTGGGACAGGCCTCCTCACAATCCCCACAGAAGACACACCGCAACAAATTGACCTCGTAGACCTTGGCGTATCGCTCACCCGGTGAAATGGGATGGTCAGGGTCATTTTCGGCAGCATCAACATATATGGCATTGGTAGGACAGGCAGCCTCGCACAACATGCAGCCTATGCAGCGCTCCATGCCGTTTTCATAACGGCGCAGTTCATGTTTACCCCGAAAACGGGGATAAACCGGAATCGCCTCCTTGGGATACTCGACGGTGATAGGTCCTCTCGTGAGGTTCTTCAGCGTTATGCCCATGGCTTTGGCCAATTCCATGGCACCCTTGATGTAACCGTTGACGCCCATGTCATTTCCCTACTTCAAGAATACGGTCAGTACAGCCGTGATACTGAGATACACTAGGCCTAGTGGAATCATGAACTTCCAGTTGAACCGCATTACTTGATCGAAGCGGGGCCGACTGATGCTGCCACGAATCCAGATAAAAACGAACAGGAGGAGGAGTACCTTCGCGGCCAGATATACAGGGCCTAGCCAAATATATTGATCGGCCAATGGCCCCCGCCAACCGCCGAGAAATAGTGTCGCCATGACCGAACTGGTGGTAATCATATTGATGTATTCGGCCATCATGAACATGGAGAACTTCATGCCGCCATATTCAGTGAAGAAGCCGGCGATCAGCTCATTCTCAGTTTCCGGCAAATCGAAGGGTGCACGGTTGGTTTCTGCCAGTATGGAGATAAAGAAGAAGGGGAAGGCTAACCATACCCAAATCCATTCCCAAATGGCCCGGGGACTCTCCACCAACTGGACCAGGCTGAAAGTACCGGCCAGCATGGCGACACTTACCAGGAACAGTCCTAGCGGAATTTCATAGCTGATGATCTGGGCAGCTGAGCGTAAGGCGCCCAGTAGCGAGTAGTTATTGTTGCTGCTCCAGCCTGCCAGGATGACCCCGAAACTCTCGATGCCGGCAATAGCCAAAATCCACAGGAAACCGATATTGACATCGGCAATGGCAGGGGTTCCTTTGGCAATGGGTATGACGGCCCAAATTATGAGGGCGGGGGCCAGAGCCATGGCGGGGGCCAGGACATATACCGCCTTATCCACATGGCGGGGTATGTATTCTTCCTTGAAAATGGCCTTGACTGCATCCGCGGCTGGCTGGAGAAGACCAAAAGGGCCAGCACGATTGGGGCCGATACGGACCTGCAAACGGGCCAGTAATTTACGTTCCACCCATGTCAAATAGGCAAAGCCTGTGATGACGACAAAGGACAGCAAAGCAGCGCGGCCAATAGCCAGTAGCACTTCGTTCATGGCAAAACTCCGCCCCGTCGATCAAGCCTTTGCCAGGCTAACCCATTCCCAATAGGTGCCATTCAACAGAGCCCCCACCGGCGCGGCATGCAGGCTGTCCGGTATCCAGATACTGCCTGGGACTACATTGGCATCGGAACGGAGAACGATCGATAAGGAGCCGTAGGTGCTGGTGACCGTGACTTCCTCACCGTCTTTCAGGTCGCGCAGTTGCAATTCGGAAGGATGCACTGCCGCAAACGGAGCGGAAATGCTCGGCGCCATTTCGGGTGTGAGTTCCGTCAGGCGTCCCGCATCATAGAATACCCGTCCCCGGAATAGGCGAAGAGAGTCAGCCGTCGGTGGCGTGGACGCAGGAGTCTCCTCAGGTCCTGCCAAGGCACTTTTATGCCCAAAGTCTGGTTGTCTTTGCCGGCCCTGGTCCCCGAGACTATCCCAATTAATGTCAACGTAGGAAGGAGCCGCCCGACCCAATTCAGCCGTGATGTCCCGCGCCGACCGGTAAGGCCAGTCGTGTCCCAGTTTGGCAGCAATATGATCCAGGATCAGCCAGTCGGGTGCCGCTTCGGATGCCGGATTTTCGATCGCCTTGGGGCTTCGTTGCACACGACGCTCCATATTCGTGAAGGTACCATCGGTCTCTAGCCAACTGACAGCAGGCAAGACCACGTCTGCCACTTCCGCGGTTGTCGTCCGGAACAGCTCCTGGACAACAACCAGCTGAGTCTTCGCCAAATTAGCCGCCCACCGGGGATTTTCTCCTGCTGGATCGGCTCCCATAATATAAAGTCCCTGGATGGCATGGCCGGCCTCATCCAGCATTTCCGCATAGGTCCTGCCGGGGCTCAAGGCAATGGCACCACTCCAGAGGGCCTCCAGTCGATGACGAGCCTCCCCGCAATCCACAGCATTCCCACCTGGCAATTGATGGGGTACCAGTCCCATGTCCCGGCAGCCCTGGCTATTGGCATCAAGTCCAATAAAAGCCAGACGGTCCGTATGTCCTGTCAGGCGGGCAAGTGCTTCCAGAGCCGCCAGCAATGACAAGCCGTCAGGCTGCTGGCTGATATCCGGCCCACAGATAATGACGGCACTTTCACTTTCCCGCAAAGCGGTAGCCAATTGATTCAGGTCCTTTGTCTTCACCCCCTGGCTGACATCACGAGTCGCAGCCCATGCCTGCCATTCGGGCTGGACTGTGTCCTGCTGGGCCAAAACACTGCGAATAAGAGCCAATACCAGAGCTGTTTCTGAGCCAGGAAGATACTGCAGATGGGCTACCGCCCTTCTGGCACTTTCTGTTCGTCGGGGGTGAGCTACAAAGAGTTGGGTACCGCCGCGACTGGCGGCTCTCTTGAGATGGACATCCAGCATGGGAATTTCTTCACTGGGGTCTACCCCAAACAGCCATACCATTTCGGCTTGGGGTTTGGGACCATACTGAACCTGCATAAGATGCGCCAAGGCTGGCACGCCATTGCACCCAGCCTTTACCTCGCCGCCCTGTCTGTGATCTATATTGTTGGTAGCCAGTACCTGTCGGGCCAGTCGCTGCAACAGATAGTTGCTTTCGTTACTTAGCTTGGCACTACCAATAAAACCAAGCGCCTGGCTGCCGTTCGCGCTTTTGATAGAGGCCAGCCTGTCAGCGACAAAGGAGAGAGCTTCCTCCCAGGAAACCTCAACCAATGTGCCATTGCACCGGAGCAAGGGACGCGTCAAACGATCCGGATGGTTGACCCAATGGTGACAGAAACGGTCCTTGTCGGTGATGAACTGATCGTTAACGGCCATGTTTTCCCGACCCTGAATGCGTCGCACTTCAGTGCCGTTGCGGGTGTCCACACTAATGTTGTTGCCCATCGCATCATGCAGGCTGATGGTAGGGGTACGTTGAATTTGCCAGGGACGGTACTGGAAACGGGCCGCATGGTTGGTTAAGGCACCGACAGGACATATATCTATAATGTTGCCGCTGGTCTTTGCATCGACGCACATACCCGGCTGGACGTCAATGACCGTGTCACCACCCCGCTCAAAGAGTCCCAGCTGGGGCTTTTCTTCCCACTCTTCCAGGTACCGAACACACCGCCAACAGACCACACAACGTTCCTGGTCCAATACGATGGTGTCGGATATGGCGTAATTCTTGCGGGCATGTCGCTTGGGTTCGACCAACTGGCTGACGCCGGGGCCAAAGCGCAGGGTCATATCCTGTAGAGGACATTCCCCGCCTTTGTCACAAATGGGACAATCAAGGGGATGATGTAGCAGGATAAAGGCCAGATTGGCTTCCTGGGCCGCTTTGGCGGCAGGTGTATCTGTCCGGACTACCATGCCATCCATCACCGGCGTATTGCAGGCCGTGTTCAGCATGGTACCGCGGGGACCTTCCATCTCCACCAGACATTGACGGCAGCAGGCGACCGGATCCAGTTTGGGATGGCTGCAGAAAACGGGAATTTCAATACCGTGTTTTGTAGCCACATCGATCAGGAGAGTGCCTTTGGCGGCTATCACTTCCTGTTCGTTGATAGTTAGTGTGACTTGCTCAATCTCGGACATGTCATGAAACCTGAGGGAAAAAGATCATGCAATGAGGTCTGACCTAGGAGTCCAGGGTCACAACGGAATCCCGCACGAGGGGCGAATCACCGCTAGGTTCCAAGGCAATGTTGAACAAGCCGCTGGCCGCTTCGGCATCCGGGCGGTAGATGGGACGAATAGGCAATTCGGGACCTTGGCCCTGCGGGTTGGATTGTCGAATGAAGTCGAGCCATTCCTCCCTGAAGTTGGCCATGTTGCTCTGGAGACCCCATACAGCAGCAAAACCGAAAGGACAAAAAGACTTGCCGGCAATGTTATCGGCAATATAGTCAAGCAACGCCAAGTCCTGTTCGCGCCCTTCTCCCCGTCGAATTCTCTTGAGGATCTCTTCCATCCATCCGGTGCCCTCCCGGCACGGCGTGCATTTGCCACAGCTCTCTTCTCGGAAAAAGGCCACCGTGCGCAGCGCCACTTCCAGCATGGAGGCCCTTTCGTCCATGGCGATAATGCCGGCAGAGCCCAGATTGGAACCCGCAGCGGAGATACTTTCGGGATCCAGACCCGTATCGAACTGGTCCGGCGCGAACAATTGCATGGACAGTCCGCCTGGAATGACCGCCCGCAGAGGGATATTTGCATCCTGTGGCCCCCCTCCATACTGGTTGATCAGGGTACTGAGGGGCGTGCCATGAGGCAATTCATACAGGCCTGGGCGTCTGACATTGCCGCTCAAACAGAATATGCGGAAACCGGGACTGGCTTCCGTCCCGAATTCCCGGTATTGATCCGATCCCAGACGGCTGATATGCAAAACGTTACAAACCGATTCCACATTATTGATGATGGTGGGCTTGGCATATAGTCCGGCGACTGCCGGAAAAGGTGGTCGTGACCGGGGAAAACCGCGATAGCCTTCCAGGCTGCTCAGAAGGGCAGACTCCTCGCCACAAATGTACGCGCCAGCCCCGCGGTGGACCACGATGGCCAGTTCCTGGTTAGTGCCAAACAGATTGGACCCCAGATAACCTTGGGCGGTAGCTTCCTCAATAGCCTGCTCCAGACGTTGGGCCGCAAAATAATACTCACCGCGAATATATATGTAAGCTTCTGACGACTGGATGGCGTAGGCCGTAATGATAATGGATTCGATCAACTGGTGCGGATCGTATTCCATGATGCACCGATCCTTGAAGGTACCGGGTTCTGATTCATCCGCATTGATGACCAAATAGCGCGGGAACAGGCCTGGTGGCAGAAAACCCCATTTCACACCCGTGGGGAATCCGGCTCCACCCCGGCCCTTGAGCCCGCTGGCCTTGACCAGGTCCACCATCTCCTCAGGCGTGGGGGTTCCCTGAGTCAGGATCGTGCGGGCTGTCTCATAACCGCCATCCGCCTCATAATCGGCGAGGGTGTGGGAATCCGGGCGGTTGATGCGGCGGGTCAGAAACGGCTGTTCCAGACCCCCCACCGTGTAAGGTCCGGCTCCCTGGCCAACTCGATCTGGATCCTTTTCCGGAGTCCAGCGTTCTAACGAGTCAAAGGCCTTGCCCGATTCAATCAGGGACAGGAAGGTATCAAGATCCTCCTCACTGTCCAGATCCTCGAAATAGCGGATTTTACCCGAAGACTTTTCGGTTGCTGCCACCATAGGCGCAGTGGCACAGGATCCCAAACATTCCATGTGTTCCAGAGTAAACCGGCCGTCGTCGGAAGTCTCTCCATGGGTGATTCCCAGTTTTTCTTCCAGGGTCTGCAGGCATTGATGGGCTCCCCGCATCATGCAGGGAACATTGGTGCAAACCTGGAGCAGATGATCTCCCTTGGGTTTATCGTGAATCATGTGATAGAAGGAGACCACGGCACCCACTTCCGCCGGTTCCAGACTGAGAATCTCGGCCAGTTCATTCTGGGCCTCCACGGAGGCATGTCCATGGACCCGTTGAATGGCATACAGGGCAGGCAGAATAGCGGAACGTCCCCGGCCAGGCGGATAACACTCAATGAGCGTCTGGATTTCGGCCCGTAGCACGGGAGAAAGGACTGGTTGATCCATGTAGCCTGTTTTCCTGTGGTTAACGATCCACTTCACCCAGCACAATGTCGATGGAGCCAATGTTAGTAATGATGTCGGACAGCATCAATCCCTGGCTCATGTCACTAATGGCAAAGAGATTGTTGAAGCTGGGACCCCGAACATGCAAGCGGTAGGGTTTACCCGAGCCGTCACTGTAAATGAAGAAGCCCAACTCTCCCTTGCTGGCCTCTATGCCGTGGTAGTACATACCAGGTGGCACCTTGAAACCCTCGGTAAAGAGCTTGAAGTGGTGAATCAGGGACTCCATGCTGACATCCAATTCAGCCCGTTGCGGGGGGTTTACCTTGCGATCCTCAGCCCGATAGGGACCAGTCGGTAGCCGATCCAGCGCCTGTCGGATGATATGTACACTCTGGCGCATTTCCTCCATGCGCACCTCATACCGTCCGTACCCATCACCTCTGTGGCTGACGGGAACATCAAAGTCGTAGTTCTCATATCCCGTGTAGGGACAATCGCGGCGCAAATCCCAATCCACGCCGCTGCCCCGCAGCAGGGGGCCTGTCAGTCCCTTGGCCAAGGCTTCTTCCCTGGTTACCTGGCCAATGCCATCCAGACGGGTATGCCAGATGGGGCTTTCGTCCATCATGGTGGCGTATTCGTCGATGCGGCCTGGCATCAGATCACAGAATGCCCGTACCGCGTCGACAAAGGCCTCCGGCAAGTCTTTCCATACCCCGCCAATACGGATATAACTGGTCGTCAAGCGGGCACCGCAGACCATCTCAAACATATCCAGTATACGTTCCCGTTCTCGGGTCGCATACATCAGCAAACTCATACCGGTGCCCGAAACATCCAGCACGTGGGTGGAAAGCCAGAACAGGTGCGATGCGATACGTTGCAATTCTCCCATGATGACGCGAATGGCCTGGCCCCGTTCGGGTATTTCCAGTCCCAGCATACCCTCAACGGCCAGTACATAACCCAGATTGTTGTTCATGGCGGACAGATAGTCCATGCGGTCCGTGTAGTACACGAAATCCTTGTACCGCTTGTTTTCCCCCGTCTTTTCAAAGCCACTATGCAGGTATCCGAGATCGGGATCCACGTTGACCACCCGCTCGCCATCCAGTTCCACTACCAGGCGCAGCACTCCGTGAGTACTGGGATGGTGAGGCCCCATGTTCAGGATCATGTTCTGGCGATTCATGCCTGGGGGCAAATCGGGAGGCAAACTATCTGCTTCCAGTATCTGGTCACCCAATGACTCAAATTCCGGGTGATCCCACGTCAGGGTAAAGGGTACATCCTCACCGCCCAAGGGCACTTCCTTGCGCAAGGGATGATTCGGCCAACTGGCTGGCATCAGAATACGGCGTGGGTCAGGATGTCCCTCGAAAGTCACACCCATCAGGTCAATGACTTCCCGTTCTGGCCAGATGGCACCGGGAAAAACTGAAGCCAAACTGGGACACACCGGATCGCGGCCCCCATGCAGGGGACACACCACCGCAAGCTGCCGGTGACGTTCATAAGTCCGAAACTGATAGACAGTCTGAAACTGGTTTTCCTCTCCGACATTCGGCAACCGGGAAAGATCAACAGCGGTGACATCAATCAAGGTTTGGTAGGCGAGTTCCCCGTCCCGCAGCCAGGTAGCGACGTCCTGCAGTACCTCAGGGTGGACCACCACGCACGGCAGATCAAACTGCAGGCCGGAATCCAGGACAGCCTCGCCAAAACGCTCCTTGACAGCTTGGGTATCTTCGGTATCTGTGCCCAAGGCGGGGGCCCGGGCCGGAATGGCGATGTCATTCAGATTGGGTAACGTCTCATAGGGACGTTGCGCCGGGGAAACATCAAGAAGGGGCATAAAGGTTGAAGCGTCCGGATAAAGGAAGTTTAGCTGCGTACGGACAGACCGGAACTACTCTTGGTTTCCACTGGTTGGGGAACCGAAAAATCGTATTTGCTGAAATGTTCTCCCATCTGTTTCTGGCGAAGCAAATCCAGACCATAGAGCAAGGCTTCGGGGCGCGGTGGGCATCCGGGCACGTACACATCTACCGGAATGACTTTGTCTACGCCCTGTACGATGGCGTAATTATTGAAGGGCCCCCCGGCACTGGCGCAGATACCCATGGCGATAACCCATTTGGGTTCCAGCATCTGGTCGTAGAGCCGACGAATGACGGGCGCCATCTTGTTGCTTACGCGACCGGATACAATAATCAGGTCCGCCTGGCGTGGAGTAGCACGAAACAGTTCGGAGCCGTACCGGGCAATATCATGCCTGGCTGTGCCAGCAGCAATCATCTCCATCGCGCAGCAGGCAAGCCCAAACAACAGGGGCCATGTACTGTTCTTGCGCCCCCAGTTCACCAGATCTTCCAGACGAGCGGTGGCGAAATTGTCTTCAGGCAGCAGTTGTTCCAAACCCATAGATCTGTATTCTCACTATTCCCAGTCCAGGGCACCCTTGCGCCATTCATAGACAAACCCAATCACGATAATGGCCAGGAACAAGGCCATAGCCACCAACGCGACATATTTTACGGCAGAGTCACGCAAGACGGCGGCCCAAGGATAGAGGAATACTACCTCTATGTCGAAGATAATGAACAGGACGGCTATCAGGTAAAACTGCACCGGAAACCGGCGGTGGGTATTGCCAAAGGGGATGATGCCCGATTCGTAGGCTTCTCCTTTGGTCTTGGTCAGATTCTTGGGACCAAACAGAATGGGGACCAGAATCACAACCCCTGCGATGGCTAGTGATACCAGCACCATTATCAGCAGGGGCAAAAAATCTCTTGGGGTGTTCGCGACTTCTTCCATGATAGGTGGCGGGTTTGCGCAACGGCAGGCAATCTAACATGAGCCTGCTATGTCAGAAAATGAACCAGCGTTCCCTTCGCGAATGTTACTCTCTAGGAGCCCTTAGGGGAAATTGTACTCTATCCAGATCCCACTTTCCACTTCTGTTGCTATTGGATCGATCTGCGGGAATTAGGAAACTATGGGCCTTAATGCTTCTGGGAATAGCAACTCTGGCGGTTCGCAGATTCAGACGACACCAGAATGTGAAGGTCTGCCCTGCCAGCCAGTGGTCTCAGGTACAGGTCCATTAGTCGCCTGTTCCAATAACGTTTTTGCAGGATCTGGCAGGTAGCCAGATAAGCCGTCCTTCTTAAGCCTGGATGTGCCCCAGCGGACTCCATCGTTCATGTGGGCTGATACCTGACCGAGGTATCAAGGACTTGCCACGTGCCATGGGTCCGCCATAACCATGACAGTATGAGGGCCAATATGTTGCATGGCTGCCGGATGGGCTTTGGCTTCCTCATCTGCTCACAGAACCATATTCCCGGTGGCCTTTACACCTCCCAGCAAAGCCCGAGTCAGTACTACAGGTAAACAGGCTCAGACATTGCTCTTGCCAAGTCGGTAATTTATTGGACAAGGTTAGCTGTGTGCTACACTGCACAGTGTTGCGTCGGCAGATCCTGTCGCTCTGCTGAAGGGATTCATTCAGGTTCTGGAGACGGTTGGTTTTGGCTTTAACACGCAGGGTCGCAGGTTTCAGGAAAAGGTTGGAAACCCATGCTGGTTAACTATGCTTTCATCCTGATTCTGAGTGGTTTTGGGATCGTTCTGCCCTTGGTTTCCATTGTGGCCGGTTGGATCCTGGGGCCGCGCAAACCTGATCCGGTCAAGAACGACATTTACGAAAGCGGCCTCAACACCATAGGCGACACATGGATACAGTTCAGGGCCCAGTTCTACCTGATTGGTCTTGTCTTCCTGGTCTTTGATCTGGAAGTCATATTTCTCTTCCCCATTGCCTTGGCTTATGGTCGGCCCGAGTTTGGCCTGGCTGCCGCGTTGGTTACGCTGTTCTTTATGCTCCTGCTTATCGTGGGCCTGATCTACGATTGGCGTAAAGGGGGATTGGAATGGCAGTAGGCTCATACCGAAAGTTCCGGGGAATTCATTTTGGCTGACTGGTACTTTGTACTTACCGACACCTTGACCCATGCGGGATTGCCAGAAGGGATTGCATCGGCGGTAGCTCTGGTGGTCGGGGCAACGGTTATCGGGTTGGTGGCCCCACTTATTGCCTTGGTATTGATCTGGCTATTGCGCAAGGTGATAAGTCGCATACAGGATCGCATTGGCCCCAATCGGGTAGGACCCTTCGGCTTGTTGCAGACCTTGGCCGATGCCCTCAAGCTTGTTTCCAAGGAGACAATAACGCCCAGTAATGCCGACTTTATTGCCTATAACCTAGCGCCAGTCCTGTCGGTCTTCGGCATAATTATGCTGTTTGCCGTTATTCCCATTACCCCCGGCCTGGTGGGAGCTGACCTGAATGTGGGGGTGCTCTATATCGTGGCTTTGGGGTCAGTGGGCATCATGGCGGCTCTCATGGCCGGCTGGGGTAGCAACAACAAATATGCCTTGCTGTCCGGATTTCGTGTGGTAGCCCAGCTGTTGAGTTACGAGATTCCGCTTGTCCTCAGCATGCTGGCGGTTGTGCTGGTAGCCGGCACCATGCGTCTCAGTGCTCTCGCCGAAGCCCAGGGTCACTTCCTGGGCTTGGGTTGGTACGTTTTCATTATGCCTGGGGCGGCGCTCATTTTCTTTATGTGCTCTCTGGCGGAGTCAGAACAGACACCCTTTGACCTGCTGGAAGCAGAATCTGAACTCATTGCCGGCTTTCATATCGAATATTCCGGCATGCGTTTTGCCATGTTTTTCCTGGCCCAGTTTCTTAATGGCTTTGTCCTGGCTGCCGTGACGGCCATTCTCTTCTTGGGTGGGTGGAATGGACCGGGCGTGGATTTGCCAGGCATTGGTCCTTGGCTGGGCGCTGGATACTTTGTAGGTAAGACTTTTCTGGTGTATCTGTTACAGATTTGGGTCAGAGGCACGTTTCCCCGTCTCCGGGTGGATCAGATGATGTCCTTCTGCTGGAAAATTCTGGTACCCCTTACGGTCGGGTTGCTGTCTTGGCAAATGATCGTTCAGGTCTTGCCTTGGGATACAGCCTTGATCCATGTGGCCATTCTGGTGGGCAATATCATTGTGATCGGTATAGCCCTCGGCGCTATCGGGCGCCACCTGCAACAGGAGATGATTCGGCCCAAACGGGCCTTTGCGCCGGATACACTGATTGGCACCATGAAGCCCGCTGTCGAGAACTGAAGAACTCTGTTGCTTCCTACCTGCCGTTATGCCTCCGTTGCCCGTTGAAATTCCTATTCCTACTGTCCAGCAGGCAGTTTTTGGGGCTGTTGCCCTAATGACGGCTGTAGCCGGTGTACTGGTTGTAACCTGCCGCAACCTGTTCTACGCTGCCTTGGCCCTGGTAGCCACCCTATTTGGTGTTGCCGGGATCTATGTCTTGCTGGAAGCCGAATTTCTGGCTGTAACCCAGATCCTGGTGTATGTGGGCGCCATTGCCACCCTGATCACTTTTGCCATCATGCTGACGAAGGGCATCATGTTTGGGACCACAGCTACCAATAACCGTCATATGTTTGCGGTGATTGGTATCGCGATCCTTCTGTTCCTGATGCTGGCGGGGGTAGTGGATAGGGTGCCCTGGAGTATGGGGGATCCAGCCTTGGAAGCCAACGAGAGCATGATTGCCGATTTGGGCTGGAATTTCGTATCAACCTACGGCGTGGCTCTGGAGTTGATTGGCTTGCTCTTGCTGATTGCCCTGGTCGGTGCGGTCATGCTGGCACGGGACGACGAATAGGTTAGGGAAGGACGACACCTTCATGGTTCCCCTGCAGGCTTACCTGGTTTTGGCTGCCTTCCTCTTTTGCTGCGGCTTCTACGGGGCCCTGGTGAGGCGCAATGCAATTGCCATGCTGATGGCCATTGAACTCATGCTCAATGCTGTCAACATCAATCTGGTCGCCTTCTGGCGCTACGGTCCCAACCGGGCTGATCTGGCCGGACAGACATTCGCGATTTTTGTGATTGCCGTGGCGGCGGCCGAGGTAGCCGTGGGGCTGGCTCTGATCATTGCCATTTACAGGTCACGACAGACCGTGAACCTGGATGAGATTGACATGTTGCAGGGATGATTCAGGTCATGACCAAGAAAATGCTGGAAGGGACTCTGGATGAGCAGTGTGCCTTTCTCTATGACCTGGCGCTGTCCAAGATGAAGACAGGCAATTACACGGGGGCGCTGTACGCGCTCAAGGAAGTAGCCAGACATCGGCCGAATTACCGGGATGTATCCAGTTTGCTTGTGCACCTGCAGAAACGCAAGCGGGATCAGCGTCGTCTCATCCTCGTCGGTCTGTGTTCCGGCATCCTCCTGGCAACATTAACGCTGGCCGCAGGGGTTACGAATGACCTGCTGGTTGTGGGTGCCGGTGTCTTGGGGCTGGTCGGGGGATACGTTGGATACATGTTCCTGGAAAAAGCTAATAGCAAATCCTCTGCGGGGCTGTCTCGCTCACGCAATATATTCTTCTGATGCCGCGACATGACTGCACTTTATGACCTGACCTGGTTCATCGCCGTGCCGCCGGCTCTGGCGTTTGTCCTGATCGTTTTGTTTACCCATCACAACAAGGTCCTTAGTGCATCCATCGCGATTGGCGGGGTCCTGATCAGTCTGGTACTGGGCTGGGGCGTGGCTTTTACGGCTTTCTTTGATCATCACCTGACAGAGCATCCCCTGAATGAAACGCTCTTCCAGATACCGACAGGGGCCTCCTCAATCGACATTGGCTGGGCCCTGGATCCGGCCAATGCACTTATGCTGTTTATGGTCACGTTTCTCCTGGTCATGATTTTTATTTACTCCAAGGGTTACATGACCTTTCCCTCGCATTTGCAGCCGGCCGATTATCCGGCCGCCCATGAGGAACACAAGGATCCACGCTACAGCCGGTTTTTTGCCTATATTTCCCTGTTTGCCACCGGCATGTTGGGGCTGGTGACGGCCAACAACCTGATCACCTTCTTTGTGTTCTGGGAAATCATGGGCTTGTGCAGCTACCTGCTGATCGGTTTCTGGTTTGAGAAAGAGAGCGCCAAACGGGCCGCCTTCAAGGCGTTCGTCACCACCCGGATTGGGGACGCGCTGATGTTTGCGGGACTCATACTGCTTTACATTCAGAGCCAGCCCAGTTCGCTGGATTTCGGTGTCTTGTTCAGTGAAGACAACCTGCGGGAATTAAGCTACACGTACGCCAATCTGGGTTTCAAGGAAATCAACTGGTTATCCATAACGACTTTCCTGATCTTCTGCGGCACTATCGGCAAGAGCGCTCAGTTCCCTCTGCATATTTGGTTGCCGGATGCCATGGAGGGCCCTACTCCGGTATCGGCCATGATCCATGCTGCAACCATGGTTTCGGCGGGAGTATTTCTTTTGGTCCGTTTGTTCCCGCTATATGACCGGGCCTTGGCAGTCAATTCGGATACCATGACGGTGATGGCGGGCGTGGGAGCCTTCACAGCGCTCTTTGCCGCAACGATTGCCTTAGCTCAATGGGATATCAAACGGGTACTCGCCTATTCCACTATCAGTCAGTTGGGCTATATGGTAGCGGCCCTGGGCATTGGTGCTTATGTGGCGGCTCTGTTTCATCTGCTTACGCACGCGTTCTTCAAGGGCTTGCTGTTCCTTGGGTCAGGCAGTGTTATCCACGGTATGGAGCATGGGCATGAGCATGCCCATGGAGACGATGGCAATGATGAACATGCAGAGCATGGAACAGAAGTTTTGTATCGCAAGGATGGGGTCCTGGATCCCAATGATCCCCAGGACATGCGCAATATGGGGGGCTTGCGCCGCCATATGCCGGTTACAGGATATACCTTCATCATTGGCGGGTTGGCTCTGAGCGGATTCCCTTTGGTCACGGCTGGTTTCTGGTCCAAAGATGAAATATTGGCCACTACCTTTGCCGGCAATGGTTTGGTTTTCCTAGTATTGGCCCTGGCAGCCTTCTGCACGGCGTTTTACACTATGCGCCAGATGGCTCTGACCTTCTTTGGGCGACCCCGTACGGGCATGGCGGAACACGCTTCGGAAAGTACTCCCAGCATGACGGTTCCACTGATTCTGATCAGCTTTTTTGCCATTACCTTGGGTTGGATTGGAATTCCGAGTACTTTCCCTGTGCTGGGTAACCTCGTGCCCAACTGGCTTGGGCATTACCTGGAGCCTTTCATGGAAACCATTCACATTCATGTTCTTCATCCCGAGTTCAATGTGATTCCACTCCTGGTTTCGGTAGTGGTGGCACTGGGAGGCTTACTCTTGGGTTGGATCGTGTATGGCCGGGGGCTGCCCGAGGGCAAGACCGACCCCATGGCCGAGGCCTTTGGCTCACTCTGGCAGATCTGGCATCGCAAGTATTTCATAGACGAATTGTACGCCGCCACGATAGTGCGGTGGACCCGCAATGCCACTGCCTTTTTTGCCGATGTGGATGCCACCTGGATTATCGATCCGCTGGTGAACTGGATCGCCCGCATGGGAGTCTGGATTGCAGCTCTGGCCGCTGCGGCGGATACGCTCCTGGTTGATGGGTTTGTCAATTTGATCGGCAAGATAATGCACTGGGGGGGAGGAGTCCTTACCCGTTTGCAGGATGGTAAGGTGCAGGCCTACCTGATAATTGCCCTTACCGTCTTGACCATCTGGATCGCGCTGGTGGGCATGCCGATCATATTGACGCTGGTCTAGCAACTTTGTATCAAGTCGAGGATAGGTAGGAGGTCCGGGCCCATGGCCAATTGGAGCCAGGTGGCATTGTTTGCAACACTGTTCTTCCCCCTCGTGGCCGGGGTTTGGGTCATGCTCTTCTGTCGCACGGATCAGGCCATCCGTCGGGTTTCGGTCCTGGCGAGTCTGGTACCCCTGATCCTTAGTATCATGTTGCTTTTTGCCTATGATCGGGACGTGGGGGGCATGCAGTTCGAGATTACCGCTCCCTGGATACCGGTACTGAACTCAAGCTTTCGGCTGGGGGCCGATGGTCTAAGCCTGCCGCTGATCTTCCTCACAACCCTGCTTTCCACCCTGAGCATCTATTACAGTGCTCGCACGATCCATACACGTATACGCGAATATTTCGTGATGTTCCACCTGCTTGAGTTGAGTATGCTGGGTGTTTTCATGGCCCTGGACTATGTGCTCTTCTACCTCTTCTGGGAGGTGAGCCTGGTACCCATGTACCTCCTCATTGGCATATGGGGCGGGGAAAATCGCAGCTACGCCTCCATCAAGTTCTTCATCTACACCCTGGTGGGCTCCGTCGCCATGCTGTTGGCCATCCTCATCACCTATCTGGCGACAGGTACTTTTGACATTCTGAACGCTGCCCAGGCCCAACCCTTCGTACAGCTGGACTATGATACGCGCATTCTGTTGGGCAGCCTTGCCTTCTGGGGCTTCTTCCTGGGCTTCTCATTCAAGGTGCCCAGTTTTCCCTTCCATACGTGGTTACCCGATGCCCATACCGAGGCGCCCACCGCCGGCAGTGTGATTCTGGCCGGAGTCCTGTTGAAGCTGGGGGCCTACGGTTTTCTGCGTATCATCCTGCCGACCTATCCTGAAGCCAGCCAATTTTGGGCTCCGGTGGTGATTGCCGTCGGGGCCATTGCCATTGTATATGGGGCCTTTGTCTGCGTGGCCCAAGGAGATCTGAAACGGCTTATTGCCTACAGTTCTGTCAGCCACATGGGCTATGTGATGCTGGGTATCGGGGCCGCCTCGCTGGTGCTTACCCCGGAGGGTCTGGACAAGGTGACGGCGAAGATGGGTGGCACCGTTCCCGCTGCCAACGTCTACGACAGCGCCGTGATGGCCCTGAATGGGGCCACACTCCAGATGTTCAACCATGGCATTATCACCGGCGCGCTCTTCCTGTTGGTGGGGGTTATCTACGAACGGGCTCATACCCGGGATCTGGCCAAGTTCGGAGGACTTAGCGCCAAGACGCCCTACTTCTACGGGATCATGATGGTCACGGCTTTTGCCAGTCTGGGCCTGCCCGGCCTGGCAGGATTCTGGGCAGAACTCTTTACTTTACGGGGTGCCTTCGCCATAGTGCCCGTGTGGGCGGCCTTTGGCACCATCGGGATCGTCATGACGGCGGTATACATCCTGTGGCGGATTCTTCAGAACGTATTCCTGGGCGAATACGATGCCGATCGGCTAGAGCACTGGACGACCTATGACGGCCAGCAGGCGGATGGTCCTACTGACATGGCCCTGTTTGAAAAAGTGACGCTGTGGCCTCTGGTCATTGGTATGGTCGTTATAGGGGTTTATCCTACCTGGTTGCTTTCCTTCTTCAATGCCTCGTCCATGCAACTGATCGAATTCATAGTAAATCTGACCTGATGCTGTACTTCTTACCCTTACAGTGGAGCAATGGCCTGTGGAGCAGTTCAGCCTGATAGTCCCTGAAGTAATCTTGCTTGTCGGGGGGCTGATCATTTTCCTGATCGATGTGGCGGTGCGGGGCCACACGGATGGAGGACGCGGCTATACGACTCTGGCCCTGTTTACGCTGGGAGGGGCGTTTGTTGCCGCTTTGTTCCAAACCCTGTCCTATTTCGAACTGGAAGTGGGGCAGCAACCCGGCATTGCGCTTCATTTGATGGAGATGGATCTGTTTGCCGCGTTTCTGAAGGCCCCCCTGCTATTGGTCATGATCCTGATAGGATTGGCCGGCGGCAACTACATGAACCAACGTACGACCCGGCGTGGCGAATTCTGGAGTTTCTTTGTTTTCGTGTCGCTGGCCCTTTGTGTAGCCCTGAGTGCCAATAATCTGTTACTGCTGTATGTGGCCATTGAGTTCCTGTCCATCACCAGCTATCTCCTGGCGGGTTTCCTGCGGGACAACCAGCGCAGTACAGAGGCAGGACTCAAGTATTTCCTTTATGGAGCCGTCGCCTCGGCCGCGATGTTATATGGCCTCAGTTTTGTATATGGGGCGACAGGTACACTCAATCTGCGCGAAATCTCGGAACTGCTCAAGGCAGGTGATACGGAAGCGCTGGTGCTGGGTCTGATGCCCGCTACCATGTTTGTGATGGTAGGACTGGGCTTCAAGGCCACTTTGGCTCCTTTCTTCCAATGGGCGCCCGACACCTATGATGGCGCTCCCACTCCCATCACGGTGTATTTGTCCACGGCCTCCAAGGCCGTTGGCTTAGCGGTGACGGCTCGGGTCTTTGTTGTCGCCCTCAACGACCTGCTCGTGAATTGGGTACCCATTCTGGCAGGTCTCTGCATCCTGACCATGACCATGGGCAATCTCATGGCCTTGCGTCAAAGAGATGTCAAACGGATGCTGGCCTACAGTTCAGTGGCCCATGCCGGTTATATGCTGATGGGCATTGCGGCCCTGGCTGCCGGTACCGAAAGTTTCATGGACGGCATCAATGGTATCCTGATTTATCTGTTTGCCTACATGTTCACCAACGTAGGGGCTTTCCTGGTGGTAATGGTGTTAGAGGAGAGACAGGGCAGTACCCATTTGTCGGCGTATGAAGGACTTTTCGCACGGTCCCCCGCCCTCGCCATAATGTTGACTGTGTTTCTGCTCAGCCTGGCGGGTATTCCTGCCACGGCCGGTTTCTGGGGCAAGTTCTTCGTGTTCGGAGCCGCTGTCCAGCGGCAATATTTCTGGCTCGCAGGAGCAGGTGTGATCAACGCGGGTATCGCCGCGTTCTATTACATTAATGTGGTCCGAGCCATGTACTTTGGTCGTAGACCTGCCGATACAACTCCTATTCCCATTCCGGTTGGTATGGCCTCCGTGCTCGTTCTGTGTACCCTGATTGTCTTTTGGATTGGCCTGTTTCCTGCCCCATTACTGGAGTGGGCGACGACAGCTTCAGAGCAGTTGCTTAGTTTCGGCTTCTAGGTTATCCGGACGCTCCATCCAGCGTCGGTTAGGACACAGCGGCGGGATCCGGTTCCGGGTTGCTCCCTTAGGCAGACATTGACTATAATTTCATATGTACTTGGCCTTGCGATTTTCGGGCTGGACGTGATTGACGCCATCCCCGCCTGAGATGCTAGGCTGGCAATGATGCCCGATTTGGAATGCGGGAGTTATTTCAATGAAGCACTGCATGGTAGCGCGCATTCGCAACCCGGGGTGGTGTCTGCTATTTCTTAGCCTGTGTCTAGTGCTAGGAGCGCTAAACGCTTCGCCCAGTTGGGCTCAAGGCACTGCACCAACAGCCAATGCTGTTATTTCCCTTTCGGTTAACCCCAATGATCCTGCCCGGGTCGTTGCAGGCACTCTCAATGTGCCAGAAGATGCCGGAGTCTACTATAGCGAGAACGGAGGAGTTACCTGGAACGAAGCCTCGGGTATTCCTTTAGGGGTTAGTATTGCCGCCTTGGAACATGACATTATCAGTCCTGCGATCGTATATGCTGGCGATGCGGCCACGGGATTTCTTTTTCGGAGCCTGGATGGAGGACGGAGCTTCGAGGAACTACCCGTATTTCTGAGTTGGCTGGGCAACGAAAGTGGTGTCGGTATTCTTTATTCCCAGAATGTCGACGGTTTTTCGGTTCTTCATGCGGGCACTCGTCAGGATGGACTCCTGACGAGCTACGACAATGGGGAATCCTGGGTTATCAACGCCATCGGACTACCCTTGAGCGACAATCCAGCTGAAAGTGCGCGTCGTGTGCGGGCCATTACGGATTTCAACGGTGTGCTATACATTGGGACGCATGATGGTGTCTTCTTCCAGGATGCCGGCTCGGATACCTGGAATCGGGTCGCAGTCTTTGAAACTGGTACGCTTGTACGGAGTCTGGCTGTGTATCGAGGTCATCTGTATGCTGGACTCGTCGGGGATGGACTCTGGCGATCTGTGGATGGCCATAATTGGGCCCGTGCCCCTGGGTTCCCCGTAGACGCTACCGTATTTGATCTGTTTCAGGAAGGTACGCTACTGGTTGCGGGGACAGGTCGTGGCCTCTGGGCCGGTAATGGTGAAAACTGGCTTAAGTCCTACCTGGATGGCCAGAACCAAAGGGAAGTGATCTGGGCTCTGGAGGGTTTAGCTGGCTATGTCTATGCCGGGACCGATTCTCTTTGGGTAATTCGTTCTCCGGATCAGGGATATTCTTTCCAGTCGCTCGGCCAATATGGCGAGCTTACGGCACAGCCCCTGCCAGCACCCACCTTACGGACCGTGGTGGAAACCTCGGAAACGCAGGAAGAGGAAGAGGTCGTCGAGGCCGTTCCGGTGGAACCGACACCTACTGCTCCTGCGCAAGAGGAGGCCGCCTCTGAACCTCAGCCAACTCCCACACCAGAGCAGGAAGCAGAGGCCACTTCAATGCCCACTCCTCTGCCCGTCGGCGAAGGCTTTCTGTCTAACCTGGAACTGCCATTCGATCTCAACATTCCCAACGTGGAGATTCCTTTCCTGGGTACCTTCTCGCCCCTGGTTTTTGCCGTTGCGGTAATCCTGATTGTTGTAATCGTAGTGGGCTTGATTTCTGTATTCGTACGCCGTGACGAAGACGAATAACTCGCCTGCCTGTTGGACCGCATGATAAAACTGGACGATCTGCGCGTCTTGTTGCAGGCGAGGCACAATCTGGTTAGTGCCCAGCCATTAGACCGTCCTGATCTTCCCATTTCTCATGTGACTTGGGACCACCGGAAAGTTCGTCCAGGCAGCCTTTTTTTGGCCAAACGCGGACTGGTTGTAGACGGCCACGATTACATGACAGCAGCCATCGCCGCGGGCGCCCACAGCATTTTGGGAGGGGAATCCCCAGACCAGTTCCAGCAACGGTGCCAGCAGACGGGAATGGCCCCTCCACCGTATCTGCAAGTGCAAGACAGTGAAAAGGCCTATGCGCAGACGGCCGCTCTCCTCTTTGGTTTTCCCGCCCATCAGCTATTGACCACCGGCATTACCGGTACAGATGGCAAAACCACGTCTGCGGCCCTGCTGGCGGCCCTGCTGTCTAAATCAGGCTGGGCCGTCGGGATGATATCCACACTCGGTATCACAAGACCCGGCCATACCCAAGACTCTGGTTTCCATGTCACAACGCCAGATGCGTGGACAGTACAGCAGCATCTGAGACATATGGCAGATGCAGGATGTCGTTATGCAGTTCTGGAATGTACTAGCCATGGACTAGCTCAACACAGAGTGGATGAAACTGCTTTGAATGTGGCGGGAATCACCAACATTACCCATGAGCACTTGGATTACCATGGTACTTTCGAACGTTACCTCCAGGCCAAGAGCAGTATGCTGGATCTGCTGGTCGATACCGAGAACACGGATCAAAATCCTGTTGCCATTCTCAATGGTGATGATGTTCGGGCCACCGCCGCCATGCAGGCTCATGTTGAGGCCTTGGGCGCGCAGCGCCAGAGGCCGATTGAGGTACATCTCTATGGTCAGAAGACTCATGGTGGAACTGGATCTGTCTCTTATCAGGCTTCCCACATCCATCTCACTCCCCGCGGTATTACCCTGCAGGTCGAAGGTCCCGGAGGGAAAGTCTGGCAACTGCAATCCGGCCTACTGGGACAATTCAATGTATCCAATATTCTGTTGGCCTTGGCTATAGGGCATTCCCTGGGTTTGTCTCCTCTTCAGATCCAACAGGGAGTCCAGGCGTTTGCTGGCGTTGAGGGAAGAATGCAGAGGATTGACTTGGGGCAAGACTTCCTGGCTGTGGTGGATTTCGCCCATTCGCCCGGCAGTTTGGAATCAGCCTTGGCTACGCTGCGGGAGTGCCTCCCGTCAGCCACCAGCCGGAAGGGCCGCCTTATTTCCATTTTGGGATGTGCCGGATTGCGGGATCAGGCCAAAAGACCTCTTATGGGAACTGTCAGTGCCCAAGGCAGTGACTACGTCATTGTCACCGCAGAAGATCCGCGTACCGAAAGCCTTGATGACATTTGTGCGGCTATTGTAGACGGAATCCAAAGTGCTGATGTGGATACCCCTTGGGAGGTTGTTCCTGACCGGGCCGCAGCTCTGGAACGGGCTGTCAGTCTGGCCTCTTCCGGAGATATTGTGGCCGCCTTTGGGAAGGGCCATGAACAGAGTATGTGTTTTGGCGAAACTGAACACCTCTGGAGTGATCAACGGGCCATGACCAACGCCCTGCGCAAACGTTTGGGTCTGGCCGTGCCTGACGATGACTATGTCTATCAATTGCCAACTGGTGGACAGTGATGTCCCGACAAGGGAATATTCGCAGATGCTCATAGAGCACAGCAAGTGACTACTTGGCCCCTCCGTTTGTATGTCAGACCCGTGTTTATGACGTCGTGTTATAAATTCTGATCTAGTGTTTTGTGGATAAGGATCCAGACTTTGTACAACCATGATAAGGGAGCAGAATTTTGCCTCTATCCGCTGGGAGTCTTCCAGGACAAACACAAAGCCAAGGGTGGTTTTTCTTACTTCTAGCAGCGTTATAAGGAATGATCCCTCAGTCTGGTATACTGTCAATCTAATGGGTGTACCTCCCGGTGGAATGATCTTCCAACACAAGGTCTGATGATCCTGTGCCATTGTCCGGATTTCAATAGGGCAGTGGGCGTGATCTGAGGTTCCTGAGAACCGGGTCCAATTGCAATACGAGGAGATCGTGCAGGTGCGTGCTCGAAGCCTTTTTCGCATCAAGTTCATTCTCATGTTGTCCCTGGTCGTCCTGTTGCTGGGGTCGTGTACGGGAGGCGGTAGTACAGGTTCAACCTGGTTTAATCTGCCTTCAGTCACCTTGAAAGTGGCAGACAATGGTGATACTTTGAACGCGCTAGGACTGCCTGTAGGCTCTCTCAGTGCTTTTGGTATCAAGCGCACCATGGACCAGCTATCTGCGGCCGGTACCCGAGAACTGGAAGTCCGAATTGGATACAACGGTATCCACATCTACAACAATGGACAGGCACTTCCCTACATCTATTGGGACGAAGAATCGGCCGCCGCCTTGGCGGGGGTGATTTCCCAAATGGGTGTTCAAGTGCCGGACCAAGCCTTCGCCTGGCTCCGGAAAGTGGGTATTGGGGTCCGTATTCGGTTGGCGGATGGCCGGTCGGTGGACAGGTGGCAAGGGGAAACCAGCTACACGCCAACGCAGGGGGTAGAGCCCTTTGCGGTCCTGGATCTGTCTGGTGTTGCCGTTGATAGTACTGGAGCCCTGTCTGTCAATGGGGTAGGACTGGACGTGCTGGGAGTTCCTCCGTTGGTGGATGCAGGCACTTTGCAGCTGCTCTCCAATTTGGGAGCCGAGACTCTGCGTATAGAGACAACTCCGAATACACTGGATATTGCCCTGAATGATCAGGCCTTGCCCGGATTGGCCTACGACGAAGAAAGTCTTGCGGCAGGATTGGAACTGGCACAAGCTCTGCTGGCAGAAGATCCCGATACGCTGGATTTGGTCAACACCTTTCTGCCCCGATTGCCCGAACTATCACTAACGGTGCATGTATCTTTCACGGGTACGCCGGTCGGCAGTACTTCCTTGCCACCACTGGTAATCAGTGTCGACGACGTCGGTGTAGCTTCGGCGTTTGGCTTGCCCTTGGGTGCCGATCTGCTGCCAGCCGATATTATGGACCTCCTGCAGGACGCCAATGTCAACCGACTGAATCTGCATGTTGGCAGTGGCAACATAGCCATGGCGGTCAATAATCAGTTGTTGCCTTCGATTACTCTTCATGATGCCGGTGTATCTTTGGTGGATGGTTTAACGGGGGGAACCGGCATGGTTCCCGGTGTATTGACTCTATTGGAAACCATGACAACATCTGGGCCAGTTCCCATCGATTTGCAATTGCCGGGAAGTGATGCCTCAACTGACCCCTTGGCCGACATTGCCTTTGCTCCCCCACCAACCCTGGAGGGAGCACAGCCCACGTTGCGTTTACCGGTTCAGCTCGAAGGGAATCAGGTGACTTCGATCGGCGGTATGGATGTTGCGGCCTTGGGTATGGATCCCATAGCCCTGCCCGCAGATGTGCTGGATATGTTGGCTGGAGTTGGTGAACTCACGGTTAAGACCAGTCCCAATCAACTCGACATCCATTTGGATGGCAATCCGGCAATTTCGCTGGCGTATGATGTGACCACCATGAATACTTTGCTGGATCTGCTTCCCTCTTTGATGGGTAGCGACTTGATAGATAATCCAGCCCTGCTGGAATTCATCAAGAATATCCTCATGCCTCAGATTGTTGGGGCAGATGCCGAAATAGTGTTGACCATGGGATAGAGGCGAGAAGCCAGTTACGCCTCGCCAGGCAGGGGTTGAATCGGGCCGGGCACATACGCTCCCGGCCTTTTTCTTTGTCCCCAGTGGAGGATGATAACGAAAAGGATGAGATTCATGGCTGCAATATCCGGCAGAGACCAGAAAGTGTCCACCAGTCCATGGGCCAAGCCACCAGCCAACGCTATTCCTGCAGGACCCACAATCCAGCGTACTTTCGGGTCCCGGGAAACGATGTACAGGGATCTGAAGAGCAAGCCACAGAACAGTACCATGCCCGCCAGACCCGCCAGACCAGAGCGAACCAGGATTTCCAATCCAACATTGTGAGGATGGAGGATTTCTGGATTGAGCAATGGTGAGTAGGGAAAATTGGCGGCAGCGCCCCAGTAAAAGCCATCACTGCCCTGGCCGAGCCAGGGATGCTCAAGCCAGAGCTGCCAGGTATGTTGCCAGATGCTCCATCGGGCTGCAATGGGAGTGACATCCAGCAGACGGTCCCACAGGCTGAAGCGTAACAAGGCCATTCCAAGCAAAACGGCTGTTACTACTGCAATGACACCCAAGACCGTATGAGAAAGATTAAAGCGGGATTGCCCGGGTGTATGGTTCTGCCACCATACCCACACCAATAGACTGGCAGGCATCCCCAGGATAAGGGCCCCGCGGCTAAAAGTGAGCAGAAGAGCCCATCCAGTGATAGTGGCCAAGGCAAGATGCAAGGCCCGCAGATGCCCTGCGTGAAATCGCAGTACTGCCAGGCCCAAGGCAAGCCAAAAGCCTCGTAACAGGATCATGGCGGCATGATTAGGGGAGAAGGTCAAGCCACGCAAGCGGAATTCCGGGGGACCAGGAGTCCAGGGACTCACAATCCAGATCAAGAGGGAAATGACGGCAAACAGGGCTACACCGCTGGAAAGAGCTGTCAGCGGGACCCAGAAGACCCTCGTGCGGGACAGCCACCACCACGACAGGGCGGCAACGTATAGAGGAAAGACCTCCAGTTCCAATACTTGGCTCAACCTTGTGGCCTCGGGTCTCTGTTCGTGGCTAAGAACCGACAGGAGTAGCCAGGCAAGACCCCCACTACTGATAGTCCAGGCAGCTGCGCGGCTATGAGGAAAAGGTTGAATGCTCAGTTGCCGAACGACAGAGGAACACCATACCGGCATCTGTACCAGGGCCAGAATCTGAGCCGGAGACAGGGAAAACGAATGAAGTTGGAGTGGTGTTAGGCTATTGGCATTGATGTAGTCAAAGGGTAAAGCCACCAGCAACATCAGCCAGATGAGATAAGGCCTAAGGTATGTCAGCCCCAACAGGACGATCAGGCATAAACAGGTCACATGCCACCAGGAAGATGCGAAGGCTGCCCACAGCGTACCGAGTGCAATGGCGCAGATCAGAAAGTCTAGGCGGGATGGGGAAATGGCATGTTCATACCGGCCTATGAATTGCTTCAGCCAAAGAAATGCAGCCACTGCCTGACGCCACACAGCAATCACTACCAAGAGACAGAAAACAAGGCTCATCCAGTACAACCAAGTAAAAGGGACTGGGCTGGCCCGAGTTATGGACATGCGTTCCGACTCCGAGACAGGCAAGTCATGTGCCCGAATGACCGTAAGCCAGCGGTCAAGAGAGAAAGACCTGACAATCTCAGTTCCCGAACTTTCTGCAGATTTATAAGGGTTCGTGAGGACCCTGTTCGCAGGATAGGTAAACCACCAGTGCAATGACTGGCGATCCATGGGATGGGAAACAGGGAAGGAACTGTGCGTTAATAGTGTGAAAGTGCCGGAACGTTCTTGCGCAATGGCGTTATCTGACACTATCTGTGGTCGCCACTGCCAGACATCCAGGTGTCCCTGCCCCTGGGACTCGCTGAAGCGGGACAGCCAAAGTTCAGGGGGGACCGTAGCCAATGTAGCCCTTTCCACAGGTAATATGGGTGCGGAAAGGAGTACCATATCTGGCGCGTTTCGTCTTATCTGGCGCGCGGCTAGGGAGACCATCTGTCCGTAACGGACCGGACTGACCGCGTAGGGAAAATCGTCTAACGCTACGTTCGCCACAACATCCAGTTGCATGTAGTGCACTTTTTCTTGGTACCGCTGTGCAGCCTTGGCGGCAAATGCTGCGAATTCGCGGGGAAAAGAGGAAGGCAGTTGCGGATTGTCTCGGTCCCAGCTATCAGTCCGTTGACTCAGCCAGTGGGGGGTGCCGTTTAGAACCAGCACAGGTGTCAAGTCCAGATCCTTGAGGTAGGGGACCAAGAGGTCCATCAATGCCCAGTCCTGTTGGCCAGGCTGGATTTCTATCTCATCCCACGCAACAGGAATGAATACAGCCTTTTGATCGCGCGTACCATAATGGCTAATGGCTGGTTCAACACAGTATTCCAGATCAGGCAAAGATTGAATCCAGGTACAGTCCAATCCATATGACATTGTGGTCTGATCTGGGGATAGGAATTTGGCCGAGAATGGTTTCGCAGAACTGGATTGGATGAAGGCCGCCAGTATATCCGGTAGAATCCACAACAGGAGCCATAGAAGAAGCAACGAATAGGTTGCGCGCCATCCTGGCACAACGGTCTGACTGGGTCTAAGTAACACGGGAATGTCGGTTATTAACAGTGCCGCCGGAAATTCGCCGAGACAGAGGACGTAAGTGAATGTTGAGCGACTTTCGCCAACGGATTAGCGTAGCTGGATGGGTTATGGCCCTGGTCATGGCTCTGACTTTAATTTGGCGGCTGCCCGAGATCACGTGGACAGCTCCCATTCTCGCTGGGACACAGTTGAGGCTCAAGATTACGCCTAACGTGATTGAAGGACTTCTGGCTCTGGTGACGTCTCTCGTGGTTACCGACAGCATAATCCAGATCCATCCCCGCTTGCGGCGCCTTGCTGTGTACTGGCGCCTGACCCGCTTTTGGCCGGTCTATTGTCTGCCGGCTGCTCTGGCCCTGGTTGTTGTGGTCGCCCAGCCTGTGTCGTCCTTGCCTATCGTATCAGTCTTTGCCATGATTGGGGCCATCGCTGCCTACACTCTCGTGCAGTTCCTGCTCTACGAGTCGCTGGACCCTTCTCACCCCCATGCAGGTCAGTTTATATTCCTCCTGCACGGTATTGCCTACGTCGCGGCGTTCCTGCTTTTTCTGTTGGTGTATCAAGCGAAGGGGCGTCTGCTAATAGCTATTCCCATGATCACAGGCACGGCCTTTCTGCTCACGATTGAACTCCTCCGCAGTGCCACTTCGAATCAGGTGCTTTTGCTTCGCTATGCGATGGGGGTAGTTCTCATCATCAGTCTGGCGGGCATGATATTGACTCTGTCGCAACTCACAGATCTTACCCATGGCGTTCTGCTAATCTGGTTATTCTTCCTTCTGGTCAATATCAGCCAGAATCACATCCAGCAACGGATTCGGAAAATGCTGGTGCTGGAATATGGAATCTTCAGCTTCTGCATAATTTTCCTGATTTTTCTTATCGAGACCGATTCGCTGCGTTTCCTGCTGCATTCCGGTCTGTAAGGTTCTTCAACAGCTGTGACTTCAACTGTTGGCGAAAAAGGCTTGGCAACAGGCATGTTTCACCCATGAACTGGTTCAAGATGGTTGGCCACCTGTCAGTTCAGCGGAACGAGTTTCACTTGGATCGAATCAACAACATGGAAACGGACAATATAGGGCCTAGCCAGGACGGTAGAATACAGGAAAGGTTAATCTCCTCCGCTGGGTATCGTGACGGGCATGAGTCTGCCGTCTTAGAGAACAACCTCATGGCCAGTCTGCAAACTGTGAAGAGTTCGCTGTATCTCCTCCTCTTTCTGTTCAGGTGTCCATGCCAATTCGGTTGTCATCACCGTGGCAATCTCCTCCAGTCCTTTGGTAGACAGTTGGCCTAACATAGCCAGGAGGGTGCGGCGCAAAAGGATATCCTCTAGGTGGACTACCATTTCATGCCGGCACAGGTAGGCCAGTTCAGCCCGCAGGTAACGGGTACCTGTAATACATTTCTCCTTCTGTTCATGACGGGAACAGAAAGAAGCTACACAATCAGCTCTTGTACCGTAACGGGTAAACAACTCTCTGCAGGTCTCCCGACTCAGATTATGTTGCAGAGCCAGCTGTGCGACATAACGAGCAGAGGTTTCAGAAGTGGCTGGGTAGGACTTGCCCCCACCAATGGCGAGATCTTTGGTAGAGACACAACGTGAGATACCCAGTTCTGCGAGTACCGCATTCACCGTCTGTTCAGCAAAGGCGCGAAAGGTAGTCCATTTGCCTCCGATCAGGGAGAAGACAGGTACGTGAGAAACCGACGCGGGGAGGAAGCGCAGCTGATGGTCCCGGCTGATGGCTGCTGCTGTCCTGTCTGATGCACCCAATGGCCGCACCCCACAGAAGCGAAAGACAATATCCCGTGAAGACACAGAAAGTCTGGGAAATACCTGGGACACCATGTCCAGCAAATAGGATTCCTCTTCTGGGGTGCAAAAAGCATCATCAGGATTGCCGATACGGATATCGGTGGTACCCAGCAAGACCTTGTCATGGAAAGGGCAGATCAAAACGACTCGGCCATCTGTATGTTCAAAGAAAATCATATGCCCCTTAAGCGCGGTGTACAAGGCTTCGTGGGCTACGATCAGATGGGAACCCTTGGTTCCGCCGATAAACGAAGTAGGACTGTCCAGGGTCCGATTCACCCGATCGATCCAGGGCCCGGCTGCATTCACGATCACCCGTGGACGTATGCGCACCACTGTGCCGTCTTCCTGGTCCTGGAGCAGGACCTCCTTATGGTCACTGTCGACTACAGGTAAATAGTTAAGGGCCCGGCAGTCTGCCTGTTCTTGCAGGCCGGCCCGAATCAGTTCCAGTATCAGGCGCTCTGGATGCCGAATCAACGCATCATGGTACCTGGCTGTGGCCTTGATATGAGGATTCAATTCAGGAAAATGCTTGATGCTGTCCCGGCGCTGGACTAGCCGGGAGGAAGGTAGATTGTTATGAACTGAACGGGAATAGAGGTCGTAAATAGCCAACCCAATCCGTACGATCCAGGCTCCTCGGGCCGCAGTTGACTGCTGCCAACCCAGAAAGCGCAAGGGAGCGTTCAAGAAACCGGAAACATGCGAAAAGAGTGGGATGCAGGCAGGCAGAGGCTTTACATAATGTGGGGCATTGACCAGTAGGCGGTTTCGTTCCTGGATTGCTTCCCGTACCAGCCGGAAATCACCGTATTCCAGGTATCGTAATCCGCCATGGATGAGGTGCGAAGAAGCTGCACTGGTACCGGAACCAAAGTCTCCCTGATCCACCAACAGGGCATCAATCCCCTGGCAGGCCAAATCACGAAAGACTCCTGCGCCGTTAATCCCGGCTCCTATGATCAGGACGGACACCTCGGGTTTCTTGCGCAGGGCGTCCAATGTGCGCTGACGTTGCATAAACCGCGGCACCGGCTCCATACCTTAAGGTTAGGCCACAATCGTGAAAGCCTGATCACCGCAAGCTGAAATGGACCGTAAATTCAGACTGAGGGGTGTCATGCGGTTCTTCGGGGGAACTGGCTGATTCGTATACCAAATTGTACAGCCAGGTGACCCGCGTTACATCGGTAACGGCAAAACACAGATCCTTGGTTACTTCGCCAATGCCATAGTGAATCGAGTTGCCGTCCGAAGAGATTGTCCGCGTGCGGCACCGCAAGGCGGTGGCTTCAATCTGGGCTGGATATCCTTCCCGATCCTGAGCCAAGCGCAAGGAAAAATCCTCCAGGTATATGGAATGCTGGTTCACTGAGGAAGTGTTTTTCAGGCCAATCCGGACTGCAATGTGGCCGCAGTGAGGGCACTTGGGTTGGTTTGAGGTATAAGGCGGCACTGAAGATGAGTAACCTGAATCTCCATCCTTAAGCAGGGCCACAACCCGAAGGGTCATACCATCAGGAACCCGGAAACCTTGAGCTTGAGGTATGGGCCAATCCGGATCACCTACTTGGAGGGGGCGAGGTGTTGGGGCCAAGGGGAGAGGTGTGGGAATTGCCACCGGGGACCGAATGATAATCGGCAAGCCAAACTGATACAGTTCCAGATGACTTGCTGTTATCCAGCCACCGGTGATCATTTGCACCCAAGCCCGATCTGGGGTACTACCGATAATCTGTACGGTAGAATTCGGGCTTATGGTCCGCAGAATTGGCAGATGCCCGTCAGGACCACTCCTTACATCGGCATGCTGGACAATACGGCCCAGGTATTGGGGGCTACTGGCCGCCAAAAGCCTGGGGGGCTGGAGCAAAATCGGGGGCCAGTCCCCTGTATCGGTTTGGTCGGGCAAACGATAGAGTCCCCAAGCCTCGTTGATCGCACATTGACCCAGGGGAGAACACGCCAAGATGCCAGTGTAACCCGGAAATCCTGCCATCTGGTTGAGAGATTGACGCAAAGCCAGGCGTCCCACGGAAAGATTGCCATGGCTATCCTGGACTGCGGTTAGGCGTACAGCCTGCAACAACAGGCTCGCCGCATCGTAGGCATGGGCCGCTGTGAGCGTCGCCGGCAGTTCCGAGTAATTTGCCCGAAAGCGTTGGCCGAAGGCAGTAGCCTGCCGTGGTTCGACATAAGGACCTGCCGCGTAAACCTCTAGCTCAGAGTCTCGGATGAACTGGGCAACGTCCGTTGCCAGCCAATCGGCGCTGACCAGTAAACGGACATCTTGGAGAGCGGGCATGCTGCGTATAGCCAAGGCTAGACGCAGGGCATCCTGATGAGCTGTCGGCAGATACAAGGCATCAGGGTGCAGGGATGCGGCTCGTTCCAACAAGGGAACAACGGGACCAGTTCCGGGAATCAGGGCTTCCCGGCTTACAATCTGACCGCCATAAATGCGGAATGTTGCCTCCATGGCATCACGTTGTGAATCCCGCTGGGGCTGTTCGTCATCGACTACCAGTAAACTGCGTACTCCCAAGATCTGAAATGCATAATGGGCCAGCAGCACACCCTGATGTACGTCACTGGGGGCTGACGAATAGAAGCCCGGTTGCCACAAACCACCTTGCAAACGGTCAGACACAAAAAGGGCATTGTCCGTCGCCGCCGGCGAAATCATGGGTAGGCCGTGATGCAGATTATGGCGAAGCAATTTGCGTGCAGTGCCATTGCAACTGGGTCCTATGAGCCCCACCAGCGGCGTTTTTGCTGTTTTAACTGATGTCAGAGCATCCAGATTCAGCACCTTTTCGTCACAGGAAATGTCGATCTCTCGGAGCTGGATCTCGTGCCTCAGGATGGAACCGAAATCCTGAATTGCTACTGCCGCTGCTCGAGCCTGAGCAATTCCCTGGATTGATTCCGGTCCCGTACGATCAAATAATCCACCTATTACTATCGGCTGACCGGCGGGAACTTCAACACAGCCCAGGAGATCGTCACAAGGCAACAACTGTGTTGCGTATACGGGTTCCTGCGTTGCTTCTAATCCGAGGCCAGTTAGCAGGGCACCCGCTACCACTACACTGCAGATACGTATCCACCGAATTAGGGCCCTTGGCAGCAAGGGATGCCTAAGGGCTTGCGAGGACCGTTGGACAAACATGAAACGCACCGACTTGGTCGATGAAAGGAGCGATGTATGGGGGAAACCAGTCACGGTAGCTTAGCGATATGACCTTCTACAATGGTATCTGAGTCAGAGTGAGAATGCGAGTCCATTCGCCTGAATACCGGCACGACGCGAAATGATCTGTCTTCGGCCTGAAGTTGGAACAAGGTATCACCGCCTTCCTTGCAGGTATTGGTCGGAGAATAAGCTGCCTTCAAGGTTTGTTGCCGTCAGCCCAGGCCAAAGCCAATATCAATCGACCAATGTCAAAGCTTTCGGTGCCAGCTGTCCTTGGGTCATATGGGCAAGATGCCACCGAAGTCCAGATAGGAAGGGCCTTGTGACTGTATCCCCAGGCAATTAGGCTTCCAGTTTCCTCTCCGCTAACTTCCGCAAGATCAACATGGCAGCGAGTTTGGCACTCGCCAGACTCGCGTCGGCTAACATGCCTGCAGGCCCAACCCAATCACCAACAACATACAGCCCTGTAGCTCCGGGGACAGCAGGTCCTGGGACGGTCCTCCGTTCCTTTTGAGGCTGAGTAGCCAGGAAGGATATAGTAGTCTTGAGAGGCGATGATTACAACTTCGGCAGTGGCAGTTTTTTTCAGGACTTGACCTTCCAGTAGGACACCGTTACTGGCTTGTCTTCTTGGAGAGCTAACCGAAATGGGAAAGCCAATAGGGCCCAGGTGGGGTTGATCAACGGGGGCAAAGACGGAACTGCAAACACGCCTGGTCGCAATGTGGCCCAGCACTCACCCCGGGAGAACCGCCAGGTTTTAGCGGAAGCGGCACTCCCTTGCCTGACTGTTGCCTGCCAGGTTCAGTTGGCCCAGTTCAAGGTGCGTTGAACTGCCTTGTTCCACAGGGCCAGACCCGCCCGGCGTTCTTCCGCCGTGGAGTTCGGTTCCCAGCGAGCCGCGATCTGAAGATTGGCCTTTAATTCCTCTACTGAGCCCCAATATCCCGTGGCCAGACCCGCAGCGTAGGCAGCACCCAAACTGGTAGTTTCGGCGATTACAGGTTTGGCTACAGGAGTTCCCAAGACATCGGCTTGTAACTGCATCAGGAAGTTATTGACAGTGGCACCACCATCAACGTGGAGCACCTCCAGGGGAACACCACTGTCTTCTTGCATGGCGTCTAGGACTTCCCGGGTTTGGTAGCAGATGGCTTCCAACGCGGCCCGTACCAAATGGGCCTTGGTGACATACCGGGTCAGGCCAACTATCACGCCCCGAGCATCGGCACGCCAATGCGGGGCGAAGAGGCCGCTGAAGGCGGGGACAAAATAACATCCACCATTATCGGTGACGTCAGAGGCTAGTTGCTCGGTCTCGGACGCATCGGCAATCAAGCCCATTTCATCCCGCAGCCACTGTACCGTGGCTCCACCCATAGCAATTGACCCTTCCAGGGCGTAGCAAGGGGAAGACGCTCCAAACTGGTAGGCCACAGTTGAGATAAGCCCATTCTGACTCTGGATGATGTCCGTGCCTGTATTCAGAAGCAGAAAGCATCCTGTGCCGTAAGTGTTCTTGGCTTCGCCGGGTTTGAAGCAGGTCTGTCCCACAGTGGCAGCCTGCTGATCACCCAACACGGCCATGATGGGGACAGACTGTCCCAGCGGTCCTTTGGGATCGGTAGTACCGTAACCATGCGCATCACTGCTGGGCAAGATAGTCGGAAGAATTTCACCTGGGATGCCCAATGCTGCCAGTATGCCCTCGTGCCATTCGCATTGGTGCAGGTCCATGAACAGCGTACGGCTGGCATTGGTGACATCGGTTACATGTCGATTATCCGCCGTCAACTGCCATAGCAACCAAGTGTCTATGGTGCCAAAACACAAGTCTCCTCGGGCAGCCTTCTGGATACCATCTTCAGTATTGTCCAGAATCCATCGAATTTTGGAAGCGGCGAAGTAGGGCGAAATGGGCAAGCCTGTGATTCGCGCCAAATCCGGAGCCAAGCCTTGTTTTGTCCATTCTGTACACAGGGGTTCGGTACGGAGATCTTGCCACACGATAGCGTTGTATACTGGGATTCCTGTGTGTCGGTCCCAAACTACCGTAGTCTCACGTTGGTTGGTAATGCCAATAGCGGCCAAAGCTTCAGGACGCAGTTGGGCCTTGGCCAAGGCTTGTTGCATCACAAGTCCAGCGTTGGTCCAGATCTCCAGCGGGTCGTGTTCCACCCATCCCTGCTGAGGAAAGATCTGTGTGTGGTCCCGCTGTACCTGTGAGACGATGCGCGCCTCATGATCGAAGATAATGAAGCGGGTGCTGGTGGTGCCTGCATCAAGGGCACCAATATACTGTTCGCTCATAACATCCTGGTGCAAGAAAGTGTAACCTCCTCTTACACCTATTTCCGTCCGTCCCTTTTCAGATCAAGGCAAAAGGGAATTCACTAAAATTACAGGGCCTTTGTTCTGCATGAAACAGCGATCCATTGTCCCTACCGTTTCGATCAGACCTTCACTGAGTCACGGACCCCGATTCGGCACGCAGGAAAGCGCGATTGAAGAGACCAGCCAGTATGGCTCCGACACATGTCGCCACCAGGAACAGCCAGATGTCATCGTATACGCCGGCAGCAATGGCCGGCCCCAATGTACGGGCGGGGTTAAGGGAGGCTCCGGTCAAGGGGCCGAACATGAAGACACAGGCCGCCACCGTCATGCCAATGGCTACTGGGGCCATGTGGCCGGCCTTTCCCTTCACAGCAGCATTAATAATGGAATTGACCAGGAAGAAGGTGCCGATGGCCTCCAGGAGAAAAGCCGCGCCCAGGGAAACTCCCACCCCTTTGTTCACCACGGTAGCCCCCAGACCTATAGCTACACCTTCATCCCCAAAGACAAGGCGTAGTACAAAGCCCGCGACAATAGCACCCAGGATCTGAGCCATCATGTAGGGAATCACACGTCTTCCCTCCAGTGCTCCCCCGGCAAAGAGCCCAAGGGTGGCAGCGGGATTTATGATACTTCCGCTTACGTCCCCAAATGCATAGGCGAACAACATGACGGTGAAGCCATGGGCGAGGGCAATAGTAACCAGGGAGCCTGCTATGTCCAGTCCTACGAGCGTACCCGCGCCGGCACCCAGCAGGATGAGGGCGAAGGTCCCTATGAATTCTGCTACCAGGGATTGGGTCAAGTTTGGCAACAAGTTCTATGTTTCCCACATGTAACATGTAACATCGGTGCTGAACGACAGTGCTCACCAGAGAGTAACCACCCGTTCATCACCCGTCTTCAATTTGGCGCGATTTGGCCGCAAGGAAAGGGCAATGCCGGTGGCTGCCAACAGAGAAAAAGCAAGGTATGTCCAGGGTTCAATATTCATAACGGCCAACGCCAAAAAGGCGGCTAATGAGGATATGCCAACGGAAAAAGTGCCAATAGCGGCAATCCGTGACCAGTACATCATGGCAACGCCAATTACACAGACGATAATTCCTGCTCCAGGATGCAATGCCAGGCAAGTCACAGCGGCCGTAATTCCACCAGCGCCTCCCTTGAACCCGAGAAAAAGTGACCAGTTATGGCCGATAACTGCCATGCCTCCCGTAATGGCCAACACCAGGACCTGCAAATGGTTATTGAAGTCGGTAGTCCACCGGAGAAGAAGCGCCTGGAGCAACCAAATCGCGGCCGCTCCCTTGAGTGCATCCCCCAACAAAGTAGGCAGGGCGGCCTTCAAGCCAGCCGCACGCCAGGCATTGGTGGTGCCGGTCCGGCCACTACCTATTGTCCTGATATCTACGCCATAGAGTCGGCAAACAACATATCCAACAGGAATGGCCCCCAGGACATAGCCAAGTATGGCTCCTATCAGGATCCAGACGGCCGCTAACACGTTGCAGAAACTCGCTCTCGAGGGGCCGGAGTGTGATGGTTTACTGCAAGGCTTTGACAGCAGCTATAGCCGCCTCGAAATCAGGAGGATCGGTCAACTCGTCCAGATATTGAGCGTAAACCACTTTGTCCTTCTTGTCGATGACAAAGACCGCTCGGTGGTTAAGGCGGAGCTCCTGTACATAGGTGCCATAAGCCTTGGCAAACGACATTTCCTTGTGATCCGAAAGCATCTTGACCTGATCCACACCAGCTGCACCACACCAGCGTTCCTGAGCTGGAGGTAGATCAGCGCTAACGGTGAGGACAATTACATCCTTGCCTAGCCCTGCTGCTTCTTCATTGAACCGACGGGTCTGGGCGTCACAAACTCCCGTATCGATGCTGGGTACGACGCTGACCAGCCGAATCAATCCGGCACTGTCTCCCAGCAAGTCGTATGAATCGGCAAGGGTGGCGGACAAGGTCACCTCACGGGCCTCATCTCCAACGGCAATGGGGATGCCTTCCAAGTGTAGTTCGTTGTCCTGCAAGAATGTAACGGTTCGATAACTCATAGCCTGTGTCCTCAGTGATGGAAAGAAGGGCAGCGATTCACCTATGCCAGTTAGGTACCTATCTCGGGTGGTGGCCGGAGGGCATCGCCGGAAGTACGGGTGATGACATCCGTAGTAATCTCGGTCTGTTCTGTGGTCACTCTGGGGGCAGCTCCCAGCAGGTACATATCTGCGTTCATAACCGCGTTGTCATCGATATAGATGGTGTTTACATGAACATGCCCGTTAACCTGGGCACCTTCCAGAATCTCCGCTCGGTCTGCCTCCAGTGTGCCAGAATAATGACCCCGTATCGACACAATACGCGCCGAAACGTCACAGGTCACCCGGGCCGATTCGGCAATAATTATATTGGCAGCGGTCTCAATCCGGGCATTTTCCACGTAACCCTCCAGGATCACAGTACTATTGCATTGTAGCATTCCCGAAAAGTGCGCGGTAGGACCAAAGACAATGTCAACCTCATCCAGGAGGTCGGGTAGGTTATTGGGCTCCCTCTTGAGCCAGGCGGCAAGATATTTCCACATGTGATGGTTCCGGCAGGGATCATGCCCTACTGATAGTCCATCCTTTCTGAGATGCTGACAGTGTTAAAGACACGGAGAATTACCTCGGCCAACAGGGGTGCCACTGAAATTACCTCAATTTTGTTTGCCATTTCGGGCTGTTCCTGGGCAGCCAGGGCCGCAGGTACCGTGTCCGTGGTGACTAGTTTGACGATACGTTGGTCCAGAGTCAATTGCTTCAACGCCGAAGGCAACAGAAGTGCGTGCGTTACCACAAAATAAGCCGGGGTGGCGGCTCCTTGGGCGAAGAGGGCTTCCAACTGGTGCAAGACGCTACCACCAGCGATGATGTCATCGATTACTATAGGATTGCGGCCGGCAATGGTGCCAACGATGTGGGTGGTTTCTGTCTGCGTGGGATCAATCCGTCGCTTGTGCATTACTACCAGGGGCATACCCAGAATGGAAGCGTAGCGACCGGCCATACTAGCCCGGCCTACATCCGGACTGACTATGGAACAATGAGCATAGTGGGGCCCCTGGAAATACTCGCAAAGCAGCGGAACGGCCGTGAGTGATTCCACAGGTATATTGAAGAACCCCTGTATCGCCAGCGTGTGAATATCGACGAAGATGACCCGTCCGGCACCAGCGGTTTCCAGCATGTTGGAAACCACCCGGGCGCTCACAGCTTCGCGCCCATGAGCCATACGTTCTTGGCGCGCATAAGGGAAATAGGGCATTACTACGCTGATCGTCTGCGCACTCGCTCGCCGTAAGGCGTCAATCAGAAGCAAGACTTCCATGAGTTTCTCGTTGACCGGAGGAGAACACGGCTGTATCAGGAAAATGTCTTGTCCCCGAACAGTTTCATCAATCATGACGTGCGTTTCGGTATCCGCATGGGCCGTGAGGGTGCAACGGCCCAGATCAGTACCCAAAATTCGGCACACATCTTGTGCCAGTTGCGGATGGGCAGTGCCTGTGAAAATGCGAAACGACTTGCCGGGCATGTCCGGGACAGGTAAGAAAATGTCGGTGTGAAAGCCAGCCACGTCGCTCTCCACCCATGGATTGTAATGCACAGAGACAGCATGATCAAAGTAATAAAGAATTCACTTGCCTCGGGTAGATAGAAGACCTACTGTTCGTTATGAAATACATTATGAGGAAGATACGATAGAAAGGTTAACTTCCTGAGAGGACTGTGCCCCACTTTGGAGAATCTTCTCGTGAATTACGGTAACATTGCGGTGTCTAAGTTCCTTGTTTGAGGTATTTTGCAACACAGAGAATTGGGAGAGGTGCCGAAATGCTTGGCATGCGAATTGTGGGGCTTACAATCGAAGGCTTCAAGTCGTTCTGGAAAAACCAATACATTCCAATCTTGCCTCTTACGATTCTGGCTGGAGCTAATAGCAGTGGCAAGAGTAGCTCAATGCAACCATTACTCTTGCTTAAACAAACGTTGGAAGCTCCGTACGATCCTGGTCCTCTCAAGATAGATGGTCCCATAGTGGCATTTTCTCGTACCTCGCAGATGTTCACCAACAGGAATGGAAAGGCATCTGCGCCGAAACTAAGAATCGGATTGGATTATGAACTTCCAAAAGAAATACAACGGAGCATAGATTTAACATTCGAGCAAGAAGGGGGAGGACTGTTAACACTAGCCCAAGAATCAATTAGAGATATCCCTATGCAGAACACCAATGGGACAGTTAAGGAAATTGATCTTGCTGAAGGAGAAATACCACTAGAGGAGATCTGGAACAATGCATGGCTTGAAGAAAGCTTATCCTTTTTCAAGAGGCAAGAAGAGGCACAAGTCGAAACCCGATATGATTACGGCAATGCAAGAATTATCCGCTCAAGCTGTTTTCTAGATCTTGAGTTGCAGTTTTTTAAGGATGGAATGAAAAGAATGGGTTTTGGCGTTCCCATTAGCCAGCAGACTGCACCTATGATTACTAACGTGATGCATGTGCCCGGTCTCCGTGATCCAGCTTTGTCAAGATCCTATCCACTCATGCCTATCGGAGAACGCTTTCCTGGTTCAATGCATTCCTATTTGGCAAGCATCATACATAATTGGGGATCTGGCAGTGACAAATTGAACATCCTTGAACAAGAACTGCGCAGTCTTGGCTTAACCGGAAAGGTAGAAGTACAGCCCATTGATGACACTGCCTTGGAGGTATTGGTGGGTCGGTATGTACCTAGTTCTCAAGAGGCACTCGACGATCTAGTCAGCATAGCCGACGTAGGGCTGGGGCTATCCCAAATAATGCCCGTGTTAGTTGCATTGGGAGCGGCGCAAACTAATCAACTCGTCGTGATCGAGCAGCCGGAACTTCACCTTCATCCAAGGTGCATACACAGACTTGCGGAAATACTGGTAGGTGCTGTGAATCGGGGAGTACACATGGTAGTGGAAACCCATAGCGAATTGCTTCTTCTGGGTATTCAAACCCTGGTAGCCGCCGGGGAACTGGATCCTAAGAAGGTTAGCTTAAATTGGTTTTCCCTTGATGAAGAGGGGGCCACCCGAATAGATCGAGCCGAATTGGCTAATGATGGTTCCTTTGGTGACTGGCCCATCGATTTTCTAGATGTAGCAATGGATGCACGAAAAAGCTATCTGGATGCTACATGGATGACGTAGATAGCGGCGACGTACTTTATCTTGTGGTTGATGCCTGTATCCTTCAGGCTGCAGGCAAGGAATCTGCAAAAGATCCGGGTGCACAAAGAGCACGCCGGATTCTAGAGGATATACTCAACATTTGCCATCATGTTGTGTTATCGAAAGAGGCTCGGAAGGAATGGTTAGAACATGCTTCTCCCTATGGAATTGAGTGGGAGAATGCAATGCAGAATCACCGTAAGATCAAGAGAGTAGAATTAGAGATGCAAGATTACATGGATTGTCTAGATCGATTGATTCTCGATGATGGTCAATACGCCGCACGTGTAAAGGATCTGCATCTTGTTGTAGCAGCACTTGAACATGGAGATAACATCATAGTCTCCAATGATCAACGTGCTGCAAATGGATTCAAGGATTTAGGGAGGTTAATTCCAGTTTTCTTGTCTTTACATTGGTGGAATGCCGGCTGTTCCATACCCGTTCGATCAATCTGAAATATCACATGCTCTCCATGGATTAGATGGATTGGGTTATACACTTAGCATCGGTACAGCCTGTTCGTAGAGCGGTACTTACTATAGGAAACCTTAATCTCCTATCTGCAACTGAACATGCAAGGTAGTTATCCACCCAAATAGGCTTCGATGACTCGAGGATTGGCCATCAATTCGCTTGAGGTGCCCTGAAGGGCTATGGTTCCGGTCTCCAGTACATATCCACGGTGAGCCAAGTCTAGGGCACGACGTGCATTTTGTTCGACCAAGAGAATGGTGGTCCCGGATGCATTGATCTCCGCCAAAGTATCGAAGATCTGGCCAACCAGTAGGGGAGCTAGCCCCATTGAGGGTTCGTCCAGCAAGAGCATTTTGGGACGGGCCATCAAGGCCCGGGCGATGGCCAGCATCTGCTGTTCACCTCCGCTCAGCGTGCCCGCCATCTGAGACAAACGCTCTTGCAGCCGGGGGAATATTCCCTCGACGTAGGCCTGAGTCTCTTGCCGCACGGCAGTATCCCTGCACTGGAAAGCCCCCATCTGGAGGTTTTCCTGGACTGTCAATTTGCCGAAAATTCCTCGGCCCTCTGGCACCATGACCATCCCGACCGTTACCAACTCGTGTACAGCCATGGACCGAATGTCCTCACCGGCATAGGTAACAGAGCCTCTACGGGGTCGAATCAGGTTGCACAAGGAACGCAAGGTAGTGGTCTTGCCGGCACCGTTAGCCCCAATCAGAGACACGATTTCCCCTTCTTCAACCTGAAGCGAAACTCCGTGCAAGGCTTCCAGGTTGCCGTAATAGGAATAAATTTCGTGGACCTCGAGAAGAGCCATGGTTTTATGTCCCTGTTGTGGCCAGCGTACCTAATCCTACGTTTCTTCTTCCAGGTCAGCGCCCAGATAGGCTTCAATCACTTGGGGATTCGTCCGCACCTCATCCGGTGTCCCTTCGGCGATCTTTTCGCCATGGTTCAGGACCGTAATCTGATCAGAAATGTCCATGACGACCCGCATGTCGTGCTCGATCAATAGTAGCGTGATGGCCTTTTCTTCGCGCAGCCGCTGAAAGAATTGACGGGCCTGAGCACTTTCTCGGGGATTCATTCCGGCCGTAGGTTCGTCCAACAGTAACAGGGAAGGCTGGCTGGCCAGGGCACGGCCAATCTCCAGACGACGCTGATCCCCGTAGGACAATTCACTGGCCATGCGGTTTTCCTGTCCCGCCAGACCCACATAGTCCAGTGTCTCGTGAGCCCGTGCTACTACCTCGGCTTTCTCGCGCCTCGCGGCCGGAGTGCCTATAAGGGCCCCAAGCCACGAAGTACGGAGCAGACGTTCTTGGCCCAGCATGACGTTTTCCAGCACCGTCATTTGACTGAACAGGCGGATATTTTGGTAGGTCCGTGATATTCCCAGATGAGCAATGCGGTCAGGCGATAAACCGTTGATCCGACGTCCTTGAAACAGGATATCGCCCTCTGTTGGTACATACAAGCCACTAATACAGTTGAAGAGGGTCGTCTTGCCGGCTCCGTTGGGCCCAATGATGGACATAATGGAGCCAGTTTTGATTATGCAATTTACATCTTGGACTGCACGCAGACCGCCAAAGAGCTTGGTTACACCGGAGATGTCAAGGATCGACTGGGACATTTTCATTCAGGAATTCGGGGCTGTGGCTCCTTCGGAAGCTACTGGTGGCAGACGTTCCTGCTCCGGTGCTGAGGTAGTATAGTGGCGAGCCGACGCGGGAAGGAGGCCCGTCGGCCGGTAGAGGGTCATCAGGACAAGGAGAATTCCGTAAAAGAGATATCGGTATTCCGAGAATTCCCGCAAGAGTTCTGGCATACCGATCAGCACAACGGATCCAAGGGCAATGCCGGGAATGCTGGCTATACCACCAACGAGAATGATGCACAAGGCGTTAATGGAAATGAGGAGTTGAAACGAATGTGGGAAGATGGTGCCCAGCTTGGCCGCAAAAATCGCTCCCGACAAACCGCCACTGGCGGCACTCAGCGTAAAGGCCAAGGTCTTGACCCATGTGATGTCAATCCCGATGGCGTTGGCCACAGTTTCGTCTTCTCGAATTGCCATCCACTGGCGACCCGTGCGCGAAATATCCAGACGGTAACTGACCAACAAAACCAACAGACAGGCAGCCAAAATGATGTAATACAGTTGTTGGGGGGTTTGGAACATCAGATTCAGGATCTGAGGTTTGGGGATAAAGAGAACTCCCTGTGCTCCTCCAATCAGCGGGGCAAACCAGTCTGACAGAGCCAGCAAGCGAATCATCTCACCAAAACCCAAGGTAGCAATGGCCAGGTAGTCGCCGCGCATGCGGATGACCGGCAGGGCAAGGAGGAAGCCGGTAAACATTGCCGCCACAATACTGATAGGGACGATGAGCCAGAAATTGAATTGACCTACACCTTGGGGACCAGTTGAAGTAAGAACGCCAACCAGATAAGCACCAACCGCAAAGTTGGTAACATATCCCAAATCCAGTAGGCCTGCCAGTCCAACGGCAATGTTGAGGCCTAAAGCCATCAGCATGAATAGACCGACGTTGACCAGCACCTCACTGAGATAACTGCCCAACATCCACGGCAGGGCTAATAGAAGCAACACTCCAAGGCCGTTGGCAATTAGCTGACCACGGGTCGTTCGTGCAATCCTGAGGCCCGGAAAACGGGACTGCAGATTGGCACTGAATCGGGATTGCAGATACACGAGAACCAATACCGGAATGAAGAGCAGGAGACTTACGCCGGGCCGCAGGGCACTGGCACTGAACAGAATCCGGTCTGGACGGCCTCCCAAAATCTGACGCAAAACCTGACCTACTAAATCGCTTAACAGGGCAACGGATACCACAACGACAAAGGCTGCAATCAATGCCTTGCGAACAGGCTTTGGTAGCAGAGATAAGACACCTCCGGCCAAGCCTGCGACAGCCCCGGCTACGCCGAGCCAGACAAGACCCAGCCCCAAAGGTTCGACTTCCTGAGTCATAATGGCGATCAGTGCGGGAGAAGCGTTCTGAAACATATCCCGCATGGGAATATTGTCCATAAACACAAGCAGGATCGCTGGGATCAGGAAGGCGGCCAAGCCGGACAGTGTCCCGTAAATCAAGCGGGATATTAGCGCCAGTCTTTCGTCCCGCATCATGTAACCTGCTATCAGGGAAGGCAGGTACAACACGATCTGGCCCAGGCTTATCCAGCCAACAATGATTTGGCGTTCGCCAAACGTTTCGATCATGCCAGCTAGCATCAAATAGACTATTGCGATCGTGGCGAGGCCAGTGATAACCAGCCACCGACGGGGATGCGACATGTCCTGCATAGAATCAGGCCTTCTCTTCCTCTATCTTTTCGCCCAGGATGCCCTGAGGCCGGAAAATCAGGATGAATACCAACATGAGATAAGCGATGGCATCCTTGAGCTGATTGGCTGCCGGGATACCCAGCCCATCCAGAACCAAATTGGGGCCCACTGATTCAATGATGCCCAGGACCAATCCCCCTAAGAGAGCGCCCGGTACACTGCCAATGCCCCCGAGCACGGCCGCAGTGAAGGCCTTAATGCCTGGAAAGAAACCCATAAAGAAATTGACGCCCTGGGGTTTGTAGAGTCCGTTGAACACACCAGCGGCCCCGGCCAAAGCCCCCCCTAAGGCGAAAGTGAACAGAATGACCTTTTCCGTATCGACTCCCATTAGGCGGGATACTTCCATGTCTTCCGACACGGCACGCATGGCCCTTCCCATACGAGTCTTTTCTACTAGCCAGTACAGGATTGCCATCAGGATGAGGGCCATCACCAACACTCCCAGTTGAACTGACGGGAAGATGAAAGGCCCTAACTCCACCTTGCCCTGCAAGATAGGTATATCCGGATAAGAGATGAAACCCGAGCCGAAAAAGCTGCGCGCAGTGTACTGCAGGAAAAACGATACCCCTATCGCCGAAATCAAGGTAACCAGGCGAGGCTTGCCCCGCAAGGGTTTGTATGCCACCCGCTCTACCAGAATGGCCACTCCCGTGGATATGATGGCAGCCAGTATGATCCACGAGAGGAATGTCAGGTAGGGAGAACGGTCTAGCCAGTCATGGCGTGCAGTCCACAGAGCAAAATAGCAGGTTATATAGGCGCCGAACATGAAAACTTCGCCATGGGCGAAGTTAATCATGCGTAAGATCCCATAGACCAGGGTATAGCCCAAGGCAATGAGGGCGTAAATGCTTCCTTGGGCTATCCCGGCGGCAACCAAACTTCCCCACTGCGTTACCGTGTACTTGCCCGAGGCGATGGTACTGATCGAACCTACCACCACGGCGACTATGATCCCAATGCGCAAGAGGCCAAGAACGATGTCGACCCAAGAAACGCGATCCAGAGCCAGTCGGCGCAGGAGATCCTGAGTGCGAGTTGGGGATAACGGAGCCACAATGTCGCCAGAATGCAATGGGAGTGAGAATGGCGTGTTGGATACGCCATCCATACAAATAACTTATATCACATTTTGGGCCAGAACCCACTGGCGAGGGGAAATCGCGGCCTGTTGCCACTCAAAGGTGAGCGTAACTTCCTTGTGCATGACATCCACCTGACTTGACTGCTACGGACACCCTCTAGTTGTCACGGTCCGTAGCAAATGCAACATGGCGGATACCAGCCTGATCAAACAGGTCCAGGCTCTGTGGCGATGAGTAGCCACTGCCGTGGACCACAAGGACAATGCCGGCGTTGACAATCATTTTGGCACAGTTGAAGCAGGGCTGATGGGTAACATACAACGAGGCTCCCTTGGTGCTAACTCCATGCAAGGCAGCCTGAATCAAGGCATTCTGTTCCGCATGCAGTGTGCGGATGCAATGACCGTTTTCCATCAGGTGACCCACATCATCACAATGGGGCAGACCCGCTGGCGCACCATTGTACCCCGTAGTCAAAATGCGGCGTTCCCTGACAATAACACATCCGACATCTGCCCTATCACAGGTGCTGCGGGAGGCAACTACACGAGCCACTTCCATGAAATACTGGTCCCAATCGGGACGTCGGTTCGCCATGGTTTCAAACTCCGTTATTACACGCTTATCCGCAATTAGATGCCTAGACCGTTTCATGCAAGCCCGATGGGGCATCGTAAAGCAAGTCTCCTGCGACGAGCAAGGCTTCCTGCCGTGTATGGAAACCCAAGAAAGCAATACAATCTTGTTGCCTAAGTTTCTTGTGGCGGAATCGCCCAGGAAGAAGCGCACGATAAGCGAGGCGTATGCCTGTCAAATGCTCTCGGCCAAATTTCAGATCACCGGTCTGAACCTGCAAGATATCGTCAGGCCGGATAAACATATACCACATGCCATCGTCCTGCATACGACTGCGTCCCAAACCCCAGAGCGATGTTGGGGTGCAAAGGGCAATGACGGCATGTTCCCGTGTGGGGAAAGTACGGTAATAACCTTCTAACCAGACGTGAATCTGTTGTTTACCTTCTACCTCAAACCAGCCGGTAGCCCGAACACGCAGTTTGCGTTCCGCCGCTAGAGGTGCTGGAGTAACTTCGGTATGATTGGAAGTGAACCAGATATAGTGTTCCTTGCGGGCCAGGAGATCCAGGGTCAGGAGCACGAACCCCGGGATAGCGATCGGGATACCCAGGCTCCGGGGCCAGGGCGTCACGCCGGTCCCAACCAGGACAGCACCCAAGCCTCCCAGGATCAATAGGCAGTGCAGTAGCCTGAACGATCCAAGGTAGTGTCGTCTACATTGGTGTAACAGGTAGTACATTGACCCATGGTAGGGACGGTAGGTCCTGCCATGGGCAGGACGGAGAAGCTAGCCTCAGACAGGTGCGGGAACTGTACTGCCCCCCAGGCCCACCTCTTCGTCCGGTGCTTCGTCTTCTTTCGTAGCTGGGTCCGGTTGGACAGAGGCAGAGGTTTCTGGCGATGACTCGGGTTGCGCTGGCGTTGATGTACTGCCGTCCAGTGTCAGTTCGCCCTGTAGCAAGGCGATAAATTCGTCAGCTTCCAGAGTTTCATATTCCAGCAGGTAAGCCGCCACCAAGTCCAGTTCAGTGACATGCTGCTCCAAGATAGTTTGGGCTTCTTGCTGGGCACTGGTGACGAGGGCTTGCACTTCCTCATCTATGCTTTCAGCCGTTTTCTCACCGTAGTTCCGGTATTCTGTTATCTCCGAGCCCAGAAATACGAGCTCTTCACGGTGCCCGTATTGAATGGGGCCCAATTTCTCGCTCATACCCCACTGCGTAATCATGGTACGTGCCAGTTTCGTGACCGTATCCAGATCATCGGTAGATTCGGTCGTTATTTCTCCGAAATGCTGCATTTCGGCAATACGGCCCCCCAGATTGGCGGACAGCAGGGCGTGCAACCTTTCCATCGTATACAAATGGGTTTCCACCTCGGGGAGGCTCCGTGAATACCCACCCTTCATACCTCGCGGTACGATGGTTATCTTGTGTACCGGATCGTGATTGGGCAAATAGTGCATAACGAGGGCATGGCCTGCATGGTGGTAGGCCAAAATCTCCCTCTCACGCTGAGTCACTTGGCGAGACTTGCGCTCAGGACCTACCCGTACTCGTTCAATCGCTTCTTCGAAATCCACCACTGAAATTTGCTGACGATTGTTACGGGCGGCAAAGAGGGCTGCTTCGTTGACCAGATTTTCGATATCTGCACCTACAAAGCCTACCGTGCGCTTGGCCACCGTATCCAAGTTTACCTCTGGGGCAAGTGGTTTACCTTTGACGTGGACATCCAGAATGGCTCTCCGTCCTTTGACATCCGGGGCATCCATGGTAACTCGTCGGTCAAAACGGCCAGGCCTGAGCAAGGCTGGATCAAGAATGTCAGGTCGGTTGGTGGCTGCCATAACGATAATGTCGGTGCCCGTGTCGAACCCATCCATTTCCACCAGGATTTGGTTTAGGGTCTGTTCCCGTTCATCGTGGGAACCACCCATGCCAGCACCCCGCCGCCGTCCCACCGCATCGATTTCATCGATAAACACAATGCAGGGCGCATTGTTGGCAGCCTGATTGAACAGATCGCGCACCCGGCGGGCACCGACTCCCACAAACATTTCCACAAACTCGGAGCCCGAAATAGTAAAGAAAGGTACTCCGGCTTCTCCGGCCACCGCCTTGGCCATCAGAGTCTTGCCGGTACCTGGTGGGCCTACGAGTAACACTCCCTTCGGGATACGCGCACCCAGCATGAGAAACCGGTCAGGAGTCTTCAGGAATTCAACGACTTCCTCCAGTTCCAGCTTGGTTTCGTCGTTACCGGCGACATCGTTGAAAGTCACATCTACATCCGCGCCGTCTGTCTTCCGGGCGCGACTACGACCAAAACTGAATGTCTGGTTGCCCATGCTTTGGGCTTGCCGGAAAATGAACAGGAAAAAGACTCCGATCAGGAGCAGGGGGAGCAAGGCAAATAGAATGGGGCCCATGCGCTGCCAAGTCCCCGGTGGCGCTATCTGCATTTCGATAGCGTCCAACTGGTTCACACCGAGACTGTGCAGGGTTTCCAGGAAACTGATCCCAGTCTCCTTCAGAGCCGTGACGCTGGTCTTGTCCCGCAGGACCACTTCAACTCGATCATGTCTGACCAGCAGACTTTCAATATCTCCCTCTTGGGCTGCATTGACAATTACATCAAGCGAAGCAAATTCTGTATTGTTGTACTGGCGTACGAGATAGAAAGCGATGGCGGCCGCGAGCAACACCGCGGCCGCAATAACTATGATCTTGCGCGGAGAAAGTTCAATCGTCTTTTTCAAGAGGGAGGTTAATCCTGTTTGAAAAGTGGAAGGCCACAACCAATTCTACAATAAGCTATCTCTGAATATAGCATAGGCTTCTATGTAGGGAGGTGAAGATAGCCCCTGGTCTTGCAGACGGAATGAGCAGTTAGAAGGAAGAAGCGGGTTCCGTATCAGAAGAGCGACTTCGACGCAGGAATTCGTACAAGACTACCGCTACACTTACCGACAAGTTGAGGCTGTCAGCAGAATTCACCATGGGGATGGCTAGCGTTGCATGGGCCGATTTGCGCCACATCTCTGACAGACCTTGGGCTTCGCTACCAAAGACAAAGGCTGCTGGGCTGGGCACATTAACCGGGGAATAGAGATACTGGCCCGTAGGGTCACAGGCAATAATGGCGCACTGTTGGGACCGTAGCCAGGAAAGTACAGCCGTATTGTTATCTTGGGCAGTTGGGATCTCGAACAGGGCCCCCAAGCTGGCCCGGATCACGTTGGGATTGGCCAGATCAGTGCCATGGGCCCGGTGCCGTGCCAGGATCAAACCTGTCATGCCGGTTGCTGCGGCTGTCCTTAGTACAGCACCAACATTTCCAGGACGGTCAGCATCTTCCAGCACAACATAGCGAGCGTCTGGAGGCTGAGGCAAGGATGGCAGAGAGGACGGGGAATAAATCGCTTCCACTACTATACCGCCGGTACTGCCCCGCATGGCCAGGCGTTCATGGACCGGACGCGTAATTTCGAAGACTGGAACGTTGGAGGCAAAGGCATAATTTCGCAATTGAATTTCCAGTTCCCTATCCAGATGCTGGGTCATCAATTCAGTACAAACGAAGACAGTATGGAACGGAATCTGGGCACGTAGGGCACAGGCGATTTCCCTTTTACCTTCAATCAGGGTATGACCTCGTAGCCGTCGTTGGGAACTCTGGCGCAATTTGAGTGCATGCTGGATACGGCGATTGCGGGTACTGGAAATACATGTCATGGGCAGTGCCATTTTTGATGGTGGAATTGGTGTACTCTATACTTCCCTCTGGCATTGGCCGAACTTCCCACAGCCCTCGTGGCAAACCGACCCCCGCAAGTATCATTGTATGCGCAACAATTCTGTCACTCTCCTGTTCATTGTCCTCCTGGCTTTTGCCGCCCTATACGTGGCTTTGCCCATTGAACATGCCGCATGGTTGGAGGAATGGGTTGGTACGGCTGAGGAGCCTCGCGATCTGAAAAACCTATCCCGTGGGCTGGATCTGCAGGGAGGGACACAGATTCTGCTGGAAGCTGACTTGCCGCCGGACGTGGAGTTGACGGAAGGAGCAATGTCTACCGCCCGGATTATCGTTGAGAACCGCGTGAATAGCCTGGGAGTGACGGAGCCGTCTGTACAGGGACAGGGATCTCACAGGATTATTGTGGAACTCCCCGGTATTGACAACCCGGAAAAGGCCATTGAGACTCTGCGTTCGACGGGGCAGTTGGAATTTGTGCGCACGAACGGGACCGAACTGTTTGCCGGAGTCGTAATTAATACCACCAACCGGCCAGATGCCGTAGCTGATACCGTAGCCGCCATTGAGGCTGGGTTGAGTGATCCAGTGCCCTTGCCTTATCCAGAACAGGTATTTGAGACGGTTATGACGGGAACGGTACTTAAAGATGCGGTGCCGGGCCTGGATAGTACATCAGGAGCGTGGCAGATCAATTTTGAACTTACGGGTCCGGGTTCCGATGAATTCTTTGCGTATACCCAGGCCAATGTTGGGGCGATTATGCCCATCGTACTGGACGGCTTGGTACTGTCCACTCCCGTGATCAACAGTGCCATTCGCGATATAGGTGTGATTTCGGGCGGTTTCACCGAAGAAGAGGCCCGCAGTCTTGCTATCCAGATGCGATATGGTGCGTTGCCTGTGCCCTTGCAGGTAGTCGATGTCCGTACCATTGGTGCCACCTTGGGACAGGAATCGGTCACCAAGAGTCTGTTGGCTGGCCAAGTGGGACTGGCCATGATTTTGCTCTTCATGCTGGCACTCTATCGTTTGCCGGGCTTGTTGGCCTGCCTGGCACTCGTCATTTACGTGGCTCTGAACGTGGCCGTGTTCAAGCTAGTGCCAGTTACCTTGACCCTGCCCGGCATTGCCGGTTTCTTGCTGTCTATTGGTATGGCTGTGGATGCCAATATCCTTATTTTCGAGCGACTCCGGGAAGAGTTACGCTCTGGTCGCTCCATGAGGGCGGCCATTCGCACGGGTTTCAATCGGGCATGGCCTGCCATCCGTGACGGCAATATTTCCACCCTGATCAGTTGTGCTGTCCTATTCTGGTTTGGCAGCAGTTTTGGGGCCAGTGTGGTCAAGGGATTCGCCTTGACTTTGGCTATTGGCGTGGTACTGTCAATGTTTACGGCTGTATTAATTACCCGTACCTTCATGCGTTCTTTCCTCGCCTTGCCAGCTTCCACCGAACTCGGAACCAGTAAGGCACTCGTGGGTTACTGAGTTCTCTTATTGCCTCGTTTTCCTCTCTCCTGATTCCTCACTATGAACCAATACGGTGGCTGGATAAACATTGTTGAAAAGCGGGTCCTATGGTTTCTGCTCTCCCTGATCGTGATTTTGCCGGGACTGTTGTTTATGGTGAGCCGGCTGGTTACAGGGCAGGGGGTATTACCCCTCAGTATTGACTATACCGGTGGAGTCCAGTGGGAAGTTCGGTTTGAAATGCCTGTGCAGCCTGAGGCGGTGCGGGAAGTCATGCTGAATGAAGGCTTGACCGATACCACGGCCTTCCTTGTACAGGATGATCGCACTGTTCAAATCAAGCTCAAGCACATTGATAACAATGTCAAGGAAAGAATCGAGGGACATATTGCGACACAGATAGGACCGTTTGATGAACTCTTTTATCGCAATATTGGTCCCTCTATCGGTGCAGAAGTAAGCAGAGCAGCCTTTATCGCTATCGTTGTAGCGGCGATTGCTATCCTGCTTTATATCACCGCTGCGTTCCGGCATGTCAGTCATCCCTTGCGGTACGGAGCCTGTGCCATTGTGGCGTTGGTGCACGACGTTCTGATCACTCTGTCATTTCTGGCTTTGATGAGTTTGGTGGCCTCATGGGAAGTTGATGCCCTATTTCTGACTGCAGTCCTGACCGTAATCGGGTTCAGCGTCAACGATACGATTGTCGTTTTTGACCGAATCCGTGAGAATCAACACCGCTATCAGGGGGAAAGCTTTGCCACCATTGCCAATCGCAGCATTGTGGAAACCTTGCAGCGGTCCATAGCGACCCAAGTCACCGCTTTGCTGGTTCTGGTGGCCATTCTGGTCCTGGGTGGGGCGACGTTGCAGCAGTTCATGGCAATCCTGATCGTCGGCTTGATTTCCGGTACCTACAGTTCTCTCTGCAATGCAACACCGTTGCTCGTAGCCTGGCATGAGCGTAGATGGCTTGCCCAGAAGATACCCCAAGGAGTCTCAGCGGCAGTCTAGTGTCATAGGTACCATCGGAGTGTCTTGGCATTTATGAAGGCATTGCAACTGACGCAACGGGGATTGAAATTGCGCCAGGATTACCCTGTACCCAATCCTGGCAAGGAAGATGCCCTCATTCGGGTAGCTATAGCCGGCATTTGCAACACGGATCTGCAGTTGGTGGATGGCTATATGCAAACTCAGGATCTGGTCCTGGGACATGAATTTACGGGTGTGGTAGAAGAGTGTCCTGCTTGTTCCGGCTGGACAGGCAAACGGGTGGTAGGGGAAATCAATGTCGGCTGTGGCGTATGCCCCGATTGCAAGAGACGATTCTTCAACCATTGCCCAATGAGAAGATGCCTGGGTATTTTGAACCATGATGGGGCTTTTGCTGAGTATATTTCCCTTCCCGTCGCGAATCTACATGAAGTTCCCGCCGGCATGGAGGAACAGGTAGCGGTTTTTGTCGAGCCGGTGGCGGCTGCATTGCGCATTCAGGAACAACTGTCCATTGGACCGTCAACGCGAGTAGCCGTGATTGGTGATGGCAAACTGGGTCTCCTTATCGCTTTGACCCTGCGGGACACACGTTGCCAACTTAACGTATTCGGACATCACGAACGCAAGCTTGGCCTTCTGGCTGCCTACGGGATTCCTGTAGAAAATGTGACAAATCGTGAACGAGAGGCGGCTGACCGGGAACACTTTGCCTTTGACGTAGTGGTGGAGTGCGCCGGGTCTCCCAGTGCCTATACCATGGCTCAGTCCCTAGTCAGGCCAATGGGAACCCTGGTGCTGAAGAGTACCAAGGCGGAACAGAAGGGACATCTGGACCTGAATATGCTGGTAGTCAATGAGATTAAGATCATTGGCAGCCGTTGCGGTCCCTTTGGACGGGCACTTTCGTGGCTGGAAGACTCTGTCCGGTCCGGATATTTTCCCGTTGACGGCATAGTCGACCAAGTGATGCCCTTAACAGCAGGTGAAAAGGCTCTGGAAGTCGCAAGTCAATCTGGCGCGCTCAAAATACTGTTGCGTACCTAATGTAGGGTTTGCTAGCCTTTTCTCGCCAGGCAAAGTCCTTGGCTGGTGGGAAGAATCTGTGATCCGTTACCCCTAAGCGTCGGCTCGCTCCTGCTGTCCGGCACAGATTCTTTCTTCAGGTAGAATATAGGGTTCTTGCCAAGTGTCTGACGAGATCCGGTTGCCCATTAGTTGCGCGTCTCGTTAAAGGTAAGACTAGCAAGGACCTGACTTGGAAAGGGGATGTGTCCCATTGCAATCGCCAATAGCCTAGCCAGATCTTGAGAAGGCCCCAAGTCGCTTTGCCATGTTTTCCCGCTGTATAGCCATTGATGGTTCATCGGCTTCTGGCAAGTCCTCAGTGGGTTTTCAGATTGCTAATGAGTTGGATTATCTGTTTTTTGATACAGGTACCCTGTTTCGGGCGGTCTGCTGGTCTCTTCTCCAGGATGGATCTCCCGTTACCAAGGATCAAATGACAGAAGCAGCCCGAACCCTGAATGCCCAGTTGCTGCCTCCGACGGCCGCGGAACGCATAGATGGTCGCACCACCACCGTCCGCATGGAAAATCTGGATGTGACTTGGGACTTGAGGCATCCCGACGTGGATCAACTGTTGCCGGAGGTATCGGAGCAGCCTGAAGTACGGTGCCTGTTAACGATTCGGATGCGGGAGGTCGGACTAGATCACCTGAAGAAAGCTCAACCCCATAGTGGGGTGGTCATTATTGGCCGGGACATTGGCACAGTTGTCTTCCCTGATGCTGGCCACAAATTCTTCCTTGATGCCGACTTGGAGACGCGGGCCCACAGACGGTGCCGGGAACTGGCAGAACAGGGCAAGACTATGTCCTTGGCTTCTGTGCTGGAAGACATGAAGATGAGGGATCTCAGAGATGAGACACGAGAAGTGGCGCCATCAAGACCGGCGGCGGATGCTGATATCATAGATACGACCGATATCACGCTTGAGGAAACCGTGGCCGAGATCCTGTCCCGTCTGGCCAAGCACCGCCCTGCATCATGAAATTACAGACTCCGCTCCTGTCCTGCAAACAGAGAATTGAGATTTACCGGTGGATGTATCTGACGCGCCGTTTTGATGAGACGATGGTTTCCATGTGGAAACAGGGTCGTGGGTTAGGTACCTGTTTTAGTGCGCGGGGACATGAAGCGGTAAGTATTGGGGCTGGTTATGCCCTGCACAAGGAGGATGTGGCAGCGCCCATGCATCGCAATGTCGGTATGTATCTGTTACGGGGATTGCCACCCCAGCAGATCTACGCCAATCTGCTGGGACGAGCCAATGGAACAACCCGAGGCCGGGATGCTAACTTGCATGGCAATGGTGATCTGAGCCTTAACCTCATTGGCTTCATCAGCCATATTCCTCAATCTTTGCCTCCTGCCCTAGGGGCAGCCATGAGCTTCAAGTACCGGAATTTACCCTATGCGGCCCTGACCGTGTGCGGAGACGGCGGATCCACGGCGGGAGTTTTCCACGAATGCCTTAATATGGCCTCCCTGTATCAGGCCCCCCTGGTGGTCATACTGGAAAACAACCAATATGCTTATTCGACTCCTGCCCAAGAGCACACGGCGGTGTCTGTCTTGGCCGAAAAGGCCAAGGCCCATGCCATACCTTCGGTCGTGGTGGATGGGAACGATGTAGAAAGCGTCTACGAGGCGGCCTGCCGCATGTTGGACCGGGCACGCCAGGGAGGGGGTCCAAGCCTAATAGAAGCCCAGACGATGCGGATGTTGGGTCATGCCATCCATGATGGTGCTGAGTATGTACCTTCTGCCCAGTTGGCTGCCTGGGAAGCACGGGACCCTGTGAGATCTTATCGGGAACGTCTTCTCAGCCAGAATACGGCAGATGAGAACCGTCTGGCGACCTTGGAAACAGCAGTGGACTCCGAAATTCTTGACGCCTTCCAGGAAGCGGAACAAAGTCCTTTCCCGGATCCGGCAACTGTGCTGGACGGAATCTACGCAGACTGACTGAGCCATATGTCGGACACTGCAACCCTGACTCAGGTGCAGGACAACCCTCCAGTTCCGCCGGACAGTCGTACTCTGACCTATCTCCAGGCGATTGCCGAAGCTTTGGACCAGGAGATGGCACGGGATGAGAATGTATTCATTTTGGGGGAAGACGTAGGTGGGGAATTCGGTGGCGCCTTCAACGTGACGAAGGGTCTGGCAGCCAAGTACGGTGCTCGTCGCGTCATGAATACGCCTATGTGCGAATTGGGTTTTACGGGTATGGCGACAGGCATGGCAATGATGGGCCTGCGTCCCGTGATTGAGATGCAGTTTGCCGACTTTATTTCCACGGCTTTCGATGCCATCGTGCAATACGCGGCCACTACGCACTACATCTGGCAGGCCGCTGTACCCTGGACCATTCGGGCTCCCGCTGATGGCGGGACCAATTCAGGGCCGTTTCACAGCCAAAATCCGGAGGCCTGGTTCGGCCATGTACCGGGACTCAAGGTGATTTGTCCGGGAACACCGGCGGATGCCAAGGGGCTGTTGATTGCGGCGATCAGGGATAACAATCCTGTGATTTTTTTTGAGAACAAGACCCTTTATCGTTCGCTCAAGGGCCATGTGCCGGCGGGAAATGGTCTAGTGCCTATTGGTGAAGCCAACCAGGTTCGTTCGGGAGATGATATTTCCCTGATCACCTACGGTACCCAATTGCAGGAGGTCCTGCAGACCACCGCGCAACTGGCGGCTGAAGGCTACACGGCAGATGTCCTTGACCTGCGGACCATCAAGCCACTGGATACCGATCGGATCCTGGCCACTGCCCGGAAAACAGGCAAGGTTCTCATTGTCCATTCTGCGAATCGCCTGCTGGGTGTGGGGGCGGAGGTGGCGGCTCTGATCGTTGAAAATGCCTTTGAATATCTTGATGCACCCGTGCAGCGCCTGGGAGGCCTGGATGTGCCTGTACCTTTCAGTCCTCCGTTGGAAGAAGCGTATCGTCCCGGAGCCGCCAAAATCTTGAAAGCAGCGCGCGCGCTCTTGGCCTACTAATTTGTGAATACAACAAGGGGCAGTGCAGATCAATTATGAAGTTGGGTACCCTTTGTTACGTGCGCCAGGCTGGCAAGACCTTGATGCTGCACCGTGTCAAGAAGGAAAATGACTTCCATGAAGGGAAATGGAATGGCTTGGGGGGCAAGGTGGAATTGGGTGAGACCCCCGAAGAGTGTGTTGTGCGCGAGGTAAGGGAAGAGAGTGGCCTGACCATTCTGACCCCGGTATTGCACGGAATTTTGACCTTCCCCAGTTTTGATGAAGTGGATGACTGGTATGTTTTTGTCTATACCGCCCACGAGTTCAGGGGGGATCTTATCGATTCACCGGAAGGCACTCTGACATGGATAGAGGATCAGGCCGTGATGGGACTGAATCTTTGGGAAGGGGATCGAATCTTTCTGCCCTGGATTGATCAGGACCGTTTTTTCTCTGGCAAATTCACGTACTGTGACGGGAGACTCCAGTCTCACGCTGTCACTTTCCATCCTTTTACCCTTAACTTCCCCCTTGCGCAGTCCACGTACGGTGAAATGCCTGCAGCGGCCTGAGCTAGTAGAGACTGGTCCCGGACTGGTTTCATTAAAGCTGGGCGCAGAAACCGGTTTTGGGGCCAAGTAACCAATAGCCCGTTATAATCCCGTCTTGTAGCTATTGCTAATGGCATTGAGGGCTGACTGCATGCGGATTCTGGAGAAGGAGGAGGCTCAGGAGACCATCCTGGTGCGCCAACCCCTTGCTGAAATTGAACCACCGGTTGCATTGCTTGCCCAATTGGAGGAAATATTCGGGAGACCACTGTCAGCAGAGGAAGCGACCCGCGAAATACTGCTTGACGTGCGCGACCGGGGTGACTCAGCTTTGCGCGATTGGGGAGCCAGGTTGGATCATTGCCGCCCTGCGGATCTCATGCTTGAAGCTGAACATTTGACGCGGGCCTATGAACGCCTGTCTCCCGCTTTGGCGGGGGCTTTGCAAATGGCCGCCCAGCGCATTCGGAATTTCCACGAGAAACAGCCGCAGCTCAGCTGGCTTGATTCGTCGCCGGAGGGAACTCTGGGGCAATTGGTGAAACCGGTTGACCGCGTGGGCATCTACTGTCCCGGCGGAACAGCTCCTCTGCCCAGCACATTACTCATGACCGTGATTCCCGCCCAGGTAGCTGGGGTTCCTTCTATCTCCCTGATCACACCGCCCTCAACAGAAACCGGGATGCCTCATGAGATCGTCCTGGCGGCTGCCTATGTTGCGGGGCTGGAGAGAATATATGTGTCAGGAGGTGCCCAAGCGATAGCTGCCTTGGCCTTTGGCACGGAAACGATTCCGTCTGTCGACAAGATTTGTGGTCCTGGCGGGTTGTTCACTACCTTGGCGAAGAAGCTGCTTTTTGGCTATGTTGGCATTGACGGCTTGCCTGGACCAACCGAAACTATGATACTGGCCGACGCCGACGCCGACGCGGACACAATAGCAGCGGATTTGCTGGCTCAGGCGGAACATGATGCATTGGCCAGCGCCATTCTGCTTACACCCAGCCGGCCCTTGGCACAAGCTGTGCAAGACGCCGTAGGGCATCGACTGGAATCCCTGTCCCGGGACGAAATTGTGGCTGCTTCCCTGGAACGGGGCAGTGGGATTGTGATAACCGCCTCATTGGCGGAGGCTGTCTCCTTGGCTAATCAGTACGCCCCGGAACACCTCTGTCTGATGATGTCTGATCCCTGGTCATGGATAGGACAAATTCGAAATGCGGGGGGTATATTCCTGGGACATGACAGTTTTGAAGTGTTGGGAGACTATGTGGCCGGACCCAGTCATGTGATGCCAACCAATGGTACAGCCCGGTACAGTAGTGCCCTCAATGTATTGGACTTTGTGCGTATCGTGAGTTTATTTGGCCTGAACCGGGAAGTGGCCGACAGTATAGGGCCTGCCGCAGTACGTTTGGCCAAGGCTGAAGGATTGGATGCCCATGCCCAGGCCGTAACGGCCCGATGGCAATGACTATGGCCAAATACCATCCAGGATTGCTGCTTAATCCCCAGATCGCAGATCTGGAAGAGTATGTGCCTATCCAGCCCTTCGAGGTACTCACCCAGAGTCTAGGCCGCACTCCTGAACAGATCGTGAAGCTGGATGCCAATGAAAACCCCTACGGTCCCCTACCGGTAATTCTCGAGGCACTAGCCGAATACCCCTACTACCATATCTATCCGGATCCCCAGCAGACAGCTTTGCGTGGGGCCATCAGCCACGAGAGTCAGGTGCCTGTGGCTAACATAGTGGTGGGTAGCGGTGCCGACGAACTGCTGGACTATCTTTGCCGCATGTTTCTTACAGTAGGAGATGCCATCGTAGACTTGCCGCCCACTTTCGGCATGTACAGTTTTGATGCCCAATTGACCGGTGCCTCAACATGCGCCATTTGGCGGGGCGAGGATTTTTCGGTGGACATCAATGCGGTTGAACAAGTGGTCATTACATCTCAGGAGAAAGATCAACACCGTATCAAAATGGTGTTTGCCACTTCACCCAATAATCCTACCGGCACATGGATGCCCGATTCCGTCCTGACCCGCCTGCTGGACTTGCCAGTTATGGTAGTGCTGGACGAAGCCTATGTTGATTTTGCGCATCAGGAATCGCGCATGGGCTGGGTATTGGCACATGACAACCTGATTGTGCTGCGGACATTCAGCAAGGCTCTGGGGATTGCCGGTCTGCGGCTGGGATATGGCGCGTTTCCTGAATGGCTGATGCCCACGTTCTGGAAGTTCAAGCAGCCCTACAATGTCAACGTGGCAGCTATGGTGGCGGGTCTGGCCAGCCTACAACACCGTGCGGAGGTGGTGCAGGTCGTTAAGCGGATCCGGCAAAGCCGCGATGATCTGTATCAGTCCCTTGGTGCCATTTCATTTCTGCAACCCTATCCATCAGCCGGCAATTTTCTGCTATGCCAAGTGACTGGGCGAGGTGCACACCGTGTCTGGACCGATCTGCGCAGACAAGGAATCCTGGTGCGCTACTATAACAAACCGGGACTGGAGGATTGCATCCGAATCTCGGTTGGTCGCGAAGAACAGTTGGCAAGGTTGATGGAAGTGTTGCATCAGATGGACTGCGAGACATGACCGCTACGCTTGGAATTTAGGTGACAGCCATATGAGCAATACCGGGTCTAATCCCGAAGGAACACAGGAACAGACAATCACAATCCCTGCACGTCGGGCCACAATACTCCGCACCACCCGCGAGACTCACGTTGAAGTCACGCTGCATCTGGATGGTCAAGGTACCTCCCGGATCGAGACCGGGATTGGTTTTCTGGATCATATGCTGACACTTTGGGCCCATCACGGTCTTTTTGATTTGCAGGTAGTCTGTCAGGGCGATCTGGAAGTGGATGAACACCATTCAGCCGAAGATGTCATGATCTGCTTGGGTCAGGCCCTTGCCCAGTGCCTGGGGTCCAAGGAGGGCATCGTGCGTACGGCTCACAGTTACGTGCCCATGGATGAAACGCTGGCTCGCGTGGTGGTGGACTTGTCCGGACGACCGTATTGTGTCTGCAAGGCGGAATTTGTGACAGATCGTTTAGGCCAGTTGAGTACTGATCTCATCAGCCACCTTGTGGAAAGTTTAGCCTTCCATGCCGCCATGAATCTTCATGTGGAAGTGCTGTACGGGCATAATGATCACCACAAGGCAGAAGCAATATTCAAAGCTTTGGCCCGAGCCCTGGACATGGCGACCCAGCTGGATCCGCGCCGTGCCGGCATCCCCAGCACTAAAGGGATCCTGAACGGATAGGTAGAATTCTGCTGAAACAATAAAGGTACTGACATGACACAAGCTATAGATTTGCGTTCCGATACCGTAACCTTGCCTACCCCCGCCATGCGCAAAGCTATGGCAGAAGCGGCATTGGGCGATGATGTGTACGGAGAAGATCCCACGGTCAATCGGCTGGAAGCCATGGCAGCCGAGATACTAGGCAAGGAGGCCGCGGTGCTGGTTTCCAGCGGTACCATGGGCAATCTAGCCTGTGTCATGGCGCATTGTGGTCGGGGTGATGAGCTAATCGTAGGAAATCGGGCCCATATTTTCCTGTATGAACAGGGGGGGGCTGCGGCTCTTGGCGGCATTCAGCCCCATCCCCTGCCCAACCAGTCTGACGGTACTCTGGATCTGGAGCAAGTGAAGTTGGCCATACGGGGAGATGATGCCCATTTCCCCGTCACACGACTAATCTGTCTGGAGAACACCCACAATCGATGTAGTGGTTCCCCATTGTCGGCCAGTTATATCGAGGCCGTAGCCGACTTGGCGGCGGAGCATGGCCTGGCCTTGCACGTGGATGGAGCCCGTCTGTGGAACGCCGCCGTGGCCCTTAACCAGGCCCCGGCGGAACTCGTAGCACGGGCAGACAGTGTCAGCTGCTGTCTTAGCAAGGGGCTGGCGGCACCCGTGGGATCAGTCGTAGCGGGTTCACAGGCTTTCATTGCGCGGGTACGGCGTATGCGCAAGGTACTGGGGGGAGCTATGCGTCAGGCAGGTATCATCGCAGCCGCAGGCATTATCAGTCTGTCCGACATGATCGAGCGTCTCTCAGACGACCATGCCAATGCCCTTCGTTTGGCTCAGGGGCTGGCGGCGCTACCTGATATTGAAATTGATACGGCTGCCGTGACTACCAATATAGTGTATTTTCGGGTAGTTTCGGGTAGCGTTTCTCCCCTGCAGCTGGCCGCCGCTTTGCAGGAGCGCCAGATTCTGATGAATCCCATTGACCAATTCTCCATGCGGGCCGTTTTGCACTGTGATGTAACGGCCTCTGATGTGGATATGGCCCTGGAAGGCATAGCGGAGGCGATGGCGGCAGGACCTGTGGGGGACACCGACAAAGTGCGTGTATATGGATGAACTGGATTACTATCCAGGGAAGTACTCGCGCAAATCAGCCAGGAATGTACGCAAAGGATTAGAATATCGATACGATGTTAAGGTGCGCCAATCGGCGCGGGCGTGCTTTCAGCCGGGCTACTGTTATAGGCACAGTAGCAGTCGTTACCACCCGAGAGTGAGTCAGAATTCTCCGTTTCTTGCGAAGTTTCCTGTCCGGCAGCTTGCACGGGCACCAAATCCTGGGTGATCACCATGACGCTGATCACGGCGAGCAGAGCGAGTCCGCCAAAGATCAGTACAATTAACTGCTTCTTGGAGATTGCCATTTCGGATGTACCATGTTAGACGGATGGGGTTTCCAGGTACACTGGACCCCGAATCAATTGACAGGATGCAAGGTAGCGGTTCAAGTAGGACACAGGTGACTGAGTACTCGTGTAACCTGGGATCATGACACAAGCATTATATCGCAAGTGGCGCAGTCGCACGTTCAATGAGCTGGTTGGCCAGCCCCATGTAGTGCGGACCTTGGAAAACGCTCTTCAAACGGATCGGTTGGCGCATGCCTATTTGTTCAATGGCCCGCGAGGTACGGGGAAAACAAGCACCGCTCGCCTACTGGCCAAGGCCCTGAACTGCCGCGGCCAAGCGGCCGTGGTTCCCTGTAGCGAATGTGAGGCGTGCGCGGCCATTGAGGACGGGCGTTATCTGGATCTGATTGAAATCGATGCAGCCAGCAACAATGGGGTTGACGACATACGGGAATTACGTTCGGCGGTCAATTTCAGTCCCACCGAAGGCAATTATAAAGTTTACATAATTGACGAAGTGCATATGCTCAGTACCAGCGCCTTCAATGCACTGCTCAAGACCCTGGAAGAACCACCGGATCACGTATATTTCGTTCTGGCGACCACCGAAATTCACCGCATCCCCGCAACCGTGATCAGCCGTTGTCAGAGGTTTGATTTCCGACGCATTAAGTCCCGGGAAATTGAAACGCACCTCGCTCATATTGCCCAGGAAGAACATTGTGATATTGACACTGCGGCCCTAACCATAATTGCGGAAAGTGCACAGGGATGCATGCGCGACGCGATCAGTTTGCTGGACCAGGTTGTGAGCTACGGACGCGATGAGGTCTCCCTGGATCAGGTGCAGGCCATATTGGGTCTTTCCGATATCCGCTCCGTCAATGAACTGGTAGACTGTCTGGTTGCCCGGAGGAAACCGGAGGGCCTCCAGGTTCTTCAAACAATAGCGGAGCAAGGAAGCAACCTGGCCGAATTCCTCCAGCAACTTACGTACCAACTGCGGTATGTATTCCGGTTCAAGGTCTCAGGAGACGAAGATGCGGTGGGGGATGTGGCTCCGGAGCAAAAGAGGAAGATCGTTACTTGGTCGCAGGCCTGGGATGAGAATTTGCTTCTACATGCTTTGACTGTCTTTATGGATACCCTGAGCGAATTGAATCAGGCCCAACACCCCCAGATTCTGATCGAACTGGCATTGGTACGAGCAATGGATGGTCCTGTAATTCCACGGACACCCGCACCTGTCCAAACCGATACGACATCCAGGGTGCAATCCACGGGACCCAAGGAGGTTACTCCGTCACCTGTCCAAAGTTCAGTCCAGACAGGGAAAGGTGAACCGCTAAAATCGAACTCAAAGGGGGGGCACCTCGTTCCTGCCCACGACGTAGAGAAGTCCGTGGAGGAGGAGACTCAACTAGGAATCCTGCGGGCCAATTGGAAGGACTTGTGGGGATTGGTTCAACGACAAATGGGCAAGTCTGCGGCCGACCTGCTCATGAGCAGAGGAGGTATGGTTGGGCTACGGGTAGTAGACCAAACAGTTTATATTTTCCTCCGCGACCGGAAAGCCGTTAACCAACTCAAGACCCAGACGAAGCGCATTGAAGAGCGTTTTGAAGCCTATTTGGGAAAGCCAGTAGAATTACGGTTACAGGTGGAACAGGCAATTGAACTGCCTCCAGACCAAGATCCCTTAACCGCGGTTGAAGAATTCCTTACCGTCGAGAAAGGCGCTTCCCGTTTGCCAAGGCAGGAATTGGAAACCACCTTGGCCAAAATGAAGTCGTAAACAAATCTCCAGGAGTGTCTGCATGCCTCGTAAAACCCGCAGGAAGAAAAATGTACGTCGCGGATCCTCTCCGGGCATGCCAGGTTTGCCCAGTCTTCCCGGCAACCAGCAGGCGCTGATGAAACAGATGGAACAGATGCAGCAAAGGCAAAGCCAGCTGGCAGAGGAGGCGAACACCAAGGAGTATGAAGCCTCTGCTGGAGGGGGTATGGTCAAGGTGGGTGGGACCGGACAGGGATTGCTGACCCACGTAGAAATCAATCCTGAAATCCTGGATCCTGAAGATTCCGAACTGATACAGGATATGGTGTTGGCTGCGGTCAACGATTTCCTGACACAGGTACAGGAGGGGCAAGAGAATCAAATGGACGAACTGACCCGTGGCCTGAATTTGCCTCCCGGGCTATTGGGTTAGTATCGGAAAAGTGGAATCGAGAGCCATATGGAAGGCCAACCCAAGTCGCTGGGTAATGTTATCCAAGCCCTATCACAACTGCCAGGCATTGGCCCTAAGAGCGCACAACGCCTGACTTATTTCCTGCTACGCAAGCCACAGGCCCTGGCTTTAACCCTGAGTGAAGCCTTGGGCCGTCTTCATGCAGATACGGTCTTGTGTGAGATCTGTTTCACTTTCAGTGAAGGCCAACCCTGTTCCATCTGTCAGTCTGAAATACGGGATCGTACCCAAATCTGTGTGGTAGAGGAACCCCACCATGTGCCTGTGATCGAACGCATGGGAGAATACCGGGGTCTCTACCATGTCTTGCACGGGGCTATTTCACCTATGGATGGCGTAGGGCCTGATGATATCCGTTTGCGGGAACTGGTACGCCGCGTGAACTGTGCTTCTGAACCTGGGATAAGGGAAGTGATTGTAGCTGCCAGTCCATCCCTACCAGGACAGGCTACCGCTGAATGGATCGCGCGAACGCTCAAGCCAGGCAACGTAACGGTTACTTTGCTGGCGCGAGGGCTCGCCTCTGGCAGTGATATTGAATTTGCCGATGACATGACCTTTCGCTATGCCATGGAAGGTCGCAAACCCCTCTAGGTGCGAAGCCCTTGAAGCCAGCCTCTTGGCATGGGGATGGCCCAGCAAGGCCCTGATCCTATAGTAATCCGTCCTGTCATGACCCACCCCGGCCTCTCTCCCAACGTTTCCAGCAGGAAAGGGATAAAGCAGTACGTCACCTCGGATGATCTGCCTGTAAATGAGTTGTACGGTCCAGCACCGGACAAACAGGATCCCGAAGCGCTAGCCGAACAACTGGGAGAACCTGGTACATTTCCCTTTACGCGGGGCATTCAGCCCAACATGTACCGCGGGCGTCTCTGGACCATGCGACAGTACGCGGGTTATGGTTCGGCTCGGGAGAGCAACGAGCGTTTTCGTTATCTGTTGTCACAGGGCCAGTCTGGACTGTCGGTCGCGTTCGATCTCCCGACCCAAATGGGGTATGACGCCGATAGCGAATGGGCCCAGGGCGAAGTGGGCAAGGCAGGTGTGTCTATCTGTTCCCTGCATGATATGCAAGTGCTGCTGAAAGATCTACCCCTGGAGCGGATTAGCCTGAGTATGACCATCAATGCCCCGGCTGCCATTCTCCTGGCGATGGTAATCGGCACGGCCCAGCACCGCGGCATGGATCTGAAGCAGCTATCGGGCACGATTCAGAATGACATACTCAAGGAATACATTGCACGAGGTACTTATATTTTCCCGCCCCGCCCATCCTTGCGGTTGGTGACGGATGTAATCCGTTATTGCCGGGAGCATGTACCTCGTTGGAATCCGATTTCCATCAGCGGATATCACATGCGGGAGGCGGGTTGTACGGCGGCCCAGGAAGTGGCATTTACCTTTGCCAATGCCAAAGCCTATGTCCAGGCGGTTCTGGAAACAGGTATGCCAGTGGATGCCTTCGCGGGCCGCTTGAGTTTCTTCTTCAATGCGCATAACAATCTTCTGGAGGAAGTAGCGAAGTTTCGGGCAGCGCGCCGTCTGTGGGCGCGTATCATGCATAGTGAGTTCAAGGTTAAGGATCCGCGCAGTTGTCGGCTCCGCTTTCACACTCAAACCGGAGGCAGTACCCTGACCGCGCAGCAACCAGTCAACAATGTCGTTCGCGTAACGGTCCAGGCCTTGGCTGCGATCCTGGGTGGGACCCAGAGTCTCCATACCAATGCCCTGGATGAGGCTCTGGCGCTCCCTACCGAAGAGAGCGCCCAAGTTGCCCTGCGTACGCAACAGATACTTGCCCATGAAAGCGGAGTGGCAGATACGGTGGACCCGCTGGGAGGTTCCTATTACATCGAACATCTTACCGGTCAGATTGAGAAACGGGCCCAAGCCTATCTGACGGAGATAGAGGCCATAGGGGGGACCTTGGCCGCAATTGAAACCGGATATGTACAGCAATCCATCCAGGCGGCGGCCTACCGTACCCAGTCTGATATTGAAACGGGCACGCAACTGCAGGTTGGGGTCAACTGCTTTGCTGATGACGGAGGAGAAGTGTCTTCCGCCAATCTCCTTAAGGTTGACGAGGCAGTGCAGGCCGAGCAGATAGCCCGGGTGCGGCATCTGCGCCAGCATCGGGATGATGTCAGAACCCGGGACAGTCTGCATCAACTCGAAAACGCGGCCCGTACATCTGACGGATGCCTCATGCCCTTGCTGGTGGAAGCCGTGATGTGTGATGCGACGGTAGGGGAGATCTGTGACTGTCTCAGGTCTGTCTGGGGAGAGTATCGGGCGGAATCGTGGCTGTAAATCCGCTGAGTGATGGCTGTGGCTAATCCGGTTGTCCTGGCGTTGGCTCATCAGATCACTGGATTGCACCATGTGGGAATCGCGGCCCGTGATCTGCCATCGGCCTATGCGATTTATTGTGATCTGCTGGGATTTCAGTTGCAGCAGGAAGTGGATTTTCCTTCCCAGCAGGTCCACATCGCGCTGCTACAGAAAGATGCCGACTGGCTGGAGATTCTGGTCCCTACTGACCCCCATGCAGCGGTAGGTCGATTCCTGGAGAAACGCGGGCCAGGACTTCATCATCTTTGCTACGTTGTACAGGATCTGCAGGAGGCTCTGACTGACTTACAGACGCTTGATGTGCAACTGGTCCATAGCCACCCTGAGCCGGGTATTTGGGGCCCGGTACTCTTCATTCACCCCAAGGCGGCTCACGGAGTCATGATTGAGCTGCTGGAATTACCTCAGAGCTAGAACTGTTGCCACCATGTTTCTGCCAAAGGGAAGCCCGATTCCCTACCCGTTGGCCGTAGGGCAGGCACCCGCTAAAGTCATCCTGGCGGGGGAGCACGCTGTCGTTTACGGTCATGCTGCCGTGGCCGTGCCTGTCTTGGGTCTGACAGCGCGTACATCCATTGCTGTGTCTTCTCCAGGCTACGGTACGGTGATTGTGGCCCAGGATCTGGGTCGGGCTGCCAGGCTTGAGGATGAAGACCCTTCCTTGCAGGTTCTGGGACACGCGGTAAAGGAAACGCTGAAGCGGGTTCAGGCTCAGACTGAACCGGATTGGGTCATCCAGGTGCACAGCCGGATTCCCATGGGACGTGGTATGGGCAGTGGTGCAGCGGTGGCCTGTTCTGTGGTCCGGGCCGTAGCCCAAGCACAGCGGTGGCGAGCGGACAACACCCAAGTCAGCGATATCGTTTTTGGCTGCGAACATTTTCTTCACGGTACTCCCAGTGGCATAGATAATGCCGTGGTAACCCATGAGAAGCCTCTGCTGTTTCGGCAAGGCCAGATTCAGCACTTCATTGTTCCCCGCCTGGAGGTGCCCCTGTTGATCGCCGACACAGGGGTGGCAGTCTCTACGTCGGAGGTGGTGCGTACGGTGTCCCAGCGGCGGCAGGCGGATCTGGAAGGGGTCGAACGCAGGTTGGCAGAGATAGGGGAAATCAGTTTGGATGTTGGCGCGGCATTGGGCGCGGGCGATGCACAGAAACTGGCATCCAGTATGAATCGCAATCAGGATTTGCTCAGGGACCTAGGGGTAAGTACACCACTGATTGATCGATTAATCCAGACCGCGTTGGCCCAAGGCGCTCTGGCAGGAAAATTGACCGGGGCCGGCATGGGAGGTCAGGTGCTGGCCTTGGCCAACAATGAGGATACGGAGCCCTTGCGTCAGGCTTTACTCATGGCCGGCGCTCGGGCAGTCTATCAGTTGCAGTTCGCCGATTACGCAAAATCTTCAGGTTTTGCGTAATTCGCTTCCGGTTGATAGGGACCCTGTTGCCCATCCCTGCCACTCAAGTCTGGAGTGGGGTAGTCCTCACTGTCAGCCTTGTATGATAGAGGAGTAGTGGTAGGCAAGACTGACTCAAGATAACCACCACTGGTAAATTGCCTCCCTGTCACGGCAGATAGACTTGGCTCCGGCGCCGGCTGACATCTTGGGCTTGGTATCCTTCGGCCATCCGGATATACATGACCGTCGCTGGATCCTCGAATGTTATACTCTGCGCCAAGGGAAACCCTCAGAATGTGGGTTGAGTCGTTTTCATGTGAGGTGCTTCCCTAGTTATGGCCGGTTTTCCGTGACAGCGCCTTCGCCGCCGATGTGGCCAAGACGAACCTCACCTGCCATCCTGGAACAACATGACCGGCAACGTGCGGAGCCTCTGAATGAAGATGATGGGTGAAACCCAGAACCTTGAGCGGAAATCGTCCTGGCGGGATGAATATCTGAAGTGGATGCGGGTTCGTCAACGCCCAGGGCGGTTTGTTGGTGATTGGTAAGAACGACCGTGGCGAGGTTGTTGGTGTGAAGGATCCGCTACGTCTGTTGGAGGACATACCCAACAAGACGCAATCCCTGCTGGGCATAGTCGTGGACGTGAACCTCAAGTCGGAGGAGGGCGGGGAGTACTTGGAAATTGTGGTCGATCCTTATCCCCATCCGATCAGCTACAAGGGCGAATATCACTATCGCAGTGGGAGTACCAAGCAAGTCTTGCGAGGGGTTGCGTTAAACCGGTTCCTACTTAGCAAGCATGGCCGCAATTGGGACGACGCACCGATGCCGGGAGTTGGGCTGAGAGATCTGGACGGTAGAACGCTGGAGGAGTTCCGGCGGCGTGGTATGGCCAACGATCGTCTTCCGCCTGATGCGATGAACCAGTCTGTGATCTGATTGAAATGTTGCATTTGCGCAAAGGTGAATATCTGCGGCGAGCGGCAGTCCTGCTGTTTCATCCCACCCCCACGCGCTTATTCGCCGGCGCGTTCGTGAAGATTGGCTACTTCAGAACAGAAACCGATCTCGCGTACCAAGACATCATTGAAGGTAACCTGTTTACCCAAGTAGACCGCACCGTGGATCTGCTGCGCACGAAGTACTCGAAGGCCGAAATCTCCTACGATGGCATCTACCGGCGTGAGATCCCGCCAGCACCTGGCGAAGCACTGCGTGAAGCGGTGCTGAACGCAGTCGCGCACCGGGATTACGACAATCCAGCGCCGATTCAGATCCGAGTGTACGACGATCGCATTGTGTTGTGGAACCCGGGAACACTACCTTCTGGCTGGACGCTCGACAAACTTACGGGAACACACGCTTCGGTCCCGCACAACCCGGGCATAGCGAATGCCTTCTTCCGCGCGGGTATGGTTGAGGCATGGGGACGTGGTATCGCCGATATCGTCAGAGCGTGCCGGTCAGCGGGAACGGCCGAGCCACAATGGGTGGTAGAGCCCAGTGGATTGCGGCTGGAGTTAGTATTCACCAGAGCTGGTGATGAACCTTCGCCCCGCAACGCAGCCCAAGAGACAACCTCAAGACACCGTGATACCTCCTTGGAAACTGGCAATCCTGCTTATGACACGCCCCACCGCGAAAGGCCGCAGCCAGAGTCACAGCCAGAGTCGCTAGCGGAAAGAGTACTTCAGCAATTGGCGGATGGACCGCAGTCGAAAGCAGAACTTTCCAGAAGCTTGGGACAGAAGAGGGTATCGGGTCAGCTCAACAAGGTGATCCGCTTTCTCATGGCTGACGGCAGCATCGGGTACACGATCCCTGACAAGCCCCAAAGCCGCCTCCAGAAGTACCTTCTGACGGACAAGGGACGGACTGCCGTCGAAGGATTATCGGCTAGGAGTGCCGAGGACTGAGCGCAAGGCGAACAGGATAGACATGAAACTCCACTTCGAATCCGATCTTGACTTCCAGCTTCAGGCGATTGAGGCTGTCTGTGATCTTTTTTGCGGCCAAGAGGTCTGTCGATCTGAATTTCACTGTCACAGCAGACCCGTCGGTACTTCAGTCCCGGCTCGCTTTCACCCAGAACGATCTCGGTGTCGGCAACCGTCTGACCTTGCTTGACGAGGAGATCTTCGAAAACCTCAATGATTCAACTCTGCAACGGTGTGCCGCCGTCTGCTTCGCTGGTATCCGGTGACTTCACGGTGGAGATGGAGACGGGCACAGGCAAGACCTGTGTCTATCTGCGCACAATCTTTGATCGGAACAAGCGATATGGATTCACCAATCGCAATCAGGACTTGCTCAGGGCACTGGGGGTGAGTACCCCTCTGATAGAACGATTAATCCAGACGGCCATGGCCAAAGGGGCCCAGGCAGTCTATCAGTTGCAGTTCGCCGGTTCCGCAAAACCTGGAGATTTAAACAGGGCAATCGCATCATGATTGTGTGGCTATTGCGATCACACCGGCAGGAGATAGGCCTCATCCCAGCCAGCCTGTTGGCATCGCAATATGAGCGGTCATGGGGGTGAATCCATGAAGATGGGGAACGGTAGACGCTCATTCTACCCCTTGACCATCGTGGAACTTTTATGGTGCGATTGCCCTGGAGATTTAAAGACCCGTTGGCCCTGCCTGCCACGGCACAGGACACCTTGGCCTGGGAGCGCGCCGTGGCCGAGGCATCCTGTATCGCCTCGTGATACCCGACTGTGAACGTGGGGCCTGGCCGCATTGCGGCCCGCACTGGCCAGGTCATCAGTTTCCCCCGCAATCCTGGTGCATGTGGACCCGGCAGATGACGGGCCAGAGCGGCAGAGCTTGATCGCAGAGGAAGCCACCCGCCGCCAAGGCGACCAAGTAGTGGACGAGGTTCGTAGACACGGCTGTGAAGGGATTGAAGAGCATAGCTGACAGCCCATAGCTATGCAGTGCTTGCGCTTGACGGGCAGGTGTTGTGGGAAACACCGAGGGATGGGACAAAATTCGATTTTTCCACACTCCAGAACTATCTCGATCACACTAGGCTTATTCGCACTCTCGCGCTCGAGCATAAGGGCCAGACTGTGGAGAGCGGCTGTTATTCCGCACCGGACCCTAAGTGTAGAATGTGTTACAAGCTGGTTTCCTGACGGACCAAGAGAAGCGCGTCAGAAGTCCATATTATTGGACCACATGTAAGCAAGCTGACTTGGGAGACCAAGAGAATGAACTGAGGAATACAGGGCTGAGCCATAAGGTAGTTGATGACCACTTTTCCGGTAGCTTGGTCACTTGCCATCAGTTATTGTTTATTGAATGTGTTGGTCCTTGGATTGATGACCCGAACTTCCATACACTCTCCCAAAATGGTTACCGGGAATGTTAATCGCTTGTCGGAATTTGGCGTGAGGGCAAACAATGAAGATTACCATCCGCGATCGTTTCGGTCTGATGTTGACCACAAGTTCGGCATTGGCCGCTGAGCACTATATTGAAGGCGTGGACCTCCTGCTGGAACAGTGCTACGGTCCAGAGGAGCGCTTCTTGCAGGCTATAGAGGCCGACGCAGACTTCGCTCTGGCCCATGCCGCCCTAGGACTGGCACGGATGGTCCGGGAAAATGGTGACGACAGGGTGAGCGTGGATCGAGCCCGGAAACTCTGTTCAAACGCATCTCGCCGGGAGCAGCAGCATGTTGAGGCCGTTTCATTGTTTATTCATGGCCAGGGGATCCAGGCACTAAGACTGATTCTTGACCATCTGACCGAATTCCCACGCGATGCCCTGCTGATGCGTCTGGCCAACCGTCTCTATACTCTCGGCTGTAGTGGAGCCGGGATTTCGAATTACCCGGTGGAGTTGTACGGCATGATGCGCCGCCTGGAAAGGTTCTATGGAGATGACTGGGTATTCTTGGGACAGGATGCCTTTGCCCACCACGAGATGGGGTACTTGGACGAGTCTCTTGTTCTGGCTGAGCGGTCCCTGGCAGGAAGGCCCACCAGTGCTCATGCGGCCCATTCAGTCGCCCATGTCTACTTTGAGAAAGGTAATGTGGTGGATGGCAGTCATTTCCTTGAGGAGTGGTTTGAGGGCTTTGACCGCCGGGCTCCCTTTAATATCCACCTGTCTTGGCATCAGGCCCTGTTCAAGCTGGCGCAGGCATATTACACTGACGCCTTGACCCTGTACAAGGAATCTATCCGTCCATCCGTGCTGCAAAAGAGCGCTACGTCGCTGGCAGACAGTGCATCGCTCATGTGGCGCATGCGCTTGTACAGTCGTAGCGATGCGTCATGTTTGGCTGAAGAGATTCGCGAGCAGGCCATTCCGGCGACTGAGAGTCCGGGCCCAGCCTTTCGTGACGCTCACGCTGCCTTGGCTTTCGCGGCAACAGGGGGTGCGGAGTGCCTGGAGCGCCTCAGGAATCGATTGGAGACCCTTGCGGAGAATGGGAACCCTCTGGCTCAGGAAATGACTCTTCCGCTGGTAAAGGGCATTACTGCCTTTGCAGCCGAGGCTTATGGGGAAGCTGTGGACTACCTGGAGCCTTTGATGCCGGAACTGGCTCGGATCGGTGGCAGTCATGCCCAGCGTGAAGTCTTTGAAGATACTCTCTTGGAGGCCTACCTGCGGGCAAGGCAAAATGACCAGGCGCAATGTATGCTACAGGAACGTCTTAATCGCAGGTCTTCCGTACGTGACCGCTTCTGGTTGGCCCGTGCGCAAGCAGACACAGGAGCTACTGCAAGTGCACAGGATCTGCTTCATCAGGTGGCCAAGAACTGGCAACAGGCTGATCCCGATTCGCCTGAAGTCGAGATGCTCCACAGCCTGATGACTACCGCCACCGATCTGTGACAATGTTTTGCAGGCATCTGGTCGCATCGGGATAACAAGACTTCATTGATAGCCCAGAATTCCTATGCTTGTCTGCAAATGGGCAAAACCGAGTCCAACCAGGGATTGGAAGCTTCGGCGAGAAAGCTGAATTGCTTGCCACTTGCCTTGGGAATGAAGTCCTGCTAACACTTATTCACGGTTTTGAGTCGGACAAGTATGACCCATCCGGGGCATTCCCAACAGCAACTGATTTGAACCTCATCCCCAGAATTCTGGCTTAATCAAGCCTATCACTTGTCACTCTTCGAGTGTCCAGCTGGGCGGTACACCCAACTGTTTAGGCAGTCCAGGGAAGAGACTCTCCTCCTTTGGGTGAACGGGAAACGATTGTCCGCAATCCCTACAGTCAGCCTTGTAGTCTGTCCTGGTGGTCCGGGTGCAGGTACTGAACCGCACCATCAACGATCGTAGCGGCTACCTCCAGATCCCTGGTCAAGAGGGCGAGATCAGCCCAATATCCAGCCTTTAATCGTCCCAGCTGGTGGTCCAGTCCACAAGCTCGGGCAGCCGTCAGACTGGAGGCGGGCCATACATGAGCGAGATCGGACTGCGTAGCCGCCATCAGATTACTCAGGGCCCGTTCCATGGTCAGCACACTGCCGGCCAGAGTACCGTCAGGTAAACGGCAGGCACCGTTGCGGACGGTAACGGGCAGGGAACCCAAATCGTAGGTGCCTTCGGGCAGACCGGCCGCCCGGATGGCGTCCGTGATCAGAAGGATACGAGAGTAGGATTTGCATAAGACCAGGATCTGCATAGCCCCTGGATGAACATGAATGTTGTCGGCGATCAGTTGGGCATATATGGAGGGATCCTGCATAACCCAACCCAGAGCCCCTGGCTCGCGATGATGCAGGCCCCGCATAGCATTGTAGGTATGGGTAGCCTGACATATACCCCAGGTACTGCCGGCCTGGGCCTCAAGCCAAGTGCAGGCTGTATGTCCCATGACGGGAACTATATGGTGCTGGGACAGGACCCGGATCAGATCTTCACCACCCGGGATTTCCGGCGCTACGGTCATGAGTTTTACGGGACCACATTGAATCAGTTCCCTTACAAAGTCCAAGTCTGGAGGAATTATGTATTCCGGATTCTGCGCGCCAGGATATTCAGGGCTAATGAATGGTCCTTCAACATGCACACCCAGAATGCGGGCACCTGTGACTGGACGCTTGGAGGCTTCCTTGACCGCCTGGACCGCCTGCCGGATACAGTCCCGAGCGGCTGTGGTGGTGGTTGGCATAAATCCGGTTGTGCCATGTCTCGCATGAAAGCGGCCCACTCCGATAGTTGCCTCAGGGTCGGCATCCATGGTGTCATAACCCCCACCGCCATGTACATGTAGATCCAGAAACCCAGGCAGTACATGCAGATCCTGGGCGTTCAGTACCGCCCCTTTGCTCTGGTGTTGGATCTGATGTGACCCAATACCAATGATTCGATTACCTTCAATATGCAGACTGTCGGTTACGGTCTGGGCCAAGTCCGCCATGGTCCCATACAAAAGGCCGTCTAGAACGGCGGAAACTGCCGTCCGGGTGTCTTCACTCATCGTTTCAGTCCGCCACAGTGGGTACAAAGTCCGCGGGAATTCTGCGGGATAGCATGATTCCGCCGAGGGGAGGCAAGTTCAGGGTAAGCATATGATCAAAGCCATGCATGGGTTCCTCCCTAGTCCATAGTGGATTGGGATTGACGATACCACCACCACCGTAGCATGGCTGATCCGAGTTCAGGATTTCAAGCCATGCGCCAGAACCCGGTACCCCAAGCTGGTACCCAGGGCGGGGCACTGGAGTCATGTTCAGGATAACCACTACAGTATCTTCCGGATACTCCCCATAACGGGCAAAGGAGACGGTGGTATTGTCTAGGTCGCGAAAATCGATCCAACTGAATCCGTTCTCGTCATTGTCCTTGAGCCACAGAGCAGGCAACTGCAGATAGAGTTGCCCCAGATCACGCATATATGCCTGGAACTGCTGATGGCTGGGTTCCTCCAGCAGATGCCAGTCCAGACTCCGGGCCTCTGACCATTCTGCGATCTGGGCAAATTCGTTGCCCATGAAGTTCAGTACCTTCCCTGGATGACCGTATTGGTAAGTGGCCAGTAGGCGCAGATTGGCTAACTGCTGCCAGCGATCCCCCGGCATCTTCTGCAACTGGGATTTCTTAAGATGTACTACCTCATCGTGGCTGAAGGCCAGGATGAAATTTTCTGAATGAGCATACATCATGCCGAAGGTGATCAGATTCTGGTGCGTCTTGCGGTAGATGGGATCCAGGGCAAAGTACTCTAATGTGTCGTGCATCCATCCCATATTCCACTTGAAATCGAAACCCAGTCCTTCTACATAGTCTGGATAAGTAACCAACGGCCAAGAGGTACTTTCTTCGGCAATAGTAATGACGCCCGGATGGGCTGTATGTACTACCCGGTTGAATTCCCGCAGAAAGGCAATGGCTTCAATGTTTTCCCGGCCTCCATATGGATTGGCCAGCCATTCATCTTCCCGGCGATCATAGTCTAGATAGAGCATGGAAGCGACCGCATCTACACGGAAGCCATCGATATGATATTCCTCAAGCCAAAACAGGGCATTGCTGATAAGAAAATTGCGTACCTCGTTTCGACCAAAGTTGAATATCCGGGTCCCCCACCCCCGGTGCTCTCCCTGACGGGGGTCTTCATGTTCGTACAGATGAGTACCATCAAAGAAGGCCAAGCCATGACCATCTTTAGGGAAATGGGCTGGTACCCAATCCAACAGGACGCCAATTCCGCCCTGATGACAGGTATCTACCAGAAAACGAAAATCATCAGGAGTGCCAAAACGGCTGGTGGGGGCGAAATAACCCGTTACCTGATACCCCCAGGATTGATCCAGGGGATGTTCCATGATGGGCATCAATTCAATATGGGTGTAGCCCATCTGCTGGCAATAGGCTACCAATTGAGGGGCAAGATCACGATAAGAGAGTACAGAGCCGTCTTCCAGGCTTCGTTTCCAGCTGCCCAGATGCACTTCATAAATGCTGAGTGGCGATGATCGCACCTGTTGCTGACTGCGGCCAATTAGCCATTCCTCATCTTTCCAGTGATATTCTTCTAGGTACCAGATCCGAGAGGAAGTGCCTGGGCGTACTTCCGCCAAGAATCCATGAGGATCCATCTTGTCAATGTGGTAGTTGCCCTGCAGAGACAAGAGAGAATACTTGTAGAATTCTCCCGCCACCAGATTGGGAATAAAGAGTTCCCACACTCCACTTTGGTACATGTGCATGGGATGGACTCTTTCGTCCCAGCTATTAAAGGGCCCAATCACGCTTACCCGGCGGGCATTGGGGGCCCATACAGCGAAGTGGATGCCCTGTACCTCGTCCACAAGCCGAGAGTGTGCGCCCAGAATGCGCCAGCTCTGCGCTAGGTTGCCCTCGCCGAAGAGGAAGTGATCATATGCTGTGATGTGAGGGCCGAACCGATAGGGATCTTCAATTTCGTGGAGCCCCCCATCGTTTCCTAGCAATTGCAGGCGATAGGCAGGTGACTTTACGGCCTCCGCCTCACTGTACCAGAGGCATTCAAAAAAGCCTTCCTTGTGCATGCACTGGGCTGGGCGTCTTTGGCCCGTAGCCAGATCCAGAATCCATACCTCCTGTTCCTGGGGCCGAAAGGTTCGCACGGCATGGACTATGCGAAGACCTTCACAATGCGTGTGACAACCCAATACCTGTGCTGGTCTCCCGTGAGTGCCGGCAATGATTGCGTTTATATCGGCCGCATCAAGGCGGGACTTCGGCCGCAGCGAAGCAGGGCAAGCTTCCGACTTGGTCATGTCATGCGGGACTGGAGCCGTTGCAGGGCAGGGACGAAATAGTCTTGTGCCACCACTTCCCAACTCATAGCCTGGCTGGCTTTCTGACCGGTTTCCAGATGTTGGGCCCGACTGCGGTCAGTGCGGGGTAATAAGGAATAAATCTGTTGTGCGACACGGAAACTGTTTTCTTCCTCTACCTGATTGCGGATTGTGTATTCGATGTCCAGAGCATTGAAGGGAGAAGCATTCCACCAGGAAGGTTGCAGAGTGACATAGTCAGCTTCAATATGGAGGGGCACCTCAATGCCCTGTTCTCTTATCCGCTGAACGAAGTCCCGGCAGCCACACACGGAACTGGTACAGCACAAGGCGCCCTGCGCCAATGGTTCCAGTTGGGCAATGCCAAAGGGTTCGTAGATGCTCTGGCCAAATTCCAGATCTGTCCCGATCCGAAGATCCTCAAAAGACATAGCTGCTGGCATACGAGTGCCACAGCGTTGGCGGTCCCACCCAAACTGATTGACAAAAATGATCTTGACATTGGGATGCTGTCGGTTGAAGGGTTCTACTACATCATAGTAAAAGGCTATTTCAGCTCCTGTCAGTTCTCCATTGTCACTTCGGTGATGGACTGGCCAACCATAGTCTTTTTCCCATTCACGTATCTGATCAGGGTGACGTCCTGTTATATGCGCCGTACTCAGGACTAGGAGCACAGCGCTCTGAAAGTTGCCCTGTGCCAGCAATCGCGCCAGGTGTGAGAGAACCTTGCCATCGCGCCACAACCCTTTGGAGAGCACCATGCGGGTCACATGAGACATTACATAATCCGGCACGAATCCGAGCAGATTCGCACAATATGCCTGGAGCAGAGTGCGCGATTCCCGCTTTTCCTCCAAGGTGGTGACGGGGGCAGGAAGGCCGTTGTACACCAAATCGATGGGTATGTTGCGAAAAGCGGCACCGAAGAACTGAAGCTCATCTACCACCAAGTCACTGACCGCTAAAATCGCGTCGCACTGGGTGGCTTGGTGCAACAAGGGTACCTTATAGAGATCATGCTGGGATCCAAACAGGTTGTCCAAATACATGACCCAGTCCAGACCCTTGCGCATGACATTGTAGAAACGGGTATCATGGCCTTCATGCTCTTCTACCAAACGACGTACGGGAGCTACCTCATGGGCATAGAAAACCGTACTCCAGGTTCCGGGCTGTTCCGTGCGGGCCGCAAGAGCTGTGGGCAATCCCATCCAGTCATGGGCAATCAGGAATCGTCGGGATGAGCCTGGGTCCACTTCTACCACCAGAGCATTCAGAACTCTTACCAATGGAACCGCCAGGTCAACGAACAGCTGCCATTCCAGATCGTAACTGTACCTGCCGATATCAAGACTCAAGAGCGACTGCAATTCGGCTGTAAACGCCGTACGTGCCTCGGGATACATGTGAGAAGGATCCACCAAGATGATTTCATGGCGATGGGGACCAAACGCCGCTGAGCCATAGAAAACACTAATATTCAGTTCTCTCTCTATTTTCAGCAGGCGTCTTCCCAGTTCGGTATCCACTAGCCCAAAGATGTTGAAGCGGCTGGCATAGCGCACCTGCAGGCTGGTTTGTGGGGAAACAATCCGGGCCATCTGGTTTTCATCCCAAACCGGAAATGGCCCCGCCAAGATAGTACGGCTTACGTGATGATTGTAAGCAGAGGTGGCCAACAGCCCTTCCAGCACAGCCCCAATGCCGCCGATCTTCATGGCGGCCTCATGGGTTACATGCACAACGAGGGGAATGGACATAAGAGAGATGCAGGAAGGTGAGAGTCTTCAGTACCACCAAATTTCAACTTTAACCAAGCCAGCAAAAGGTTGAAGACAGGCCCGGAAATTCATTCCATGTCTCTTGGAAAATGGCCAAGGTCAGTTTGTCAATAAACCCGGGTAGTCAAAAGCTTTGCCCTGAGCATATGCATAGGCGCGCTGTGAGCCAATGTGAGCCAAGACTCCAGAGACATCACCAATGCCCCAGCAGCGGCCATGGCCACGCACAGTTGCGGCGATGCTTCGGGCCGTACAACCATGGTGACGTCCATCCCTAAACACTTGACGAGCCAATCTGAGCTTGCCCAACGCTAGGCAACAGGCATCCAGGGCGAATTCTTCATTACCCGTCAAGGTCCATGCCAACATCAGATTGGCCGGTGCAGGTACATTCAAGACGTCACTCCCCTTGGCATAGGATTGCAGATAATGGGTAGGCATATCCCCACGATAGCCGACAACCCTCTTGGCTTTGGGAGCAGAAGAGATATCTATGGCCAGCACCTGTTTGTCCAATGAAGGCCAAGGCGCCAGTTCCGTGAACATTTCCGGTACCAGATCCAGGTCCAGGGGATCCACTCCAGCCAACAGAAGCTGGCTAAGGACGTGGCCGGCAGGATTGGCAATAGAATGAGTAACGTAAGCGGCGCACCCTCGTCCCAGACGCTGGGCTGCCTGCAAGAAGATTGGCCGGCTTGTCAGATCCCATAGTTCCAGCATGATCTTGGGTGTGCCACTGGCTATATGGTTTTCCAGACGTGAGTGGGCTGAAATGTCTTGTGGAGCAGCCTTGAGAAATTCACGCAGAACCATGCGGAAATCGGTCTGGGAATGTCGGTCTGTATCCAAATAGAGGGGCAATTTCACCCCTTGCACTATGGCTTGGGCCCAGACCCCGCCATAGTTCTCGCACAATTCCAGGTAGTGAGGTATCTGACTGGCTGTCCAGCCTGTTCGGGCGAGGTGCAGCAACCGAACGTGGTCTACGAAGTTGAATCGTTCGGATCCCACCTGTCTTGTGCCCAACTGGTAACTCAAGTAACGGCAGTCATCCCAGTCAAACCAGGCTGGGGCATCTTTAGCCCAGTTGCCCGTATGATGGGCTGCATCTTCCACCGATTGTCGGACCCCTTCATAGTCAGGTGCAATCTGCAACAACCAATCCAGAAATATAATGAAATGCTCGGTTCCGTGGTGAACTTCCTGCTGGGAATGATAACCGTGCACAAATTCACTGCGCGCCCATTCCCGCCACTTGCCAAATAATTCAAGGGCCAGATGTAATACTCTCTCGTCCTGGGTATAGGCATAATAACCGGACCAGGCCGTAAGAAAAGTGCCTTCGTCGTGAATCCCTTGCCACTCCCCTGCCCCGTGACTATCCTGGACAGTACTGAACCAATCCTCGAGTTCTGACAACAGCATCGTGATACCGGCATGTATATTGGCCGGTCGTTCCAGGATGGTTGCAGGGAGACCAGTTAAAGTCATGGTTACGGTACCGACGAAATTGACTGACAGCAGTATAACGGAACTGAAGATAGAGCAGGGGAATCAGATTGGTTCATTCAATCAGGAAACGCAACCGTTCACGCAGGCGGAATCAAGGTGCCCCGCGAAACTGTGAAGGTGAGCAGCTTCTGAAAGAAAACAATGGGTCTCTTGGCGGGAACGGACTGGGGAGAAACTTTCTGAAACTTGGCTCAGGGCATTCTCTTCCCCTTTTTGACGGAGCTGTCATTGGTGGAGGTCTCCAAATGGGTAGTCGAATGGAACGCGACAATGTGCTATAAATTGGGGTTGCTACCAGGACAGGGAACACAGGTCTTCCGTTACCCACAACCACTATATTCGTATGGCTGCTCAAGTGGCTGTCCCGACATGATGCCAACCCACAGGATTCGACGTACATAATAAAATGGAGTACCGCAGAGGCTGGCGTTCCTTTATCCAAAGCTCCGCTTCGGTAAATCTACGCCAAGTGGATCGAAAGGTTCTGAAGCGTATCTGGTCTTACGTTCGCCCTCACCGGATCCAGATCTTTTGGGTTGTGGTAGCGGTTCTGATTCAGGCCCTCCTGGGCGCTGTGCCACCTCTCCTGTTTCGCTATTTCATAGATGTCGTAGCAGAAACGCGGAACATTTACCAGCTACTCTTGTTGACCGGTCTGCTGCTAGTCTTGCCCTTTGTATCGGTCGGCATAGGTCTGGTACAGCATACGTTTTCGACTCGCTTGGGGGAGACTCTGGTTCAGGATCTCCGGAATGCCATGTACGAACACGTGCAACGGCTTTCTCTACGATTCTTCACGGATACCCGCGCGGGAGAAATCGTGGCCCGCTTTACCGGGGACGTAGAAGATGCCCGGCGTATGGTGACCGGGTCATTGCCCACCGTCCTGACCGCGTTGATCACTCTTATATCTACGTTGGTCATCATGACCATTTTGGAGTGGCGCCTGACGATACCAGGTGTCCTGTTATTTCCCCTCCTCTGGCCCTTTGCCTATTGGCTGGCCAAGATACTGCGGCGGACCCATCATAAGGGGAGGGAATACAACGCCCAATTGAGCAGCATGGTCAATGAGACCCTGAGTGTGAACGGTGCCGTCCTCATGAAGCTCTTTGGACAGGAAGGGAATGCGAGCAAGCGCTTCCAGGCTCTCTCTGAACTGGTCAAGCAATACCGGACACGGTGGGCCATTATGTCCTACTGGCTTACATCCGGTATGGGAATTCTGTCCGGATTAGGGACCGCTCTGTTCTATGGACTGGGGGGCTGGCTTGCCTTGCGGGGCGATATAACGTTGGGCACGATCGTAGCCTTTGTGGCTTACCTGCCCCGTGTATACCAGCCTATTTCAGCTCTCAGCCATGTCAACACAGATCTCATTCAGGGCATCGTAAGCTTTGAGCGGGTTTTCGAATACATGGACATGCCCATAGAGATTCGCAATACCAAAAATGCTGTAACTCTGACCCAAGCTGTTGGCCATCTCCAATTTGAAAACGTCTCCTTTCACTATGGTTTGACGCGGTCTCCAGACAACAGTCTGTTGCTTCACCCAGAATTCGCAAACAGCCATCAAAATGAGGCAGGATCTCATCTCGAGGCTCCACCATGGGCAGTCCATAATATTTCATTTACCGTTTCGCCAGGACAAATGGTAGCTCTGGTTGGCCTCAGTGGCGCTGGCAAATCTACCCTAATCAATCTGGTGATGCGTCTGTACGATCCTATTCAGGGACGTATCCTGTTGGATGGTCTGGACTTGCGTTCTCTGAAGCTTGAGTCGTTGTCGGCCTGCATTGGCATGGTGACACAGGATGCGTATCTGTTTCATGATACGCTCAGGGCCAATCTGATGTACGCCAAACCGGACGCTACCCAGGATGAATTGGAACATGCGTGTACGGCAGCTCAGATCCATGACATGATCCAATCCTTGCCCCGAGGCTACGATACAGTTGTAGGGGAACGTGGTTATCGGCTGAGCGGAGGGGAAAAGCAGAGGGTGTCCATTGCCCGAGTCTTGCTGAAGGATCCGGTTATTCTAATCCTGGATGAAGCTACGTCCCATCTCGACTCCCAGAGCGAGCATAGGATTCAGCAAGTGCTTGATCCCCTGTTCAAGCGTTGCACCAGTCTGGTAATTGCTCATCGACTGTCCACTGTGCATAACGCTGATGCCATACTCGTCCTGGATGAGGGCCGAGCGGTGGAATTCGGGTCGCATGAGGAATTACTACACAGACAAGGTCTGTACTCACATCTTTTTGCCCTGCAATTTCGGGTACGATCCCAATCGTGGCACCAGCCAGACCCATAGGGTATGAGTGTGCGCAACAGATCCGAGGAGAATGCGTCTTATATAGATAACGCATTTGACCAGAGTTCTGGGAGGGATGAATAAGCCAGTCTCGGATAGGTTGACAGCCCAAGTATTTCCGTCATCAAACGTTGGTGGAACTAGGCGAATGCTGTCATATTGGTCTGGTGACAGAGACTTTGACGGGTTGCTGTCCTGCGCAGATCGGATCCAGAGACCACATGCGGGCAATTGGTCGGTACTGTTATGTGGAAGGTGTCGGATTCATATAGCCGGGTCTCTCCTGGACTAGCATCTAAAACGGGCAGAACGGACCAATTGGGGGGATGCTATAATATAATGCAATCTGCCTTTGTTGCTCTGTAGAGTGACATAATAGCGTCGTTGCCCATTGCATGGGATATCACTGTTGGGTAATAAGTATATGGTCAGTTCAGTTTGTTGGCGCCTGCCAATCCGCATCCTGATACTGTTGGTAAGTGCGTTGCTCGCCTTTTTGGTTATCCAGAAAGCGATGGCACTGAGCCCCTCAGGAGTGACCGTCGAAGGACGGTTGCACATCGTCCAGAGCGGAGAAAACTTGGCGTCTATCGCCGCCTCTCACGATTTCGACGAAATAGCGCTTCGCCGCCTCAATGGCATTGAAGCGGGACAGGCGGTTTGGGCAGGCCAGCCGTTACTGATGCCACCGGAAAATACAGCCAGTCCTTCCTTGCCCGGAGCCAACAGCCTGCATCGTGTCGCGAATGGTGAAACTTTGCATGCAATAGCAGTTCAATACGGTTTGCATCCGGTAGAACTGGCTCACATGAACCGAATGTCGCCCAACGAAGTGCTATATGTGGGCAAGGAAATTCGGGTTCCCAGTGTGGACAACTGGGCCCGACTATTGGATCAGGGATACATGCGTCAGTTTCCCCGGCATACTGTGCTAGACCACGAGACTCTGGCCGTAATCGCTCAACAATTTGGAGTCACAGAAGAAGCACTGAGAACTTTCAACGCGCTGTCCCCAACGGAAATGCCCGCAGTGGGAGATCCCTTGGCCATACCGCCGCCGGAATTGCCTGGCTCCATTCAGATGGATTTTCTAACCCCTGCCAGCCTGGGCCAGTTAATCCGGTTGAAAGAGCAGTGGGTAGAGATTGATTTGGGAGCGCAAAAGGCCATTGCCTATGAAGGGATGACTCCCATCCGGAAAATGGATATTTCATCCGGGAAAGAAGATACTCCAACCGCCACCGGGCTTTTCCGTATTTGGGCCAAGACAGCGTCCCAGGACATGAGTCTGAGTGATCGGACTCCTGACGATCTTGACTATGTGAGCAACGTACCCTGGGTACAGTATTTCTATCGGGACTTTGCTATACACGGTGCCTACTGGACGCTGACAGCAGGGGAACCCAGCACTACGGGCAATATCTTGTTGTCCGAAGCTGATGCTGAATGGCTCTATAACTGGACTAGCCCAAACAACAACACTCAGGGGTTTGAAGCGGAAGCCGGGTGGGTCCTGAGCGCCGCTCCCGGTTCTGGCACCCTTTTCTTCGTGCACGACTGAAGGCATAGCCTAGATAATATCCCGTTCAGGTCCAGCCACGTTCCTGCATGGCCTGTGCTACTCGCGCCATGGCAATTGCGTGAGCGGCCGTACGCAGGGACACATCTTTCTGTTCAGCTTTGGATAACACTTCCTGTGTAGCGCGGGTCATAGCGGCATCTAGACGGACAAGGATCTTCGGTTCATCCCAGTATTGGTTCTGGGTATTCTGTATCTGTTCAAAGTAACTGACCGTAACGCCCCCTGCATTGCACAGCAAATCCGGGACGATGATTACATCCCGGTTCAACATGGATCGTTCGGCTGAGACTAATATGGGACAGTTCGCCATTTCGGCCACCAAATCTGCCGACAGCTGAGCTTGGTTTTCCGATTGAATTACACCGTCTTTTGAAGCTAAGGCCAGGACAGGCACTTGGAGGCCCAGTACTTCGTCCGGAGCCAGCGTTGAGCCACAGGGACAGCCCTGGAATGATCCTTCGGTTCTCTTGAAACGGGACACGGCTTCATAATCCAATCCCTCGGCTCGGTACAATCCTGTCCGACTGTCACATACGGCTACCACTTTGCATCCGAGGATCGATGCGGCCAATTTGTGTGTAAAGCTGCCAACATTGCCATACCCATGGATCGCCATGGGTTGGTCCTGCAAATCCAAACCGTAGTGAGAGGCCACTTCACGGAGAACCACCAGCCCCCCATAAGCTGTCGCCTCGAGCCGGCCCCGACTCCCACCCAAGCTGAGGGGCTTGCCCGTAATAAAGCCAGGTGCATGTCGTTGTTGAATTTGCTCAAATTCATCCAGCATCCAACCCATGATGGCTGGCCCTGTGTACATGTCAGGAGCTGGAATATCAATGTCTGGTCCCATAAAGGGGGCCAGTTCCCGGACATAGGCGCGGCTCAGGCGTTGTAACTCAGAGGAAGACAGTTCCTGCGGATTGCAGGCAATAAATCCTTTGGCACCCCCCAAAGGAAGATCCAGTAAGGCTGTCTTCAAAGTCATGACAGCGGCCAAGGCCCGTAAAGAGTCCAATGACTCACCAGCATGGAATCGAATGCCTCCCTTGAAAGGCCCCCGGGCATTATTCCACTGTACCCGGTATCCTGAAAACACTCTTGGCAGACCACTGTCCTGTTCTATGCGCAGTTGTACCCTGACTTCCCGGCGCGGTGTACTCAAGAGTTCGAATTCCAGATCAGAAAGGGAAATCAGGGCCTTGGCTTCTGCCATCTGGGCCAGTAGGGTATCCAGCGGTGACAGGTGCCCCGAGGGTTGCAAGACAAGTGAACTTTGATACATCTGATCCCTCCTGCCAGACACAGATGGAGTCAATCACATAATTCTGATTCCTAGGCTAGATCTGGAAGTTGAGGTGTGATCTTGCTTACAGATTCCGGATATTGTCGGCCGGTTAGTCGTCTCTGTGCATCCACCTGGAAAAAAGCTCACTGCTCCTGTGTGTACCTGTCCTGGAAGCTTCAGGGACAGGCTCTTTGGAGACAAGGGTGCTGTAACCAGCAATGTTATGGAGGTCGTTGCCAGACCACCACAGGTCAAGTCCCCACAAGTCAGCGAACTGACCGGTTATCGCCCCTTCGTTTGAAGGCAAACGCGCCTTCCAGAATCGGGTGAAGAAAGACCGGACGGCAAGCCTTTCCCGACCCATGATGATAAGTTCGGTCCTGGGTGTTGTCTATTCGGGAGTCGTACAGCTCAGGACAAGAGGTGGGAAATAAACTCTGGATATGTGCAGTTCGGGGGCATCTGTAAAGGGAGCCAATGATGCATGATTCGGGACCAGCAAATCCCGCACTACGTTGCCCAAGTCAAGGATATGAATAGTCCGCATTGCTTCCGGTGCCGCAGGATTGAATTCCAGAATGGCTGCCTGGAAGTATTGCCGGATGACACCAGGGGCTGAGGGAAGACCTACTCGGGTGCCAGACACCATTGTCGGATCATCCGTATCGGGCCGGGCATCGGTACGAGGATAGCCGAAGGATTTTACTCCTCCATGTTGGGTAAAGAAGTCGGCAATACCCGTCCAGGTGCCATCAACAGCATAGTTGGAGACTTTGTGTGTCCAGGGTCCCAAGACCTCGCCGTCATGAGGGTTGAGAATATGGGGTTCCGAATCCTGATCCGGCAAACCCCAGAGACCAGCCCCAAGGTAGTCCCAGAGAAGATGTCGCTGCAACCACTCTGATTTGCCCGTAAACCGGAAACTCACGGCGCCTCGTTCGTAGTATTGCGTAAGAACATTGTGCTCAAGTACAACTACCTCGGACGTGGGATATCCCCACCGAACCAGACCTCCTGTAGAGAGGAAAAAGTCCTTGAAATTGATCTGAATGCTCACATCTCGATCGGCCAGTGCCAGTGCCAGATTTGGAATGTTGTGACCTGACTCTGCTTCAGGCGATGTAACAACATACAGGTTATCAGTGACTTGCAGGGTGCCCAGTTCAAATATCGGTATCAGACATTCTTCCTGCGTGGGTACTGTATGGAGAGGTGTATGAGGGGCAGCGGTAGCCGCAATGCTAGACGCCAGATCCATGACATTGGAGATGAGGTCTGTAGTAAATCCCTGCTGGTCGGTAATTGTGACCACAGCCTGGAACTGGCTGCCCGGTTCCAGAACCAGCGGTAATTCGAACTGCGCCTGGGTGGCCTTATGGATCTTACGCCACTGTTTGATGGCTTGTGACCGCACCTGCCACTGGTAGGAGGTGTTTTCGGGGAGAGGACTGAGGCCGTCGGGGTCGTGCAGATTCTCCAACTGCAGAGAGAGGAGACGCTGCTGGCGTGAGACACGGACGGTGCCAGTGGTGGGGCCGTTGTCGGTGCGCTGCACGGTGACGGTCACGGTATCTTCATCCTGCAAGCCGGCAGCGTCGGACACGGCCAGGGTAAATTCGAAGGTGACGGTTTCCTGGGTCTGGACCAGGTCGATGGCAGTATCAAAAGTGGGGGTGGCAGTGGTAGCCTGGTGAAGGGCAATGCCGGGGGGTGACATCCAACGCCAGGATAGGGTATCGCCGTGATCAGGGTCGCGAGTCTGCCGGGCATCCAGGGTCACGGTGACGCCTTCGGGGACGACGAAATCATCACCGGCGTGCGCCACTGGGGCTTCATTGACATCACTGAGGTTTATGGTGATAGGAATGGCGTGGACGGCGAGGCCATCGGAGACCTCAACGGTCAGTTGGTAGCGGTACCGGGTTTCATAGTTTAGGCGGTCACGGGCAACGGTCAGCATGCCGGTGGCTGGATCCAGGCCGAAGACGCGGCCAAAGTTGCCCCGGGTGACGCGGTAGGCGAGCTCATCCTGATTGAAATCAGTAGCGGTGACGGTGCCGACGAGAGAGCGAGGCGCGGCGTTTTCGGCGACGGTGAAGGTATAGCGGTCCTCCGTGAAACGCGGAGGCACGTTGCCCATGGTAATGCGATTGTTGGATAGGAAGGCGGAGGCATAGCCCTGCAGGTCGACATGGGTGACAACGGCCTGGAACTGCACTGGTCGGCCCGTACCCTCGGGGATGATAAAGTGGGTGTCGGTCGCACCGGGGATATCCGTCCAGGGGCTGTTGGCGTTGGGTCGGCGCTGCCACTGGTACCGGGTGTTGTCAGGGGCCGGGCCAATCCCGTCGGGATCGGTCAGATCAGAGACGTCGAGGATCAATCGGGCGTCGTCACGTTGAATGACTGCCGTACCGGTGGTTATGCCGTTATCAATCTTGTGAACGGTGACCAGAACGGTATCAGTATCCGCCAAACCCTGGGCGTCGGTAGTTTGCAAGGTGAAAGGCAGATCTACGGATGCGCCGGAGAGGATCAGATTGAGGGGGACGGCAAAGGTAGGGCGGGGCGTATCCGCCTGCAGGAGAGTGATCCCATCCGGGGCCAACCAGTGCCACGTCAGAGTATCCCCCGCATCCACATCGATACTGGCAGAACCGTCCAGGGTGACGGTATCGCCTTCCCGAACAGATTGTGGCAGGCCAGCGACAGCCTGTGGGGGTTCGTTGAGGTCAGAGACGGTGACAATCACGGGAACAGAGACGGTGGCGTCATTGTCGGAGACCTTGACCGTGAGGCGATAGGTATCCCGGGTTTCATGATCCAGGAGAGGCTGATTTACGCTCAGAGCACCAGTCGTGTCCTCAAGAGAGAAGGTGTCCTGCACATTGCCACGGGTGATGCGGTAGGTAAGTTCATCGTGGTTGAAGTCAGTGGCGGTGACGGCACCTACGGGAGAGCGGGATGCCGTGTTTTCAGTAACGGTGAAGGTATAGCGGTCCTGGGCAAAGCGAGGGGATACGTTGCCCATGGTAATGCGGTTGTCAGAGAGGAGAGCAGAAGCATAGCCCTGCTGATCGACATGGGTGATGATGGCCTGGAACTCTACCGGCCGGCCGGTACCTTCGGGAATAACGAAGTGGGTGTCGGTAGCGCCAGCGATGTCCGTCCAGGGGCTGTTGGCGTTGGGTCGGTGCTGCCACTGGTACGTGGTGCTGTCCGGGGTCGAGCCAATCCCATCGGGATCGGTCAGGGCGGAGACTTCGAGGGTGAGTTGGGTGTCTGAGCGACGGAGGGTGACCGCCCCAGAGGTCATGCCGTTATCAATCTTATGAACGGTGACTAGGACGGTATCGGTGTCCGAGAGGCCCTGGGTGTCGGTGGTTTGCAGGGTAAAGGGCAGGTCCAGGGATGTGCCGGTAAGGACCAGGCTGAAGGGGACAGTGAAGGTGGGTTGGGGGGTATCTGCCTGTTGGAGGTTGATACCGTCCGGAGCCAGCCAGTGCCAAGTCAGAGTATCCCCCGCATCCACATCAGCACTGGCGGAACCGTCCAGGGTGACGGTATCGCCTTCGCGGACGGATTGTGGCTGGCCGGCGAC
>DAOUJU010000020.1:0-34913 GCA_034422235.1 Anaerolineales bacterium | reverse complement strand
CACGGATCTTTGGGAGGCTTCCCAGGCTTTGAGGCAATGGCTCAATGAGGCTATCCTGCAAGTGTACGGACCACAGTAACCCATACGAAAGATATTTTGTAAACAGGCTCTAGTTCTATCGTTCCTAGGTACCCAGATATGGAAACCCATTAAAGCGCCAACTTGGGCGACCTTTGCCTGTACCTGTATCGATTCTCGGCTCGTCGTAACTTGTGTCTGTTCTTCCATCCTTGCTTCTAGGGTTTCTTGCTCCTCATGGTCTGCAACTTCCACTTCTACTTCCCGCGTAAGGGTACGGATTTTCTGCTTGCGGGCAAGTTGCCGGCGGTCTCTCTCATTGAACGGGTAACTTCGTGGATTCGTCTCTTGGTCCTTGAGCAATCCCACCAAGAAACTCCCATCACCCTCGTCCATCCTATTTAGGGAGCTACGAAAGAAACCTGTCCAAGAAGACTGTCCTCTTTCATGTTGTTTTGTCACTGACAGTTGGTTCCACACTTTATCCTCAAAAATGGGAATTGCCTGTTCCTGCTGTAGTGCGACAATTGCCTTGACATTAAAACGAAGAGTGTAAGGATCAGGATTGTCAAATATCGGACTGTCGTCTTCGTAGACTTCTGTTTGGACCTGAAGTACTCCACACCACCGTGATAGTCGGACCAAGTAGCATAGAAATATATCTCCTGACTGAATCTTCTGACTTAACGACCGCTGGCGATTGCTAAACCCTGTAACGCTTGCGCCTTTTTCACCGAATTTCTGCCAGGTCTCGGGTGTGAACAGATTTAGGAAATATCCCATAGAACCTCCTTTGCAGGCACGATCAATTGGGAATCTGATCTGGTTACTGGCTTGACGTTCTCAAGGAATGCAAAACCAGATTTGAAGTTCATAACCAGCGGTCGCGAGTGGATAAATATATTTGACAATACCGTCACGTTCCTTATAGGGTCATTAACTATATCTCGATATCTCGACATCTCTTAAAATGCTCTGGAGGCGGCCAAGCCCCTAAGTGGCTTCCATCTGATCTGAATCTATATTGAGATGCATAATCTCTCAGACACGAAACAACCTACACCGAAAATTGTCACGCAAATGACCCAACTGAAGAACATCAACACTCATGATATTCCCGACGCCATCTGTCTGGGATCCCAAACCATGGGTCAGGTTTTCAACCGTGACGATGACCTGAGGCCCTTCTTCGGGTCCCGCGTATGGCCGGATCCAGAGCTCTCTTTCAGTCCTGTTCACAGTGAATCCCATGTACCCGGGCGCCATCTCAATGCCCTACTGAACGCAGAAGACATCCTGGGTCCCTCCTTGCCACTGGAGGAAGAGACGGTACATTTGCATGCCCAGGCGGCTTTCTTCTCGTACAGTGGGGCTGTACCCCTGCCCTTGAACCGAGATTTCCCCGATGGTGAACTTATAAATCTAAGTCCGCACAATATTCGCGAAGGTTTTCATGCCTTGCATGCCCTAATTCGATTCCGGGATTCGGCAGAGGCAACCACATTAGCCCAGCGCAGTATACAGACCATCATGGAACACTGGTCTCCTCACACAGGATGGGACCAAAACTACCTTGAAGGCGAGCTGGGTCTGAAAGTTCGTTCCTCTTCTTTTATCGCCGGTCTGGCCCGGGCGCTAGGGCCGTTGGTCAAACTGATCCGGACAATGGGGATGAGTGATGCCTGGGAACTGGCGCATCTTATTACCCAGAAGGCATTGCAGGAGTGCTTCCCTGAGGACGGACACTACGATCCCCAAGTACATGGATATCACACCCATTCAACTACCTGTGTCATGTCATCGCTGGCCCAACTGGCAGACTTGACGGCCGACATGCGTTTGCTGCAACGTGTAAAGGCGTTCTACGACCGCGGTTTATGGGAGATTCGCGACGCCATTGGGTGGTGTATTGAGAGTTCCCACCCAGATGCCAGTCCGGATCGGGGTGAGGTCAACAATTCCGGTGACATTCTGGAAACAGCCCTGATCCTGGGACAGCATGGATGGTCCGAGGCCTATGCTGACGCGGAACGCATCCTGCGCTGTCACATTTTGCCATCCCAACTACGAGATGTATCCTTTATTCCCGCTTCTCCGGATCCTGCGCCCCATGACGGCAGACGGAATGTAGCCGAGCGCCATCTGGGAGCCTTCGGCTTTCCGGCTCCGTATGGCCATGCGCCGCTGGAAGATCAATCCATCTCGTTCAACATGGACATCGTGGGAGGCGCAGTCTCGTCCCTGTGCGAAGCCTGGCGCCAGGCGACGACGTTTGAGCCAGGACAGGGCCACCAGGTCAATTTGCTGTTTGACCGGGACACCGAGACCATAAAGGTGGAATCGCCCTATACCCAGGGATTCCTGCGGGTGACACTCAGGCAGGACAGTCCCCTATGGGTCCGCAGGCCCTCCTGGGTGCAAGGAGAAGAGATAGATCTGCCCTCAGGCTGCCAAGTGCATATCACTGACAATGGCTACTGGTTTATGCCCAACCTGCCCGTAGCCACTCCCATGACTATCCGTTTCCCGCTGCGAGAACAGGAGCTAGTCCTCCCGCACCGCACTCGTGACATTCCTATGCGGCTGCGCGGTGATACCCCCATCGCCATGCAGAACCATGGGGCTGACCTGACATTCTTCCCGGACATGGCCTGATCGCCTCCTTTCCTGCCGACTGGATGCTATACTTCCCGCTGGGAACCTCCATTCGGCCAAGTTATGTTTCAGTCTCCTTACCAACCCTTTCCGAATCCTGCCCGCCGCACCTGGCGGGACTGGAGTTCCACTACCTGGATCCTGATAATCCTCGTGGCGGGAATCGCGGGGTGGTTTATCTACACCCGTCTGGGTACGGGCCCCTTGTCCCTGCGCAACCTGGTAAGGTTCCTGATAGCACCTGGGGTTGTGCTTCTGGCCGCCATGCCCGTGCATGAATTCGCACATGCGGCGACGGCTGTTTGGTTGGGCGATGAGACCCCGCGCGAGCAGGGACGTCTGACTCTCAATCCACTCCGACACTTGGACCTGGTAGGCACCATTCTGCTCCTGACCGTGGGCATGGGCTGGGCCAAACCGGTCCAATGGAATCCCTCTCGGATCCGCACGGATATACGTCTGGGTACTATTCTAGTGGCTGTCGCAGGCCCCCTGAGCAACATCGTGTTAGCCTTGATCGGTATTCTGCTGGTGCAGGAGGGTGTCCTGCTACGGTTGGCTGCTCCGCAATGGACCTCACTGGTGATACTGGGTGCAGAAGTATTCATTTACATAAATTTGGTGCTAGCCGTATTTAACCTGATACCTGTCCCGCCGCTGGATGGGTCGCATATCCTCTTTGCTCTGTTACCCGTACAGTTCCGGCAATTGCAATTTGTCCTGACCCAGTACGGGATTCTGGTGATCCTGGCGGTTCTCTGGTTTGCACCGGGACTCATCCGGGGACTAGCCGGTACGTTGTACCAGTTGCTGCTAGAGCTGGCCCAGATCTTGGCACGATGATCTCTCTATTTCTGCCCCAAAGCGTGTAATCCCATGCCGGTCAAGGAAGAAAGCAATGAGTAAAGGACACAGTTCAACATGGCAGAACTGACCGCCTGTTTGATCGGTCTGGGCGAAACCGGTATCAGTCTGGGCTTGGCCCTGAAACAGGCCAAGGTTCCTTTCCGCGTAGTTGGACACGACAAGGATCGGGGACGGATGGGTCTGGCCCAGAGCCTCAAGGCGGTGGACAAGACCCATTGGAATGTGCACCGCGCCGTAGAGGAGGCGGATCTCATTGTGATGGGGATTCCCTTGTCAGAAATGGCGGAACTTATGCCCCTGCTGACCGAAACCTACAAACCGGAAAGTTTGCTGTTGCTTCTCACCAGCGCCATGCAGTCAGCCTTGACGCTGACCCGAGACCACCTGCCGGATAACGTCTCCTATGTGCTGGGCCATCCCATCCTGACGGGTATCAATGCCCCTATAACAGAACGCGAAGACCTGTTCCAGGAGGTTCTGTTCTGTCTGGCCCCAGGCCCAGATACCGCCGAAGACGCCTTGCGGGTGGCCCATAACCTGATCGAACACCTGGGTGCCAAGCCCCACTATCTGGATGCGGCCGAGCATGATGGCCTTATCGCCGGCGTGGAACATACCGCCCATGTCCTGGCCGGTGCCTACATGCATGCAGCGGCCGAGGGGGCTGGCTGGCATGATGCCCGCAAGTTGGCTGGCCGCATCTTCTATCACGCTACGGATCTCACCCGGGGTCCCGAGCAGTTGAGCTCCTCCCTCATGGCCAACCGGGAATACATCTTAACCTGGCTGGACATCATGCAACGGGAATTGGCTGACTGGCGGCAGTTGCTGGAGGCAGAAGATCAAGAAGCTTTGTCTGCCTTGGCTACGGAAGTGCACACGGCCCGCATGGAATGGGAGAAAGCGGCTGCTCTGCAGGAATGGGGGGAAACCATTCAGGCAGGCGAAGGCCAGACCTCGGGGAGCATCATGCGCCAGATGTTTCTGGGTAACTTCATGTCCCGCCGACGCCTACCACGTTCTGACGAGGATCCGCCCTCCCCATCTTGAAGTTTCCGATCCCGCTTGTCCCGATCCTGCATTTTCCGCACGGTCCTGTACTCATGCATGTCGTGATCCAGATCCCCTGCTTCAATGAAGAAGAGACCCTGCCGGCCGTGATTGCCGATCTGCCTGATTCCCTGCCCGGCGTGGACTGTCTGGAGTATCAGGTGATCGACGATGGCAGCCAGGATGATACGGTGCGGGTGGCGGAATCCCTGGGGATACACCGTATCGTACGGCACCGGCGCAATCTGGGCCTGGCAGCCGCCTTCCAGACCGGGATAGCCGCCGCCTTGCAGGCCGGAGCGGACATCATCGTCAATACGGATGGTGACAACCAGTATCCAGGCTCTGCCGTAGGAACTTTGATCGAGCCGGTCCGGAATCATCAGGCCGACATCGTGATCGGGGATCGGCAGACAGGCACGATCCCTCATTTCTCCCCAATCAAGAAACTGCTGCAGCGTTGGGGCAGTTTGGTGGTGCGCCGGGCCTCGGGGCTGGCGGTGCCGGATGCCACCAGCGGCTTTCGGGCTTTCAGCCGGGAAGCCGCCCTGCGTCTGGTGGTGTTGACCCGTTACACCTATACCCTGGAAACCATCATCCAGGCGGGCAAGAAAAACCTGATCGTCACCTCCGTTCCCATCAAGGTAAATCCCCCCCTGCGGGCATCCCGCCTGGTCAAAAGCAATTGGAGCTTTGTCAAGGCGGGAGCCTCTACCATCCTGCGGGTGTATACCCGTTATGAGCCCCTGCGTACCTTTTCCTACCTGGCCATTCCCCTGGCCCTGGCCGGTATTGTTCTCTTAATTCTGTACCTGATACGCTGGTTCCAGCAGGCGGATGTGGCCCCGTTTACACCTGTGTTGATCACCGGGGCGACAGCCTTGACCCTGAGTCTGCTGGTCTTTCTGTTTGGCGTTTTGTCAGACCTGACCGCCACCAACCGCATGCTGCTGGAAGAACAGATCTACCAGCAACGCCGTCGGGAATTGGGTACCGATACAGAACCGTCTGCGGATTCAGAGAGTTCCTGACAAACGGATGGGATCAGACAACCTACTGGGTACCAGTCAAACATCTATGTACACAAGCACGGGAACGGGTCATTGCGTTAACGCTAGTCCTGTTCCTCAAGGCCTAGACCCTGAAATCCCGTTCCTGCACAGTCCAGGGATCAAAGTTCCCGTGTGACTTGATTAAGGCAAACAGGTGCTTCACATCGGTCCGAACCAATGCGAACAGGGCCTGAATGTCTTGCGGTAAATGGGGTGTGCCATCCTGTGGTGTGACATCGGCACTGACGCGATAATCCAACCACTCACGCGTACCCTAGAGTAACTTATTCCGCATTCTTTTGGGCTCTGCTTAGGCCAGGTTAGGCAATATCCTTCACGCAGCGGAAGCCGATGGTGCTGCAGCGGTCGAGTCCGGGGTACATCAGTAGCATTTTCTCGTGGCAGTCGTTGGGCTGCGCGCCGCTGGCGTTATACCAGATGCTCCCCTCCACCTTGAGGTAACTGCCACCACGAATGATGGCGTAGCGGGTATGACCATCATCTCGTTCGCTTTCGGTCCACTCCCACACATTGCCGGCCATGTCCAGACACCCGAAACAACTGACACCACCCGGGAACTGATCCACCGGCGTAGTATCGTCAGACCCGCTATTGCACAGGGAGGGGTCGAAGCGATCTCCCCAGGGCCATAGGGAAAACCCTGCGGCGCGTTGCCACTCCTCCTCGCGCGGCAAGCGTTTGCCCGCCCAGCGTGCATAGGCACGAGCATCATCCAAGTCTACCCACACCACTGGATGTCGCTCTTTCCCCGGCGGCACTGCCCAAGTCCAGGGTTCCTGCTCCTGACCAGTTGGATACGACCAGTGACGCAGAAAATTGGTCAGATCTCGCGGTTGATAATGCGTCTCCACCAGGAATTCACGGTAGGCGGCGTTTGTCACCTCTGTTTGATCGATCCAATAGGCGGACATCTCAATGAATTGAGGCGGATGATTCTTGTCCCAGTGGTGGTCGACGCCACCATAGCAGGCTCCCTCCATAACGGGCGAGTTGTTATGGCGGACAAGGGCTCGGTAAGGCCCGCCTGGCACTTGGCACATACCCGCCGACTCTTCCCCACGGGTGACCGGGTCCGAGGGAACCACGGGTCGCAGTGACAGATCGGCCAGAGTTACCCGGGCCCGGTCGATACCCATGCGATCTCCCTCATGTGGTTCGGTCGTTAGCGCGGGTGGAAATGCTACTGCTATACCAGCGGGCACAGACACCACACAGCTTACTTCGCAGGGCTTCATCGATAGGGTGAGCAGATGGGAATTCGCGTGGACCTCTGGCCGGATCTCTATGCCCTCCCAGAGGTCGTAGTGCCGGAGGCTGAGACCCCCCGGCGTTGTAGACGGTACAGTCAACACAGGGGCATCAACCGGACCGCCTGACATGTTGAGCAGCGTGTGTACGGTAGTGTCTCCTGAGCGCCAGCGGTGGGCGTATACGCCTCCCACCTGCGTGGCAACGTAGGGCTGCCAGGCGGGGTCCTGAAAGGCCGCTGCGTATTCACGCAGCAACCAAACACAACGGCGCAACAGGGCGCGGTCGGCTGCGGACCAGGGGTTCCACCAGCCGAAGATGTTCTCCCACACGACCAGTCCACAGCCGTGGAAGAAGGCCTCTTGAATTAATTCACGTCGATCGCGTGAACTTCGGTCGATGGCCCGAAATGAAAAACGGGGTTCCAGCCAGCGAACAGTCAATAGTCCGGGCGGCGCAAGCGAGGTTTGCTGTAACCAACTCCCTGTGACCGAGTTGAGTGCATCCAGCGGGGGCACTCCTTCCGGATTGAAAACAATATTGGGATTGGCGTGTTCGAGTGGCACACGGAATCCCGGATCGTCGGAAACCATCGTATCGAGAAAGATCCCATCGGCCCCGATTTTCTCGATCACCACTGCGAGCGCTTCTGCGTCAGCTATGACAGGTGCTCCTTTGTCGGCAAAACGATAGCGGTATCCTCGCGGATCATGGGTGGGCTCGGTGCCTGTCTCACGTCGAGTGCCTATATCCCAGGGATTGTAATTCACAAACACGCGTACACCCCGTTCGTGTGCACGTTCAGTCAGGGCGCGAAGTCCCGGCAGACCACCGGGCATGTCGCGGTAGAAGTCGATCTGGTTACGTCCATCAATGCCCAGGCGCGGGTATGACTGCCATAACAGGATGACATCGTAGCCGCCGAATTCGCGCTCACCGTCATCGAGAATCTCATCGATACGGTAGCGACCCGCTTCGTGATCATAGAAGAAGACATCGTACATGAACAGGAAAGCCTCAACGTAGGCCCGGTGATACCAGGCCACACCCGCGCGCTCAAAGATACGACCGTCCAATCTGTGGCGCAGTTCCTCACGAATTTGCTCCAATTCGGCATTGACCGCCTCTTGGCGACCAACGTAAGTGGAGAAGTCGTTGCGCACGTTGGTTGGATCAATGGGTTTCATGTTTTCATCCTTTGAAGAAAAGAGGGGCGGTTTTTCTGCCACCCGCTTCTGCCCTGGCCAGCAACAGACTGCCGGAGCGCGAATTTCCTGGCCACTACATATAGGGGGGCATTCTTGTCGTTTTGCCCAATATGCAGTGAAAATCTACAAAAAAGCCATTGTCCCTGACTGCGACGTAGGTTCGACCACTTCATTAGTAACCTGTTTGCAGCCAAAAACAGACTGAATATTGATTACGTGCCATACAGGGCGCGGCTACGGGTTACTTGCATTGCAGGTCTATGGCTTTGGGAGCTACCTGTATATCCTCTGATGTAATTGCTCAGCCTGATCCCAATAGGCCAGGGCGGGAATTACGCCGAGTTTGTCGCAGGCTAAGCGGCCAGTACAACAGGCAAACTGAACCGCCTCTTGCAGGGAAAGCCCGCGGGCCAAGGCCACCGCTAGCCCCCCGTTAAAAGCATCTCCTGCTCCCGTTGTATCCACGATTTCTCTTGACAAGGTTATACCCGCTTCTTCAGACACCCCCGCTTCAGACAGGACAAGGGCGCCCTTTTCCCCCTGGGTCACGATCAGGTTCTTCACACCCTGCGCGTGTAACTGTTTGGCCAATTCGAGGGTTGGTGTTGGATCATCAGCTGGCAGCCCCTGCAGAATGCGCAGTTCGGTTTCGTTGGGGGTTAGGTATTCCACATTGCGGAGCACAGCTTCATCGAGATGAGTCGCGGGGGCGGGGTTTAAGATGGTTCGCACGCCGTGTTTCTTGCCCAGCGCCATGGCCTGAGCCGCCGCGTCAACCGGGATTTCCAAGACCGACATGACTACGTCACTGCGGGCAATCTGGTCTTCGAGCTGATCGACGAACGCCGCATCCATGCCTGCATTCGCGCCTATATCCAGAATAATGCCATTATCTCCCGCCTCGTTCAGGATGATAAAGCCGACCCCTGTCGTTACCGCACTCGTCCGTTGCAAATAGGTTGTATCAACCCCTTCCTGGGCGTAGAGGTTGGTGGCAATTTCGCCCAACTGGTCGTCTCCAATGATGCCAGCAAAGGCGGCCTGGGCACCCAATCTGGCAGTGGCGACCGCCTGATTGGAACCCTTACCACCCGGCCCCATGTCAAAATCGGAGCCCACCAATGTTTCGCCAAAGATGGGCATGTGCTGGGTTCGTAAGGTCATGCCTACCAAAAAACTGCCGACAACTGTGATGAGGGGTTTTGTCATAGGTATGTCCTTTTGGGGGGAATTGTATCGTTAACTTGACAACCCGCAGTCTGGACTGCCAGCCCCTATATCACGTTCACGGGTCATCAGGGTCTCCGATGAGACCCCCCCTAGTATTGTTAAAGGTGGCGGTAGCCACCGGCTGGAGCGGCGTTAGCCGTGACTGACTGAAGACGATCACCACCGGGTGTAACAGACCGTAACGCCCTCCGGTCCCCTAGGGTGAGACCGCCGGCAAGCGAGGTCGTCACACCCGCCTTCTTCCTGGAATCCACACAATATCTGTGTTTAAAGTCAAGATACTGAAGGTCTAGGCAGAGGATTGCCCTGAGTCTGTATCCACTAGGCCGGGTCCGAGGAGAAACCGTCTTTATCCTACTGGAGAAACGTACCATGACCAAGACCTATGTTGGCCTTGATGTCGGCCCAGACCAGTTGGATGTGATGGTGTCCTGCGAGTCCGGTCCGTGGCAGGTGTCCCACGATGAGACCGGGATCGCCACGATCTGGGCACAGCGGGCGGTCCACCATCCTGATTGGATCGTCATCGAAGCGACAGTCCTGATCCGCAGTTTGCTGGTCTTTCTGTTTGGCTTCGGTAAGACCTGACCGCCACCAACCGCCTACTACTGGAAGAACAGATCGGCCCGCAACACCACTGGGAGTGGGTACTGACACTGAACCGTCTGCGGAATCAGACGGTCCCTGAAGAACAGGTGGGGAGCAGGCAACCTACGGGGTACCGGCCAAACCCAGTTCGGCCGCAGCGTCCTGCATGGCGGACAGGACACGCTGTACATGTTCTTCGAAAGGCACGCCCAGAGCTTCAATATGGGCCATGGTTTCCTCCCGGTCAATGGCCGCCGTAAAGCTCTTGTCCCGCCACTTCTTCCGCACGGATCTGAGTTTGACGCTGGCCAACGCCTTGTCCGGTCGTACGTAGGCACAGGCCAGGATCAGGCCCGTCAGTTCATCGCAGGCCAATAGGGCCTTGTCCAGCAGGGAAGTACAGGGCACACCCAGAAACAGGGCATGCGCCTCCACCGCATGGATGAGAGCAGGGTCATAGTTCTCTTCCCGAAACAGGCGCAGGGCCGAACGGGGATGGCCATTCTCCTTGTCATCCATGTCGGGAAACCGTTCGTAGTCCAGATCATGTAGTAGACCGGTCAGACCCCACAGGTCTTCATCCTCGTCATAGTGCCGGGCGTACGCACGCATGGCAGCCTCCACAGACAACATGTGTCGACGCAGATTCTCGTTCTCCACCCATTCATGGAGAAGAGCCAAGGCTTCTGTTCGGCTGGGAAGAGTCATCCCGAAAAACTCCTTGCAATAATGGACAATTTTTTCACCCTCTAAGGGATATCAGTTCAATGGCCGACTCTGCAAAAAATGGGGTTTATACCACTTTAGTACACAGTCATATGTGTTAGTGATAAGCGAAAGCGATAGGCATTGGCATTACCTACCGCTTCCTCACAGAGATGGAAAGCCAAGTTCCATGCCTGCTCAAGCCACTGTAGCACAAACTGAAATTCCTAGGGTAATCCGCAGCGTACGGTTGCGTCTGCTGCCTGAGAGCAAGGCCATCGCCTGCCAGCTGGCGGGCCAGGCCGGCGCTTGACGCTTCGTCTGGAACCACACGCTGGCCCGCATTGAGCAGGAGTACGCTGCGTATAAGGAAGGGAAGCGGGCGCAACCGCCTGGCACCACGTTCTTCCGCTTGGGCACAGAATTCACCAAGCTGCGGAACGATCCGGCCTACGCCTGGTTACAGGAATATAGCTGTGTGGCAGTGCGCTACACGCTGAAGTATCTGGCTGACACTTTCAAAGCGTTCTTTGCCGGGGGTGGGTATCCCCGTTTCAAGAGCAAGCTCCATACCCAGGACGGCTTTACCATCCCCCAAGACGTACAGATCAAGGAGGGCAGTCTGTATGTACCCAAGCTCGGCTGGTTACGCTTGAAGGGGGCCAACCCCTACGCCTATGGCCGTCCCTGCCAAGCCCGGATCAAGCAAGAAGGCACCCGGAGCCGACCGCAGTGGTATGTCTACCTCACCTACGAGGTCCCGGCCAACGCCGTGAAACAACCCGCCGCCCAAGGGACATTGGGGGTAGATCGCAACGTGGGGCAGGCGACGGACAGCCAGGGGGCCACACGTACCGCCTGACGGATACGTCTCAGCTGGAGGCCAAGATGGCGCGGAAGCAAAGGGAGAAGGCCCGGAAGCAGAAGGGCCGTACGTCACCGGCGTGTGACAGGGCAACGGCAAAAGTGCCACCGCAAGAAGAAACGCATCCGCTCGAATGACACGCATCACATCAGCCGGGCACTGGCCGACAAAGCCCACACCATAGTGCTCGAGGATCTCAATACCGCGGGTATGACCAAGTCGGCCAGGGGCACCGTCGAGGCACCCGGCCGCAACGTCAAGGCTAAGGCCGCGCTGAACCGTGTGATCCTAGCCACCAACTGGCACCAGCTGTACCTACGCTTGCTCTACAAGTGTGCCCAAGTCATGACAGTCGACCCGAAGCACACGAGTCAGACCTGCCATCAATGCGGATGCGTAGACAAACAAAACCGAAAATCACAAGCGGTATTCCACTGCATCTCCTGCGGTCTGTGCATGAATGCGGATTGGAACGCCGCCATTAACATCTTGGTGCGCTCTGAACGCACGGTGGCCCGGGGGACAGGGGCAACTGCACGGCGAGCAGCGTTGCCGTTAGGCACTGTAACGACCCGTGAACAGGATATACGGCGTACTCTCATGCTGTGTACTAAAGTATATAAATCCCATAACACTTCAGGGACTTGAGAAGAAAAACTGTTCCCCGCTCCTGATGGCTGTTACCACCGGGCCAGTGGTCGGCATATTGCGCAGGGCCGGGTTGTGGGCAATTACAAGGCCTACTTGCTCGGCCAGATTAAAGACATATAACTGTTCCTGGTGAATCTGCCGGATCTCGGCCAGCAAAGCCAGTTCCTCCCTGGAGGCCGGACGGGCCTGGATGCGGGACTCATGCAGGGCAAACAGACGTTGCACGGGAGCAGGAGGTTCTATACCCTGTTCGCCCTTTGTGTCATGCCAGAGACGCCATTGCCGACCCCAGTACCGATTGGGCATATAGTCAAACCCCGTACCATGCTCCCAGGCAGGTTGGGCAAATCGACCCAGGGAAGCCTGGATCTGGTTGTTCTGCAGTTGCACATCCAGCAGATAGGGGTCGGTCGGCCGCAATTGGGTTCTTACGCCAACTTCCCACAAGTAAGCTGAAATCTGTTCGGCTACCTGCTGGAATTCCGGTACCGCTCGGGAGTAGGCAATGGGCACCATAAACGGAGTACCATCAGGCCCCTGCCGCCAGCCATCTTCGTCCCACGTATCCAAACCGGCCGCAGTCAGCAGATTCCTGGCTTCCTCGGCATCAAAAGCCTGGGACATATGAGGGGGACGGGCCCCAAATCCATGAAAGATTTCCTGCAGAATCGCATCCCGGTCAATCGCCTGCTGCAGAGCCTGCCGGAATTCCAGGCGTGCAACTACCGTACGCCAGGACTCATCAGGATAAGTGAAATTGAGATAGAAGGCTACGGGGTCCGTAGTTGCTTCCATGATCTGTACTGCCTGCAGACCCTGGTTCTGAACCTGCTGAAAGGTGGGCCAGTGCAGCAGACCATCCGTGGCCATTAACAGGTCGAAATTCCAGTTGGCATTGGCTTGCTGCCACGGGACTTCCTGAATCAGGGTAGAGGAAATGGCATCGATATAGGGCAACTGATTCCCCGCCGTATCCACTTTGAAATAATAGGGATTACGCGCGAACTGCACGGGGGAACTGCCTGAAGACACATTGACCCAGGGCCAGAGCACAGGGAAATTGCGACAGGCAGGCTGTAAGGCTTCCGCCGGTTGGCAGTCAACGGCCTCAAACAGTTGCCATTCGTATTTCAGTTGGTAATTCTGCAGTTCCTGTTGCAGGTTCTCCTCCGTGGTATAGGAGGGATGGAAATCCTTGAGGAAGTGGGAGGGCTTAAGCAAGTCCACATACCCACGCCCCTGGCGCAGGCCCAATTCCCCCAGAAAATGACCGTACGGAACATCAAAGACAAGGTAGAAGACATAATCATCCTCGATTCGCAGTTCCATCGGCGTCCCCGCCGTCACACCTCCGGCCTTGAATTGTCCGGGCATACCCATGAAATTCAATAGATCATTGTGCCAAATCCGGTGGTAGGTGAAGTCTACGTCGGTGGTAGTTACGGGGGTTCCATCCGACCACTTCAGACCCGGACGGATCTTCAGGCGAAAGTGGGTATTCCCGGGTTCCACCTGAAAGGACTCCACGATATTGCCATAGAAAGCTCCCGCGTCTGGACCAGGGGCTCCCAGAAAGTTTTCGGTGAGCATGTACCCCAACAGGTGGGCATTCAAGTCCTGTGTGTGGGCCATTTGCAGGGTACCGCCCGGCTGACCAATTTCCAGGGCAGGCAAGTCATGCGCGGGGGCCACCATGTCGGCATGTATCACCAGGGGTACAAGCGGCAACCTCTGATCCAGCGGAGGCAGTACAGGTTGTACCGGTACGTCTCTGGACGAAGCCAGTACCGGATTACCCAGTCCCTGGTCCCCATATCCATTGCCCTGCGGGATCCATGGGGAGAGATCCACGCCTGCCCATGCGGTCCAAAGCAACAGGGTAGTAGCCAACAGAACAATCGGCTTTTTCAGTTTCGCCACTCCTCTCACATGAGTCCACGGCTTTGGCCCACCTTGCGCAGACGGCCTGCGACCTTGGTGGACCCATTCCGTGTACACAGCCCAACATAGGCTCTGAGCACACAGAGCCAGGATTCAGCCACTCTGGAACGATTGCGAATTTCTTTGCAGCCGGCTATCCCCAAGGACGGCCGGGCAGCGGCTATGGACAAGCGATGATCCACAAGGGTATGGACCATTGCTTGTTCCGAGCGGTGTCCCTGTCAGGGTACATGGTAACAGAATGACAGGGGCACTGCCTCCTGCATCCGTTGGCGCTGGCGACGTGCCCCCTCTAGACCGGGGATGCGCCGTCAGGACGTCACAATAATGGGGGTATGTACCCGATCTTTGTCCTTAAAGCCGTTATTGGTCTGGGTCGGTACACAATCTTCGTCCCGACACAGGATCTCGGTCTGCTTGTAGATGGCCATATGGACCGCCGTGCGCTCGGCCCCCTGGATGGTTACCTCCGTGAAGCTGGGCACAGCCGCAAGGTCCATGCCGTCATCTTTCAGGTAGCCCCGGGCGATAGCCAAGGCCTTGATGGACTGATTTACGGCGCTGGCACCAATCGCCTGCAGTTCCGCAAAGCCGGATTCACGCATTACCCCGGCAATGGCACCAGCGACGGCGGTGGAGCGGGATTTGGCCGAGACTTTAATCAATTCACTCATATCTGCAACCTCAATGTATGGGTGTGATGTTGTCGTGCAGAAAAGCAACAGACCCCCGCAAGAATGAACATTAGCTTTTGGGAGCCTCTACCCATATAAGACGAACTTCCCCCCTCTTTGTTGCATTTTCGTACAGTCTGTTTCTCTCATGCCCCGTAATTCCCAAAGACCGACATGGACCCTGTCAGGTGGCAATGGCTTCAGATCGGGTTTCGCGAATGACTGTCACCTTGATTTGTCCGGGATACTGCATGGTGTCATGAATCTTGTCGGCAATCTCCTCACCTAATTCTACGCAACCCTTGTCGTCGATTTGTTCAGGTTTGACCAATACGCGCAGTTCCCGTCCGGCCTGGAGGGCAAAGGTTTGTCTTACTTCGTCATATTCCCGGGCCACGTCCTCCAGTTCCTGGATGCGTTGATAGTATTTCTCCACCGAGATGCGGCGTGCCCCCGGCCGGGCTCCGCTAACGGCATCCGCCGTAGCCACAATCACGGCTTCCATACTGGCCATTTCCACCTCATGGTGATGGGCTTCAATACAGTTGGCAATCTTTTCGTTGATGCCGTATTTACGGGCGATTGAGGCCCCGACAATGGCATGCGGGCCTTCGACTTCATGGGTAACTGCCTTGCCAATATCGTGCAGTAGACCCCCAATGCGGGCCGTCTGTACATCACCGTGCAGTTCTTCTGCGATCATGGCCGCCAGATGGGCGGTTTCGATGGCATGGTACAGCTGGTTCTGACCATAACTCGTGCGGAATTTGAGCCGGCCCAGCAGTTTCAGCAGTTCACTGTGCAAGCTGGGAATGCCGGTTTCCAGCAGAGCCTGTTGGGCCGCGTCCTGAATTACCTGTTCCACTTCGCCCGTGGCCTTGTTGACCTCCTTCTCAATGCGGGCCGGATGAATACGCCCATCCTGCACCAGCGAGGACAGGGCCATGCGGGCGATCTCGCGCCGTACCGGATCGAAGCAGGAAATGACAATGGACTCCGGGGTGTCATCCACGACAATATCCACCCCCAGCGCCTGTTCCAGGGAACGGATGTTCCGGCCCTGGCGCCCAATAATGCGGCCTTTCATTTCATCCGTGGGCAGGGATACGCTGGTTACCACCTGTTCGGACACATGTTCGCTGGCCACTCGTTCCAGGGCCAGGGTTATGATTTCGCGGGCCCTCTGATCCGCAATTTCCTGGGTTTGGGCTTCAATGTCTCGAATTACCCGGGCCACATCCTGGCGCGCATTCTTTTCCACGGTCTCCATGAGTTGGACCCGTGCCTCTTCCTGCGTCAAGGCACCAATACGCTCCAGTTCCTGCATCTGCTGGGCCTGGTGACGGGCAAGTTCCTCTCTCTCCTGCTCTAGTTCTGTTTCTCGATCGTCCAGTTGTTTTTCCCGTTCCCCCAGCTGATTCTGGCGCCGGTCCAGATTGCGCTGCCGGTCCCTCAGACTCTGGTCATTGCGGGCAAACTCCTGGTTAAGCTTGGCCCATTCGGCCTCCAGTTTTTCATGTTGCTGGATCTCATGTTCCTGCAGGCGGAGGCGTTCTGCCTGAATTTCGGCCAGGCTCTCAGCCCGCTTCTGGGCTGCAGCATCCTCTTCCTGTTTAAGGCGGGCCTGTATCCGTTCCTCGCCGATGTCTCGCTCCTTGCGGCCCAGGCGAAAGAAAAGAAAACCTCCTATTAATCCTCCCAGTAATAACGCCAACACTACATATAAGACGATAAAAAGCACGGAATTTGCGGCCATCTATGCACTCTGTCCTCAACCCGCGAAGCACTCCTGTCCCAACTGCGGCCAGAGCAGGCAGGAACTGACCGCAAGACGGGATCAGGGCAGATCCGGGTATGGCATGAAATACCTGTGTGGCTCTGGGGGGTTCCGCAGGATACGGAAGGACACCACCAGTAGTTCGGGCTGGCTTATGAACCTGGGCAGGAGAGAATTGCTGGCTTGCCGTCAGGCAAACCACCTGCAAAGGGAGAAAGGCAAAACAGGAACTGCTAGTCTACATCCTCAATCTCAGCGGATTCCTCACTGGCCAAACCGGCTCTCATTCGTATCAGGTCGCGCAGGTGCGCGAGCTGTTCCGGCTGGCTCGACAGATTGGTAACAGCCGCCATGCGTCCTTGTCCGAGCAGTTCTCCATCCAGACGGTAATAGGAGCCGCGTCGTTCCACAAGATCGTACTGGTCCGCCAAATCCAGAATGTCACCAGCCGAATTGATACCTTGATTGTACATGATGTCAAACTCAGCTGTGCGAAATGGCGGCGCGACCTTGTTCTTGCGGACGGTCACCTTGGCCCGGTTCCCGACGACCGCATTGCCTTCCTTGATGCCCTGCATACGCCGCACATCCAGACGGACACTGGCATAAAACTTGAGGGCCATGCCGCCTGAAGTGGTCTCGGGATTGCCAAACATGATCCCCACCTTCTGGCGGATCTGGTTGGTGAAAATGAGAGTGGTGCCACTGGTCTTGACGGGTCCCGTGATCTTGCGGAGAGCCTGACTCATGAGGCGTGCCTGCAGACCCACATGGGCATCCCCCATCTCGCCTTCGATTTCGGCCCGGGGCACAAGGGCGGCCACACTGTCCAAAACCACGACTGACATGGTGCCGGAACTGACCAGGGACTCCGCCACTTCCAGGGCCTGTTCCCCGGTATCCGGCTGACTGACCCACAGATTTTCGGTATCGACACCGATCCGCTTGGCATAGGCCGGATCCAGGGCGTGCTCCACATCAATAAAGCCACAGATGCCGCCCTGTTTCTGCGCCTCGGCGATGATATGCAGACAGAGCGTCGTCTTGCCGGACATCTCATGACCATAAACCTCGACAATGCGCCCTACTGGCACACCCCCAATACCCAGCGCAATGTCCAGAGACAGACTGCCGGTGGGAATGGATTCCACTTCCATGGCCTTGGCATCGCCCAACTTCATGATGATGCCTTCGCCAAACCGCTTCTCCAGGCTGTTCAGCGTCGAATCGAGAACCTCGCGCGTTCCTTTGCTTCTGGCCATACCGTAATTCCACCATTGGGTTAGGGACTCGTCCCTGCAGCCTGTACCGTCCAGGCTGGAAGACAACAGACACACAAGTGTAATGGATGTTCAAAGTCTAGACCAAACAGCATCGTCCCAACTGGATGACCTATATGCCGTATTTCCCTTTTGTCGTATGGGGTTCCATCCCACGTCAGCATATTGCGATCTGCTGTTCTTAATTCCGGATCAGGATGGCTTGCGGATTACAGACGGGCCTTCGGCTTGTGCTACAGTGGGCTGAGCAGACATGGAACGCTGATTTCCATCTCTGTGAGGAAGCGATAGGCAACGCCAATACCTATCGCTTTCGCTTATCCTAACAACTATATGACTGTGTACTAAAGGATATAAGTCCCCAAGGTATCAGGGGGATGTGGGGGTGGGAGGAATACTGTCGGATGTAGGTAATCCCGCCGGTATATTGTCCACCAGTGGCGCATAGATCCAATGCCCTGAGTTCAATTGGAGCCATTCGCCATCCGCAGTTTGGGCCATAGGGTTGACCCGATCACCCTCCTGGACGTATCCGACAAGGGGATAGTGGGTCCCCGGACCAGCCCGCAGATTGGCATTAACATTGGCGATCGGTACAGATTGGGCTATTTGGGCCCAAGCCTGTTCCCGGTTGTAGGAAGCCCAGTCGTCGTTGGGGTCAAGGCGCAGGGCGGCATCGAAGTCGGCCACGGCTACTTCATAGCGACCCAGATTGAACTGAGCCACACCCCGGTTGTTATAGGTCGAGGCGTCGTTGGGGTCAAGGCGCAGGGCGGCATCAAAGTCAGCCACGGCTGCTTCATAGCGACCCAGATTGAACAGGGCCACGCCCCGGTTGTTATAGACCACGGCCCGGTTAGGGGCGAGGTACAGCGCAGCATTGTAGTCAGCTATCGCTTCCTCGTAGCGACCGAGGTCCGCCTGAGCCGCTCCCCGGTTGTAAAAGGCCGCGGCCAAGTTGGGGTTGAGGTATAGCGCAGCATTGTAGTCGGCCATCGCTGCGTCATAGCGGCCGAGGGCGGCCTGAACCATGCCCCGATTGTTGTAGGCCACAGCCAAGTTGGGGTCGAGGCGCAAGGCAGCGTCATAGTCGGCCATCGCTGCGTCATAGCGGCCAAGGCCATACTGGACTAGGCCGCGGCCGTTATAGGCCATGGCCAAGTTGGGGTTGAGGTGTAGCGCGGCATTGTAGTCAGCAAGGGCTGCTTCCTGGCGACCGAGGTCTGCCTGGGCCGCGCCCCGGTTGTTATAGGCCACGGCCAGGTTAGGGTCGAGGTACAACGCAGCATTGTAGTCAGCCATCGCTTCTGCATGGTGACCGAGTGCGGCTTGGGCCACACCCCGGCTGTTATAGGCCACGGCCAGGTTAGGATTGAGGTGCAAGGCAGCATTGTAGTCGGCCACCGCCTCCTCGTAGCGGCCAAGGGCCGCCTGAGCCAAGCCCCGGTCGAGAAAAGCCCAAGTATCGCCGGGTTCAAGGCGCAAGGCGGCGTCGAAATCGGCAATCGCTTCCTCGTAGCGACCGAGGACGGTCTGAGCCAAACCCCGGTTGTAGTAGACCACGGCCAAGTTGGAATTGAGGTGCAAGGCAGCGTCATAGTCGGCCACCGCCTCCTCGTACTGACCCAGTTGATCTTTGACCAAGCCTTGTTCATAGAAGGCCCAGGCAAGACTGGATTCGGCGTCGCCATCTGCCTTCTGACCTTCTGGATGTATAGGCGGAGCAGGAGTCAGGGTCACCCCTGCAACAGGTGCGGGGGTGACGAGGGCAATAGGCAGGGATTGGGTTAGACCGTCTACTGTGGACGTGATAATCCACTGCGCTTCATCCAGTTGGAGCCATTCACCGTCTGCCGACCGGGCAATGGGGATCACCGTATCCCCTGGGGTCTTCGTACCCACCACCTTGTAATCCAACCCCGGCCCGGATCCGCTCCGGGCCGGGGTTTGAACAGAAAAAGCTGAGAGTGTCGACCTCATGCCTGCAGGTGTGGGTTCCACTGCCAACACGGCCAGTGTACGTTTCATATCCGCGGTCACGTCGGTCAGGTCCGCGTAGATCCAAAGACTGTCCCTGCCCAGTTCCACGTGCAGCCACCTGCCATTGTCACTGATGCCCATCACCGGCAATTCATCCCCTTGCTGCACTTGCCCCAGGATGGCGTGCTCCAAGCTTGGACCTCTACGCACATTGACTACGGAGCCAGTGACGGTGATGGTCAGGACCTTCGATTCCGTTGACTCTGCAGTCTCCATCGCCACCGGCTCTTCCCCTTCCCCTACAGGCAAGAACTCTCCCGACACAGGAACCGCACAGGCAGCCAGTACCCCTACGAGCCACCACACGCTCAGGCTGTACGCTACGGTGCGTTCCATACGAACACTCTCCCTGTTGACGGAAATTGCGCTCTGCTGGATGTAGGGCTCGTCCCTGTCTGCAGGGCGGACCCATCCAATTTCTGACTTATATCTCACGGGTTCCGGGAAGCAGGGAGGGGTAACGGCCTCGCTGTCATGCCCGCGGCGGTAGTCTTCGGTAGATCGCGGCTATCGCTACCTACCAATATACAAGGGATTGGAGTGGAAGGGGATGCCAGTATCTGGCAGGAAGGCAGGAAAGAAGAATTCCAGGAGGGACTGGGGAAGGTCATAAGGCCAGTTTGCTGGAAGTCGTGGTCCTATCAGGGTCACCCATGTCGGCCAACAGCCAGAGAATGTACTGGGAGACCCTATTGATCATTCCCGGTGGATGTACCCCGACCGCGACGGAACTTGCACATTACTTGAGCCAGCGTCGAGCCGCTACCCAGGCAGTTCGGGACATTCTCAGGAATACCGCCAATATCCCTCACCGGTCCCCAGCGCAAGACTGCCTTGGCGGTCACGTCAGCCCAAGAATCATAGCAAGGACGGCGGGGCTATACCCGTTATGCCGTCGCAGCGCCAGGGGAGTGGTGACCACTCTGCCGCATCAGGTCTGCCCCCAACACGGCCGTGCATAGACTGACCCGGCCCTGACATCAAGACCGTTCTACTCACACGGTTGGTTCCATATACGCTATAATCATGCAACCGTATGAAAACTTGCTTCTCGCATGACAGAAAGGTAACTCCATGTTGAAGATAATCACCTCCCTGGTTGAACGCATCCGCCCCGCCCTGACCGTATCGGCCCACTGTGACGGTCCCTGTGGCATATACGATCCGGCCGACGCCCGCATCAAGGCTGAAGCCGTGCTGTCCATGACCAAGAAGATCATGGATCTCCCGCAACCCAGCAAGGAAGAGGGAGATCACGAGAGCGTCGTGCAGTACCTCAACACCACGGCCCGCTTCATTGCCATCAAGGAAGATCAGGCCCAGAAGACCAAGGATGAACTCCTGATTCTGTGGACTGACTACTTCAAGCCTGAACATCTGGAAGCCTACCCAGACCTGCACACTACTTTCTGGAATGCTGCCAAGCTGTGTTCCCAGTGCAAGGTGAGCGTAGATTTGGAAGCTGCCCAAAATCTCCTGACCACGGTAGAGGAGATTCACAACATCTTCTGGGCGACCAAGGACCGTGAGGTCACCTTCTACACCGCTGGCTAAGCCTCAACCCCTGCCAGAGCGTGTGCCGCACGCACGCTCTGGCGCCTTTCCCTCCCTGCCCACTGCCAGTCTCCGGGAATTCCTCTACTGTCTGCTGCATCTGCGTACCCGGCTGGTTGTCAGGAACAACTCCATGCTGCCGGACATTCGGCCCGGGGATAAGCTGTTTCTGGACCCTCGCGCCTACCGCAAGACCCCGCCCCGGACAGGGGATATTGTGGTGGCTCAGCACCCTGAAACTGATGAACTGATCCTCAAGCGGGTGACACAGGTCACGGCCGCAGGGCGCCTATTCCTAGCCGGGGACAACCCGGATGGCAGCCGTGACAGCCGCCAGTTGGGTCTGTTCTCCCGGCGTTCTATCCGTGGCCGTGTGACATCGCAGGTGCGGGCAACCTGACCCGTTGGGTCATAGGCACAGGCGTACTACTCATCCGCCCGGTCCACCGACGCGGCACCGGCTATTTTCGTTGCACCAGGTCTGTATACAGTTGGTGCAACGTTTCCCCCACCGGTTCCCAGGCAAAGCGGTCCCGGGCGCGCTGGCGGAGTTGCGTGCGCGCGTAATTCTGCTCCTCGGGCCTTTCCCTGCCCTGCTGCACCAGCTGCAGTAAGGATTGGGCCAAACTCCACGCATCTACGGTATCGGCGTATACCCCCAGCTCTCCCAGATAGGACCGGGCCACGGGCAGATCAAAGACGACGGTAGGCAACCCCATCGCCATGTAGTTCAGCAACTTGCCCAGACCTTCGGTACGGGAAATCTTGGGGGCCACGGCCACATCTCCCAGCGCCAGGTAGCGTGGGGCCTCAACATACGGTATACGTCCGGTCAAAGTGACGGCATGGGCCACTCCCAGATCCTCGGCCTTGGCCTGATATTCCTGCTGGAACGGGTAACCCATCAGGAGTAGATGGCACTGGGGCATCTCGGTCAGGACATGGGACATGGCTTGCAGCAGCAGATCCGTACCCTGATAATGCGACAGCAGACCCAGATAGACGATGACGGTAGCGTCCTGGGCCAGTCCCAGTTGCTGTCTGAGCCCATCGGTGCCGGTCACGGCCCGGGGGTCGAAGACATCCGTATCCACAAAATCCGAGAGTACCTGGATACGTTCGGGCGGACAGCCAAATTCCTCCGCCAACATCCGGGCAAAATGGTGGGTACTGGCCACTACACGCCGGGCATGCTGATCGATCCAGCATTCCACCCGCAGCATGAACCGAAACAGCCAGTGCCGGCGGCGGAGAAAGCCGTGATCCACCATCTCATCGGTCAGGCTGCCCTGTAAATCACAAAGTACGGGAACCCGGAACAGCCAGCCCAAGACAATGCCGATGAGCCCACCCTCATGCAAATGGGCATGGATGACGTCAAAGCGCCGGGTCAGCAGGAGACGCAGAACGGTCAGACCCAGCAGGAAATCAAAGGCAATCTTGTGGCGGCTGGATCCCACTTCATAGTGTTGCCGCCAGGGAATGGGCAGGGTGCGGTGAATGGTCAGATCCGCGACATCGTCACCATTGCGGTAGGTAGCAATCTCCACCTGATGCCCCAGGCGAGTCACCAGGCGCGCTTCCTCCAGGATCCGCACATGGCAGCCAGTGTCACGGAAGAAGCTGGTGGGAGCAATGACCAGGACTCGGTAGACCGGGCGGGAAGCAGAGGCAGTCATGCGGGATTGAGCTCATCATCGAAGGCACGAACCTGCCAGAGTCAGGGAAGCGCACAAGCCCACAGGCCAGTCATACCTGGATGTATGACCCTACAGCCAGACTTGGTGGGCGCTGCCCTTGGCTTCCCGTACATACGGTTGTCCCAAGGCAGCGGGCGCGCCGAAACGTCGTTTCCAGCGGCCCGACGAAACAACCAGCAGCATCAGAATGGTGCAGAGATAGGGCAGCATGTTGGTGAAGTAGCCAAAGGCGGGATTGGCCCGAAAGAATGAGAAATTCTGCAGATCCAGGGGCAGCCGGCGCAAGGCCCCAAAGAGGTAGGCGCCAAACGCCGCCCGCAGGGGATCCCAGCCGGCAAAAATGACCAGTCCTACGGCAATCCAGCCCTGACCTGCTGTCAGGTTTTCGATCCACGTCGGTGTTACGGCCAAAGTCAGGGTCGCACCCCCCAGTCCAGCCAGCACCCCGCCGTAGGCCACGTAGAGCAAACGGAGGCGCGTGACCCGAATTCCCTGCACATCGGCGGCGGCCGGATTCTCACCGATGGCCCGCAGTTCCAGGCCTGCCCGGGTGCGGTAGAGATAATACCAACTGAGCGGAATCAGCAAATACCCCAGGTACACCAGAGCATTGTGGGAAAACAACATGGGACCCAGGATGGGGATATCCACCAAGGCCGTCACCGTCCAGAAAGGCAGGCGGGGTACCTGGTGGACTTCCACCAGGGGCGCTCCGAGTACCGCACTCAGACCACTGCCCAGAAAAGTGAGCGCCAGACCGCTCACCACCTGATCCGCCCGTAACACCAGCACCACGAAACCATGCAGCAGCGCCAGCATGCCTCCTACCAGCATGCCGGCCACCACACCTAACCAGGGATTCCCGGTCAGGTGGGCAATGCCGTATCCGCTCATGGCCCCCATGAGCATCATGCCCTCAATACCCAGATTCAGCACACCGGACCGCTCCGCCCAGATTTCACCCAGGGTCGAAAAGAGAATGGCCGTACCTGAGCGTACCCCCGCGGCCAGCAGATTGGCCAGGAATCCAATCATGGTACCGCTTCCAGGGGTGATGACTGCGGCCGACTCAGGCGGAGACGGTACCGCAGCAGCAATTCGCCACTGACCATGACAAACAGGATAATGCCCTGCAAGAGCGCAGAGATACCGGCTGACTGGATCTGATCTGCGCCCACCAGCAGGCCGCCAAACAGGAAACAAACCCACAACGCGTTAAGCGGATTCAGGCGGGCCAGCCAGGCAATGATAATGGCCGTGAAACCGTAGCCGGGGGAAATATGTTCCTGAAGGCGGTGGACCACACCGGCGACCTCACTCATCCCGGCCAAGCCGGCCAGGCCCCCGCTCAGGCCCATGACAATCAGGGTCATCCAGGGCAGGTTAACGCCGGCGTAGCGTGCTGCTTCGGGATTATCCCCCACGAGGGTGACTTCAAAGCCGAACTTGGTAAAACGCAGGGCGAAATATACGGCAGCGGTCGCCAGCAGCGCAATGATCAGGCCGGCATGTACGGTCATACCGCGCATCCAGGGAAAGGTCGCGGCATATTCACTGAGGCGGGGCAGCCAAGTATTCTGGGGAAACATGGGCGAAAGGCCAAATCCCCGTTCCCCCCACGGGCCATACACAAAATAGTTAACCAGGGCATACCCGACATAGGTCAGCATCAGGGAGGTAATAATCTCATTGACATTGAACCAGGCCCTGAGCCCCCCGACCATGAGTCCCCAAAGCATTCCCCCCATCATTCCAGCCAGGGCCATGAGCAACAGGGTCAGAAACTGATTCGCTTCGGGGGAAGCCCAGTGCAGGGCAATGCCGCTGGCAAACAGGGCGCCCAAATACAGTTGCCCTTCGGCACCAATATTCCAGAGCCGCATGCGGAAGGCCAGGGCTACACCCAGGGTGGTCAAAATGAGCGGGACCACCTTGACCAGGGTGTCACTGATGCCCCACTTGGTGCCAAAGGCAGCCAGAAACATGTTGCGGTATATGGACACTGGCTGACCGCCCGCAATCCAGAGCACAATACCCCCCACGCAGAGGGCCAGCACCAGTAGGAAGAGGGTCACCAGCAGATTGACTTCCCATGTCACCCGGGCCCGCTGTTCCAGGATTAGACGAGGCCAGGAGGTACGCAAGCGGGGTACGCTCGTGCTCATGCTGATTCCTCGGCTTCAGGCTGAACGCCGGCCATCATGAAGCCAATCCGGTTTATATCTGCCTCCATGGCCGCCATGATACCCATGATCCGGCCATGGTAAATTACCGCGATGCGATCGCTCAGCGCCATAATCTCATCCAAATCCTCGGACAACAACAGAATGGCCAAGCCCTCCGCCTTCTGGCGCAACAGGATTTCATGCACCTTTTCAATCGCGCCAATATCCAGACCCCGGGTGGGCGACTCGGCGATCAGGACGCCACAGCGACGGGACAGTTCCCGGGCCAGAATAAGTTTCTGCAGATTGCCCCCGCTCAGGAGGCGGGCCGGGGCCCGTTCCGAGGCGGCTACCACTTCATATGTTTCCAGCAACCCTCTGGATTCCTGCATCTGCTGCTTGCGCTCCAAGAGCCAGCCCGGTTGGGCCGTACGGTAATCCTTGAGAGCCAGATTATCCAGCAGGGACAGATTAGGGGATGATCCGGTTCGTTGCCGGTCCTGGGGTATGTAGGCGACTCCGGCATCAATAAAACGCCGGGGATTGCCACCCGCCAACTCGTGTCCCTCCACTTGTATGGTGCCTCCGGCCAACGACCGTAATCCTGTGACCGCCTCCGCGAGCTCGCGTTGTCCGTTTCCCGCCACCCCGGCCAAGCCCAGGATTTCGCCGTGTCGCACCTCCAGGGATACATCCTGAACGGCCAGAGCGCCACGATCATTGTGTACCTTGACATCTTGGAGAGCCAGCCGCACATCATCCTGGGGCAAGGACTTGGCGGCAAAATCGAACAGGACCTGCCGTCCCACCATCAGGCGCACCAATTCTTCCTTGGTCGTGTCCTGAGGACGCAGATGACCCACCACCTGGCCGCCGCGCATGACTGTGATCCAGTGGGCCAGATCCAGAACCTCATCCAGTTTGTGGCTAATGAAGAGCACGGTCTTGCCGCTATCCGCCATCCTCCGCAGTTGGCTGAACAGTTGCAGGCTCTCCTGAGGCGTGAGTACGGCGGTGGGTTCGTCCAGAATCAGGAGGCGCGCGCCCCGGTACAACATCTTGACGATTTCGACCCTCTGCTGTTCGCCCACGGACAGTTGCCAGATAAAGGCATCCGGATCCAGTTCCAGACCCGATGCTTCACTCAGCTCCTGGACTCGGGTCCGGATCCGGCCCAGATTGAGATGAAAGGCCAGAGCATGATCCCCCAGGACCACATTTTCGGCCACCGTGGCTGTTTCCACCAGCATGAAATGCTGATGCACCATGCCCACACCGGCCGCAATGGCTTCCAGCGGTGAGGAAAAGGAAACGGAGTTTCCCTCCAGGCGGATATGGCCTTCATCCGGCCTATATAGGCCAGACAGGATGTTCATAAGGGTGGATTTGCCCGCGCCGTTCTCACCCAGAACGGCATGGATGGACCCCCGTCCTACATCCAGATCGACATTATCGTTGGCGATGATCCCGGGGAAGCGCTTGACAATGCCTCGTGCTTCTACCATGGGCTGGTAGTGGACCTCAGCGGCCGGGGTAGACGGGGGGGCTGCCAAAGTCGATTCCATGACCCGAATGGCCGGCACGTCCCGGGGAAAGCGTGCCGGCCTGTTTGGCTATATGTCTACGGCATCCTTGCCGATTCAAGGTTATTGGGGAACTTCGGCATCCTCCACAAAGCCTTCCACCAGAAAGCCCATGCAGATGGTGCAGGCGGGTCGTCCCAGCAACTCGGCCAGTCCTTCATCAATGCCTTCCAGATCCGATTGGGTCAACGTTACCCCGGCGGGTATGACCTCATTGCCCTTGTTGTCACTAATGGGACCGGTAAAGATGTCAAACCGGGTGAAGGTACCGGCTTGCATCTGCGCGACTACATCATCCACCTCCGGAATGACGGAAGCCGGGACGGCGGGGGCAGGAACCTCACCTTCCATGAACCCGGCATAGCCCACAATGCCGTCCACGAAACCCAGATAGTAATCCTCAGCCTCGAATTCCCCGGCTATCATGTCTTCCACCAGCGCCACATAGGCCAGACCCCAATTCCAGTAGGCCGCGCCCAAACAGCCATCGGGGGCAACCTCACAGGTATTGGCACTGTTGTGGCCGATACCCGTCATGCCCCGTTCCGCCGCGATCTGGATGGGAATGGGTGTATCTGCACCGGTCGCTATCACGGTGGCCCCGGCATCCAGCAGGGAGGCCGCGGCTTCCGCTTCCTTCTCTGGATCAAACCAGGTGAAAATCCAGCGAATGTCCATGACACATTCCGGGCAGGTGCGTCGCATGCCCAGGGTACGGGCATTGGACAGGCGAATGACCTCAGCAATCGGGAAGGGAGCAATGGATCCCACCCGGTAGCTGCCGTCCTCGGCGGCCCGAGCTCCTGCTATCATGCCCGACAGGTATTCCGCTGCCTCTAGGGCACCGAAAAGATTGGCAAAGTTGGAGTCGTTACGCTTGAAACCGGAAACATGCACGAAATACTGATCCGGGAATTCGGCGGCTACGATGTCCGTCGGATCCATGAATCCGAAGGACGTGGTGATGATCGCATCGAAACCCTTGCGGGCCAGATTGCGAATGACTCGTTCGGCATCGGCCCCTTCAGGCACGCTTTCCAGGTAGGCGGTATGCACATTCTCCACCTGTTCCTCCAGATACAGGCGACCGACGTTGTGGGCATAAGTCCAGCCCCCATCTCCGATGGGGCCTACATACACGAAGGCCACGTTGAACTTGCCTTCCACAATGTCAGGGGTAGCCAGGTCGGGTTCGGGAGTCGGTGAATCTGCCGTAACGATTTCCACCTCTCCTTCAGGAGCAGGGGTTACCACACAAGCACTGATTGCCCATGAGAGCAACAGAATCATTATCAGTAACACACGAGAAGGACGGTACATGGACGCTTTCTCCTTGGTGATCTTGCCCATCACCACAAGACTGATGATGAGCAATTCTACAATCACCCATCAGTGAGCCCCGAAAAACTAAGTAGAGTTAGGAAAAGCGGTCCCGCGAGACCCATGCCTGGGAAACGTGGATCTCAGTCAGCGAACGCCTGTGGATCACCGTAAATAACGGGACAGAAATCGAGATTGTCGATGAAGCGCACCAACCCTTCCCGTTCCGGGTTGGCCGGACGCGCGTCTTCCGCGCGCATGTGAACGGCGAGGCTGCGGCGGGGCCTGCCGGAGATGTTGGGACCGGAGCCGTGGAACACCAGATGGTGATGGGTACTGACACCCCCTGGTGGCAACAGCGCCGATACTTCTGTCCAGCTCTCCCCCTCAGGCAGAGTAATCATGTCACGGGTGGCCTCGAAATCCTCAGCCTGAAAGGTCCCTTCACCAGTGAAACCCCAATGATGGGAGCCCTTGACAAATTGCATTGGTCCAGAAACTTCATCTACATCTGACAACGCAACCCAGGCAGTGAAAAGGTGACTGTCTTCGGCCCAGATGCGCCAGAAAAAACGATCCTGATGCCAGCCAATGACCGGGGCCCCGGCCGCGGTGGCACTGGGTTTATACAGCAACTGTGTCCACCACACCTGTACGGCCTCGGCCCCGGTAACTTCCGCTACGTGGGCTCCCAGTTCCGGGGAAGAGATCAGATCCCGGATCCCTTGGGAGGCCTTTTGGGGCATCTCGATCTTGCACAGCCGGGCAGGATCGTCCCCGGGATTCCATTGGGAAGGTTCCGGCTCAATGCCGGTGTCATAGTAGCCTTCCCGGACGTTGTCCATCCCGGCGACAGCCGCCTCCACGCAGGCGGCCGACAGCACCGGCGTGGCTTCCAGTTGAAATCCATCCTGCAGATACTGGGCATAACGTTGGTTCATAGGTCGTTTGGCTCCTTGCCGCTGGAAGACTGGGACCACGTTTAGCCCTTGAGACCGCTCATGGTAATGCCCTGGACAAAATGCTTCTGGGCGAGAAAGAAGACGATGATGATGGGGGCCACCATCATCGTGGAAGCCGCCATGAGCAGCCCCCACTCCTGCCGCCGGACCTGGGTGAATACCTGCAAACCCAGCGACATTACATACTGCTTCTTGTTGCTGAGATAAATCAGAGGTCTTATGTATTCATTCCAGCTGCTCATGAACGCAAATATGGTGACTGTCGCCAGCACCGGCTTGGCCAGAGGCACTACGATGTAGATGTAGGTGTGCAAACGGCTGGAACCGTCAATGAAAGCGGCATCCTCCAGGTCCTTGGGGATGGACAGAAAGAATTGCCGCAGCAGGAATATAAAGAAGGCACTGCCCGCCAGATAGGGTATGGTCAGGGGCTTGAAACCGCCTACCCATCCAAGCTTGGCAAAAAGAACGTAGGTCGGAATCAAGGTGACAATGTCGGGCACCATCATGGTCGACATCAGGATCATGAAGATGGCATTCTTGCCGGGGGCGCGCATGCGGGCAAAAGCGTAGGCCGCCAGAGATGAGGTGAAGACTGCGCCGATGATCGCAGCAATCACCAGATACATCGTGTTGACGAAGTACAGGTGCATGGGCGCGTAATAGAATACTTCCGGATAGTTGCGCCAGAGTACGGGGTTCGGGATTAGTTCCGGCGGAAAGAGAACAATCTGGCGCAAGGCTTTCAGGGAAGTGGATACCATGAAAACCAGGGGTGCCACGAAGAAGAAAGAGCCTACCAGAAGCACCAGATGGCGCACGGAACGGAAAGCGTTCTTAGCCCAAACCCTTTGCTGGAATTGTTCCCTATGGGACACCATACCGGTGGTCTGAAGACGTGATTCCGTGGCCATGACTGCGAGAGAGTTAGATATCTTCTACCTCGGAGTAGACCCAACGGTGCGAAAGTTTGAAGTTCACAAGAGTCAGCACCAGAATGATCAGGAATAGAATCAGGGACATGGCCGATGCATAGCCCATACGGAAGAACACAAAGGCATTGCGGTATACATAGATCAGATAAACCAGCGTGGAATTCAGGGGACCGCCCATACCATCGGTAAGGACAAATACCACTGCGAACACCTGGAAGGTACCAATGATCCCCATCACCAGCGTGAAGAAAATGGTGGGCGTCATGAGGGGCAGCGTGACATGCCACAATTGGCGCAGTCGGGAAGCGCCGTCGATACTGGCAGCTTCATACAGGGGTTCGGGAATGTCCTGTAGACCGGCCAGATAGATAATCATGGTGCCCCCGGAGGCCCATACCATCAGCATGATGATGGAGGGCTTGGACCAGACGGTGGAGGACAGCCAGGTAGGTCCCTTGATACCAAAGAGATCCAGAAAACCGTTGACCAGTCCCCACTGGGGTTGCAGCAAATAGAGCCAAAGGGCCGCCGAGGCCACGGCCGGCACAATGGAGGGAATGAAATATCCTGTGCGGTAGGCCGCCATGCCCCTGACTTTCTGGTTGAGCAACAGGGCAATCACAAAGGAGATCACCATACCGGTAGGTACGGCCAGCAGCACAATGTACACCGTGTTGCCCAGACTGACCCGGAACAACGGATCCTGTATCAGTTCGCTGAAATTGGCGGTGCCCAACCACTTGGCGGGCAGCATGACGTCATATTGGGTAAACCCCAGAGCCAGGGCGGCCAGGATAGGCCCCAGCATGAACGCCAGGAAGCCGAGAGTCCAGGGGGTTATAAAAAGATAGAAGGATAGGGCTTCCCGCCCTTGCAGGGTCCGCCACCAGGATCGGGACGCAGTTACGGGAGCTGTGGTCATGGGATGTCCGAATCCAATGGGTTCTGACCCGAGAGACACCGGTCAGGTGCCTCTCGGATTCGTGGCATTACGCGCTGTCTATAGCTTCCCAAGCCTTGTCGGTGGCTTCCTGTACCAGTTTCTTGCAGTTCAACATGGCCTCTTCGGGGGTCAGGGCATGGGACAGGGCGGAACGCGCCGCATTGTCCATCTCTACCCAGTACTGCAGGGCCGCTACGCCCATCAGGCTGCCACAGCCATGGGTCCAGTTGTTCAGGGCATCAATGGACAGTTCCCAGGTGCGGTTTTCCGTTTCACCCAGCTCAGGCAGGTATTTGTTGGCCATGGCATCCTGGGCCGGCAAGTAGCAGGCCAGTTGGGGCCAGAACTGGGGATCCCCTTCCAGCTGTTCCCGTTCCCAGGTGCGCTTCACATCCGCCAATTGTGCGGCCGCCAAGGCTTCCCAGCCGTCAATGCCCGTAAACCATTGCATGAGCTGGAAGGCCTCGTCAGGATGATTCGACCCAGGGGCCATCACGATGGAGAAGCCACAGGACCAGGTGCTCTTCTCGCCCCCCGGAGGAAGCGGCATCGGCGCCGTATTCCACTCGATACCCGGGGACCGCAGGATATCTCTCACCACCCAGTTGCCGGTGGCAGACATCGACACTTTGCCGGCAATGAAGGGATCCCCCAGGCCCGCCGAACGGACGGACTGTTGAAAGGCATTGGCTGTCTCAAAGTCCCCCACGTAATTGTCATAGAAATTAACGAGCCAAGTCAGGACCTCGATCCATGTCGGATCATCACAGAGAATGGTCCGCTTGTCGTCACTGATGGCCGGGGCCTTGGCCAGAGCACCATACAGCCACATCCACGAGTTACCCCAGAGATACGGCACGAAACCGTAGCGCTCTACTTCGTCGCCGTCCCGGCGATCCAGGGCGGCCGTGTATTCTTCCAGTTCAGCCCAGGTAGTGGGAGGCTGATCCGGGTCTAGGCCCGCTTCCGCGAAATGTTCCTTGTTCCAGTACAGGTAGCGGACATCAGTGCCCCAGGGCAGACCATACATCTTGCCTTCCCAGACGGTTTCCTCCAACTGGACCGGCGTGTAGTCCTCCCGGTTCAGACCAGCGGCATCGAATTTCTCCGTAATGTCCTGATAGAGGCCTTTGGCGGCGAACTGCAGGAAAGTGTGACGGTTCTGCATGGCAGTATCAGGTCCTGTCCCCGCGGCGACGGCCGTCAAGAATTTCTGATCCCCAAACACGATATCCCCGATTTCTGTGGGATTTACTTCAATATTAGGCAGGGCATCAGGGACAGCTTCCCAGACAAATTCATAAACGGGTCCCGAAAAACCCCAATGGTTCAGGGTAATCGTCTCCATGGTGGGAGCCGCATCTTCGGCGGCCGGCATGGGGGCTTCACAGGCGGCCAAAGCCAAACCGACGGCCGCCGCACCGGATACCTGCAGGAAGCGGCGACGTGACAAATTCACCTTCGACATGGGGTGGTTTCTCCGTACTGATAGTATTTGGGTCGCTAAGCGGAGGACTCAAAGGCCTCCATGGTGGGTCATCTTACCACAGGCAGGTTCCAGATATGTCTTGAACCCCTGATAGTGGGTTAGCTAAGCTTGGCAACCATATCTAGCCAGAGAGGCCCGGGACAGGTGCCTCTCTGGCTATTGTATTTACGCGTTGTCTATGGCTTCCCACGCCTTGTCGGTGGCTTCCTGTACCAGTTGCTTGCAGTTCAACATGGCCTCTTCGGGCGTCATGACCTTGGACAGGGCGGAACGTGCTGCATTGTCCATCTCTACCCAGTATTGCAGGGCCGCCAATCCCATCACGCTTCCACAGCCGTGGGTCCAGTTTTGCAGGGCATCCACAGTCAGATCCCAGGTGCGCTGTTCCGTCTCCCCCAACTGGGGAATGTATTTCTGCTCCATGGCTTCCAGGGCCGGCAGGTAGCAGGCAAGGCGTGGCCAGAATTGGGGATCCCCTTCCAGCTGTTCCCGTTCCCAAGTGCGCTGGGTATCCGCAAGATCCGCAGCGGCCAAGGCGTCCCAGCCGTCAATGCCCGTAAACCATTGCATGAGCTGGAAGGCTTCAGCGGGATGCTGCGAACCTGGGGCCATCACGATGTTGAAGCCACAGGACCAGGTGCTCTTCTCGCCCCCTGGGGGAATAGGCATGGGCGCTGTATCCCACACGATGCCGGGAGACCGCAGGATATCTCTCACCACCCAGTCGCCGGTAGCAGACATCGACACTTTGCCGGCAATGAAGGGATCCCCCAGGCCCGCCGATTGAACGGACTGCTGAAAGGCATTGGCCGCCTCAAAGTCCCCCACGTAATTGTCATAGAAATTGACCAGCCAGGTCAGGACCTCGATCCATTTCGGATCATCACAGAGAATGGTCCGCTTGTCGTCACTGATGGCCGGGGCCTTGGCCAGAAAACCGTACAGCCACATCCACGAGTTGCCCCAGAGATACGGTACGAAACCGTAGCGCTCTACTTCGTCACCGTCCCGGCGATCCAGGGCGGCCGTGTATTCTTCCAGTTCAGCCCAGGTAGTGGGAGGCTGATCCGGATCCAGGCCTGCTTCCGCGAAATGTTCCTTGTTCCAGTACAGGTAGCGGACATCGGTGTTCCAGGGCATACCATAAGTCCGGCCTTCCCACGTGGATTCGTCCAGCTGAACGGGCGAAAAGTCTCCCCGGTTCAGACCAGCAGCATCAAATTGGTCGGTAAGATCCTGATACAGCCCTTTGGCCGCAAACTGCAGGAACGTGTGTCGGCCCTGAATGGCAGTATCAGGTCCTGTGCCGGCGGCAACCGCGGTCAGGTACTTCTGATCCCCAAACACGATATCCCCGATTTCCGTGGGATTTACTTCAATATGGGGCAGGGCATCAGGGACAGCTTCCCACTGGGCTTCCCAGACCGGTCCCCCAAAGCCCCAATGGTTCAGGGCAACGATCTCCATGGTGGGGGCCGCATCTTCGGCGGCCGGCATGGGGGCTTCACAGGCGGCCAGGGCCAAACCGACGGCCGCCGCACCGGATACCTGCAGGAAGCGGCGACGTGACAAATTCACCTTCGACATGGGAGGTTTCTCCGTACTGACAAAAATAGCAATCTCTGAGCAGAGGCCCCGTAGGCCGCTACGAGTAGTCATTTTATCAAATGCCAGCGCTATATTGTGTTGCGAATATATTCGCGACATAGTCGGCTGCTGCAAGTGGGTTAGCCACAGGTTGGACAGGGGAACCTGATTACACAACGGCGCCAGTCACACAAAGAGGGGGATGATTTGCTGTCCCTGCTCGTGCAGACTACGGATGACGAGGCGGACAATCCTGAGGAACGCGTCATGACCGACAGACAGGTACGGGACGAGACCATTACCCTGTTCGCGGCCGGTCATGAGACGACTGCCCTGGCTCTGACCTGGACCTGGTACCTGCTGGCCACCCACCCAGAATGGCAAACCCGCTGGTATGCCGAACAGGACGAAGTGCTGGGGAATCGCACCCTCACCCTCTCTGACCTGCCCCACCTGACATTGACGGATCAGATTCTGACGGAAGCCATGCGCTTGTACCCCCCTATCTGGACTATCGGGCGCATGGCTTTCGAACCCTTTGAGCTGGCCGGCTACGCCATCCCGGCCGGGGCCATGCTGGCGGTCCCTCAAATCATCACACACCGCGACCCACGGTGGTTCGACGAACCCCTAGCCTTCCGTCCCGACCGTTGGACCCCGGAATTCCGCAAAGCCTTGCCCCCCTACGCCTATTAACCATTGGTGCTAGTTGAAGACAAAGTTGAAAAAGGTCACGAGGTTCCCTCATCCTGTGAGTTGACACACTCGCGAAGGAGGGAACTCATGACCACGGTAGATTTTATCA
>DAOUJU010000019.1:0-16918 GCA_034422235.1 Anaerolineales bacterium | reverse complement strand
CACGGATCTTTGGGAGGCTTCCCAGGCTTTGAGGCAATGGCTCAATGAGGCTATCCTGCAAGTGTACGGACCACAGTAACCCATACGAAAGATATTTTGTAAACAGGCTCTAGGGAAACCGAACCTGAAGGGTTCATTCGAGAATAGCAGACCCACCATGACAGGCGCACGGTGCCTGGCCATCCATATAGTATCCACACCTGAGCCGCCAGGTTGAAGCGAATCAGGCCCCGTCCTGGGGTTGGAATCCCAATGCCGTCCGGGAAGGCTCCAGATCAACCCAGCGATGCCGATTGTCCGAAATACCATAGCAAATATGGAAGCAAGGATTTGCCGTCGCCTGCAGAGACAGTTCAATAATGTTGATTACATCTCGCTGGCTACACCAAAGTGAATCTGTCCAGTCATAAAGGCTGCGGTCTTCCTTGTTGACAGCCCCAATGCGCAAGCACACCGTCGCCATGCCGTGGGCATCATGATAGGTACGGCAAATGCCTTCCCCCCAAACCTTGCTGGCGGAATAGGGTTCCGTGGGACGGGGCAGATCTGTAGGCGTAATCAGGGGAATATCGTCCGGCACGACATCAAAGCGCTGTTCGCGAATCGCACGGTAAGGTTCCTGGAAATAGAAATAACCCATGGAGGCCATGACGGAACTGGCATAAACGAGGCGCTTGACCCCTGCCTCCCGGCAGGCTTCCAGCACATTGTAGGTACCGACGATATTGCTGTGCAGAATATCCTCGAAGGAGGCGGCTGGATCCGGCACGGCGCCAATGTGCAAAACGGCATCCATGCCCCTGATGGCTTGCCGCATCGCGTCGGCATCCGCCAGATCGGCCTGCACAAAGTGTGTTTCCGGCAAGTGGACCAGAGAGTCGGCATCGGCCCGCACAGAACTGGCGGAACGACGGCTACTGCCATAAACATCATAGCGTCCTGGCTGTCTGTTGAGATGGTCATAAACCAAATTGCCGATCAGACCGTAGACACCGGTGACATGTACTTTTAGGGGGCCATTGGACATAAGATCCTCCCTGTATTTCATGCTGAGACATGACCCATAGACTGGCTTTCCCCATTATAATGGGGCTATCTTCCTAAAATGACTATGTTCCGAGGGAAAGGATGATGGCAGGTACGCTCACTGCACAGGAATTGGCCCAGTATCAGGAAGAAGGTTACTTGCACGTACCTGGCTTGGTGCCACCTGACGAGGTCGCAGCGTTGGGCCAGCGTCTCCGCGAATATACCCATGGGGGCCGTCCGACAGACAAACTGCAAATCCAGATTGAACCCCGCATCCAGCGGGGGGAGCTTGCCGTAGAGCATGCCGGTGACGGCATTCGCAAGATTGACGGCTTGGTAGAAGGAGATGACCTGTTTCAGGGCCTGGGTCTGCACACGAGGATTCGTGGGGTACTCACGTCCATTCTGGGACCCGACATCAAAATGTTTCGGAATGCCTTGCTGCTCAAACCTCCGGAAGTGGGATCGGCCAAAGGCATGCATCAGGATTCGCCCTACTGGCCCATTGAACCGATGGCACTGTGTTCCTGCTGGTTTCCGTTGGACGATGCCACCCTGGAAAATGGTTGCATGGCTGTGATCAAAGGGGGTCACAAGTTGGGAGCTTTATCCCATGTACATGTGCAGGATGACTATGTCGTAGACGAACAGGAATACGATCCGCAGGATATACTCACGCTCCCCATGAAAGCCGGAGACGGTCTGTTTTTCCATTCGTTGCTCCCCCATTACACAGCGCCAAATCGATCCCAAACCTGGCGTCGCGCTATTGCTCTCTCCTATATGTCCGCCGGGTCAACCTATACCGGGGAGGGGGAAGGTCCTGTTTATTTCCATGTACAAGGACAATCTTTTGCGAACTGTGTGCGGTAGCGGCTGATACTCCCATTGGCTACGGCCGTCAACCCGGTGTTAGGCAGCCAGGGCATCCTGGTTGCTGCACAGTTGCCACAAGGTGGCTGTTTCATCCACCTGTACATCCTGAAACTGCAATATCTCTCCCTGGATCACATTCCGGGCCAGCGCTCGGCCGGCAGCCAAATAGTAAGGGATTGGATGATCCAGCGCTACCGGCAGGGCAGTTGCCAGTTCTGGTTGCAGATGGGCTATGCGATGTCCCCGGTCCATGGTCAGGATATGACCGGCTGGCAAGTCGGTTTCGACCCGGCAAATCATGTCCACGATATGATGAATGTCTGCGCCTGCGGTGGGTACACCCAGCAAGGACGCGGCCAGGACGCTGATACCTGTCTCCAGACCCAAGAGGTGGAAAGGCCGGAAAAGAAAGACGTAGTTCCCGTCCGGACTGGTTAGATGCCGCTTGTGGGCCAAAAAACTCCAGTCTCCTCCACCGGTCTTGCGTATGACCAGGAAAACGCCACCCGCCATACTGGGGGCATGAGGATGGGCCAGGAGGTTGCAGAGTTCCACCACCGGTGCCCGGCTCAGCAGTCCTCCATCCTCCTGCAGACGAAAGGCCGCAGCCATTTCTGCATAGTGCAGTGCAGGTCCATGCAAAAGAGGCGTATCGAAACCCAGTCCAGACTCATTGATCACAATCGCCAGTTCCGCGTAATCCGGCACTCTGACCCGTTGCGTATGGGGAATACGCGCACTGCGTTCCTTCACTGCGGCCAGGAATGAGGGATCAGCAGATGCATTGATCTGCCAGATAGCTTCTCCCGCATCATCCGCCTGTTGGTCCACTTCACCGGCCTTGCCGGCACAGACGACCTCCAAACCATTGGTCCGGGCCCATGACAGCATGTCCATAATCATGCTCGGCTGATCCCCGTCCGCCATGGTGTACACCCGATCCGCCTGCCGCGCCATGGCCGCTAGGGCCGGGCCCACGGTACAGGCGGTTTCCTTGTTAACCAATACCAGATGCTTGCCCTGCTCCAAAGCGGCCACGGCGTGACGCGCCCCGGCTTCCGGTTGGCCACTGGCTTCCACAATCACATCCAGGTCCAGTTCCGCCAACAGGGTGCCGTCAGGCACCAGGGGTAGTTTCCCGGCTTCCATGGCCCTTTGGGCGGAGCCAACCGCATCGCACACCTGATAGGCCTCAGGCGGAACTCCCGCCACCTGCAACGCTTTCAGAGCCTGGTCCACGGCCACATCACACACGGCCGCCACGGTCAGGCCTGGAATGCGCAGGCTCTGGTGAAAAAAGGATTGTCCGAAGTCCCCCAAACCGATCAGACCCGTAGCCACGGGCTTGTCTGTATACAGAAGCTTGGCATAATTCATGCAATGGCGCTCCTTGATGAACTTTATCCGGTAAGATCCTGATGCTGCCACGTCCAAGCGCCAGCCACTTGCCTACCACTCAAAACAGAGGTTTCCAGGATGTCTCCCACTTTCGCAGGTTCTCCTCAACAATATGATGTCATACTCCAGTCCAATGTACCTGTCCCCATGCGGGATGGCATTCGGCTGGCCACGGATATCTATGTGCCCGCTTTAGAGGGTCAACCGGTTCCAGGTCCCTTTCCTGTCCTGCTAGAGCGCACTCCCTACGACAAGGCTTCTCCCGTAAATGCCCAGACAGGACGGTACTTTGCCCGGCGTGGGTATGTCTGTGTCATACAGGATGTACGGGGTCGTTTTGCGAGTGAAGGAGAATGGTATCCCTTTGCCAAGGAAGCACCCGATGGCTACGACACCGTGGAGTGGTTGGCCACCCAAGCCTGGTGTGACGGCCAGATAGGCACTATGGGCGGCTCCTATTGCGGCAGTGATCAGTCAGCCCTAGCCACCCTGGATCCGCCGCATCTGTCGACCATGATTGTGGCGGTAGGAGCTGCCAGCTACTACCACGCCTCCATGCGGCAGAACGGAACCCTGGAGCAGCGTTTTATTGTGTATGCCTTCCGCATGGCCACCACCAGCAAGGAAGCCTTGGCCGATCCGGGTCTCCGCGCCCTGCTGCAGGACGCCTATACCAATGTGGGGGAATGGTTTTCCCGTGTGCCCTTCAAGCGCGGCGCATCAGCCCTGCGTCTGCTACCCAGCTATGAACAGTGGGTTCTGGACATTCTCACCCACAGCCAATTCGATGAATACTGGCAACAGAGGGGCTACGCCATCTCCCACTACTATGATCAGCATGCCGATGTACCCACGCTCTATTTGGGTGGGTGGTATGACTCCTATGCCCGTGCCACCTGCGAGAACTTCATAGAGCTAACCAAGCGCAAGCAATCCCGTCAGATGCTGCTGATGGGTCCCTGGACCCACGGCGGCTGGGAGGAAACCTTTGCGGGGGACATGGACTTCGGTACGGAGTCCCTCATCCATTACAACGATTTGCGCCTGGCCTGGTTCGACCATGAACTGAAAGGGCTGCCTACCACCTTGGCCGATTGTCCCCCGGTACGCATCTTTGTCATGGGGCATGGAGATGACCGCATGAATTATGAGGGTCGGCTCCAGCATGGAGGCATCTGGCGGGATGAAAGTGACTTCCCATTGCCTGACACCCACTTCACCCCTTTCTATCTCCACGGTGATGGCACGCTGGAACAGACAGTCCCGGTGGCGGACGCAGAACCCAGTCGCTATACCTTTGATCCACGGGATCCGGTACCTACCATAGGGGGCGGTATTTCGGCGGCCAATCCCATCATGGAACCAGGAGCTTATGATCAACGGGGGGCACCAAGCTTCTTTGGCAGTCACGATATCCTGCCTCTCAATGCCCGTAGTGATGTGCTCTCCTTTCAGACCGCACCTCTGGAAGCCGACCTGGAGATCACCGGTCCTATCACGGTTACCCTCCATGTCGCTTCGTCTGCTCCAGACACAGATTTCACAGCCAAGCTGATTGAGGTCGTTCCTCCCAATCAAGACTATCCCTCCGGGTTAGCGATGAACCTGACCGATTCCATTCTGCGGGCCCGATTTCGTCACGGCTGGACGGAACCGGAGTTGATGGAGCCGGGCCACGTGTATACATTGACCTTTCCCCTGTACCCCACTTCCAATCTGTTCAAGGCCGGTCACAGTATTCGGCTGGACATCAGCAGCAGCAACTTCCCACGTTTTGATGTCAATCCCAATACAGGCGGTCCCCTGGGCCTGGAACGCCGCTTTCACTGGGCGCAGCAGACTCTTTACCACGACGCGGAGCGCCCTTCCCATGTGATGTTGCCCCTAATTTCCCGCTGATGGGCCCACATATCTGACGTCGGCCTGGGAACGAGTGCTTCTGTGGTGATGGTGAACAGGATACCGACAGGTTTAGATCCCCCCAATATCTGTCACCGATAGGGTGTTTCTTATAGTTAAACTAAAGAGTTCTATCTACGGACTTCATAAACCAAAGAGGATTCCATGTTAAGAAAGATGGGTCAGTCACTGGTGCTGCAGGTTCTGATGGCCCTTTCCCTGCTGTTGGTCTCTGCCAGTCCCGGGTTTGCCTCCGACTCCGAGTGCAGCGCCACAGCCATCGGTCGCTTGGCAGAACTTCGGTCCCGCTCTGCCCTCAGGCATTTTGTGCGTTGTGCCGCACAACATATAGAAGATACTGGCTGGGAACAGGCCCTGCAGGATTTCGTCACCAGTCCCCAATGGCAGGACGGTCCCATCTACCTTTTTGGCCTGGATACCGAGGGTATCGTGATCTTCAACGTGGGTGGTGCCTTCAATCCAGGTGATGACACGCTGGAGGCGGTCGATGTGGATGGCAAGCCACATACCGCCCGTTTTCTCTATACCACTCGCGTGTTTGGTGGGGGCTTTACCACCTACCGCATCCAGAACCCAGAGACGGAAGAAATCGATCTGAAGGTGACTTACGTCCATCCCATAGACCAAACCTTTGAAGGCCGGGAAGCCATTATTGGGGCGGGATTTTATCCCCAAGACGCGCCCGGATCCTGTCATTCTTCCCGGGTCCGGGCCAGTCTGGTGTATTCGGTGGAGGATGCAGAACAATTCGTACGTTGTGCCGAACTGTACTTCAAGCTACATGGCCTGCGGGCGTTACATGATCTGGTCCATGACCCACGCTGGAATTCCGGACCTACCTATCTGTCGCTCACGGATCAGGAGACTCTCATTCAGATTATGAGCAGAGGAGCTCCCGAAACGGTGGGGGCCTACATAGGGGATCTGGTGGATTCGACCGGCTTCCGGTTCGCGGCGGAAGGGGTGCGGGAAGCCGCCCTCTTCGGCGACGCCATAGCGTACTACGAATTCCGCAACCCCGTGACTGGACAGTCAGAACCCAAGACAACCTACGGCCGCCTGATCGAATTTGGAGGCTTCTCCTACGTACTGTCCACGGGCGTTTACCTTCCCTCTCGGCCCGAATGCCGGACTATGCCTGAGGCCCATGAAGTGGACACCAAACCAGAGCTGGAACTCTATGTGCGTTGCGCTGCCGATCTGGTGTCAGTCCAGGGAACCAGTGCCTTTGACCTACTCCTCAAGCACAGAACCTGGATCGGTGGATCTACCTACACCTTTGTCATAGACCAGGAGTGCCACGACGTGGTTTATCCTCTGGAATACCGTAAAGGGGAGGAGGATTGCGATCTCACGGATGCCGCAGGCACCAAGTGGAATCAGAATATTCTGGCCATTGCCAACAGTGATGCCAGAGAAGGATACACCTCCTATCTGTGGCTCAATCCCGCCAGCGGTGAGGTAGAGAAAAAGACCGCATTCGTCATCGGCGTGGATCTGGAGGGTGAAAGGGTAGCGGTGGGCGCAGGTCTGTACGGATTGGAATAGATCCTGTCAGTTTGTTGCCCTGCATAGAGACCAGGCAAAGTGATTGTCTTGACACCAGATTCGATTTCCAGGAGGAAGTTCCATGCCAGAAACCAGACCCAATCTTCTCGTAGTGTTCTGTGACCAACTGCGACGGGACGCCATCGCCGCTTTTGGAGACCCCAATGTTGAGACACCCCATATTGACCATATGGTGCAGGAAGGCGTTTCGTTTACCAATGCCTGCTCCACCTATCCCATTTGCGTTCCTTTCCGCTTCACCCTGATGACAGGAGAATACGCTCATTCCCGGTTTGTGCCGGGTATTGAATGGCGGATGTCTCCCGCAGAACGAACCTTGGCCGATGAATTCAATGCCGGTGGCTATGAATCCATCTACCTGGGCAAATGGCACCTCTATGGGGGACATGCCTTGCTCCCAGGCCATTCCACCCTTAAGGCCAACCTTACGCCTGTGCCCCGGGTTCACCAGGGCCGCTGGCAGAAATGGCTGGGCTTCGAATTGCGCAACGGCCATTTTGATACCTGCTACTACGAAGATGACGATCCCACACCGCGTCCTATTGAAACCTACCAGACAGATGGTCTCTTCGATCTGGCCATGGAGTACCTGGAGGCCCGTACTAACAAGGACCAGCCGTTCGCGTGTGTCATTTCGGTGGAACCTCCCCACTTTCCCTATGAAGCCCCCGCAGCCCTGGAGGCAAGGTGGCAGGATCGGCCCATGTCCGTGCCCCCCAGTTTCCATGCCCGGGATCAGGAGGAACGGGAACGTTTCCTGACCTTGCGCCGTCTCTATTACGCCATGGTGGAAAACCTGGACATGAACGTAGGTCGCCTAAGGGCGTGGCTGGAGGAGACGGGTTTGGCCCAAGATACGATCGTGGTTTTTTTCTCCGACCACGGTGAAATGGGGGGCTGTCACGGCATTCCCACCGCACTCAAGCAGTATCCCTATGAAGAATCCATAGGGATTCCCCTCATAGTCCATGATCCCCGTTATCCGGAACGCGCCAATCTGCGGCTACCGACTCCCACCTGCACCGAGGATCTGTTTCCCACCTTGCTGGGCCTGTGCGGTCTTGAACCCGCCAATTCCCTGCCTGGGGCCAACCTGGCCCCCCTGGTCCGGAATGAGGATGCAGAACCGGATCGTCCCGGCGTCTTACTTGAATATGTGGCCGAGACACGGGTGCACAGCCACTTTCACGTCGAAACCTGGCGCGGTTTCCGCAGTGAACGCTTCAAGTATACGGTTTTGGGCGATGTGAACGGAGGCGAACCCTGGCAGTTCTTCGATCTGGAAAACGATCCCCACGAAATGAACAATCTGGTGGCTGATCCCGCCTGGGAAGAGGAAATCCGACAGCATCACGGCTGGATGCGGGACCGTATGGTCGAGACGGAAGACCTGTATATTCTCAAACCCGCCTGGGGCTATGACGGTCTCAATATCTGGGATGTGGAGGTGCCGCGGATCGATCCCGAGGAGGTCAGACAGAACCTTAGCCTTTGACATCCAAGATGGCGGCAACTTGCGCTCGGACTGCAAGTAGGTCAAGTCGGTTTCTTGGAGGTAGTAGCAGGCTCTACGAAAAAGCAGGGCAATGGGGACCTGAAACCCCACCGGGTTCAGGCACAGGCTTGGCTGTGATCATACGAACCGAAGTCGGAGTTGGAGGACTTCAGGGAAATGACTAGGAACATCAGGGTTACAATATGTATTGATCAGGTTATGACCCCAGCAGTTATGCCTAATACATGGAAACCGTAGCTGGCGTTGGTCTGACCGCCATATAATCAATACAGAGGGCCAATGCCCTAGCCCCGAAAGAGGCTTTTAACCTTGCCAAGTGGGTGGTTTGGTGACCGTGAGGATCAGTTTGTCGACCGTATATTAGCTGGCACAGGGTCAGACCTCTGTTTGCATAGGGACACAGTTCCAGGCCGATCATCTGCATCCTGGAAAAACGTTCCGTCGGGAACACAGGCAATACCCTCGTCCAGTCGCAAGGAGGAGACCAATGAATGAATGGTTCGCTGCTCTTTCGACCCTTGAGCAGACACTGTTCGCCGTGGCCCTGTTCTCCACGCTGGTGTTCGCGATCCAAGTGGTGTTCAGTCTGTTTGGAATCGGAGAGGGAGATGAGACAGTCCTTGGCAGTGGCGATCTAGACCAGGCCGGCTTCACGGAAGATATTGGGAGTAGTCAGGGCCGCCTGCCATTTGGTGATATCTTCACGATCCGTAACAGTGTCTCATTCCTCATGGGCTTTTCCTGGGGCGGACTCATGGCCTATGACTGGGGCCTGACAAATACCTTCCTGGCCATGTTGGTGGGTCTGGTGCTGGGTTCTATCTTTGTGGCCATCAACATGGGCCTCTTTGCCTTGATGTCCATGCTCAAGCACGAAGGCAACGTACGTCTGCAGAATGCTATCGGCAGGCCGGGCACTGTCTCGCTGGCGGTGCCAGCGGGCAGAACGGGTGTCGGCAAGGTAAGCGTCTCGGTACAGGGCCGGCTGCTGGAATGTCATGCGGTCACCGAAGGTGAGGCCATTCCCCGTAATGCTTCCGTTACCGTGCTTGGCCTCGCTGGCAGTCAACTCATTGTCGGACGGCCAGAAGGTACTCCCCTTCAGACATCATCCCAAAGTAGCCAACAGGTATCCCGGTAAGGCAGATCCGATCGGTCAAAGGAGAGCAGTCCATGTCGTTCAATCTTACGGTCACCGTTGTTGTCCTGTTAGCCATCCTGGTCATGGCGGCGGTCATTGCCGTGGTACGACGCATTCGTACCTGTCCCTCGGACAAAATTCTCGTCAAATATGGCCAGGTGGGTGGGGACAAGTCAGCCAAGGCAATCCACGGCGGCACCTCTTTCGTCTGGCCCATCGTTCAGGGCTATCGATACCTTGACCTCACCCCGATGACGGTAGACATCGACCTGCGTGGTGCCCTTTCCAAGCAGAACATCCGCGTCAACGTGCCATCCCGCTTCACCTTTGGCATCGGCACGGTGCAGGAACTGATGAACAATGCGGCGGAAAGGTTGCTTTCGCTCGACTCGCATCAAGTCGAAGACACCGCGAAGGATATTATTTACGGTCAGCTGCGTGCCACCATCGCTATGATGGACATCGAGGAGATCAACGGCGACCGGGAGAAATTCGAGTCCCGCGTGCTGGAGAACATTGAATCCGAACTGATGAAGATCGGTCTGCGCCTCATTAACGTTAACATCTCTGACATTACCGATGAATCCGGCTATATTGAGGCCCTGGGGCAAAGGGCCGCGGCGGAAGCGGTGAACAAGGCAAAGGTGGAAGTTGCACAGCAAGAGCGGGAAGGCGCGGTGGGCTCTGCCGAGGCGGAGCAGGAACAGCGCATCAGAGTGGCGGACGCCAACGCCAAGGCGGTCACCGGTGAGAATCAAGCCAAAGCGGTGGAGGCAGCCTCACAAGCCGATCTGCGGGAGGCCCAGGCCGAAGCACAAAGGCGTGGGGATGCGGCAGAGGCGGTAAAGACGGCGGCAGCGGAGCAGGAAGGCTATGTCGCTGAACAGCAGGCCGAGATCGCGCGCGCCGAGAGGGACCGGGCACGGGAGTACGCCAATATTGTCGTACCGGCCGAGATCGAACGGGATCGGGTGCGTACTGAAGCCGAGGGAGAGAAGCAGAGGGATGTGCTCTCCGGGGAAGCCGAAGGTGAGGCCCTGCGGGCCAAGCTGGCGGGAGAAGCGCAAGGCCGCATGGAAATCCTCACCAAGATGGCGGATGGTTTCCGGGAGATTGTGGCCGCGGCCGCTGACGATCCAGACAAGGCTGCCCGTTTGATGATTGTGGACAAGCTGGAGGCCATTGCCCAGGTCCAGGCCAGTGCCATCAGCAATATTGATTTCGAGAAGGTAGTGGTCTACGACAGCGGCAGTGGCCATGCCGTGGGCAATTTCCTTAGTGGACTCACCCAGGCTCTACCTCCCTTCCATGAAGTGGCGAAGATGGCCGGTATCGAACTGCCGGAGTATTTGGGCGAGATGACCAAGGAAGAAGGGCAGGAAGGCAACCAGACGGCGGAGGCCGATGACCAAACCGCGCAATCTGACGAAACGGAATAGATGGGCATTGCTGACAAACGTTATCGCAGCTTGCATGATAACGCCGGTATGGCCCGGAGCTGGGCGGAATATCTGGCGACCCGCCTAGGTTTTGGGGAAGTGGAACTGTCGACAGTCACCAAACTGCCCGAATCCTATATCAGTCCTGAATTGCAGGAATCTCTGGTGGATACCGCTTGGCTGCTGGAGGTTGATGGCGTGCCGCGCATTCTGGAAATTCTTGAATTCCAGAGCGAGCCTCATGCCCTGATGCCCGTGAGGGAATTCTACTATTACTGTGCTCGGCTCCTGGCCTTGCATAAGCACAGGCAATTGGATATCCGCCAGAGTCTGCCTGTCCCGTGGATTGTTACCTTGTATAATGGAGAAGGCCGTTGGAACCCTCGCAGTTTCAACGATCTGTTCCGTCCCGAGGACCGCCACTGGGTGGATGTACGGTTTCCGGTTGTGCATTTTGACATGTTGCACATGTCAGAAACCAACATCCCCCCGCAACCGCCGCTGGCGACCATGTTTCGCATTGAACGTTGCCGGGATGCAAGGGCCATATACTCTATCCTGGAAACCTACACCCGCGCCATGGTCAATACGGTAGCCGACCCGGACCTGGATCGGGCCATGGCGCATTTTGCCATGCAGGCCCTGAGTCAGTGGTCCAAGGTACAGTCCCAGGCCGGCCAGGCCTTGGTACCCTCGGATTGGGAGACAGAAGACATCAGCACAGTGAGAATGGCTATGGACAGGATTGCGGTATTACAGGAGACATGGGACCGATCAGTGGCACAGGCTGTAGAACAGGCTGTAGAACAGGCTGTAGAACAAGCTGTAGAACAAGCTGTAGAACAGGCTGTGGGAACAACCAAAGTGGATATGCTGGTTGACGTGGTAACGCGCTACACAGATGTGGCCTTTGGACAGGAAACCCGACAGTTCCTGTTGTCCCCGGCCAGTAACTATCTGCCAGACATGGACACATTGCTGGAGGCCATAGAAACCTGTGACAGCCATACGCTGGAGGCGTACCAGAACAGGATTCGTGACTTGCTGGGCATGCCCACCTCCACGGAACCACCCACAGGATCACATTAGGGCATGGGGAATTCGTGGAAGGCTGCCCATCAATCTCAAAATGCGCACGGCCCAAATCCGCGAGAGCCACATGTTATCCGCGCTACTGATGGTCGCTGACACACCCATGGACCCAATATTCTGGCATGCAGGTGGTTGGGGAAGGAATTGAGCCAGAATTCTTCCGTCGGCACCCGACCGGAAGCCAGGGGAGTAGCACCCACAAGATATGCTCCCGCACGGATTGCAGCACCTCCTGCGAATCTGTCCCAAGGAAATTGATTCCGGTTTTTTTAAGGGTTATCGAACAGGAGGCAGGTAGTCAGGTCCTCTAACCTTTGACCCCGGAAATGACCACACCTTGTATGAAGTAGCGCTGACCGAAGTAAAAAGTGAGTAGTACCGGCATCATGGCAATGGTGGAGGCCGCCATGAGCAGGGGCCAGTTGGTGGTGAATTCCCCCTGAAACAGGCGCAGGCCCAGCGCCAGCGTGAACTTGGAATGGGTGTTGAGATAGATGAGAGGCTCCAGAAACTCATTCCAGTTGTAACGGAAGGCAAACAGGAAACCGGTAATGATAGCGGGCCCTGACAGGGGAAGAATGATACGAGCGTAGGTACCTACGAAACCGCAGCCATCCATGCGTGCTGCCTCGTCAATTTCCCGCGGGATGGTGGAGAAGAACTGGCGAAACAGAAAGATCTGAAACCCGGTCCCGAAGAGCGAAGGTACAATGAGCGGTTTGTAGGTATCGATCCATCCCAGTATCCGGAACAGAATGAACTTGGGGATCATGGTGACCTGAGGTGGCAGCATCATAGTACTCAATACCACGACAAAGAGGACCGTACTGCCTCGCCAGCGCAGACGGGCAAATGAGAAACCCGCCAGGCTGCTGGCAAAAAGAATGCCCGCCACGCTAAGCCCTGAGACAAAGATGGTATTCAGGAAGTAACGCAGGAAAGGCAGCACCTCAAATACCTTGACATAATTAGCCCATTGCAGCGGGATGGGAACCCAGATAGGCGGAAAAATAAAGGTCTGTCCCAATGTCTTGAGCGAAGTGGAAAGCATCCAGGCAAAAGGAACGGAGACAAAAAAACCGCCAATCGCCAGACAGATATAGACTCCCGTCATCTTGAGGGCATAATGCACGCGCCGATTCGTGCGCCAGCCAGCGGAGGCCACCGGCTGTGAAACAGATCGGGTCGTGGTAGCCATTACTGTCCTGCCTTGGTGGACACACCTTCGTAATAGACCCAGGCCGCAGAGAAACGCAGTACCAATAATGTCAGCAGCAAAATGTACGCGAAGAGTACCCAGGCCAGCGCAGACGCGTACCCCATCTTGAGGAATTCAAAGGCATTCTGGTACAGATACAGCATGAAGAACAGGGTCGCGTACTTGGGTCCGCCCTCGGTCATGATGTAGGCTTCGGTGAAAACCTGCAGAGCCCCAATGATTCCCATCACTGTCTGAAAGAGAATGACCGGAGAAATCATGGGTAAAGTGACATTCCAGAATCGTACCCAACTGTTGGCCCCATCCACTTCCGCCGCCTCATACAGTGTGGTGGGTACGCCCTGCAGACCGGCAAGCACGATGAGCATGCCTCCGCCCACGCCCCAGAGACTCATGATGATCAGGGCCGATAGAGCCGTCCGGCTGTCTGCCAGCCATGCTGGACCCTCGATTCCCACCAGGTCCAGGGCGGCATTGAGAAGCCCGAAGTCCGGCGAGAAAATCCAGCGCCACAGCAGAGCTACCGCCACTCCCGCCACCACACTGGGCAGGTAGAAGACCGTGCGGATGAAGGACATGGCCTTGATTTTTTCGTTGAGCAGCAAGGCGAGGATCAATCCCAGCACAACCTGCAGGGGAATGGAAACCCCGGCATAGATGGTCGTAACCTTCAGGGCTTGTCCCACGAGTGGATCCCTGGTGGTTAACTTGGCGAAATTGTCGAAACCCACCATTTGGGCGGGGGTCAGGATATCCCAGTTAGTGAAGGCCAAATAGACCGACACCAGCATGGGACCCACGATGAAGGCCAGAAAACCAAACAGCCAAGGGACAACAAACAGCCAGCCGTAGATTTCTTCGAGCTGGGCGTACCGTAACTTGAACATGCAGGCCGGGCGAACCTTATACGATCCTACGGCGGGCAAGGACAGCAGCCGGTGTTCTGCGGTAACACCGGCTGCTGTTCACAATACGTAGAGAATCCGGGACTTCAGGTTACGCCGTTACGACTCCCCTTGCAGGATGCCATCTATCGTAACAACCGCCTCGTCCATCACAGTCTGGACGTCTTCGTTATCCAGGAAAATCCGATCCAGGAAGGGGTTGAGACTGCGCGTCCACTCCACCCACAAGGGCGTAAAGGGAATCGTCTTAGCCCAACCTTCCGCCAGGGGCTGATAGAAATAGGCATTGTTCTCAGGTGGTCGGCTGTTAAGCAATACGTCCGTATTGTCCTTGCGTGGAGTGGCCCCTCCGTTGGCAATCCAGATGGCATCCGCCTCCTGGCTCGACATGTACTTGCACAGCTGCCACGCCTGATCCAGATTCTTGCCTGCCTTGGCCACCACCATGGAATTGCCCTTGTAGAGAGTCAGTTTGCCTTCTGCCCCCATCGGGAAAGGCACCACTTCCCAGTTGTAATCATAGCTGCGGTAGGCCATGACCAGACCTCGCCAGGAGGCCCATATGCCAATGCGACCGGTTCCCACCAGATTCACATCCTGGGTGGCTTCGCGGGTTGGCGCTACCCCATGATCATGAATGAGGTTTTGGCAAAACTCAAAGCCAGCTACAGCTTCCGAGGTATTCAACAGGCTCTGGGTGCGATCATCATTCAGTTCATCGCCACCTGCCCCCCAGAGCCAGGGCTGCAGTCCGCCCCACATGGATGTATCGGCCATGGCTCCATAGACGGTGTCCATGACATCACCAGACGTATCCGTTAGCGCGGCGGCCGATTCGAGGAAGGCGTCCCAAGTCCATTCCCCGGCCTCCCACTGTTCATCCGGGCGGGGCACACCTGCAGCCTCAAACAGATCCAGGTTGAAATACATTACGCGGGTACTGCCGATGTAAGGCATGGACCAGCGTTGTCCTTCCCAGACCCCTTCATTCCAGGCCGCCTCAAAATAGTCTTCGTCGTTGACGGTTGGATCTGAGTCCACCCGTTCGTCCAGGGCCAGCAGGATCCCCTTGGACGCAAACTGGGTCAGAAAGTAATTGTCCACCGCCGACACATCCGGCGGAACACCACCGGCGGACGTAGTGAGGAATTTGTCATGCAGGTCGCCCCAAGGTGTGGCCAGCCGTTCCACGACAATATCCGGGTTGGCTTCTTCAAACGGTTCCAGCGCCTTTTCCATGCTTGCGATCCCACGTTCGCCCCCGACCGGCCAGAACATGAGTTGAATGGTGACAGGCTCGGTCATCTGTCCATCTGCGCCCTCAGCAGCAGGCGGCGCTACCGCACAGGCACTTAACATGGACAGCGCCAGCCCCCCGCCGGCGACTTTCAGAAAATCACGGCGCGTTACTCGAATCTTCATGGTATTCCTCCCAAGATGCAGCGAAACGAAACTACTTGCGAAACTCCCTTCGGATGTTGAGGCATTTATAACCGAGCGTAGAAACCTGTGAATCTCCTGATACGACAGAGATTAGAGCATGGACTGTCTGATTATACTCAGATAGTGCGTAGGTCCCTATTGCCAATTGCGCAGGACAGTCGTATGGCAAACGCTGTTTCAAAAAGATCGAAACTTGCCAGAGAGTCTTCCGCCATGCGACTAGATCCAGAAACCTCGGACATGACTATGAATCTGGTATTCGATTGCTATATGAGAATATAATAGGTTAGCCACCAATAGCATCCCTTGTGCTGCATTCGGATGCTAGCCCTGTTTGCTACTACTGGTTTTCCGCGGAGATGTAAAAGATCGTGTTTGATGATACAGACCCAAGAGTGGTCTGACTCAAGACCCACATCATCGTTATTATCGAAGAGCTTTCACTTCGAGTTGCACGCCTTCGTGCTGCTGAATGTGGCTGATGACAGCGAAGAGGTTACGGGCGCGGGGATTGCCTTCCGGTCCGAACATACGCATGAGGCTCTTGGGCGGCTTGTTCGTGAGAGAACCAAGTTCCTCGAACCCGATGGTGGCGTTAATATAGTCACGCAAAATGATCTTGCCTGTATCGACGTCACCCGCAAGCAAGCATGCAACCCCCTCCTGCAGCAGCTCTTCCCGAAAGGCTGGGTCGCGTTGGGCGCGGGCCTGTACAGTCTCCTTGAAATCACGGGTGAGGGCCATGTTTCATTCCTCCTGCTTACGACGTTTGTATTCTTGCCAAGCTCACGGGCATCTCTGATGTCCTTCTGCTGGTGCGCCTTGGTTCTACCACCTAGCAGCACTATCAACTTGCCTCCATCCCTGCCAAAGTAGACTCTGTAGCCTGGACCGACATGTATGCGTTTCTCCAACACACCGCTCCCTACGCCTCTGACGTTGGACAGGTTCCCTGCCTCCATACGCGCGAGAACCGTCCTTACCTTTGTCGCTGCGTGGGCATTGAGACTGTCAAACCAGTGACCAAAGGGACTGCGGCCTTGGCGATCAATGTATTCCCTGATCTCGATCATGCCACAATGGTAACGTTTCCGTTACCATTGTGCAAGGATTGAGGGCATTCAATGAAACTTCAACACCGTGAAGAGCGGGGGCACTTGATGCAGCTTGGATGTGACAGACCGTGAAGAGAACCGGCTGAGTGCGCCTCATGACAGGATGACTGGTTCTGCGACGACATCCAGGCCCCCGCTAGCTCGCTGTTAGGGGTAGGTAAAGCCCCAGACGAAGGTTACAAAAACGGAAAAAGCATGGTGGACCATTACCCTGTATCGATGGCAAAAACGATACCGGGAGCCGACCATGCTTCTT
>DAOUJU010000018.1:0-113370 GCA_034422235.1 Anaerolineales bacterium | reverse complement strand
GCGGGTTTCGCTACGGGCAAAGAAGGGACCCAGACACGCGGCCACTTCGTCGATATACCCTTGCCAGGAGCGCACGGTGTCCGCAGTGACGGACGGAGGAGGAGACAGGACAGTGCTAGTCGCAGACATGGGCACACCCGGCCACAAGGGGACAGTAACAAGCGTATCAGGATACCACACTTACTTACCGCTGTAGTACTAGGTTGGTTATGAGGAAGTCCATTGTGGCCTATTCCCGTTACAGCCTCAAACCCCGTTCAGATGTGAAAAACTGCCTCCGATAGCAGTGTTCTTCGGGTAAGTGTGTACCAGCTACGGACTCCTTGATCTTTTCACTCCATAATGATCAGGCCGGGACCTGTCCAATTTGCCAGTCTCGCCGCGCTTGTGAGACTGCCTTCTCTTCTATCGCGGGGAGAACAGGCTGCTCTCTACTGCACCAGAGTGACGACCAGATTGGCATAACGGTCAATCGTGGCTTCACCACCAGGACCGATGACAGCAGTGGATTCCCGTTCCTCGATAATGGCTGGCCCTTTTAGCTGGACATCTCGTCCCAGGGTATACCGATCATACACAGGGGTATCCACATAGGCTTTGGCCTCGGTAAAGTAGACGGGGCGGCTACCCTTGTACGCTGTGGTGGTATCCTGGCCACCAATGGCTTCCGGCAAAGAAATCTGTGGCTTGGGGCCAGAGGCATTCAGACGGCAGGTAGTGATTTCCACATCCAGATGGGTATGGGCATGGCCGTAGATTTCTTCGTATCGGGCAAAGAAGTGTGGCCTCAGTTCCTCATCCAGGGAAACATCCGCCAGGCGGTCCCAGGGCAGTGAAACTACGATTTCATGCCCCTGTCCTATGTGGCGCAGGTCTGCCTTACGGGTAAAGACCATATCAGCATCCTCGACTCCGGCTGTACGCAGGACTTGACGGCCTTCCTCCACCAGTTCCGCGTAAATGCGGTCCAGTTCCGCGAGACGGTCGGCATCCAGACGGGCGATATAGGTACGGGCAAATTCGAAGGCCGAAGGGGCGGTAAGAAAGCCGAGAGCCGAAGTAACCCCTGCCGATGCGGGGCAAACAAAGCCCTGCATCTTGAGAGCACGGGCGATCTCATAGGCATGGACAGGTCCCGCGCCACCGAAGGCCATGAGCAGGAGACGACGGGGATCAGCCCCCCGTTCGGCGACATGGACACGGGTGGCGGAGATCATATTTTCATTGACTACCTGGAAGATCCCGTGGGCCGTATCCACAGTGGACAGATTCATCGATTCGGCCAAGCGGGAAATCGCCTTCTCAGCCGCCTCGAGATCCAGTGACATCCGTCCACCCAGGAAGAAATCCGGGTTGAGATAGCCCAATACCAGATCAGCATCCGTAACCGTAGGTTGGTCACCGCCCAGACCATAGCAAGCTGGACCCGGATCGGCCCCGGCCGAGTCAGGTCCCACCTTGAGCAAGCTCAGTTCATCCATCCGGGCGATCGAGCCACCGCCAGCGCCAATCTCAATCAATTCGATCGTCGGGACCCGAATCGGGAGTCCTGAACCTCGCTTGAAGCGGTGTACCCGCGCAATTTCAAAGTCGTCGGACATGGCGGGCTGGCCGTCCTTGATGAGACACATCTTGGCCGTCGTACCCCCCATATCGAAAGATACGAGATCCGGTTGTTGCAAGAGATCCCCGTAGAAGACGGCTGCCAGCGCACCAGCGGCCGGACCTGACTCAACCAGGCGAATCGGAAACTTGACGGCGGTATCCAGCGTAGACACACCCCCGGAAGAAAGCATAAGAAACAATTCATGCTCGAGCCCGACCTCTTGCAGCCGATCCTTGAGTTGCCTTAGATAGGTGTCAGCCAAGGGCTGCACATAGGCGTTGCAGACCGTGGTGGACATACGTTCGTATTCCCGGATCTCAGGTGCCACTTCATGGGACAGGGAGATCTGAATGTCAGGCAGACGCTGGGCTAGAAAGGCTCCCGCCCGCTGTTCATGTTCCGGGTTGGTGAAAGAATGCAGGAAACAAATGGCAACCGCTTCTATCTCTTCGGCGCCTAACTGGTCGGCAATCGCCTCAAGGTCTGATTCGTTAAGCGGAGTGACCACCTCACCCCGTCCGTTTAACCTTTCTTCTACCTCAAAACGCAAGCGTCGCACCACCAGGGGCTCTGGTAATACCAGCAGGAGATCATAGATGTCGTAGCGCATCTCTTTCCCCATCTCCAGGATGTCCCGGAATCCACGGGTAGTCAGGAATGCCGTGTGACCTCCCTTGCGCTCGATGAGGGCATTGGTAAAAAGTGTTGTGCCGTGAATGGCTGACTCGACATGAGGTGCGTCTTCCGGTGGCACGAGTTCCTGCCATCCCTGCAGGACAGCCTCAGTCGGATCATGGGGGGTAGTTAAGGTCTTGTGGGTGGAAATGGCTCCCGATTCCAAATTGATGAGCACGAAATCGGTGAAAGTGCCACCAATATCAAATCCAAAACGAAGGGATGAGTTACTTCTCATAAGGACATTTCTGTTGGGATCAAAGAAAACCCAAGGGAACAGATCCTCGGGGTCAGTGCCCAAGACAGATCCTTCACCAAGGATATACAGCAGATGTTACTACTCTCAGCCAATAAGCGCGCAAATGTATCCCCCCTGTCATACTGACAGGGAGTCCTCTGTTCCCAACGGATGTCAGGACTGACAGGCGGGCAGCGGGAAGCTGTCCCCCAGGTGCAGCGAGGGATCAAAACGGGTCTGTGCCAGCAGGCGTTGCCCGATCCGCTCCTTGAGATGACACAGGTTCGCGGCCTGCCGCACGAAGGTGGTGCGGTGGAGCTGCCCAAGAGCAGGGAAGAAGTGGGCGTAGTGGCGTCGGAAGTAGGTGAAGAGTGCTTTGTCCTGATTCAGCGACAGGTACTCGCCGACGATCTCCAGGGTGATGACCTCGCGGTCGGCGAGCTTAGGGGTCAGTCCTCGTGGTCGGAGGCGTTTGTTGCCCACGATATCGAGCCTGATGTCGTCTACGAGGCAGAAAGTAGCTAGGATGAAGTGGTCCAGGTCCCTGGTATCCTCCAATGAGTTTTGTCCATCCCCAATAGAGACCCGAGGGCCTGGATTTTCAAAGGCACATTATCCACTGTCTAAAACTTGCACACGGGGTTGGTTACCAACCAATCGTTCCCTGCGGGAGAGTCCCTTCGCCTTCCCTCAACTGTTCCCAGATGTCCCGTACACGGGCTCCCTGCTCCCGTCCCTCATGCCAGAGACGTGTGGCATCCCAAGGGGGACGGTCCGCTTCGATCGCGTCGAAATGTCCCCACTGCACCTTGGCCAGGTCCCTCGGGCGGGCCTCTTCCAGAGCATTACCCAAAACAAACAGCAATCCCTTGCCTGCCCCCCGGTTCTCGTCCAGGATTGCACCATACAGTGACTCCAGCGTCGCCAGGGAAAGGAAGTCCACGTAGTCACGCGTGGCCCCCCGCTGCAGTACCAGGAAAGCCTTTACGCGCAGGAGTTCCCCGTAGGTGGGAATGCAGAGTTCCTGACCCGCATAGCGAACAACCTGTGTTTCCAGGGGTACCTTACGCAACAGTTGACGTACCCCGGCCTCCATGCCATCCAGGCTACCCAGGATCATAACCGGGCGCTGGATACGGGCCGTCCGCCAGCCGTCCAGTCCTTCAAGATGCTGCAGAACCCTGTCAAAGCGTTCCGGCAGATCCAGCACTACATGGTCGGCATCCGTTGAATAACGATGATGCACCAAGAGCGAGACGGCGGTTCCTCCCACCAGGACGGTTCCCTCCACTTCTCGTTGCAGGCGTACCGCTGACAGCAATAACGCATGCCATTGGGATTGCGCCTCATTGGCGGGCATAGGCCAGCCATACTTCATACAGGCCGGGTTGGTAGGGGTCCTCGGCGGCGTCTGAACACAGACGGATGACCTCCTGCCTCAACTGGGGGTCCTCCGCCATCGCCTTCCGCAATTGGCTGATGGCTTCGTCATCGCCCCGCTCAATGCAGTGCAGTATCGTACGGGCATTCCATGCCGACTCGTTAACCACAAACTCCAGATTTCGCATGTCTGGTACGGACTCGGGGGAGATGCCCTGTCCCTCCAGGAAGTCCCCGAGAGTCTCCGGCGTCCACTTTTCCCCACTGGTTTCCCAAACGCTGTGCCGATTCAGGTAGTCGGCGGCTTCCGCCAGGCGGTCCGGGTGCCAGCCCACCCATTTCAGGTTTGCTTCGACTCTCGATGCCAATGTCGGGTGCCACCACATGCGACCTTTCCTCGCCAATTCCAGCTTGCCCTTAAGTCATGTCCCCTGCGAGGGGAACAGTACACATGGTCAGACCACACGCTGGCATGGGACTTCACTCCGGGTCCGCGCAACCTATTATATGGGAATTATATACTTCGCTACCGAGCCTAGAATGCATAGTCTGGCGGCGGCCGATCGTAATACAACGCATCAGGCACGTATAGGCGTTGTTCAGCACTGAAACGACTGGACTCTCCCGCTGGAACCAGCCGCAGGATGCTGGAACCCAGGTCTACCCGGTCCAAGGCAAGATGGCGGGAAAAATCAAGATCACAGTATTCCGCCATCCAGAGGACCAACCGTTTCACTCTCTTGCTACGGCACGTTTCCAGCAAGTGTTGCATACGCCTCCAGTTGAGATGACGAACTGTTTCGGCGCAACGCAAAGGCATGTCAAAGTCACTCACATGCTTTCCGCGCACCGGCAAGAATGCCTCTATCAGGGCTCGTTCCTCAGTCGAAACTACTAGGGACCATGACCAGGTTCCCCAACTCATCCGGACAAATGCATGGGGCAACTCCCAATCGGCAAGATAGGCCACTGGGCGTAGCCCCCAGGCAGCCTGACCTGCTGGTGGCTTGTCAGGCCAGAGTGTCCCGGACCGAAATTCATGAAAACTGGCATTGGTCTCTACCTGAAACACCCAACGGGGCAGGGGTTCCGGACTGAAAAGACAGACGTCACCCTCGGTGGAGCCCATGGTTACGTAATGTTCGTGCCCGTGCAGGCGCAATGCGGTTGTGCCCCCTACGGCTACGGGCCAATCCATCAAGGCTTGCAGGGATATGACTACCTGTTGCCATAACAACGGAGGAGCCGGCCGTCGATATACTCCTCGTGCCATCTTGTCCAACCATCCCTGCTGGACATAGCGTGCGAGCATATCTGACGAGAAGCCACGTTGGGCAAACCACTGGGTATCGGCGACCAGACCCTCTGGCAGGATTCGTTGCAGTTCCTTTAATTTGTGCATAGGTCAGACAGCTGTCACACGTCATATTTTTATGCTAAAACAGATTATATACTGTTTTGAGATCCTGTAAGAGGGAGATTCTATATAAGAAACCATAACAATCCTGCCTTGAGGGTCAGCTTGGCCTTGAACTCCACAAAGAGCTTGGTAGTAAGCTGGCGGTGAGAAAGCCACAGATACTTCCCGCCACTACCCCTTACCCCTGTGTTGTCCGTAGCCCAGATGTGCCTACTGTGGGCAGTCCTGCTATCCTATCCCCAGCCTAACATCGACCAGATTCTGCACATCTGAGCCTACCGGGCTCTGCCCCAATACCCAAGCCTTGACTCTAAAGAACGATTGCAGCCAAGTTTTCCCATGCCCGCCGCCGACAGATCCGAGGGAATCCCGTAGGGAAACTTCGTTCCTGCCCTAAGTGTCGGTCACTTCCCTTGCAACGCATATAGACTTTCAGAGTCAACAGGCGGTTATCGAGTTGGTTTGGGGATGGAGGAGGTCTGATTTCACGGGGATTCGACAGGCATTTCTCTCTCAGTCTGTTTCCTACGAATACGAATCTTGCCCGCTCTTCTTTGTCACGTGGGATTTCTGCGGGTAGATTCAGATATGCCGGCTCAGGAATGTTCGACTTGACCGGAAGCTAGATCTTGAAGGTCAACGATCCATGACCCATTCCCATATCGATCCCATCACCCTTGAAATCCAGTGGCAGCGCCTGATTAGTCTGATGGACGAGATCGACGACGCCACGGTACGAACCTCCTTTTCCACCATCGTGGGTGAAAGTCGGGACTTTGCCTGTATCTTGGTCGACCAGGACGGCTATTCCATCTGCCAATCCAGCTTTAGTCCCGGAGACTTTTGCGTAATACTGCCTCGCACTACGCGCGAAATGCTGAAGAGATTCCCCCAGGACACCCTGGTAGAGGGGGATGTGCTGGTGACCAACGATGCCTGGCTGGGAGCAGGGCACCTGCCCGATTACGTAGTGGTCACCCCCATCTTCTGGCAGGACAAGGTTGTGGCTTTCATCGGCACGATTGCCCACCTGTCGGACACGGGAGGCCACCCCGGTGACATTGACAGCTACGATGTCTTCAGTGAAGGCCTGCGACTGCCCCCTTGCAAGCTGTATGAGGGCGGTGAGCCCAATCAACTCGTATTCGGCATTATCGACAGCAACTGTCGGGTGCCCGACCTGGTTCTGGGGGATCTGCGGGCTATTGTAGGTACCCACCGCCTGGGAGCCAGGCATCTGCAGGAATTCCTGCGGGACTATGACATGGCTGATATGCGCCTGCTGTCCGATACCATTCACGACAGTTCCGAGCGCCTGATGCGCCAGCGCATCGCGGAATTGCCTGACGGGGTTTACGAATTTGGATTGGATATCGATGGCTACATCGAAACCGTCCACCTGCATGCCACGGTGGAAATAAGGGGCTCCGATATCTATGTGGATTACACCGGGACTTCGCCCCAAACCCGGTTAGGCTCCATCAATTGTGTGTATAACGTGACCTACTCCAGCACGCTGTATCCCTTCAAATGCTCCTTGGCGAGCCGCATTCCGAACAATGAAGGCTTGTTTCGGCCCATTCATGTCACAGCCCCCGCAGGTTGCCTGCTCAATTGTGAATATCCCTTTCCTGTGCGGGCCCGCGCCAAGACCACGAACAATATCAACCAAGTGCTGTTTGGGGCGGTATGGCCCATTCTGGGGGAGCATGCCCAGGCTGGTAGCGGTTCTATCTGGCCCTTCTCAGTGCGCGGGGAAGAAGAAGGTTATGGAATCTTTTCCGTACATATCCTGCCCCATGGCGGACGGGGTGCCATGCGGTCCATGGATGGTATGATACCGATCGCCTTTCCCCACAACAGTTCCGTAACGCCCGTCGAGATTATGGAGGTCCGTTCCCCGATCCTGATCACGGAAAAGGAATACCTTCCAGACACGTCTGGACCTGGAGAATATCGTGGGGGAATCGGTCAGCGTATGACATTCCAGAGCATAGCTCGCAGTACCCTCACAGCCCGGGTTCGTCCCGACAAGATGTTTTGTGCGCCACCCGGCTTGGGTGGGGGAGCCGTGGGACGTGTGGGTACGGTGCTAGTGAATGGTGAGCCGATCGATCGTTTTCCGCCTATCTCCCTGGAAACGGGTGATGAGATTGAACTGCTAATGCCTGGTGGCGGAGGATTTGGTCCTGTAGAGAAGAGGCCCCGAGAAGCCGTCTTGCAAGACTTTGAGCGAGGTTACATTACCCGAGAAGGAGCCTTGCGGGACTATGGTGTGGACGTGGAGGCGGACGTATGGTAGAGAGAGACCAGTTTCAGGCAGGGAACTTCCTACCTGAAAGACGAAAGGACGTCTATTGATTGGTGCTAGTCGATAAGGTTTGTACATTGACCGGATCGCTTCGCTGGCAGTATTGGTTCAGGGACTGTTCTCTCTTGGGTAACCTCCCATAAGGGGAAGGCTGGGCATGGCCATTAAGGCCAATTTGTGTCCTTTCTTGGTGCTTCTTCATAAAGTGGTCAGGTAGCTTGGGAAATCTCCACCGCCCCTATGTGAGGCCGGCCCAGATCTGTTTCCACCGTTCTCAGTAAGTTCTGAACGAAATCTGACTTCCCCTGCCCTAAAAAGCGCAGGAAAAACGGGTCCGCCATGACCCATATTAGTCCAGTGCTAGACAGGCCTGTTGTGCAAATAGGCAACCTGGACATATAACACTGCAGGGATCCAGGCAAGACATTCTTCCGGATTTCTTCCTCTAGCCCGGAAATTCTGACATAGTGTTGCAAAAATATTTCTATTGCTTGACAATGTCAGATTTCTGGTATCATGATACATTCGCTGGCTGTGTCTTATCGTTTGAGGTCAGATGTTGCTCGACCTTCCCATGGGTAGAGACATGAAGAAGCCAAGCAGAAAATTGGAACGACGTACAGGTGATGTCATGCTGGCAAACGTACTTAACTCCATGGATCCCCGACTACTGGGGCAGCGCCTGCGGAATGTACGCAAGCTGCACGGCATGACTCAACAGGAGGTCTCTGAATCCCTTGAGGTGACACGCACTACCATAACCGCGCTGGAAAAGGGCAACCGCCGGGTACGACCGGATGAACTCGTGCAGCTGGCCAGGCTTTACGGTCGGCAAGTGGGGGATCTTGTTGGTTCCCGGCCCGCGACTGGGGACTTTACCATACAGTTGCGTCCTGCCGTTGCCCAAGCCCAAGCTTTTCATACTGAAAAGGAACTTGAACAGGCAATACAGGCATTTCGGATGCTGTGTGAAAATTACCTGTATCTGGAAGACCTGAATGGGTCGCTGCTTGTGCGCAACTATCCAGAGCCATATGCCATAGATGGTGTCAGTCCGGAAGACGCGGCCGAAGATATCACCGCATCTGAGCGAAATCGCCTGGGTCTGGGCGATGGTCCGATTCTGAATTTGAGGGACACGCTGGAAAGCGATGTAGGTATCCGGATCTTCTGTATGGAACTCCCTGCCAGAGTGGCAGGAATCTATGTATTCACCGATGAGCTTGGAGCCTGTATAGCTGTGAATTCGTGTCATCCTGAGGCCCAGCAACGCTGGGATCTGGCCCGAGAATATGGTCACTTCCTGACAAGGCGCTATGAATCAGATATCACCGTTGTGGCTGGGTACCAACGAATGCCTGCATCAGAGAGATTCGGTGATTCATTTGCTCGAGCATTTCTCATGCCAGCGACGGGACTCAAAAGGAGATTTCATCAGGCCACACGCAGCGCTGGCGGTAAAGTAACTGCCACTGATATCTGCCGTCTGTCTAATTTTTTCCGTGTTTCCTGCGCAGCCATGATGTTGCGTCTGGAGGGTCTGCGACTGGTTGCCCGCGGAACTTGGGAAGGGTGGCAGGACCGAGGTTTTGCCATGGGGATGACGCAGGAACATCCGGGACTTGAACCTGTTCCTGATGCTTTTGCGAAAGTTTCCTTTCGGTACCAGTTGCTGGCTGCTCAGGCCTTTGCAGAAGCCAAACTTACTGAGGGCGAACTGGCTCGCTTGCTTGGAGTAGACAGGGTAACGGCGAGACGCGTGGTGCAGAGGTTGGAACCAACTTTGTCCTTGCCCGATGATAGTGGTGAGGAAGCGCTGACCACAACCTTTACCAGAAGTATAAGAAGAATACCAGGCCGGGTGAAAGCGGTATTGTGACCAGTGCCCGTCGAATTCTCCTTCTCGACGCCTGTTGCCTGCTCAATCTGTATGCCACACGCCAATTACGTGAGATAGCTTTGATGTCACGGTTTCAATTTGGGATTGTTAACCATGTGCTGTTCCGTGAAGCCCTCTACATTCGGGTTCCAGCCGCGACCGGTAACCGGGAGACAGCTGAGTCACTGGACTTGAAACCTCTTATCAGAGAGAGGGTTATTGAAGAGCTTCGGCTAGAGAGTCCAGCAGAGGTATCGACGTTCATAGATTTCTCAGTCCGCATGGACGATGGGGAAGCTGAAACTGGGGCAATCGCATTTCATCGTGGATATGCGATTGCCACTGATGACCGTAAAGCCCGCAGGGTGCTTGAGGAAATGGCTCCTGCGGTTCCTCTGGTATCAACTCTCGAACTGGTGAAGGAATGGGCACAGTCAGTTTCTGCATCCGTTCCCCAGATACAGGAAGCGTTGCGATCGATGGAGACCTCGGCCAGTTACTTGCCTGGTAGACGGGATTCTCGTTTCTCTTGGTGGAAATCCGTCATGAACAGGTGACTGAAGCGTGATGACGTCTGCGATGTCCTGCGTTACCCAGACTCAGTTAAGACGAGGAGTCAATTCTCAGGGTTTGTGGCCACTGGAAGGTCAACAACATGTCTCTGGTTCAGTCAACGTCTGGCAACAACGAAGTGTAGTGTTGGCAACAACGAGATTATTAGATTAAGACAAAGGGCTGCCACTGCATGGCAAGGTTCTTGCTGTTTGGCAGCAGGTTGTACCCATTGTTGTCCCGGGTTCAATGCCAGTCGTGAGCACTGGGCATCTGCACCTGTATGGGTACGGCCCATACATCACAGGTAATGACCGTGGTGGTGCCATCCCAGCGTGAAATGATTCCCTTGGCCAATACAACCTGGCTCTGCATGGCCTGCCGACACCGTGCAAAGACATGCGGCCACAGCAGGATCTGAATATCCCCTATTTCGTCTTCCAGGGTGACAAAGACCGCACCTGATTTGGGGTGCTGACGGGCAATAGGCCAACCCGCTACTACCACCATTTCCCCTGCGGGTACCTTTTCCACATCCAGAGATCTCAGCACCTGCTTGCTGAAACGGGGTCGCATGAACTCCATCAGGTGGCCCTTGGGATACATGCCCAGCACGAGATACTCTCCCACCATCTTCTCCCAGTCGGTAAAATCGGGTAGATGCGGTATCTCCCGATTCGTCTTCAGAGCCAAAGCTTTCTGGTCCCTGCATCCTGATGGAGGGTTCAAACCAGCATCCCACAGAGCCATCCGCCGGTTGGGACAAATGCCATCAAAGGCACCAGCCTGCACCAGGGAGAAAAGAGCCTGGGATTCCAGGCCTGTGCGCCGTACCAGATCACGGGGGCTGTCATAGGTCCCATTTCGATTCCGTTCTGCCACGATCTGCGGGGCAACGGCTGGTCCTACATTCTTGATTAACTGCAAACCCAGGCGTACACCTCCTGTCTCGGGTATGCACTGTACTTGGCTACGATTGACACACGGATTGTGAAAAGGCACTCCGAACCGCTGGGCATCCTGTTTCAGGGTTTCTTGGGGGTAGAAGCCCATGGGCTGATTGTTGATGAGGGCCACAAAGAACTCCAGCGGATAATAGCACTTGAGCCAGGCGGCCTGATAGGCCGTGATGCCGAAGGCGTGGCTGTGCGACTCGGGGAACATGTAGTGCCCATTGATCTTGTCGAAGATTTTCAGGGCAGTGTCCCGGGATACACCTTGGCGCAGAGCCCCTTCCAGGAAGCGTTTTCGGTGGAGCGCAATCCAGTGATCATTGTTATGGCGGCCGAAGGCCCGCCGCACTTCATCCGCCTGGGCGGCTGTCATGTCCCCCACATCCATGAGCAACTGCACGACCTGCTCCTGCCATACGATAATCCCGTAGCCTCGTTCCAGCGCCCGTTTTTCCAGGGGATGGTCATAGTCCCAGGGCACCCCCTTCCGGTACCGGTCCACGAACTGGGAGACCGCACTACCCTGCATGCCTACCCCAGGCCGGATCAAAGCCACCTGATAGGCCAGATCCTGCAAATTGCGGGCTCGCAGCCGCTGGGCCAATTTGAGCTGAGCCGGTGACTGAAGCTGGAACACGCCTTTGGCACGGCCTTCATTGATCAGGTCATAGACAACCGGATCATCCGGATCGATCTGCGTCAGGTCTGGACGATGGCCGCAACGTGCCTGTATCAGATTCAGGGCTTCTTCCAACTGATCCAGCACGGGCAGTGACAGCAGGTCTATCTTGGCGAAGTTGGCATCGGCCACACTGTCCTTGTTCCAGTCCATAATGTAGCGCCCGGGAATGGCACCCGCACGAATGGGTACCATTTCCGAAATAGGAGATCGACTCAGGATCAGACCTCCTACATGCTGGCTCAGCAGTTTGGGTGCACCCATCAACTGGGGAGCCAGTTTCACCAATTCCCGCCATCCCGGGGCGTTCACCCGATCCCGAAAGGCGGCCAAGGCCAGCATTTCTTCCCGCAGATGGTGGCTGTCCCGGGACGAAAGCTGCTGGGACAGATAGGTCAATTCATCCCGGGGCAGACCCAGGGCCTTGCCCAGATCCTGGATGATGCCTTTGACCGTATAGGTCATGATTGCCCCTGCCAGCACGGCAAATTCCGGCCCAAAGTGTTTATGTATCCGCAGAATCAGTTCATCCCGCAATCCCCGGGGAAAGTCCAGATCAATATCCGGCAACTGGGTGGTGTCCTCGGGAATGAACCGCTCCAGGGTTAACCCCCACTTCAGGGGATCCACGTGACTGATGCCGATCAGATACCCGGCCAATAGGGCCACGGAAGAACCCCGGCCCCGTCCCGGCAATCGCTCCTCACGCGGGGTGTCAGGGTGAACCATGCCTTTCTCTTCCATTAGATCCTGTGCGATCTGTACGATCTCCCGGTAGAGCAGCAGGAACCCCGCCAAATCATGGTGATCGATCAGGTGGAATTCCTCCTGCAGCCGAGCTTCCACCTTGGGTGTGAGTGAGCCATAGCGACGTTCTGCTGCCTGATAACAAATCTGTCGCAGACACTGACTTGGTGTTTCGCCCGGTGCCAGAGGCGGGGCAGGCAACTGGTAGTCCAGGTTCACCGTCAGATTGAACTGGCACTGGTCTGCGATCTTCGCTGTGCTGGCCAAAGCCTCCGGGCAGTGCCGAAACAGCCTCGCCATCTGCGCTGGTGACTTGAGACAGAGGTGAGGATTGGGGGTGATATAGGGCAGCGCCTGATCCAGCGTGGTATTGCGCTTGGCCGCGGCCAGCACATTCTGCAGACGAAACCGTGCGGCCTGGTGGTAGTGCACGTCATTGGTGGCCACCACCGACACGCCTTCGTTCTGGGCCAACTGGTACAGGGCCCGGTTGCGCTGGGTGTCTCCCTGCGCGAAATTCTGTTGCAACTCGACATAAACTCCATCGGTCCCAAACCAGTCCCGGTAATCCCGCAACAGGCGCTGGGCCTCCGGCACTTTGGCCCGGATCACGAGTTCACTTAGGCGACTCCGGCGGCCGCCTGTCAGCAAAATCACATCTTGGGCGTGGGCTGGCAGATGGATCGGGTCCAGTTGGGGTTCCTGCCGGTCCCGGGCGTTGGCCAGTGTAAACAGTTGGGACAGATGAGCATAGCCCTGCCGGGAACGGGCCAGTAAGGTTAGCCGGGTGCCGTCGGTCAGGGTTAGCTCACCGCCTGTAATGGGTTGTAATCCCAGGCTGTTAGCCTGCTGGGCAAACTCCAGGGCTCCGCACAGATTGGTATCGGTCAGGGCTAGTGCGCGGTAGTTGTACTGCTGAGCCTGCTCCAACAGTTCCTGCGTATGGGCCGCTCCGGTCCCGAAAGAATAGAAGCTCTTGGCATGCAACTCCACGTAAGGAACTGTCATGTCACACCTGGGTGTTCTGCCAGTACCAACCATGGTTCTGGTGATCCCGAAACAGGGTGGTGAGGCGGCCTTCCCCGGTCACCACGGCATAATAGGTGCGGGTCATAGGCTGGGGCAACCACCACAAATCGAAAGTCCAGCGATCCAGAATAGAGGTCACATCCTGCCATCGCGCTTTCAACTGCACAGCGACCGGTTGTTGCCGGTTTCCTTCCCGTACCGCTACGGGAGTGGGAGAAGCCACCGGCTTAATGGCATCCTGTCCCGTGTCATCCACAGAAATCTGCAGGGCCCGCATCTCTGGAGCCGGATGCCAGGGAGCCACTTCCACGATCTGATAGAGGGTCTGACCTCCAAAACGGGTGGCCAAGCGTCTCTCTACAGCTTCCAGCCGTTGCCGACGGTCATCCGAGAGTTCCGTCAGAAGACCCAATTGTTGGCCACTCGTCTGGGTGAAATGGGAAAGCGTTACCGTGATTTCCTCAATGGGAGCCTCAGGCAGGTGAGATTCCAACTGAGTGCCTATGACATAGGAGGCTTGCTTCCACGTCTGTGCTCCCGGATTGATACGAAAGATATGTTCCCAGGGTGGAAGACCACTCAAGGTGCAGGCGATCTCGATCCGACTCGTGCAACGGCCCCGCATCCCGGGCCGGGCAAAAGCACGCTTGAGGAGCACATTCAAGGCCGTGCGCAAGGCCTCCACGGCAGCGGTATGAAAAGGCATGGACATGGTCTCTACAATGTTCTCATTGTGGGCCAAGGGTTGCAGGGGACTGTCGTCCCAGCCGTGGCAGAGTTCCCAGACCAGTTTTCCTTCCGGACCAAACTGATCCTGGAGCAACCGACTGGAAAGACGGGTTACATCGCCCATGGTGTACAGTCCGAAGCGCTGCATCCGGATCCGGGTTGCCGGTGCCACGGGCAACAGACTGATCGGTTGTGGGGCCAAAAAGGCCTGGGTGTTCTCCGGCATGGTCACAGCCTGTAGCGACGGGGCAGACCGGGCCGCCATGTACGCGGGAAACTTGCCCCCGGCCAGCCCGATACGGGCATTCAGATCTGGTGGAAGGGCTTCCAGCAATGCCTGTACCACACCGCCGACATCCCCGTATAGATTAGTAGTCCCCTGCAGATCCAGATAGGCTGAACCCAGATCTGCTCCTTCCACCCGGTCACTGACGCCCTGCAGGGCTGCCAGCACTTGTGCAAATACGTTTTGATAATAGGAAACATCCGCATCCAGAATGACGGCTGTCGGCGAATTAGCCAGCGCCTGTTCCAGGGTCATGCCCACTGCTACCCCCTGGGTGGCAGGCAAATAATCGCGAATGCAGGGTCTCCGGGTACTCCGGTCAACTATCAATCCGGGCTGGTCCTGCAACTGGGGATGACGACGCAATTCGGCTTTGGCTTGCAGATGGGTGATAAGGACACAGGCAATCTGCATGACAACACTCCCTCTGAACGAACATACGATAAAGATGTATTTGTATAGAATATTACAAAATATATGTTCTTAAAATAAAATATAAATTGCTGAAAATATGAATTTTTAAGAAATTATGAAGGTGTTTTAGTCAGTACTGGGGAAGGGTTCAGGCACGAATCCGCAAGGCTAATGCAGGTGAAACTTCCTCGCGATTCGGTCGGGAAGCCAAAGATTACCCTGAAGGACACAACAGCCCAGCCGGGCGCGGTGGGCTGGACAACTCCAGACGATCCCGGGACCCTGGACATCTTCTCGGTAATACCCTGCTGATTCCAACAGTCTTCTTATGCTCTGCTAATGTGACGCATATGTTTCCTGTCTACAATCCACATATCAAAGGCAATGCGCAAGGCCACAGAAAGACTGCGCAAAGCCCCTACAAAAAACTCTGTGTTGGAGGTTTACCATGACACGTTTGACAAGATGGAATCCACTCTGGGATTGGAATATGACGCCCATGCTCCGCCTCTCGACGCCTAGTCGAGCTGCCACCAACGCCTATCTGCCGCCCATGGACATTGAAGAGGAGGAGGGGCAGTACTTGGTGACGCTGTCGGTCCCCGGATTTAGCCAGGACCAGTTGGAGATCTCTCTGGACGACGAGGTCCTGCATATCCAGGGCTCTGTGACGAGTGAGAACGGAAGTGACGCAGGCGTGGCAGACCGCAAGTATCATCTGCGTGAACGCCACATGAATCGGTTCTCCCGTTCTCTGCGGCTACCGTCCGGAATTGAGGCTGACAAGATTGGAGCCAAGTACGACAAGGGTGTCCTGACCCTGACGATTCAGAAGCCGGAAGAGGTCTTGCCCAAGCAAATCGAGATTGCTGTAAGCTAACCGTACTTTCAGGCACATACAACCGCCAGCGGGCCAAGGTATATCCTTGGCCCGCTGGCTATTAGGGCCTAACCAAGGGGTATCCCCGCAAGAGACGGGTAACCGGGACAAGAGCCAAGCAGGACACTCCAGGGTGCAGGATCTACCTCCTAGCCTCTCTTGGTTCATCTGGGCTGTTAATGACCCGCTATCTGCCGTTGCTCCTGCGGCGATGCCAACTCCGCTTCAACAATATGCCGCCGCCGACGGCTCCTGCGCTCACACAAATCGGAACCAGTAGCATCAGCCACATGGCATCAAACAGCGGGTTGACAGGGGTCCAAGGTGCGAAAGGCACGTTCCCGCGATGCATCATGGCGTCCAATACCACATGACTCCAGGCACCTACCAAGGCAGACAAAACAGAGGCAGACCAGGGCACTGGGGTCTTGATATGCCAAAGAGAGCATGGTTCTGAACCTGAAATCCGATTCCAGAGGTGGAAAAGCGGCTGCAACACGGGACACAACAATAACAGGGTCAAGCCGGCAACCAGGGTAGCTCCACCCATAGTGTGCAAGACCGTGTGGTTGGAAAAGTCGCCAATGACAAAATACCCCACCAAAACTTCCAGATCTATACCTATCTGGGTAAGGGCAAATACAGGGAGACTGAAATGTCGAGGGCTCACTGACTTGGCCAGCAAGGCCGGGCCCATGTGAAATGGCGTGAAGGGCATGATCCGGGAATACTTTGGCCGCCGCGTTCTGGCAAAGACATTTCCATCCTATCATTGCCTGCACGCGTCGGGCGTTGGTCGTAAACAGAATGGCTGGGCCTGGATGTCCTTACCATAGTACCTGGTCTGACCCGCCTGCAAGCCCGTTCTGTCTCCGGCGGGAAAACCTCCTGCCTTACTGCTGTGAAAAGCCTGGCTAGATTGGAAGACACCTCAGGGCACAAGGGAGGAGCTACGGTTTGCAGGCATAGATGCGTATGTAATCAAGTTCCATGCGCTGTGGCCATATGTTGGGATCAATCCCTTCTTTGCCGGCCCAGCCCCCACCCACAGAAATCGTCAGAATGAAATGGAAAGGGTGGTCGAAAGGCCAATGCCTCTGATCTGCCGCGGGATCCTGCAACCGTTCGTTGGCGAAAGTGTAGTAATGGGTGTCATCCACATAGATCTTGATGGCCGATTCGGTCCATTCCATTGCGTAAAGGTGGAATTCTGAACTGGCATCCGGCATGTGAAGCCTTTCGACTTGATGGTTCCCAATCCGGTGGTTGTACGCCTCTGTGTGAACCGTGGCATGAATCACGCCTGGCTTAAAGCCCACGAATTCCATAATGTCAATTTCACCGCTACCCGGCCAACTGCCGTAGGGGTTGGAATTCGAGACCATCCAGATGGCAGACTTGATCCCCTTCCCTTCTGGTAACCGAGCCGATATCTCATACCACCCGTAGGTCCAAGCCTGTTTGGAAGTAAGTCGTACCACCGTGTAATCCCTTCCCTCGTACTTCTCCTTGTGGGCTTCAATGATGAGACGTCCATCCGCAACGCGGGAGTTGGTTTCCCTGTTTGCCGTCGTGAAAGACAAGGCGTCGGGATACCAGCGGTTTTGTCTCTGGTCAAACCACCACTTGGTGGAAGCAGGGAGCCCTGTACCTGCAAATTCATCGGACCACAACAAAGGACAGGGATCGTCTGGAGCTGTAGGTGTGGGTTCTGGTGTTAGTGCAGTAGGAGGAGGGGGTACGGCCACTGTAGGTAGAACGGCCTGGTGGTGCGCTCCCAAGTCCGTGAGTGGGGCATAGATCCACAGAAGTTCTGTGCTCCCCGTCGGATCGGAAATTTGCACCCAGTCACCGGCAGCGTTCAGGCCCTGGCCCTGCAATCGGTCTCCCTGTCTGACTTGGGTCCGGACTGGGTAGTTAATGCCCGGTCCAGCTCTCACATTGACGACCGTTCCGGTGACGGTCAAGACCCCGGAAACTGTCTTGGTTGGGGTCGATGCAGGAACCGGAGTTGGGATGGCAACCGTGACAATGGGCAGGTCGGTCAGTTTATCCGTGGTGAAGTCCGTATATTGGGAAAATATCCAGAGAACCTGACCTTCATGAACCACCCGCATCCAGTCGCCTTCTTGGTTTCGGCCCTGAACCGGGAGTGAGGTTCCCTCGGTCACCTGCGAAGCGATGGCATGGGGTGGGCCAGGTTCTTTCCACAAACTGGCTGTCGGGGTCCTGACGGTTACGTTTGTGATGGCCGGTGGCACGACAAAGGCCATGTCCGTACAGGCCACGGTAATGGTGGCCAATCCGCACAAAGTCATCAGGAAAGACAGTTCAACGGTCAGACATCGCCATAGTCTGGTTGTGTTCATGCGTAACCCATTTTCGGGAAGTGTCACGCTACCTCACGGATGTATGGCAAAGTGTCCAACTCACAGGAGAAGAAGAATGCAGGGCGAAAGGATGAACTGACCCTGGACAATCCAGAACGTCTTACTCCCGCTTCAAAGGATGCCAGGAATGTTGTCTTTACGGGGCGAATATCAAGGCAGAAAACCTACCTGTGAAGAGAAACAGACGGCACGGGATAACTCAATAGTTCGTACACCCATACTGCCTGCGATCTGTTCCTGCTTCCTTCAGGCACTCTCGGTAAAGTTATCCACTTTGTCCCAATCAAGTTCCACGCCCAATCCAGGCGCATCGGGTGTAAGCAGCACACCGTCAACCGGATCCCGAGGGGTAGCGATAAAGGTGTCAGCCAGATCCGTGGCAGGCGAAGGCCAACGGGCACAGGGCAGGGCCGAAGCCAGATGGCAGGCCGCCACCGCGATCAGATCATAATAGATTGCGATCGACAGTCCGAAGCCCGCCGCTTCAAACAGGTGGCCTATCTGCTGCACAGTCTGCAGGCCACCATGCTTGCCAATTTTCATGAGGGCCAGGGTAGCAGCGCCCCGGCGCACGACTTCCATGGCATCGGGCAACCCGTAGATGGCCTCGTCCGCCATCACTGGGGTGTGCAGGCGGTGGGCGATTTCGGCCATGTCCTCTATGCGTTCTACCGGCTGCTCAATGGCCCCCAGAGCGCCGATATCTTCCATGGCCTTTAAAGCCGGAATCGCCTGGGAGATCGTATAACCGATGTTACCGTCCACCTGGATCACAGCGCGGCCCCGCACGGCGTCCGCCACCGCGGCGTAACGTTCGACATCCTCCTTGGGATCGAGCCCGATTTTCATCTTCAGGACCTTGTAGCCGAAATTATCCAGCTGAGCCCGGGCATACACGGCCATGTCGTCAGGCTGGCCATGGTGGACAAAGCCCATGAGGGTAATACCATCCCGCACCTTACCGCCCAGCAGTTGATACACCGGTACCCCCAACGCCTTGCCCTTGAGATCCCAGAGCGCCATTTCCACGCCGGAGTGGGAAAAATAGTGGTGAGGCAAGGCAGCCCGCATGGCTTGATTGAGGGCCGTAATCTGCATGGGATCAGCCCCTTCCACTACAGGTGCCAGGTGATGCCGGATGTTGGCCAACATACCCTCAGCGGTTTCACCGTAGAAAGGAGCGTCCACCGACGCCTGGCCCACTCCCGTAATCCCCTCATCCGTCTGCAACTGGATCAGGATGGTAGGTGCCTGATCCCAGGTACCGTAGGAAGTGGTCAGGGTATCGCTGCGTGGGATGTTCAGTAATCTTGCCTGTAATTGGGTAATCTTCATGGTTGGATCTCACTTGGTGAAAGGATTTATCAGCAACGGGCCAGGAACCGTTTCATACGGGCCGTTGCCTGCGCAATGTCGTCCAGAGGCTGCAGTAGCGTGATGCGTACGTGATCAGTCCGGGGGTCACCAAACAGGGTCCCCGGAAAAATCATGACGCCTTCTTCCTGCAACAGACGCATACAGAATTCTTCCGAGTTCAGGCCAGTAGTGGAAACATTGACGTAAATATACATACCGCCGCCCGGATGGCCATAGGTAAGGTCCATGTCATCCAGGGCCTGCATGAGGGCACGCCGGCGGCAATCATAGGCCAGGCGCATTGCCTCTACCGGCTCCTGGGGCCCGGTCAAGGCAGCCAAGGCGGCCTTCTGCATGGGAGTCGCAGTGCAAATGCTCATGGTATGTTTAACTTCAACTACCGCCTGTATAAAGTCACGCGGTGCCGCCAGATACCCTACCCGCAATCCCGTCATGGCATAAGCCTTGGCGAAACCATTCACCGTAATGGTGCGCTCGTGCATCCCCGGGAATGTAGCCAGAGAAGCGTGTTGCAGGTCGCCATATATGAGCTTTTCATAGATTTCGTCGGAAATGACCACCAGATCCTGTTCCACGGCCAGCGCGGCCAAATCCGCCAGTTGTGCGGGTAGAATGACTCCGCCCGTGGGATTATTGGGTGTGACGATGGCCATGGCCTTGGTTTCCGGGGTCAGGTGGGCCGAGACAGCCTCCGCGGTCAGGGCGAAGTTTTCCTCCTGCACCGTGGGCACAGAGACAATCTGGCCCCCAGCCAGATGCACCATATGGTCATACGCGTTGTAACGGGGTTCCTGCAAAAGCAGCGCATCCCCGGGGCCAATCAGAGATTGCACGATCAGATAGAGCGCTTCCTGGCACCCGTTGGTCACCACGATTTCGTCCGCGGTGTAATTCAGACCATTCTCGTTGTTCAGCTTGTCCGCAATGGCTTCACGTAGCTCGGGCAAGCCTGCCGGCGGGGAATAGTGTGTATCGCCCTCTGCCAGGGCGTGCTGGGCTGCCTCTACTACATGAGCGGGAGGGTCAAAGTCAGGGTCTCCGCGACCCAGGGTGATGACATCATCCAATTGGGAGGCCATTTCCAGCATCCGGGAACGAAGACTACCTTGGACACGGGTACGGTGAGTGACGATTCTCTCCTGCAACATGGATGGATTTCCTTTGCCTGAATACTTCGGGTCATTGACAAATCATACCTTGAACCGAAGCCTTTGGGATCTCAGGGGAGTGCAGGATGGAAACAATGTTTATGCCTGCTACTTGGCTAAACCATTCAGCCCCTTGGGAGCATGATGGCACATTTCAGGCTAAAGGACAGGCTTGGTCCTGTCTGCGCAGCTTCTTTAGTTTTTCTGTGCGAAGATCGTGGCGCCTAATCTTGTGCCGTGAATCTGTTCTGGGTACTAAAACTGACTTCATGGGTTCCCGCGCCCACCTAGGACACCTTACAGTAACGGTTCTGGCAGGAATCTATGATATAAAACACCATATCCACTGTATTCATATCATCCTGCATTCCCAGGAGGAATTCCCATGCGACACAGGTTATCTCTTGCCTCTCTCTTCGCCGTATTGCTTCTCTTGGCTGCCTGTGCTGCCCCTGCCGCGCCGGCCGCCGAAGGGGCAGTGATGAAGGCTAAGGGGGGCGATCTGGAAATTGCATTTCCGGCCAGCAGTGAACCTGCGTCTTTGGATGGTCATATCGATCCCTATCAGACGGCTTGGCTCTTCGACTCCTTTACCTCAGACCCCCTTGTAATCCTCGCGCCTGATGCTACCTACCAGGGAGCCTTGGCAGAGAGCTGGGAGACCGTTGATGGTGGGATGGCGTGGACTTTCCACCTGCGGTCTGATGTTACTTTTCAGGACGGAACTCCCTTCAATGCGGAAGCAGTGAAATACAACATAGAACGGATCTTGGCCCCCGAAACAGCCTCAGCGCAAATGGCAGCGGATCTGGGCGACATCCAGGAAGTGGAAGTGGTGGATGACTATACCGTTACTATCCACTACAACACTCCTTCCGTTAACCTGTTGGATGCCCTGCGTCGCGTGCCCATCTATTCCCCAGCCGCAGCCGAGGAACATGGCCTGACCCAATTCGATCGTCATTTGGTTGGAGCCGGACCTTTTGTCCTGGAAGAATGGGTGCCCAATGATCGGATCGTGTTCCGGAAATGGGAAGACTACGGCGGCTGGAACTCCATCATGGATCATGAGGGTCCAGCTTACCTGGACAGTGTTACGATCCGCTTCATTGGAGAGGATGCCGTCCGGGCCGCTATGCTGGAGACCGGAGATGTGCACATTGTGCGTGAGTTGCCGGCGGCCAATGTAGAAGACTATGAGAATCGGGAAGGCTACCAGTTGATTACCGGTTACCAGGCCGGCACAGGCTTGCAGATGGTCATCAACATTCGCCATGCGCCGCTCAACATTCTTGCATTGCGCCAAGCCTTCCAGTGGGCCACGGATCAGGCCGCCATCAACGACTTGGCCTATAGCGGACGCTATCTGGTATCCGACGGTCCAGTCAACGTAGTGCATCCCTGCCATTGGGGTGGTGCCGCTGACATGTACGGCTATGATCCGGCCAAGGCCATGGAATTGCTGGAGGAAGTTGGCTACAAGGACAGCGATGGCGATGGTATCCGGGAGGCCCATGGTGTACCCGGGGTAGATGACGGCACACCCCTGAGTCTGCGCTGGACCGTGCTGCACCATACGGAAATTGGTGAAGTGGTACAGGGCCAGTGGCGTGAAGTGGGCATTGACCTGCAGCTGGAACAGGTGTCAGGTCCCATTCAGTTGGAACGCCGCAATGCGCGCGACTTCGACCTGATGTACGAAAGGCAGCGAACCCCCGATCCCGCCGTCCTTGAGCTGGTGTGGAACTCTGCCAACGATGTGGAAGGTGGTTGGGCCTGGACCGGTTTTGTCAATGCAGAACTGGATGAAGCCGTGACTCAAATCCTGCAGGTGGCGGACCCTGATGAACGGTGTGCTCTGGCCCACACGGCCCAACGTATCATCCTGGAGAACGCGGTCATGCTGCCGACCCTAAGCCAACCGCAGTTCTATGCCCTGGACGATTCAGTTAAGAACTTCCAGTTGTCCTCTGAATCGCCCTACTTCTTCCTGCATAACACGTACATTGAGTAGGTAGGAAATAACAGTTCACTCCGTGCATGCGGACGATTTGTAGCGTTTCTTGCAGTTTTGTTTTAAGGAGAAAGCAGATATGAGTAAGGTACACAGAATAGTAGGGGTAGTTTCTCTGCTACTGGTGCTCTTGATCGTGGCCTCTTGTGCCCCGCCCGCAACCGAGGCACCGATGGCGGAAGAGCCCATGGCGGAAGAGCCCATGATGGAAGAAGGGGAAATTACGCTGACCATCGGCATGAACGAATTGGTCACGTCCCTGGATCCTCCCACGGACTGGGCGATTGCCGCAACCTGGATCCACATGAATATGTTTGACTGCCTGATCTGGCGCAATCGCGAAACCGCGGAATTCGAGCCTTGGCTGGCCGAGTCGTATGAAAACATCAACGAAACGACCTGGCGCCTGAAATTGCGGGAGGGAGTTACCTTCCACAATGGCGAGCCTCTGACCACGGATGCGGTAGTCTGGACGTATGGCCGCATCATCGAAGCGTCACGTGACGAATTCATTACCTACAACCAATGGCTGTTCATCGACCAGATGAATATCATTGATGACTACAACATCGAAATCGTGACGGCCAGTCCGGAACCGGCTTTTCTGAGTAAGATGGCGGGTACCGGCTGCGGTATCCAGGCACCGGAACATGGCCGTGCCCAGGCGGAAAGTGGCGCAGACTACATGCCCGTCGGCACAGGTCCGCTCATGTTTGACAGCTGGGTCAAGGATGACAGCATCACCCTGCGCGCCAATCCGGACTACTGGCAGGGCAAACCTGACGTAGACGTAGTGATCTGGCGCAATATTCCCGAGGTTTCCACCCGGGTGGCCAACCTGCTGACCGGTGACGTGGATATGATTGTCGCGGTACCGCCGCAGGACTGGGAACGGGTTAACGGCAACGAAGGCACCAATGTGGTGGAATTCCTGACCACCCGCGTGATGTTGCTGGCCTTGCGGGTCGGCCCTTCGTCCACCATGACGGAATGGGATGGTCCCACCGCTGATCGCCGCATTCGTGAAGCCATCAGCCTATCCATTGATCGGGAAGCCCTGCTGGGCCTGATTGATGGCATGGGTGTTCCGGTGCTGTCACGGGTTACACCCCCCACCCTCGGCTGGGATGAAAAATTCATCGATCAGTTGGGTGAATACGATCCGGACCGGGCGCGGGAACTGCTGGCGGAAGCCGGCTACGATGGTGAGGAGTTGACCTACCATTCCAGCACCCGCTGGTTGGCCCAGAAGGAAGTTTCCGAGGCTCTGGAAGCCATGATGGAAGCCGTGGGCCTGAATGTGGATCTCCAAGTACTGGATGTGACCACCTTCAACGAGCAGGTCTATCGCCCCAACAAGAATGAGGAAATCTACATGACGGCGTTGGGGAACTCCTTCTTCGACCCGTGGATTACCGTACTTTCCGAACGCTCGGATCGCCGCGAACGATCTGGCTGGCATGGTCCCAATGCGGACGCTGCGGACGAACTGATTCGGGCGGCTGCGGTCAACATGGATCCTGATGCCCGCCGCGAGCAATATGTGCAGGTCCAGGAACTGATTGCCGAAGACATTCCCTATGTCTATCTGTATCAGATGCGGGATACCATTGGTCTCAGTGAAACGTTTGCCTGGGATCCGCCACTGGACGGATTCATCTGGCTGGGCAACATTGATTACACGCCCAACAACTAATAGTTCTCATAGCGTTGGATCTTTGCCGGGGACGAATCGAACTCTCGATTCGTCCCCTGGCCTACACTGACAACAGGCCGACCTTTTCCCCTTTGGTTCCTGCTTTCAGGTGACGGTCGGCCTGTCCACACAGGATCCTGGAGTTTATAGCGGGTAGAACCGGATGCTTGCCTATCTGGGGGGGCGGCTGGTACAGCTCGTTCCTATCCTGATCCTGATTTCCCTGATCGTTTTTCTAATCTTGCATGCCTTACCCGGTGATCCGGCACAGTTGATGCTCGCGGGCGCGGAAGGAGGAGGTGTAACCCCGGAACGGATTGCTGAACTCAAGGAAGCCATGGGCCTGAATGATCCACTGCCCGTACAATACGGACGCTTCCTGGGGGGTCTTGTGCAGGGGGACTTGGGGAATTCCATCCGGCTCCGGGCCCCGGTGACCGAAATCATTCTGGAACGCTTCGTCTTCACTATTCAGCTTAGCCTCGGCGGTCTCTTCTGCGCCTTGGTGCTGGGGCTATCCACCGGCATCCTCGCAGCCCTGCGTCCTAACGGCTGGACCGACTTCCTCTTTAGCGTAATGGCCTACATTGGCATGTCCATGCCTCTGTTCTGGCTGGGTCTCGTACTGATTTTCCTGTTTGCCTTTCAACTGAAGTGGTTGCCCGCCTCAGGTTCGGAAGGATTTGACCGCCTGATTTTGCCCAGCGTCACCCTGGGATTTGTGGCGGCCGGCTCCATCAGTCGGCTGACGCGCTCTTCCCTGATGGAGACGCTGCAGGAAGATTACATTCGGACAGCCCAGGCCAAAGGTATGGCCCGGCGCGGCATTGTCCAGCGCCATGCGCTGAAGAATGCCTTCATACCGGTGATCACCATCGTGGGTCTGCAGTTTGGGGGTATGCTGGCCGGGGCCGTGGTGACAGAGACGGTCTTTTCTCGTCCGGGTCTGGGGCGGCTGGTGGTACAGGCCATCCTGTGGAAGGACTATCCCCTGGCCCAAGGTATCATTCTGTTTCTGGCCCTGCTTTTCCTCGTGGCCAATCTGCTGGTGGATATTTCCTATGCGTGGCTGGATCCGCGTATTCGTTTTCATTAATAGGGATTCCCTATCCTGCAGGGCAGTTGCGTGCGGCGCGTGGTCCTGCCCAGGAGTCCAGATTCAGGAGACAGGCTCTTGCAATCCCAGGTGATGATCAAACGGAACCTGCAGGTGTTCCTGCAGCATCCCCACGGGATGCTGGGCCTGGGGCTGTTGCTGGTGTGGGTTGGCATCGCCCTGGCGGCCCAGTTGATTGCACCCTATGATCCGCTGGATCAGGCACTACCCCCTGCCCGGACCGATGATTCTCCCGCCCGCCAAGCCCCTTCGGGCCTCTATTGGTTTGGTACCGACGAGATAGGACGGGATGTGTTCAGTCGGGTGCTGGCCGGGGCCCGCATTTCTCTGGCTCTGGGTTTTATCAGTGTCTCTATTGGTCTCGTGGCCGGTTCGACGCTGGGCTTGCTGGCCGGATTCTATGGAGGTTGGACAGATGCCGTCATCATGCGCGTGATGGACGCCCTGTTGGCCTTTCCCGGGATTCTGCTGGCCCTGGTAGTCATTACCGCACTGGGCACCAGCATTCAGAACGTCATGATTGCGGTGGGTATTGCCATTGTGCCGCAGTATGCCCGGCTGGTACGCAGCCTGTGCCTGACCATTCGTGAGCTGACCTATGTGGAAGCGGCTCATGTAGTTGGCAGTGGGGCAACCCGCATTGTGCTCCGTCATTTTCTGCCCAACATCGTGGCACCCCTCATCGTACTTTCGACCCTGCAGATAGGGCAGGCTATTATTTATGGGTCCGCTCTTAGCTTTCTGGGTATGGGGGCGCAGCCGCCCACCCCGGAATGGGGCTTGATGGCCGCGAAGGGCCGTGACTTTTTCCGCAAGGCCTGGTGGATTTCCACTTTCCCCAGCCTAGCCATTCTGACGGTGGTGCTGGCGTTCAACCTGCTGGGTGATGGCTTGCGCAGCATGCTGGATCCGCGGTTACGGCTCGTACGCGCTGCGTCGAGACAGGACATATAAACGAAGAACCCCTAAAATATTCATTCAGGTATGCACAGGAACTGTCCATGAAAATCACGGAACTCGAGGCAGTAGTCGTTTCCCTGCCCCGTACCGATACCCTTGTCACTTCCTATTCGGTGGCCACCGGTACGGTAGCCACCGGGGCCACTACGGTAGTGGTGCGCTTACATACGGACGAAGGTCTGATGGGCATTGGCCAGACGGCCGTCGCGCCCCGGTCCTACGGTGAAACCGCTGAAGGGATTCACGCCAATATCCTGACTCATCTGGCCCCTGTCGTGGAGGGCGAGAATCCGCTGGATATTGAGCGCCTGGTAGACAAAATGGAAAAGGCCCTGCCCGATCATTGGTCCTCGCATGCGGGCGTGGAATTTGCCCTCTGGGACCTCAAGGGTAAGGCGCTGGGGGTGCCCGTGTACCAATTGCTGGGCGGGAAAGTCCGGGAAGGCGTGGATCTGATGGGATTTGTTCATCATGGAGCGCCGGAGGCCATGGCCGAAGATGCGATGGCTACGCTGGAGGAAACTCCTTTTCCCGTGCTGAAGATGAAGATCGGTTTGGATCCTGAAGATGATGTAAGACGTTATCAGGCCGTGGCCCGGGCCGTAGAGGGGAAGGCGGTGATTCAGGTGGACGGCAATGCGGGTTATACTCTGGATCAGGCCCAACCTGCCTTGGCCCGGATGGAGGCCAGCGGTTCCCTGGGCATCGTTGAGCAACCCGTGGCTAGCTGGGCCGACATGGCTGTTTTGGCCCGTCGTCTCTATACGCCTCTTATGGCAGACGAGGCCATTTATCCACCGGCTGACGCCCTGGAGGTGGTACGCCAAAAGGTGGCCAATGTAGCCCTGATGAAAATCACGAAGCACGGGGGCATTCTCAATGTACTAAAGATTGCGTCCATATTTGAGGCGGCCGGCCTGGATCTATCCATTGCCATTTATTACGATGTCATCGCCGTGGCGGCCGCTCACCTGGCAGCAGCCCTGCCGTGTGCACGCTGGCCTTCGCCTTTTACGGATCTGCAGGATACGATCCTCACCGAACCGTTTGCACCGGAAGGACTGCTCCTGCGTGTGCCGGAAAAGCCGGGTCTGGGCGTGGAACTGGATATGGACAAAGTGGAGCGCTATCGGGTTTCCTAAAATAAAGGTCTCAATTATTCCGGGTCATGACTACCTACTTGCTGTCGCGTCTCCTGCAGATGGTACCTTCCCTGTTTCTCCTGACCGTGGTGCTGTTTGTCCTGATGCGCCTGGGCGGCGATCCCGTGATGCATCTGGCCCATCCCGAGGCTTCGCCCGAGGAGATTGCGGAAATTCGGGCTGCCTATGGCTTTGACCGCCCGTTGCATGAACAATATCTAAAACAGCTGCGCATGATGCTGCGCGGTGATTTTGGCGAATCATTTCGCTTCCGCACGGCAGCTCTGCCCCTGGTGGTGGAAAAGCTGCCGGCTACCATGGAACTGGCCTTTGCCTCCATCGTGGTCGCCCTGATCATCGCCATTCCGGCCGGCCTGCTGTCTGCCATCTACCAGAATTCGCCTCTGGATCTGGCAGTTACTTCGGGATCCACACTGGGTCGTGCCATGCCCAACTTCTGGATTGGGATCATGCTGATCCTGCTCTTCGCTGTATATCTGGAATGGTTACCTGTGTCAGGTCGTCTAGAGACTACTTCCATTGTGTTGCCCGCTCTCACCTTGGGCACCAGTGTCGCTACTTCGCTGGCTCGTATATTACGCTCCAGCATGCTGGAGGTAATCCGCCAGGAATACATGACCACGGCCCGGGCCAAGGGCCTACATCAATGGGTGGTTCTTATGTTTCACGGCTTGCGCAATGCCCTCATTCCTTTCATCACGGTGTTTGGTCTGCAGATGGCCTGGCTGCTGGGAGGCTCCGTGATTGTGGAGGAGGTGTTTGCCTGGCCTGGCATGGGGCGTCTCCTGCTGAATTCGGTGAAGGTCCGGGATCTTTCGGTCGTGATGGCCGGAGTCTGTGTTTTTGCCCTGGTGGTCATGGCCACGAATCTCCTGGTGGATTTCCTGTATACGATTCTTGATCCACGGATCCGTTACAGCTCATGACCGTATCCCGCCTGGAAATGGGCTCATCCAGTCCGCTGGAAGCCAGTGCCGTACCACCGCGTCGCCCCCGCCATCGCTGGGTGTGGCGCCTGCGCAAGAGTCCCACCGGGATGATGGGGGCGATTACCGTGGTGGTCGTCGTGGCCATAGCCCTGCTGGCGTCCCTCATTACCCCGCATGATCCAGAGGAAATTGATCTCAAGAATCGGCTGGCTCCCCCCATCTGGGCCGAAGGGGGCAGTCCAGAGTATCTGCTGGGCACCGACCAGCTGGGACGGGATGTGCTAAGTCGCATCATTCTGGGTACCCGGATTTCGCTCGTCGTCGGCATTGCCGGCGTGGCTCTGGCCATGCTCACAGGGGTATTTCTGGGTCTAACCAGTGGCTTTCTGGGCGGCTGGTGGGACATGATTGTATCCCGATTTCTGGACACGTTTCTGGCTATCCCCTTCATTATTCTGGCCCTGGCCGTGATAGGCGTCCTGGGAGTCAAGGGAGGAAACAATATCCTGCGCCTCATCATCGTGTTGGGTTTGGCGAATTGGGTGATATTCACCCGGGTCGTGCGGGGCGAAGTTCTGGCCGTCAAGGAACGGGACTATGTTGAGGCGGCGCATGCCATCGGGCAGAACTCCTGGCTCATTATGTTGCGCTACATCCTGCCCAATGTAACAGCTTCCATCATTGTGCTGGGGGCCCTGCAGATGTCCACCGTCATCATCGCCGAAGCTTCCCTGAGTTTCCTGGGTCTGGGGGTGCAGCCGCCTACCATCACCTGGGGCATTATGCTGGCCGATGGCCGGGATCATCTGGCAACGTCCTGGTGGTTGGCGACGTTCCCCGGGATAGCCATCACCCTTACCGTGCTGGGATTCATTCTGTGGGGCGATTGGCTCCGTGACGTGCTGGATCCGCGTTTGCGGGAGTGAAAACAGGTTGGTCTGATGACCGGGAGATGATGAGCGATGACATTTTCCATTACGGGATTTGGTGAGGACGGCAAGATGGGGGTGGCCGTGGCCACCAAGTATTGGGCGGTAGGGGCGCGCGTTCCCTACGTCCGCGGCGGACTGGCGGCCTTGGCGGTGCAGGCCTACGCCCAACCCTACATCGGCTACGATGTGTTGCGTATGCTGGCTGAGAATCCGGAAATGGAAGGTCCTGAGGCCTTGCAGATCGTTCTGGACCGCGATCCGGGCAAAGAGTGGCGTCAGGTAGGACTGGTGGACGCCCGGGGCAAGGTGGCCGGATTTACCGGCCATGAAACCGTTGACTGGAGCGGCCATTTTGTGGACAGTCATTGTGTGGGTGCCGGCAACATGCTGGTGGGACCTGAAACCGCCCAATCCATGACGACATTCTTTGAAGCGCACCCTGAACTGGACTTGCCGGAGCGCCTGGTAAGGGCCTTGCAGGCAGGACATGCCGCGGGTGGAGACAAGCGGGGCCAACAGTCGGCCGCCGTCTATGTTGTGGATACGGAAGAATCCCCTTATCTGGATTTGCGGGTAGATGACCATCCTGACGCGATTGCTGAACTGGTGCGTCTGGTGGACGATACCCGGGAAGTTGAACTGGTGCGGCATGCCCATTTCAGTTCCAGCCGGGAGTCCCCGCCCGTCGAGAGCTACGTCGAACACAAACAACAGCTGCGCGAAGAAGGATTGGCCTAGATCGTTGCCATGGGCGAGCAGAGACAGGCCGGTCCCGACGAGGTCGTCCTGGTTACGGGTGCCAACGGTTTCGTGGGCATCAATCTGGTACACCAACTGGGAAAACGAGGCATTCCTGTACTGGCAACTAGCCGCCGCCCCCCCGATGCCGATGCGGAACTTGCTCCTGCGGATCCGGTGGAATGGGTGCTTTGTGATGTCACCCAACGGCAGGAGTTGATTGACCTGGTTCAGTCCCGCGCCGTGACCCGGATTATTCACGCTGCCGCGGTCACCCCCACGCCCGCGGTAGAGCAGCATGATCCCGCCCGGATCATGGATGTCAATCTGGGGGGCACGGTGAATGCCCTGGAAGCAGCCCGCCTGGGGCAAGTCCAGCGCTTCCTCTTTGTCAGTTCTACCGTGCTGTACCGCGGATTTACGCCGGACCGGGGGAGGGCCAGGGAAGATGACACCTTGCCACCGACTCATCTTTATGGCATCTGCAAGGAAGCGTGTGAACGCTTGTGCCAGCACTACCAGAACCTGTACGGTCTGTCGACGCTAAGCATGAGGTTGGGCACAGCCTATGGTCCACGGGAAAAGGCCAGCCTCTCCCGTTCGCGGCTTTCGGCCATTGCCCAATTGCTGGCGTGGGCCCAGGAACGTCCGGGACAACCGCTGCGTGTCCATGGGGCTCACATTCAGCGTGACTACATCTACGTGGAAGATGCCTGTGCGGCCATGGTGGAAATGGCATTCCATCCACAACCCAGCCAGGATATCTATAATCTGTCTTCTGAAGTAGCCTATCCGCTGACGGAAGCCCTGGAAGAGATTCAGGGCAGTTTTCCCCACTTTCGCTGGCAAAGCGAGCCACAAGTAGCCGGATCCGATTTCAGCTTTGTGGAGGCCGACGTCCGGGCTCCCCTGGACCTGTCCCGGCTGCGGACAGATTTGCCCCATCTGCAATTCCGGGACATGCGGACCGGAATCAGGGACTACTGTACCTGGTACCAGTCACAGCCTGTTAAAGTCCACGCCGATTGAGCTGATTTCCTATCCATGCAGTTTGAATGCACTGTAGCTAATCAGTGTTACCCTAACTCCTGAATTCCAAAGTCTTGTCCATCATGTCTTACGCGTGAGAAGAGAGTAAAACCATGGCAGATCCATATGTAATTGGCGACGTGGAAGTCCAACCGGGTGAACGGAAATTTGGCAAGCTGCATGTGGGCTATCTGGCAGCCGGCACACCGGTCACTGTTCCTTTCCAGGTGATTAACGGGGCCATGGACGGCCCTGTCCTCTGTTACGAGTCCACCATGCATGGCTGGGAACCTGTCGGCGCCGAAATTATCCGGCGCGCCATGCTCCAAATCAATCCCCAGGAACTGCGGGGTACTATGGTGTGTCTGCCCCTGGCCGTGCCTATGTCTGTGGAGTTTGGCGGTACGGTAGAAAGCTCGGGCATGCGTGTCAATCCGGGCGATGTACTGGATATCAACAAGGTATGGCCCGGCAAGGAACGCAATGCCTGGCTGACGGAACAGATTGCCCATGTGCTCTGGAATCAGGCGATCAAGCACTGTGACTATATCGTGGACATGCACGATGGCACAGGCGCATGCGACGAATTACCAGTGGCTTTTCCCCATGCCTTTCCACCGGAGGGTAAACCACCCTTGTCAGGAGGAGCAGCGGACGGTACGGGCTCCGAGATTTCCCTGGAAGAGACGGGCCTGACCCGGGAGCGCATGGATGAAATCAATAGCCAGATTGAAGGCATGGCCAAAGCCTTTGGCTCGCGCGTTATCTGGTGGCGCGAGAATCCCATCAATCCCTCCATGCTCTCAGGGCACTGTGCCATTCATGGCATTATTCCGTTGGTCGTAGAAGCCGGTGGTGCTTGCGCTCTTGACTCAAGTGTGGACGAAGGGGCCGTTTGCCTACTGAATATCGCCCGCCACCTGAACATGATTGACGGCGATTTGGAATTGGCTCCGCAGCAGGTGATGGTCTCCAACTATGTCGTTTATCGCTCCCTGGCGGGTGGCTACTACATCCCGGACCCCAATATAACGTTGGGTGCCACCGTCAGTAAAGGCCAGTTTCTGGGAGACGTGTTGGATCCAGTTACCAGTGAGGTGCGGGAACGATGCGAGTCACCCGTCAATGGCATTGTGGTTTCACGCCGTGTGCGACTGCCTCTGAATCCGGGCGGATACATTGCCCATATCGCGGATCTTGATTCTGTGACCTGGCAGCGTGATAACTAACTCCAATCAGCGCGGTGGGAACTGACTCGGTAAAGGTTTTGTTTCTCGGTACCTGCCTGGTTGTGCAGGCTGCAGGAGCCGTCGACACAAAATTCTTGGGCGATAAGTTGAAGGAAACGCTATAGAGGGAAGGTGCAGGATACCCTTGCCTATCGGGACCCTTGGAGGGAGCGAAAGTCATGAGTGAAGTGGATTCGAAATTTGTTGGCATCCAAATCAGTCCTATCAGCTTTGTGGACGAAGGCGTAGAGGGTGTCCTGGAAACACTACAGGAGCGGGTCGGCATCAACATCCTGATGATTGGCACCATCTCCTGGCTCGGCCTGAAGGTGGGAAGAAGGATTTCCTGGGAGATCGAGGGTTTCCCGGACCATGGCGTTCAGGCCCCTATGACCCTGCGGGGTGGTTCCTATCTGCATCCGCATCCCGAGTATTACCACAATACCTTCATCAAGGACGTGCGGGCCCACGATTCCGAATTTGGTACTGAAGACATTCTGGAAATGGTGATTCCCGAAGCCCAGAAGCGGGGCATGAAAGTCATGCCCGAGATGATGGAACCCCTGTTCAAGTACTCCGGCCATGGCTCAGCGGCCGAGGTGTCTGTGCCCGGCATGGCTCAGTGCCTTGAAGTGGATCACATTGGGCGTTACGGGGCTGAGCCTTGCCTGAACCATCCGGACTATCGGGTCTGGTGGCACTCCATCATGGAAGATCACGTCCGCAACTACCCCATCGACGGCATCATGTGGTGCAACGAGCGCAAGAGTCCCCTGGACAAGATGATCACGGGGGAGGCCCCCGCCTGCTTTTGTGAACATTGCCTTCGGCTAGCCACCACCAAGGGATTGGATACCGAAACCATTCGGCGTGCCTATGACGATGTCTATGCCTATTTCCAGGCCGCCAGGGCCGGTGAGGACTTCGACGATGGCGCTTTCATAGAATTCTTGCGCGTGCTATTGGCCCAGCCCGAGGTTCTGCTTTACGAACGCTTTTGGCTGGAAAGAAACCAGGCTCTGGATAAGGAGTTGTACGGGATTGTCAAATGGTGCAATCCGGAACTGGAATTCGGACTCAATGTCTGGAATCGAAACCATTTCAATCCTATCCGCAAGGCGCAGTGGCCCTGGAAGGACCAGACACCCTATGCTGATTGGGTGAAGCCTATTACCTATGCGCACCAGTCAGGTCAGATCTATCACAAGGAAATGACCGACTTCCACAAGTCCATTTTCCGCGATGTGACTCCGGAAGAGATGACACCGATTATGTTCAAGTTCCTCAACCTGAACGAGGCCCCCTGGGACAAGCTCATTCAGACCGGTATGGACCCGGATACCTATGTCTTCGGTCAATGCAGTGACACGGTCAAGGCAGTCCGGGGCGCCGTACCGGTTTACATGGGGATTGGCGTGGATGCGCCCAGAGTACAGGCAGATCAGGCGGTCTGTACGCCGGATCATGTGTACCGCTGTGTCAAGGCTACCTACCGGGCCGGAGGAAAGGGAATAATTTTCTCCCCGAACTACGCCGGTATGAACTTGACCAATCTGGATGCCGCGGGGAAGGCGTTGCAGGAATTGGGTCTAAAGGAATAGGCCAACCACAGGAAATAATTCAACATCTGCCACCGAAGCAGTCAGGACCCTGAAGCCGAGATTCAAAGACCTTGGTCCTGAAATATCCGAACCGCGCGTGTCGGCAGGCTTAAAGTCTATTGCTATTGGGATAAGAAAGAAGAGGAGATAAAGATGCCAGAACAGGCTCCTTGGCGTTTTCAGAAATTGATTAAGCCTATGATTGATCTGCCGCAGGAACATTCCCTCCTGGGGGGATTGGTACTGACCTGCAGGGGAGATGAAGCCATTCCCCAAGGTTTTGTGGAGATCCAGGAAGGTAGGATCGAAGCCGTAGGCAAAGTAGACGAGTTGGGATCACGAGCATCTGAGGTCGTCGATACAGGAGGAACGCTACTGCCCGGGTTGTTCAACAGCCATGCTCATCTGGCTTGGGATGGAGTCCATGACTTGGCCCGCCAGTCCCTGGACGATTCCCCGGAGATCAGTGCCTACAAATCGGCCGGCAACATGCTGGTGAGCTTGCGATCCGGAGTCACAACCGTACGTGATCTGGGAATGAACCAGTCCAATATTCATGCCAAGCAGGCGGTGGAACAGAATATCTTTCCGGGCCCCCGGCTCCTGATTACAGGCGAGGCCATCGTCCAGACAGGTGGTCACACCTATTGGTGTTGCCGGGAGGCCAGTGGACCCGATGAAATGCGCAGGGCTGTGCGCGACCAGGTGCGGGCCGGCGCGGATCTCATCAAGATTATGGCTTGTCACGACACCCTGGAGTTTACTGACGAGGAACTGGAGGCCGTGATAGACGAATCCCATCGCAATGGTCTGCCCATTACCGCCCACGCCACCTACAATGACTGCATCTACCGCGTCGCCCAGTTCGGCATTGACGTCGTGGAACATGGCGGCAGCATGACCCGGGAAACCATCGATCTGCTGTTGGCCAAGAAAATCCCCATCGTCACCACTTTTGCTCCCATCCTGATGCAGAGTCAGCCTGAGCTCGCACGTAAGTATGACATTCCGGAATGGAAGATTGAGGAACGCCAACGGGCGGTGAGTGACAAGTCCCGTTACCAGGGGTTGGTGGATGCGGCCACGGCAGGTGTCACCATCGTCTTTGGTACGGATGCGGGTAGCCCTGTGGTAGGCCATCACGTCATTGCTCCGGAAATGGAATTCATGGTCAGGTTAGGGGTGGTTTCGGACAATTACGCAGCGGTGCGCAGTGCCACCTGTGCCGCGGCCAAGCTCAGCCGATTGGACAGCGAACTAGGGACCCTGGAAGCCGGCAAACGGGCCGATGTAATTGTGGTGGATGGAGATCCCAGAGAGGATATTCAGGTCATGGCGCGAGTTCAGCGCACCTATCGCGATGGCATGCGTATGGTGTAGGTATGGCATCAGACAAGGCCAAGTCAAACGGTTAGGAGGCGAAGTTTCCCTTAATCCCAAGAATTCCGCCCGACCTGAGAAACGTAGTAGATCAGGGCAATGCAGCAACGGAAACCTTCGTGTTGAAAGCCCTCTCTGGTACGGTTTGTCACAGGCTCCTGTCACCTGTCGATAGGCTTCACTTGTTCCTCAAATAGCTTCCGTCGTAGTGCCCTTCGGCCAGCACTGTCAAAGCGGTTGGATAGTCTGACTCTGAGGTTTCAGGTTTATGTTCGTGTGCCAACCAGCTTTAGGCCTGATTTTGGGCGAAGTCGAGCCAGGCGTGCAGATGCACTAAACATGCTGGCAAAGTCATCTGCGACCCACCATAGACATCTATCGTCTTCCTTACGGGAGGTAGGGAAGAAGCTGTATGTACTTCGACAAGAGGCAATGCGTCCCGTGGACTGTGCCTCGGCTGTGGTCTTTCGGGTAGTATTTGGAATTCTGGGACTGACAGGAGTCGTCCGGTTCTTTAAGAACGGCTGGATTGAGGAACTATATATACTTCCTACCCATCATTTTACCTACTTGGGACTTGAGTGGATCCGCCCGTGGTCAGGATGGGGCATGTATGTTCATTTTGTCGTGCTTGGGATCCTCAGTCTGTTCGTGACATTTGGTTTTCTGTACAGATGGAGTATTGCCAGTTACTTTCTGGCGTTCACCTACGTCGAACTGCTGGACCAGACCACTTATTTAAATCACTATTATTGGGTGAGTTTGGTAAGCCTCCTGATGATCTTCATGCCTTTGGAACGTGTAGTGTCGGTGGACGCGTGGCGCAATCCCGCTATCCGCCGGACTACCGTACCGCTTTGGGTCGTATGGGTTCTGCGGGTACAGATTGGACTCGTCTATTTCTTTGCCGGTTTGGCCAAAGTCAATACAGATTGGCTACTTCGGGGACAACCGTTACGCATCTGGTTGTTTCAGCAAGGCGAGATGCCCCTATTGGGAGACTGGCTGCGAGCGGCAGAAACGGCCTATGTCTTCAGCTGGGCAGGGGCGCTATTTGATCTGACGATTGTGGGTTGGCTGGCTTGGAGGCGCACCCGCCTCTTGGGTTATGGAGTGCTTGTGGTATTCCATACATTGACAGGTCTGCTGTTTCCCTCGATAGGATTGTTTCCCTGGTACATGATAGGAGGGAGCCAATTATTCTTCTCTCCCGCTTGGCCCCGCAAGGCTCTTGCGGGGATTAGTGGACGCTGGACATTCTGGCGGTGGTCTCCCAACCCGCAGCCGCAAGACCAACATTCCCATAACAGTTCAGATCACAGGCCTCCTGCTTGGCGGGAAAACTTGTGCCTTGTGAGCCTTGGGCTATTCGCTTTGGTGCAAATCGGCCTACCCTTGCGCCACTTTGCCTATCCTGGCAACGTGAGATGGAATGAGGAAGGCTACTTCTTCGCCTGGCGCGTAATGCTCACGGAAAAAGTAGGGTTTGTTGAGTTTCGGGTGCACGATCCGACGACGGGTGAAGCCTGGCGCGTGTCAGCCGATCATTGGCTTTCGCCACTTCAGGCGGAACGAATGGCCATCCAGCCGGAAATGATTCGGCAGACCGCCCGCTTTATTGCTGAAGAGTATGCTGCAGCGGAAAACCGCCAAGTTGAAGTGAGGGTGGATGCGTTTGTATCCATCAATGGGAGGCCTCACGTTCGTCTGATTGACCCGGCAATCGACTTGGCTTCTGTTGAAGCAGGACTGTGGCCCAAAGAATGGATTTTGCCCAACTCTCTTCCCGTGGGCAAGATTGTCGTCAACGGGTAAGAAGGGGCAACCAGGATGTTGGTGGCAAGGAAAGCCAACCGTGAAGATGCCTGCCTTCAGCCACTGTCGCCATCTGTGTCGGCAAAACCAACGGATACCCCTAACAGACTGACCACCTCGGTATTCCAGATTCTCTGCAATTCCTTCAGGTTATTGTAGGCTTCCATGCCTGGCTCAGGATCTTGCACCACGGACAACTGCAAGGGATCCTCCAGGTTGTCGAGGGAGGCCAAGACCTCTTCGAAGGCCTTTTTCAGATTCTCGTCCACATCAGGGGATAGATCGTGGATAAGGGTACTCAAACCTAGTCCAGCACCTTCGGTTTCGCTATGGCCTAGATAAATATCCTGCATGCCAAGCACCTGGTCTCGCAGATCTGACGTTGCATAGTGTCCTGTTCCCCCTGGAATGGCTGCGGGATCAGGATCATTGCCATCAAGGCCCAACGCTTTGCCCAGTTGCATATCCGTTATGGTACGCATCAGGAATACGCTTGTGCGGACCAACTCGGCCACGGCCGCTGTATCGAGCAAGGAGGCACTGGCCGTACCCGTGAATTTCGCGGCGTAGGATGAGGAAACCTCAGATGTTCCCTGCCAGGCATCCAATACTTCATGCATTTCAACCGCCGCCACATCAGCCAGGGCCAAGACGTAGGGACAATGAAGAGCATTGTCCTGATCCAAAAAGGCCAGGACGGTGGAGTCGTCCTGAAATAAAACATATTCAATGGCTCCCAAACCCCTTTGCGTAGCCGACAGGTATTCCCTGACATCTTCTGCTGTCACCGATTCCCGCGTGACGAGCAAATCCTCAATTCTGTTCGGGTCTACGGGGAACCAATCTACCAATGAACGAGAACGACGGTCCATAACCGGACCAAACCCCAAGGCCTGGGCCCGCATCCACGTGGATCGGGCTCGGTTCCAGGATTGTCGTGCCAACTCGAGATTGTCAGCGGCAGGTTCGTTACACAGGTCTTGCAGGTGTACTTCCATCTGGGCCATGGCCATGGCCACGGATTCAAACCGCGGTACTATCACATCCTCCGTGAGAGCCAGCAAAATGTCTGGTGTGGACGGCCCCTTGGACGTAGACCTGCACCCGCTTATGCCCACTAACACGGCAAGCAGGACTGTCAATCGAAAAACACGGTGAAGAAGTGTCATTACAGAGATTCCAAAAAGCGTAATAAAGCCTCCCGGGCTGCCCGGGGCATGTGTCTGAATGCCTCTTTGGCCTCTTCGGCCTCACCTCCATGCCAGAGAATGGCCTCTGCCAGGTTGCGGGCCCGTCCATCATGCAGGAATCGGGTATGGCCACTGACGGTGTCCACAAGACCTATGCCCCAGAGAGGAGAAGTGCGCCATTCCCGCCCACTGGCAGCAAAGTCGGGACGATTGTCAGCCAGACCATCCCCCATGTCATGCAACAGCAAATCCGTATACGGATAAATAGTCTGGAAACTCAAGGCCTCGATTTCATGTTGTCCCGTAGTAAACGAGGGTACGTGGCAGGCCGCACATCCGGCTTGGAGGAAATATCTGGCACCCAGGCGCACATCCGGCTGATCCACATCCCGCATGGCCGGGACGGCTAGCGTTTGACTATAGAGGACAACCTTGGCCAGTCGTTCATCAGGGATTTCCGGCAGGCCGCCATTCGGTGCCGCCATACAGGTGACCTGTTGGCTGGAACAGTTCTCAGCCGGGTGTAGTGAGGAAGTAATACCAATATCCCCGTGGAAGGCTCCGGCAACTTGCTGCGCTACCGAAGCCACGTTGGCTTTCCAGCCAAACCGGCCCATACCCATGGCTCCCTTCTCTGCGTCCCATACACGATTCACCCGTCCGGAAATGCCATCCCCATCTTCGTCATCAGGATCGGCCAAAGCCCGGATGGCCTCCTCAGGAATGGCTTCCAGCAAACCCATACCCACCATAGCCGGGGCAATCCGCGGGGAAATCATGGTGTCAGGGTGCATGGGGCCGTAGGCCAAATCCACAAGGTGGTAACTGGGTACTTGCAAGGAATACGCCTCTCCATCGGCATAAGTACCCTCCCATTCCTCATATTGGATGACCAACCGTCCCTCCGCCGCTACGCCATTTATGGCGCGATCCTGCAATTGCGTACCATAGATAGGCTCTCCTTGTGGGCCCTCGGCCGGGTCATCTCCGGGAATGCTTAGCCGGATCAGGAGTCCTCGCTCAGGATCGTCCGGAGACAGCGGGGGCTGACCTCGTCCGTCCAGGGTGTGGCACGAAGAACAGGACAAAGCGTTGAAAGTGGGACCCAGGCCATCCCGGGCATCCGTAGAAGCAGGGGCTGTAACCCAGTTCTGGTTAAAAAAGCTGTCCCCTACTTCAAAGGTTCGTCGCTGTTCATTCGTCAGATTGCGGGCGGAAAGAGTGAAGGCATTGCGGTTTTTCGCAAATGCCGTCGTGTTTCCACCCAGCAATTCATTCAATAGGGCATTGACTTCATTTCGGTCCTGATAGAGCAGGAAGGCCCAGTAGCTTACCGCCACCAGGCCCACCACGGCCAGGCCCGAAACCAGGATGACAGGGAAACGCGTCATTTCCCATCAGCCCGGCCCAAAAGGGTACGCCAAAACAAGACTTATGGGACGCTCCAGGTTTGTTAGCTGACGCTGATCGTAATACCAATGGCTTCAGCGGCCGAGACGATCGTGTCGGTCTGTGCTTCCAGTGCTTCGATGGTGGCCAGAATCTGTACCCGTCCCGGCGCACTGTTGGGCGTCGTGTCCATGAGATGCTGATCAAAGGGAGCGGGAATCCGGCGGGCCATATCAATGCTGGTGGCCACTTCCGTTTCCAGGAGGGTGGCCAAATCCGGATCGGCGGATGCCACCAGGTCCAGGATTCCAGGTCCCGCCACACTACCGTAGTTACCGTTTAGAACCATTTGGATCCCGACGGCATTGCCGACAATATCCGCTATGGTGTTGTCGGAGAAACAGGAATGCTCGTCTTCCTGCGATCTCTCCTGATAAGCTACCGTCATGCGCTCACCCGCCAGTTCACCCCGGCTTAGTTCTCCGATCCCGGTAATGATGTGAGTCAGGGCATCATCTTCATCCAGGGCCAGGAACTGGGCCCGGTAATTGTCTTCACCACCATTGGGGTCCCAGGCATCTACCAGTTGCTGCAGATGCACCAGTAGCAGGTCAGAGGCAATAGCCAAATAGGTGCTGCGCCGGTCCGCGTTGGCCTGGGTGGTATAGTCTTCAATGGGACGGGCGCCAGGGCCGTTTTCATGCAGGTCCTGTCCCCACAAGAGAAACTCAATGGCGTGCCACCCGGTGGAAACGTTCTCTTCGCCCCCTTCCTCATTGAGTGACACCAGCAGGTCTGCATCAATCACCGGGAATTGGTCGGGCATATTAATGATGCCGGCTTCCGGATCACCTTCGACATAGTCGATGTAGGCTTCATCCAGGGGCCAGGCATTAAGCAGACCTTCAGGACCGTCTTCCTCATTGTCAATGGGTCCGCCATAGAAGCGGAAAGCTTCGGTGGGACCATAGTCATCTCGGGCCCGGAGCCAGGCTCGCTTGGCCGCTTCCAGGGTTGCAGGCGAGGGCTCAGCCAGGAAGAGATCAATAGCAACATCCATTTCCTGGGCGGAGGCTAAGCTCCCTGAATAGAGGGCGTAAACACCGTCTGCGTAGTTGGCTACCACTTCTGACTTGCTTACCCTGTCATCCGCGACCAGCATCGTGCCGTCAGCACAGGAAGATAACAAAATAACTGAGAACAGCATTAAGATACAGATTATTCCCCCCTTCAGGGCGAAAGTGTTTTTACCGGCAGGCATGGGGTCATTACTCCTTGCTAGCGTAGTTTATATGAAAATTTCATATAAACTACGCTAGCACAGTCTATACCAGTTTTCAAGTTTCGCAAGTCAGGTGATACAGCTGGATCAGGGACAGGAACGGAAATGGGCGTGATCGCTCCATTTCCTTGGCCATGCCCAGCAAGCAGTAGAGCAGAATATCCTTCCGGGTCCCCATCTGCTCATAGCAGGTGAGGCAATTGGACACACGTACTGAAGTTTGGCGTTGCCGGGAAGCCAGTGGGACCGATTAAATGCGGCGCACCAGGTGGGATCAGGTACGGGCCGGCACGAATCGAAACAAGATCGTGGCTGGCCACGGTACGCTGGAATTCACGGACGAGGAACTGGAGGCCGTGACATACGAATTTCATCGTCACGGTCTGTCCCTTGCCGCCCATGCTGCCTGTAATGATGCCATCCACGGCATCGCCCAGTTTGGCTGACTGGACATCGCATCAGGGATCTTGAAAATCGACAAGCGGGCCGATGTAATCGTGGTAGGCGGAGACCCCAGAGAGGATGTTCAGGCCATGGCGTGGGTCCAGCGCATCTATCGTGATGGTATGCGTATGGTGTAACAGGGAACACAAAATAGAAAAGCAGGTGGTGGGGAACCTGTAGTTTTGGGGAAAGGCCTTGCTCGTGATTTATCTGCAAGACCGGGAGGCATGGAAGAAACAGCCCTACGCTAGGGAGATGGCCAGAGCCGGAGTTGCTTCACCGCAGGTAAGATGTGGCTCCCGTCAGCCCAGGCAACTCTATGCCACCGACTAGAATTTGAAGTCTGACCTCTTGACTGACCAAGGATCAAAGTCAGCCTTTTGTTGAACAAGGGCAAAAAGATATGTGACATCAGTGTGTACCTTTTGAAACAGGGTATCTGCATCCTGTTCCAATTCAGGCGAAGTATAGACATCTCCGCCCGCAAAAGCGGAGAGAGATTGCAAAGGGGATTGCAAGCCCTTAAAACCAGGAACCGCTTGCGTTGCCTGTGTCTCCAGTTCAGCTAAATTGTGAATCCGTTTGTATTCTTTGCCCATGGCGGCAATCACGGCTTTGAGTGCATGTTCCAGGGTTCTTTGGGCAGCCTCGCCGAAAGTAATATCAAACTCCGCGGGATCCTCATAACTGCTGTCCCCAAGTTGCAAGGTGTTGCTGAGAACAGTGAAGGATCGCCGTCCATGGTAGGCTCGTTCCATGGCTTCTATGCGGTGTTGATCCTTCGGATGGGGTTCTGTGTCTGGGCGTTCATAGGGATTTCCCATGGGTGTAACTCCATCACGGGTAGCGTGAGCGGCCACGTGATTCAAGCCAAATTGCATGTATTCAAAAAGCGAGGGCGACACCAATACAATTTCTGTGGTCACGTAATCGTTGTACAGCGTCTGGACTGCCTGTGATGCAGCTCGCTGGCAGGTATCATATACGGCTGAATCAGGCTGATGCACCACCAGGAGATCAATATCCGAGTCCACGACATAGTCACCGCGGGCGCGGGAGCCGAAAAGAAGAATCTGTTCAATCCCTGTGGCCTGTTGTACCGCCAAAGCCACCTTACGAGCCCGATCATCGAAGTGGGTAAGAACAGGATTGGCCATGACGGCGCTCCTCTTGGAGGGAGAGGTTCCAGACAGTTGGGGAGACTATCCTCAGGAACCCCGGTACCGAGGCCATCATACCATAGGCAAGAAGCCTTTGAATGTGCCTCAGTTTCCGGGATTAGGGACAATACCGGCCAGATCTGGGTTCAGATGAAATCCACTGAATTCTCCAGAACGCCCAGTTCCGCAATCTCACCCCGGATCCGGTCACCTGATTGCAGCCTGACCTTCTTGGAGTGACCCACGCCGGCAGGGGTACCCATGCTGATGATGTCACCGGGTTCTATCGTCACGAACTGGGTGATGAACACCAGGGCTTCCGCCGGCGAAAAGATCATCTGGCCTGAACTGGCATCCTGTTGCAATTCATCATTCAGAAATAATTGCATACGCAGACGGGTGGGATCCGAAATCTCGTCTGCGGTCGTGATCCAGGGGCCCATGGGACCGAAGGTGTCCAGCCACTTGCCCACTAGCCAGTCAAAGTAGGCATCACCTTCCTGTATGGGTAGCTGGTCCCGAAAAGTCAGTTCCCGGGCGGAAATGTCGTTGAAAATGGTGTAGCCCACAATCGCGTCTTGGGCTTCTTCCAGCGTGAAGTCCCGCCCCCTGTGGCCTACCACGATAGCCAGTTCCAGTTCCCAATCCGCAAACTTGGTGGAAGCCGGGACCCGAATCATGTCTCCAGTCCCGATTACGGCCGTACAGGGCTTCATGAAGAAACGGGGGATCATTTTTTCCTTGCCCGGGAATGTGCCTCCCCCTTCCAGAATGTGATCCGCGAAATTCCCGGCCAGACACATCAGTTTCCCGGGACAGGGTATGGGGGCTTGCAATGTTATATCGGCAAGGGACAACAGACAGTGGCCCTGTTCCTGGGCCCATTGCACAGCCTCTTGGGCGGCTCCAAGACTGTCGGGACCGCCTGCCAGCAAAGACTTTACCGAACTGGCTGCTACCGGATCTCCACGCCCACTGAGTTTCAAGGCTGCTGCGAGTTCGACGACTGTGTCATCAACGACAGCCCCTGTACAAAGATCACTGCCATGAATAAAAGTTGCCAACTTCATGTGGGATCAATCCTTGGTTTGGTCGGGCAGAAGATCAGTTCCTGGCTGGAAGCGCCCGGGATTCAGGGTAAGGTGACTCCGGGCCACTGTTGCGAACTGGCAGTGACATCTACCACAATGCCATCCGGGTCATGCACCTTGAAGGACTGCTGGGGCGGATTCGCAGGATCATAGGGTTGTCCTTCGCCCACATCATCCAGGATTTCGCTGAAGCCCATGTCCAGAAAGCGCTGCAGCGCTTCCTGCAGATCCGGCACCATCACGCCGATGTGCAGATAGTCCAACATGCCCGAGACATGCTCAGGCCGATCCGGACCGAGATGCTGGAATACCGTGTAGTTGTGATAGCCATCCGTCAGCAGGTAGGAATCATCCGTGGCGGAAACGACCGTCAAACCCAGGGCATCACGCCAGAAACGAATGCTCTGGTCCAGATTGGTCGCCCTGACGCCCACGTGGATTAAGGTGGATTTCGTCATGGAAATGGTCCTTGTACTCTTGGGAAGCAACTTTGATTTCTGGCCGGAAAACCCCTTTCCCGGTATCCCTATCCATTGTAGGGCAGAGTGGCAGGAGCGTTCAATCGAAAGCAAATCCGTGGCGGAAGCCAAGTAGCCCTCTCTGCGATCCAGATTGAAGGGCAGCGACTTGGCCAGCATTCCGTTCCGGGAACACCTGTCGTTTCAGGACAGAGACAGGTTTATCCGGATGTTACCCCCCGTGTGGGACTTCAGCATGGCCAAGAGAATTTCCAGGGTTTTCCTGGCTTCGCGACCTGTGGAGATTAGATCCCCACCCTGTTCCAGGACATGAACCAGTTCCGCCACGGCTCCGGATTGATGGGTCAGCATGTATTCCTGGTCGGGCACAATCTCCATGCGCGACCAACCCAAGTGTCCCGTACTGCGGATCAGGGTGGTCTGACGATCCGAGACTTCAATGCGGGCCTCATCACATACCAACTCTAGCTGGGAACCGGTGAAAGCTGACTTTACGCCATTAAAATAGGCCTCCACTCCGTTGGTGAAATGAATGAAGGCATTGGCAGCGGGTTCCGTATTGGGATCATGGCCGCCATCCCCCTGGTATTCACTGAAGTGCTCAAAGCCTGGTTCCAGCTGGGCGAAGACCCACTCCGGCTCAGATTCAGTCAGGAAACAGATCGTGTCAACCAAGTGCGTACCATTCCGGAACAGCATGGCGCGGGGCCCATACAGATTGGCGACAATATTGCGCAGTTTCCCCACGGTGCCCTCCCGGATCATTGCCCGTACGGTGTGAAGAGCGGGACTCCAGCGACGGGTGTGTTCGATGGAGAGTAGAACATCGTTTTTCTCTGCGGCTGTGATCATGCGGTCCGCATCCTCCAGGGTAGTAGCGATGGGCTTTTCGCAGAGGATGGCCCGGGCACTGCCCTGAATCGCATCCACCGTAATGTCAGCATGGAGATGATCGGGCGTGACCACACTCACAATGTCGGGCTGTTCCCGCGCCAACATTTCCCGGTAGTCCTGGTAATAGTGCATATCAGGCCATTCATCAGCCCAGTTGGCCCGAAAGTCGTCCAAGGCTTCCTGACGCAGATCACATACGCCTACCAGATCGGTCTGGGGATGTTGCTGGTAGGCGGCGGCATGAGAACGGGCCTTGGCCCCATAGAAGGGCATCTGCAGAGGTTCAGCAGGACGGCGAGCCCCAATACCCGTCAGTCCGACAATAACGGATCTGTATCTGAACATGGGAACATCCTCGCGCTTCGCTGTATTCCCTGGATAGAAATGAATGGGAACTGCCTGGCTTATCCTGGAATGATGATGGCAGTTCCCTAGCCACCACCAAACAGAATACATGGCCGATTAGGGAAAACAAAGTGCGTTACTCGCACTATGACGTGCGTTTTCCATGGTGCCTCTTGTTTTCTGAAGAATAGGAAGGACTACAGGGAAGAATGTCAAAGAGGGTGAAGGAGGACCGTAGAAGCGGCGGGGGCGCGAACTCATCACACAAGGACGGCATGAACTTTGCATAAGTTATCTGTTCAAACGAATTTCAACCCATGCATTCCTTTGTTACAATGCGATTCTCAAAACCAGACAACGGAGGCAGAACATGATTGCATCTCGTATTTCCCGACGCAGGTTTTTGCAAGGTCTGTCGTGGGTCGGAGTTGGAACTGTGGTGGCTGCCTGTGCGCCCCTGCCAGCACCCACCGGTACGGCAGAGGAGGCACCCGCCGCCGAACCCATCCATATTCGCTTTGCGGGATGGGGCAATACGGAGGAGTTGACTCTTTATGAGACTATTGCCGCCGCCCACATGGAAGAGGACTCAGGTATTGAGATAGAGAATCTGGGATTCCCCGGCTCAGACTATGCCCAGAAGCTCTTCTCATGGATAGCCTCGGGTGATCCGCCGGAGAACCTGCGTACTGGCACCCAGTACTTCCCCACGCTGTGGGCAGATGGCGTTTTGCTGCCCTTGACGGAGTACTTCAATGGCATGCCGGACCTGCTGGATGACGCCCAATACATGACGGTGCTGTATGACATCTATACGCTGGACAACGACATGTTCGCCACCGTAATTGGTCCCAATGTCATGGCGGCTTACCTGAACATGGATATGTTGTCCGAGGCCGGTCTCGAATATCCGGGTGCAGACTGGACCTATGACGATTACACCGCCATGGCCGTGGCCATGACAGGCGGTGAGGGTATGGAAAGAACCTTCGGTTCCAGCAATGCCTACTGGTGGATGGTTTGGGAAAGCCAGTTATGGGCTCGTGGCGGAGATCTCTTTGACGCCATATACAACCCGACCCAATGCCTGCTGGACAGTGAGGAAATGGTCGCGACCTGTCGGTGGTTCCAGGACATGGTACACACTCATGGCGCAGCCCCGACTGCCGGTGAGACCGCCGGCTTTGAGGGGGGCTGGAACTCGGGCCGCATCGGCATGGAGATCACCGGTACCTGGGCGGTAAATGCTCGGCGCAAGATTGATGCCTTTGCCTGGGATCTGGCTCACCTGCCACGGGAAAAGCATCAGGCATCAGCCCATGCGGCCGGGGGCATCGTGATTCCCAAGACAGCCCAACACCCTGATGTAGCCTGGTCACACGCGGCGTACCATCAGGGGGATCGCGCCCAGGAAATGTATGCGCGTGATGGCCTGAACGCGCCCATTATGCTGAAATGGGCTACTTCTCCCGCTTTTCTGGAACTGGAGGGGGCTCCCCCACATCACTCCGCACGCGTGGATGCCATGGCCTACTCCCGCAACCGGGACTTCTACTTTGCCCAGTGGACCGAAGTGCGCAACAAGGCGTTCAATCCTGAGATGGACAAGCTGATGACGGGAGAGCAAACACCCGAAGATACGGCCCGTAACATGGCCCAGAGGGCGCAGGAGATTCTCGACGCCTGAAGTTCCACCCACAGAATTTTCCTTGCACTGCTGGCAGGATAAATGCAGCTGGACCCGTAAAGCGGTGCAAGGAAGTTATATGGGCCTGTCCTGCCATTCGTTGCAGGGCAGGCCCCTTGAGACGCGAAATCCGACAAGCGTGTTCCCGGAAATCCGACCGGTTTCCGGGAACCGTGTTATTTGCTAAGATTCAGGGCGCGAAATCAAAACCATGGAGGCAGGAAATGGCCCAAATGCAACTTTCCCGCAGAAGGTTCTTGCAGGGTTTGTCCTGGTTGAGTGTAGGCACAGTGGTGGCCGCCTGTGCCGTCCCTATGCCCACTCCTGCAGGCACGGATGAAGGCGCGGTAGCAGAGCCCGTGCGCATCCGCTTTGCTGGATGGGGTAACACCGAGGAATTGACTCTCTACGAGAATATCGCTGCTGCCCATAGGGAAGAGGACCCGAGCATCGAGATCGAGAATCTTGGGTTCCCGTTCTCTGATTATGCCCAGAAGCTGTTTGCCTGGATCGCTTCCGGGGACCCGCCGGAAAATCTGCGTACAGGTACGCAGTTCTTCCCCACGCTATGGGCCGATGACGTGTTATTGTCGCTGACCGAATACTTCAATGCCGAAGAGAACTTCCTGGATGATGCCCATTACATGACGGAACTGTTCGACATCTACACCATGGATGACGGCATGTTTGCGACCGTGATTGGCCCCAATGTTATGGCGGCCTATCTGAACATGGACATGCTGGAAGAAGCCGGACTGGAGTATCCCGCAGAAACCTGGACCTATGACGACTGGGTCACCATGGCCCAGGCCATGACCGCGGGTGAGGGCATTGACCGGACTTTCGGATCCACCAATGCCTACTGGTGGATGGTATGGCAGGTACAGTTATGGGCCCGGGGTGGTGATCTCTTTGATCAGGTATACAACCCCACGACCTGTACGCTGGACAGCGAAGCCATGGTAGCCACCTGCCGCTGGCACCAGGATTTGGTGCACACCCACCAGGTGGCCCCGACGGCCGGGGAGGCAGCCGGTTTTGAAGGCGGCTGGAATTCGGGCCGGATTGGTATGGAGATCACCGGTACGTGGGCGGTAAATGCCCGCCGCAAGATTGATGCGTTCAACTGGGATCTGGCCCACCTGCCCCAGGATATGCACCAGGCGACCTCGCATCTGGCGGGGGGAATCGTAATCCCCAAGACAGCGCAGAATCCGGACGCCGCCTGGTCCCATGCGGCCTATCACATCAAGGACCGGGCCCAGGAGATGTATGCCATGGATGGCCTGAACGCACCCATCATGCTGAAATGGTCCAACTCTTCCACCTTCCTGGAACTGGAGGGGGCACCGCCCCGCCACAAGATCCGGGTAGATGCCATGTCGTATTCGCGCAACCGGGACTTCTACTTTGCCCAGTGGACGGAGGTGCGCAACAAGGCGTTCAATCCCGAGATGGACAAGCTGATGACGGGTGAGCAGACACCGGAAGATACCGCCCGCAATATGGCCCAGAAAGCCCAGGAAATTCTGGACGGTTAGAGGGGGCAGTACCCAAAGTCGGCACACTTACCTCGGATTTCCCTGTCGGGCAGCCAGACTAGATCTGCCCCTCTTGCAGGGGATGCCTGGACCGGAGTCCGGTCCAGGCAGTTACCGGCACAAAAACCCTTAATACGAAGGAACTGACTTGTGATTGGACGTCTTATGGCTTCCCGGGGTCGGAATCTGACCCGGCGGGAAGCGCTTGAGTGCTACCTGTTTATTTCGCCTGTATGCATTGGGTTGTTGGTATTCACCATTGGGCCTATTCTGGCTTCCCTCTATTTCAGTTTCACGGAATACAACATTATCCGGGCCCCGAAGTGGGTGGGTCTGGGCAAGTTCCATGACCTGATACAGGATGAACTGTTTTGGCAGTCCCTGAAGGTGACAAGCCTGTATGTGGTGATGCACCTGCCAATTAGCCTGGTACTGGCGCTGGGTATCGCCCTGCTCATGAATCAAAAAGTGCGCGGCATCATATTTTTTCGCACCGTCTACTACCTGCCCTCCGTCGTGTCCGGGGTGGCCGTGGCGTTGCTGTGGATGTGGATTTTCAATCCTGAATTCGGCATTCTCAACACGCTACTGTCCTTTGTGAACATCCAGGGACCGGCGTGGCTCTTTGATGAACACTGGTCCCTGCCGGCCATTGCCCTCATGAGTTTGTGGGGCGTGGGCGGCAGCATGCTGATCTACCTCGCGGGCCTGCAGGGCATACCCAGTGAACTGTATGAAGCGGCAGAAATCGATGGCGCTTCCCGCTGGCGACGCTTCTGGTTTATTACGTTGCCCTTGTTGAGCACAGTGATTCTGTTCAACCTGGTGATGGGCCTCATTGCGTCCTTCCAGGAATTCACCCCGGCCTATGTCATGACCAGCGGAGGACCGAATTTCTCCACCCTGTTCTACAACTATTATCTGTACGAAAATGCGTTTGAATACCTGTACATGGGATACGCCTCGGCTATGGCCTGGGTCCTGTTGGTGATTGTGCTGATTCTGACCCTGTTGGTATTCAAGTCCTCGCCTATGTGGGTGTTCTATCAGGAACGACAAAAGGAATAGCCGTGTCTGTTGTCCAAGGCACGAGCAGGACAACAGCCCTGCGTCTTGAACATTTCTTTACCTACCTGCTGCTGGTACTGGGGGCAGTGGTCATATGCATCCCCTTTTTCTGGATGATATCCACCTCCCTGAAGCAGCAGATGGATGTATATCTCTTTCCTCCCCAGTGGATCCCCGAACCAATTCAGTGGGAAAACTACCGTCAAGTCATGACCTTCTGGCCCTTCTGGACCTATGTGGGCAACAGTGTTTTTGTCAGTGTGGGTTCGATAGTCGGCAAGCTGTTTGCCAGTTCGCTGGCGGCCTATGGCTTCGCCCGTCTGCGGGCACGGGGTCGGGATGTCATTTTTATCATTCTGCTCAGTACCATGATGCTGCCCAGCCAGGTAACCCTGATCCCCCAGTTCATCCTGTTCAGCAAGCTGCGCTGGATTGATACCTTCAAGCCGCTGGTGGTACCGGCGTTCTTCCTGGGACCGTTCTACGTCTTTCTGTTGCGCCAGTTCTTTATGACCATCTCCTTTGAATTGGAAGATGCAGCGCGCATGGATGGGTGCAATTCGCTCCAGGTCTTCTACCGCATTATTCTGCCTCTCTCTATGCCCGCTTTGGCGATTGTGGCCATCTTTGAATTCCGGGCCCGCTGGAACGATTTCCTGGAACCGCTGATCTTCCTGAATACGCCATCCAAGAGGACCCTGGCCCTGGCCCTGCAGTTCTTCCAGGGCTCGGAAGGCGTGTTGCCCCAACTCCATCTGCTGATGGCCGCATCTTTCCTGAGCATGGTGCCCCTGCTGGTACTGTTTACCGTGGCGCAGAAACGTTTCATCCAGGGCATTGTCTTCACGGGGATCAAGGGCTGACGGCAGACCCCAAAACCGTCCCTTGCCCACAACCGGTGAAACCCGAAGGACTGCCTTTACCTGAAACCAAGTCTTGTCCAAGATCCCCTGGAAGTTGCCATCAATATGAATAGCGCCAGACCCAATATTCTCTTTCTCTTCGCGGATCAGTACCGCTATGATGCGGTCGGTTGCAATGGAGCGCCTGTAGTACGAACACCCGGCCTGGATGGACTGGCAGCGCGGGGCATGCGGTTCTCGCATGCCTTCACCCCCACTTCGCTTTGTTCCCCCGCCCGCGCTTCCTTATTGACAGGACTCTATGCCCATAACCATGGCCTATTGGCCAACATGGGCAATTTCAACGGGGTCTTTAATCGGCAACTGCTGGACCATGTGGGTTACACCCAGCTACTGGATCGCAGCGGCTATGACGTGCACCATGTGGGCAAGTGGCATCTTCCGGCTGAAGATAATCCGACTCATTGGGGGTTTCGGTCCTTTGCCGCAGACTCACAATATGCAAGGGAAAAGAGAAACCTGGGCCTGGAAGCGGATCGGGCCAGGGAAGTGCAACGGCTGGAATGGGGCGGCTCGGCTCCTTTTTGTGGTCGCTCTCAACTGCCAGCCGAACAGTTGCAGGAGGCATGGGCAGCGGACAGGACCATGGCCTTGCTGGAAGAGCAGGTGACCCGGGACCAGCCATTTATGATTTTTACCTCGTTCTTTGGTCCCCATTTCCCCTACAGTGTACCGGCTCCCTACGACACAATGTATGACCCGGATTCAGTGGAACGCTGGAGCAATTTTGAAGAAACTTTCGCCGGCAAACCACTGATTCAGCAGAAGGAAATGTTGCGCTGGAACGCCAGTCATTTGACCTGGCCTGACTGGCAACGGGTCATCGCCCATTACTGGGGTTATTGCACGTTTATTGATGATCAGATTCAAAAGGTGTTGGCGCGGCTGGAGGCCCTGGGAATGGCCGAGGATACCATTGTGATTTTTGCCAGTGATCACGGTGACATGGTGGGCAGTCACCGGCTGTTCAACAAGGGCATGTATATGTATGATGAAACCTACCGCATCCCACTGCTAATTCATTGGCCGGGTGTCACCGAGGAGAGGTCACACTGCGATGCCTTTGTCAATCTGGTTGACCTGATGCCGACATTGCTGGAATGGGGTGGTGCAGAGGCCCCAGCCGAGTTGGATGGTCGTTCCCTTACTCCTCTGCTGCACGGCGAAACTCCCGCGGACTGGCCCGATGATGTGTTTGCGGAATTCCATGGGTATGAGTCCGCCCTGTTTACCCAGCGCATGGTGCGTACCCGGAACTGGAAATATGTATACAATCCCGGGGCCGAAGATGAACTGTATGATGTGGCCAGTGATCCGGGGGAATTGCGCAACTTGGCAGAAGACCTCGGCTATAAGCATGTACTGCGGCGCATGAAAGAGCGTCTCGTCGCGTGGCTGAACTGCACCCGGGATGACATAGGTTCAGAAGACAGCTGGAAGGGATCTCCCTACGATCTGTATGTAACGCAGCGGGAACGGTAAGGGAACGCAAAAACTCTTGTTCCTTCCGCGCAATGTCGTTGTCAGACATTTCAGAGAGGTATCTGTCATCCCTCCTGGGCCGTAGCCCAACGGTCCAGGGGATCTATACTCTGGCCCTGTCAAGTCCACTGGTTGGCTTGCAGAATCGCCATCGCGCGCGGATCCTCGGCATCGGGCTTTTCCCGGAGAGGCTGTTCGCCAATGCTCCCTGTTGGGAAACAAAGAGCCTCTTGCCTTAACGGACAGGTGCACCGCCTGAATCCTGTTTGCACTATTTTCGCCTGCCGATTAGGATTACACACTCGTCGGTTCCGTCCGTTCGGTCAGAGTTGGTATGCGTTGATAGCAAAAGGACGAGACAGGGATCCCGGAGTACGAACATGATGTCTCATGGAACAAGGAGAAAGCCATGAACACAAAATTTTCGCGACGTTCGTTCTTGCAATATACAGGGGCAGTTTCAGCCGGTGTTCTTTTGGCCGCCTGCGTGCCGCCCGCCGCGGCTCCCACGGGTGAAGAGGCAGCCGCCATGGCGGAACCACAGCAGATTGCCTATTGGACATTCTGGGCCGATCGCTGGGGTGAGTTTCAGGGCCAGATTGTAGACAATTTCAATGAGAGCCAGTCCGACATCCACGTGGAAATGCTGATCGTCCCGTGGGGCGAACTGAATGTCAAACTCCTGACGGCCATACCGGCGGGAGAACCCCCGGACTTCACGATCATTGGCCGCGGTACGACCATTGAGTTTGCCGTACGGGGTGGCGTGTTGGCCCTGGATGATCGCATCGCCAGTTCGGACCGTGTCAACCTGGATGACTGGTTTGATGTTGCGGTAGTGGAAGTGGTGTGGGACGGCGCCACGTATGCGTTGCCCTTCGAGTCGGGTACCTACGCGGCCTGGCTCAACACGGATGCCTCCATGGAGGCAGGGCTGGATCCGTCCAGTCCACCTGAGACCTGGTCCCAGGTGGATGAGTGGGCTGAGGCCTTGACCATTGGCGATGCCGCCAGCGGTTATGAACGCATCGGTTTCTTCCCGTGGGTATCCCGTGTGGACATTTTGGGCTGGCTGGCCGGCGGCCGCTGGTACGATGAGGAAAACCGCAAAATCACCGCCGTTACGGACGAAAATATCGCCGCCTTTGCGTGGATTCAGCAGTATGCACAGCAGTACGATGGTGAAGTGATTGAGCGTTTCCGCCAAGGGTTGGGCGGTGGTGACACCGCAGATGATCCCTTCCTGCAGAACCGCTTCGGCATCACCTTCAAGGGTAGCTGGTCCATGTCGGCCAAGCAGGAATACGCCCCGGATCTGAACTACACCGTGTGGCCCCTGCCCTATCGTGATGGCGCGAGCAACTCTACCATCAACCAGGGATCCGCCTGTGTACTGCCTTTGGGCAGTCCCAATCCGGATGCGGCCTTCGAATTCTGTACCTTCATGGCGATAGATGGCATTGCCCAATGGGTGCCGTACGCGGCGGACATGGTCTCCCGCAAGGATCAGACCGATATCTTCCCGGATGCGTTGCCCGATGACGAGGCCAACCGTGCCAACTGGAAGACCTACAACGATGCCCTCAACTATGGCCGGTATGAACCCAAGATGCCGGTGCGCACTTTCTGGCGCCAGAGCCTGAACAACGCCCGGGACAATGTTGTGCGGGGATTGCAGACACCCGAAGAAGCTCTCGCCGAGGCGCAGGAACTGACTCAAAAAGAACTTGACGACGCTTTGGCGGCCTAGTTCCTGTCTGTTGTACCAACCGCGTGTGTCAACTCGATAATCCAGAGTGGCACGCGCGGTTGAAAACTGTGTCCCACGGGAGTACCGGGAATTTCCGTTCCCGCATCTGGGATTCTGTCTTGTGGCCGCGCTCGGCTGGGAGCCGGTCTGTGCGTCACCCGGTGAACACAGGCAGGCAGTGCCGCCTGACCTCCCAATTGCATGGCGGAAAGTGAAATTGGACATGTTGCAGGCAAGAGGGTAGAGGCATTTCGGGGATCACACTATGCTGACCCGCCACATGCGAGAACACCTGACAGGGTATGCTTTTGCCGCACCCTGGCTGTTGAGTCTGTTGCTGTTGACCGCCTATCCAGTTGGATCCGCGGTGTATTACAGTTTCACCAAATATACCGTCATCCTGCCACCGCGTCCCGTAGGGTTGGAAAACTACGGCACCATGATTGCAGATGAACTGTTTGTCAAGGCCCTGTACAACACGGCGTTTTACTCTGTATTCTCTGTACCCCTCTCCCTGACTCTGGCTCTCTGGCTGGCCCTCTTGCTCAATCAGACCGTCTCGTTTGCCTGGTTCTTCCGCTCTGTTTTCTTCCTGCCTTCGATTGTGCCGGTGGTGGCTGCGTCCGTGGTATGGGCCTGGCTACTCAATCCGGAGTATGGCCTGATCAATGACCTGCTGGGCCGTCTCGGCCTGTTTCGCCCACCGTGGCTTACCAGTCCCAACTGGTCAAAACCGGCCTTTATTCTGATGAGTCTGTGGAGTATCGGTCCCACCACCATTATTTTCCTGGCGGGCTTGCAGGCGATTCCGGCGCATCTGTACGAAGCCGCCGAAATTGACGGCGCCACCATGGGACGCAAGTTTCGCTCTATTACGTTACCCATGCTTTCCCCCACCATCTTCTTCAATCTGGTGGTGGGCATCATTGCGGCTTTCCAGATTTTTGCCCAGGTCTACATCATCTCGGAAGGGGGACCTGTATGGTCCACCCTTTTCTATGTGTATTACCTGTGGAATCAGGCGTTCAAGTTCTTTAAGATGGGATATGCCTCCGCCCTCGCGTTGGTACTCTTTGCCATTGTGCTGGCCCTGACCGCCATTGTAATGGCCACATCGCGCCACTGGGTATATTACGAATTTGAACGGGCCAAACCCTGAATCCAAGGGGAACCTGAACCTTGCAAATACCGGCCACTTCCCTGAACCGACCCAGCCCCCGGATGGGTTTGCGCGCGAAAAATCTGATGGTCCGCGCAGTGGTGCTGGGTACCTTGGTACTGACGGCTTGCTTATTCCTGCTGCCTCTGGCCTGGATGCTCAGTACCTCCCTCAAACCCAAGGAACAGATCTTTGTCTATCCCCTAATCTGGCTGCCCAAGCCGATCGTATGGGAAAACTATGTACGGGCCTGGCAGAATCCCTCGTTCCATTACCTGCTCTTTACGCGCAACAGCCTGTACTACGCGGTGATGTCGACCATGGGCATTCTGCTCTCATGCTCCCTGGTAGCCTATTCTTTTGCCCGGCTCCGCTGGTGGGGCCGGGATTTCTGGTTTATCGTGACCTTGGCGGTCATGATGATTCCCTACCCGGTTACCCTGATTCCGCGGTACCTGATGTTCAGTAAACTGGGTTGGGTTAACAGTTTCAAGCCCCTGATTGTGCCCGATTTTCTGGGCAATGCTTTCTTCATTTTTCTTTTGCGTCAATTCTTCATGACGATTCCGGCAGATCTGTCCAACGCCGCCAAGATTGACGGGGCCTCGGAACTGCAGATCTATGCCCGGATTGTGTTACCCCTGGCTAAATCCGCCCTGGTGACGGTAGCCCTGTTTACCTTTCTCTTTGTGTGGAATGACTTTCTGGGGCCACTGATCTATCTGACGGATGGAAACAAGTACACCCTATCCGTGGGCCTGGCCGCCTTTCGCGGACAGTATCGCACCCAATGGGATCTGATGATGGCAGCGGCTACGCTGGTCACAATTCCTATCGTTGTGGTGTTCTTTTTCGCGCAACGACAGTTTATTGAAGGAATTACCCTGACCGGCATGAAGGGATAAAGTGGGATGGTGTCCCTTCCCGCGGGTAGGGGTAATTTGACAGACTGACTGTATCCCTCCGCTACGTGACAGGTGGCTATCGATACCGGAAACCGGATGAAATGCCGGTGATGGGTGTATGGTATTGCCGGGAAGTCTGAAGGAAAACCGACAATGCCTTTTACGATCGACAGGGTAGTGCCATGGGGACGAAACCTGGCTGAATATCGGGGGATGTTCAGTCTTGCCGAGACGGATCTGCAGGGCCGCATATTGGGATGTGGAGACGGTCCTGCCAGCTTCAATGCCGAAATGACTGTCCATGGCCATGAGGTTGTTTCCGCTGATCCCCTGTACGCTTTTTCGGTGTCCGCCATCCGGCAAAAGGGAGAAGAGATCTTCGATGAAATGATGGACCAGGTCCGTCAGAACCGGGACGACTTCGTTTGGACCTATGTTCCATCCATAAACGCTCTGGGTCGGCGCCGGATGAAGGCATTGCACAAATTTCTGGCGGACTATCCGCAAGGCAAGGCCGAAGGACGCTACCTGGACGCGTCCTTGCCCGACTTGCCTTTTCATGATCTGACGTTTGATTTGGCTCTTTCTTCCCATTTTCTTTTTCTGTACAGTCGGGAATTTGATCTGGCTTTCCACATCAGGGCTATCCAGGAGATGCTGCGGGTTGCGTCCGAAGCCCGTATTTTCCCCCTGTTGCAGCTTGGCGGTTTGCCCTCACCCCATGTGCAGGGCGTAATGGAATTCTTCCGATCACAGGGATGCGAGGTGGCCCTTGAATCGGTTGACTACGAGTTTCAGAAGGGTGGGAATCAGATGTTGCGGTTACGTTGTTAAGACGGAAGAGAGAGCTCTGGCATAGTTGCAATCGTGAGCCGAACTGACCGCTGCATGAGACCTGGCCTGAGTGTTCAAGGTGAGGCCTCAGGAAGCTTGCCTGTCCCGGGACTACACCTGTGAACGGTTATGGCTCCACGGCATTGAGGAAACTGTGACGGAAGTCCCCGTGTAACCTGACTGTGGAAAGGGGGTGAGCTTTGGCTAGACCACGGCAGGACGTTTATCCGGTGGTCGCGGGCAAACGAGGCCTCAACTCTACGCGGCGAATATTCGAGGTGGCAGTACCGGTGATCCATGTCTCCTCGCTGGTGTTGCCCGCTATTTTAAGTAGCGGCGACAGGTGGCATGAACTCATCTATCCCGGTAGAGGCTGCCCTCAAAAAGGGTTCGCCGAAAATAAAATTCCTTCTTATAATGGCTTCTAGGCGAATTATATATTTTGCTGGATCCGTGACTTACGCACATTCGTAGCCACTATCAGTCATGAGCTACGACTTAAAAAAATTCCGTGGAGACTTGTTTGGTGGCATCACCTCGGCCGTGGTGGGACTGCCGGTGTCACTGGCCTTTGGGGTGGCTTCCGGTCTGGGAGCTCTGGCCGGGATGTACGGAGCCATCGCCGTAGGTTTCTTCGCGGCCGTGTTTGGAGGAACACGGTCACAGATCTCCGGGCCCACCGGTCCCATGGCCGTAGCCATGGCCGTAATCGTCACGAGCCATGCGCAGAGTCTGCCCGAAGCCTTCACGATCGCCATCATGGCAGGCCTGATACAGATACTGCTGGGTGCCATGCGTATTGGGCGCTTCGTGTCCTTTACCCCGTATTCCGTGATATCCGGATTCATGTCCGGCATTGGCATTATCATCATTTTGATTCAGACTTTGCCCTTTCTGGGAGCTCCCGTGGCCACAGGGGGACCCATGGGAGCCATTCGGGCTTGGCCCGAGGCCTTGGCCAACGCTAATTTCAATGCGCTGGCTATTGCCACTGTCACCCTGATTGTGGGCGTGTTGTGGCCCAGTCAGGCCCGGAAGTTCATACCTCCCGTGTTGGCCGCCCTGATCGCGGGGACACTGCTGGGAGTCCTGTGGTTACGGGGCACACCTATAATTGGTGAAGTACCCACCGGTTTGCCGAATCTACGGTTGCCGGATCTGTCCGGCAGAGCCTTGGTGCGTGCCGTGCAACCCGCGATAACCATTGCCCTGCTGGGTTCCATTGACAGCTTGCTTACGTCCCTGGTAGCTGATTCCATGACGCGAACGCGCCATAACCCGAATCAGGAACTGATAGGTCAAGGTATCGGTAATGCCCTGGCAGGGCTGATTGGGGGTTTGCCGGGTGCAGGTGCCACCATGGGCACAGTCGTGAATATACGGGCTGGGGGACAGACTCAGGTCTCAGGGGCCATCCGGGCAGCCATCCTGCTGGCCCTGGTTCTGGGCTTGGGGGACTACGTCAGGATGATCCCGCATGCCGTTCTGGCCGGCATTCTGATGAAGGTGGGCTGGGACATTATCGATTGGCGATTTCTCGCCCGCATCCTGCATGTGCAGCGGGAACATCTGGTGGTCATGGTCATCACGTTGGGTCTCACGGTATTTCTGGATCTGGTGACAGCAGTGGCCATAGGTCTGATTGCCGCCGGTATGGCCAGTGCACGGCAGTTTGAACGTCTGGAACTGGATAGTGTGATTTCGGTACCCCTGCTGGACCAGAGTTTCCTGACCCGGCAGGAAGATGGGGACGAGCAGGACGAGTTCTCGGCCCGGGTGGGACTGCTGAAACTCAGAGGCAGTTTTACGGTGGCTTCCTCCATCAAACTGATCAACATGATCAGTCTGGATATCCAGCAACATGAAGTCGTTATTCTCGACTTTTCCGAGACCGTATATATGGATGACAGCGCAGCGCTGGTAGTTGAGCAGCTGATCGATACAGGAATCGCTGAAGATACCGACCTCATCGTGATGGGTCTTGTGGGACAGCCAGCCATCACCCTGAACGGTCTACAGGTATTACGGCATGTTCCCGCACAGCATCTGGTGGATTCCATGGATGACGCACGGGAAGTAGCGCGGCGGATTTTGGCATAGTAGTCTCCTCCTGCGCAACTGACTCAGAGATTGCCGTGAAAATTGGGCCTGTCTCGACCCTATCGTGGCCCGACAACTCGTACTATTCATGGCATGATGCAAGAAGCTTGACCCCTGGGACCATCTTTTCAACCTGGGATTCATGAACCTGTCTTCACAGAAGACGCCACTGCAAATTTGTCTTCGTAGCCAACAGTCATGAAAACCTTACGGGCAACTAACACCGTAGGCACCATGAGAAATCCGCCATACTGCTGGAAAGAGGTTCTGTGAATCCACCGAACATTCTATGGATCTGCACGGACCAGCAACGCTGGGACACGATAGGGGCTCTGGGTAATCCCTATGTGCAGACTCCCCACCTTGACCAACTGTGTGCCGAAGGTGTCGCCTTCGGACGTGCGTATTGCCAGAGCCCCATTTGTACCCCCAGCCGTTCCAGCTTTCTGACGGGTTTCTATCCCAGTACCGTCCATGGCTGTCGGAATGATAATGACGCTTGGTCCGAAGGGGCCGAACTCATCCCCAAGACGCTGCGTGATCAGGCCGGATACGATTGTGGATTGGTGGGCAAACTGCATCTGGCGGGAGCGTACCAACACGTGAAGTCTGGTACTCAGGAAGGTAGCGATCGGGTATTTGCCAGTGAGCGACGTCCCCGGGATGATGGCTATCGTGTTTTTCACTGGAGTCATTCCCCTTACGACGACTGGGGAGATCAGCATGCCTACCGGGTTTGGTTGGAGGAAAAGGGGGAGAATCTAGTGGCTCTGCGGGCTGCACAGGATCCCATTCCCGCGGAATACCATCAAACCACCTTCTGTGCAGACAAGGCGATAGAGTTCATGCGCCGGGAACACGCCGGTCCCTGGCTGATGAGTGTCAATCCCTTCGATCCCCATACCCCCTTTGACCCACCTACCGACTATCGAGCCCGGTTTGACGTCGCTTCCCTGCCCGAACCACTTTTTCATGAAAGTGATCTGCAGGCACAAGCCGCACTCGAAGCCATGGATTTCCAGACTTCAGTACAACGTCCGGACCTGATTCTGGCTCGTGAAAATCGAGCTGCCTACTACGCCATGATTGCCTTGATCGACGAGAATGTAGGACGTATGCTCCAGGCACTGGAAGAGACGGGACAACGCGAGAACACTCTCGTAATCTTCATGTCGGATCACGGTGAAATGCTTGGGGATCACGGCCTGTGGCGCAAGGGCTGTCGTTTCTACGAAGGGTTGGTACGGGTGCCTCTCATCCTGTCCTGCCCTGCACGTTTCCAGGCTGGTGTCGTCAGTGACGCCTTGGTTGAGCTGGTGGATTTGGTACCGACATTACGGGAACTGGCCGATCTATCCATACCTGACCATATGCCTGGACACAGTCTGGTTTCCTTTTTGACAGGGGACAGTGAACTGAATTCCCATCGAGAGTATGTGCGTTCAGAGTTCTATAGTTCGTGGCAGTCAAGGAAAGACTCTGGCAGAAGAGGCAGTTACGGCACCATGATTCGCACAAACCAGCACAAGCTGGTGAACTATCACGGCCATCAACTGGGCGAATTGTTCGATCTGGAACAGGACCCCCACGAATTTCGAAACCTTTGGCACGATCCAGACTCTGCAGAAGTTCGTTTTTGTCTCATGCAGATGAGTTTCGATGCCTTGGCCTTCGCCGTAGACCCGGGCACTAGCCAGCTATTCCCCTATTAATGAGGGCTGATTGATAGGTCCGTCGTGCTACAACAAAAATATCGCCTGCCTACAAGCGCGAATCCAGTCTGGTACTGTCACCTATCAGTTGAAGGAACCAAAGCGCTCGTTCTATCCCCAGAGACGTAACCAAGTACCGGTCTTTGCGCACGTGCCAGCTGGGAAGTAGCGACATCCTTTCTATTCCAGGCTATGTAACCGGATATTGATCTCATCCAGAGGCAGAAATACCGTGGGATCATTCCGCCAGTATTCCAAGGCTGTGATCAGTAGTTCCTTACTACAAGCACCCATGGCCTGCAACTGATCGGTAAGCCATAAAACCCCGTATACACACAGATGCAACTGTGCTCCAACGCTTCGTAGCAACCGGTCTCCCGTGATCAGGATAGCGTTCTCGAAACAAAGTGTCGAACTCAGACAAAAGCAGTCATTGGCAGAAAGTCGCGGATATTGGCTTTTGAGGGCTATGGCTTCAGCCACGGCCGCAGGAGGCAAATCGAAAGTCTCAAGTCCACCGACATCTAACTGACGCCAATCATTGACATGGAAGTTCAATACCTCATCCTGACGGATGGGCAGAGGTACCAGGATTTGGTACGTTAACCTGGTAAGGACGGGTAAGAGGCCACCCTTCTTGCAATCTATAAGACAACAGGCATCCGGAGGTCACGGACGCAGACCTTGGGCAATTTCATCCAGGGAACAATGCAACATCTGTGCCGCGCGGACGGGTGAGATCAGCTTTTCACCCAGCGCACGCCAAACAAGATTCTTGTAACGCCAAGGTCTCTCCAACACCCCTTGCCCCTCACCACGGGAAAGAGGCTCCGGCTCGCAGGAACGCCAGGTACGGGCGTAAGTACGGAAGGCATACTGAACTGTTGACTGAGGCAAAATACCAACGTCACCCAGACGCATCAACATGGCTGAAGCAGATATACCGTACAACCACTTCAGTGCAATCAATTCCCGGTAGGAAACCGACTGTCGAGTTTCCCCTGCATGAGTCTTCAGGTCATCTCCGGGCACAAGAAAAGCTGCTGCAAAACGGTGCATGGCTTTTTCCTGAGGAATTTCCCTATTGTTCTTTACAGGTACCACATGATGGGCTATTTCATGGGCCAGATTAAAGCGTTTGCGCTCTATGGTGGTATTGCTGGAAACCACTACAACATGGGTTTGGGGTTGGTTCCCTGCACGCTGGACAGCACAGGCCATACCGTCGAAACGTTTAGGCAAGTCCGCTTCCACTACCTTCATGTTCCTGGTTTCCAGCAACTCGATCATGTTGGCAATGGGTCCGTCGCCTACGGCCCATTTCTTGCGCAGCCACGAGGCTTTCTCTTCAATTTCGTACCAGTCTGAGATTGCCCTGGAGGAGAGATTAGCAAATGGATCCGGGGCAGGTGGTAGCCCCAGGATTTCCTCGATGGTGAAATAATCTTCCAACTGTTCAATCACGATGGATTCAACACGGGCCTGATCCTGAACGGTAGTCCCGGCCCGTTTGCGGAATTCGATATCCGTCAGTTTTTCAATCTGCCCGCCCAGCAGGAAATCCAGAGAAACATCAAGCTCCCTACCCAGTTGAACCAGGACACTTGATTTGGGCAGCATCTTGCCGTGTTCATACTTGCTTATGGCCTGTGCGGTAAGAGGCGGCGACAGACGCTCTGCTAAAGCTTTCATCGATAGTCCCGCCTTTTTCCGCGCCAGCCTCAGTCTGGAACCAAACACTGACCTGTATCCTCCCACCATGTAGGTTGATTAACTACAGAATATATATAGTAATTCAACTTTTAATATAGTTTACAACATATTGATTGGAAAAATATATCATGGCCAAAGCTTGCATTCAGGCAGTGTGGCAGGGTCACATCACAAGAATTCATAGCTGTCTGTAGAGTAACGGTGCAGGTACCGTTCAGTCACTCAGATATGACCGCTGCAGCCATTACCATTGGCCCCTTCGCCACCGCATGGATGAAGCTGAAAGACTTTCGGCCCCATCATCCACCGGCACTGCCTTGATGTCTCCGGCTTGGTTGCAGACCTTTCCACAGCCTCAATGATTGCCTCAGCTAGGTGGTTACGATCAAGTCAAACGAGCTTCTGGGTCTAACGTTTGAGAAGTAGAAGTCTTCCACAGCCGTCCAGCGAGCGTGCCACTGGGCGAGAAACTCCGCTTCCTCCCGGCGGGCAAGTCGGGCCCACCGCTCCTCCTCCGGTGCTTCGACCAGAACCGTCAGACCGACCAGGTCGGCAAGCTGCGGTCCTGAGGAGTAAGCACCATCAATGATGATGACCGAGGCTGGTTCAATCTCAGTCACACTGGTTGTCAGCCCGTACGTTCCATCAGCTCGCTGTCCGGCTTCGAAGTCGAACGGATGCCAGCGTGCTACCTTCCCGGCGAGCAACGGATTGATCGCCTCGGAGCGGACTCTTGGCCAATCGAAGACGTTCATCCCGCGTTCCTCGACAGTCATCCGGTCCCACTCAGCATTGGGGATGGATGCTGCGAAGAAGTCGTCCAGTGGCACGATGACGGCACATGTTTTCTCAGCCACCCAGGACGCCAGCGTGGACTTTCCGGTGCCGCTGCGGCCGTCAAAGCTTACTACGAGAGGTACCTTGCTGGATGTGGTGTACCGTTTGACTACCTCTACGGTCATAGCCCAGGCTTCAGTCAGGGTCATGGGGTACGCAGCTAACAGCAGTGGTGTGCTCGGGACATCCAACCACAGATGACACGAGCGAATGCCCAGGACATTCAGATGTCAGGCAACGCCGGCAGGACCTTATGAACCAAGCGGTCCATACAGTTAAGCCACTTCTCCTTGTCATCCCAATCGTGCGCGATCATCAGCAAGGTACCGAATCCGCCTGTGGCATCCCATAGTTCTTCCAGCTGTTGGATGCACGATTTGACGTCTCCTATGATGCACAGATTCTCCAGGATGTAGTCAGGCGTAATCTGGTCATCGGGAATATCTGGTGATTTCTTGGTAATGTCCAGTGAATCGGCCGACCGAATCAGAGTCAACAGATACTCAAAAGAACCGGCAAAGGCGCCGTTGCGAGTGTGATCCCAAGCCTCATCATTCGATTCGCCCACGTAAATGCTGCGGGATACCCGCCACAGACTACGGTCAGGGACAGATTGTCCCGCCTCCTCCGCTCCTGCGCAGTAGGTGGCCCAATGATTGGCCACCGTTTCGACCGGTACCAGGTTGGTGCTTATCGGGATGTATCCCCGTTGCCCCGCCATGCGGGCGGCCATGGAGTCGCGCTTGATGATGCTCATGGCAATAGGAGGATGAGGCTTCTGGTAAGGCCTGAGCATCGTTCCAATACCCATTTCAGGATTGGTGTGTTCCACCTTGATACGCCAGTATTCTCCCTGTAAATCAAACGGTGCTTCCGCTTCCCAAAGTTTGAGGACCAAATCGATGCCTTCTACCGTCATCAGGCCCTGGGTTCTGGGATCAGGCAGATCGTACATGGTCCAGTCCGTGGGCACACCGCTCTGGCCAAAACCACAATTGATGCGGCCCCGTGAAAGGTGATCCAGATAAGCCAGGCGCAGGGCGATGTTGGTGGGATGGTGATGAGGCACCAGCGTGACACCCGGTCCCAGACGAATGTTCCGGGTCTGGGGCAGGACATGGGCGATAAATACGTCGTTCGACGGGATGGGTTCCCACGCCAGCGTATTGTGCTGTCCGATCCAGGCTTCCGTGAAGCCCAACTGATCCGCACGGATGACGAACTCGACATCCTCCTCAAAAGCCAGGGTGCGATCCTTGGTGGGAGGATGAACCGGCATCATGAATGTACCCAATTTCATACTTAGCCTCCAGGTTGTTGCAGAGAGAGGACGGTGCTAATCAGTTTTCTGTCTGGATTCAAGCTTAATACCATGAGATGGGAAAGGTACCTGTCTGGCACAGCCTCCGCTCTTACCGGTAAAGGAATGACATTTCCAGGGGGCAACTGTACTGTGAATCTACCACGGAAGCCTGCCGCCCATAACTGACTGTCAGCGGGAAACATAGACTCAGAAGTCGGGGAAGTCTCATAAGATTCAGGAACCGGAGTATTTCCTGATACGCGAGATGGCTTGACGTAACTCCCGCCGGAGTTCCTCAGCATGGGTCCGCCAGATATGGTGGGTGGCTTCCGGGATTTCAACGTAGTGACCGTTGGGCAGCAACTCAGCCAACTGTCGGGTTGGCCAATTCGGACGAATGTCCGCGGCGGCATTGATGAATATGGCGGGAATGGTCAGATCGGCCACCTCACGGAACAATGTGGGTCGTTTGATGTAGGCCCGCCAACTGCGGTTGCCTTCAGGGTTGACCTGTTCAGCGGCCGTAAACACTGTACCACCCAGATCCTCACCCACTTCCTGCAAACCTCGACGATAGACTTCACTCCAGGTGCGGTCATTGACAAGACTGCCCCCCGCTATGCCAATCAGCCCGATCACTTGGGTGGGATAGTGCAAGGCATAGGCCAGTGCCGCATTGGGACCGAAGCTGTGACCCGCCACGATGCAAGGCTCAGCCGTATACGCCTGTCGAACGGCTTCGGCATCTTCCACCAAGGTGTCAAGGGTGTAACGGCCATCCCAGTCAGAGCGGCCGCAACCCCGCGGTTCGAAGCGGATCACACGACATAAATCACAGATCATGGAGGCTACCGGTGCCAGGTAGTCATCGCAACCGGGACCACCGTTGAACATCAGAAGGGGTGTCCCTGTTCCCGTGGCACAGGTCCAGAGACGGGCGGAACCGGAGAGCACGAAGTGTTCTGTCATTTCAGTGATCGGAGTTCGTTGCTGCCCTTCTGACATAGGAATCCGGGACCTACCATAGATATTCTATGTTCCTGAAGTAAAAGAGGAAATGGGTGTAGTAGCTATGGACATGTCGTGTCTATACATCCCCTCAGCAGGGAGTCTCTGCTTCCTCCCTGCTGAGGGAGGGGCAAAATCAGGGAACCCCAACCAACACCGGGGCAAGGCGAGAGAGTGTGCAATTAACTGGAGGTCTGGAAATCGCTCCCGGAAGGGGTATCCCCATGGTTCTGCTGCTCCCCGTGCTTTTCCCACCAGTCCTGCATTGCTTGGCCCTGCTGATACGCCTCCAACAGGCCCTCCAGGGTCCGATAACGCATAGGGGGGGCAGAATGGCAAAGGAGTCTAGGAATTTCTTCAGCGCCACAGCCTCAGCATCCCCATACCGCTCCTGCGCATAGGCTAGCAGGCTTTCCACGCGAGCTTCCTCCCTGGCTATCTGTACATTGGTCTCCACATGGAAGTTTCCGGGGTTAGCGGTCTCCACGCCCCCCAGGGGTAGGCTGATATCCAGCGGTATACCCGCCAGTTCCCCGAACCCTACCGCGTCCGGTGTCTTCCCGCACAGCTCTAGGGCCCGGGTGGCCAGCTGTCGGCGCAGGCTTTGCGCCTCGGTTAGCGTGGGCAGCACCGGAAATGGCAGGGGGTAATTCACATCGTAAGGTGTCGCTACGCGGAATTTCGTCAGTTCCTCCCGCCAGGGAATCGGCGGCAATGTCACGGCAGGGTCGGCCGTCCTCACTTGGGTGACCAGTGTTGCCAGGTCATGAGTCTTGTCGTATCGCACTCCGCAGGCCCTGGCATACGCCTTTAACCCGTTCTCCATGGCATGCACTGCGTAATACAGGGCCAGCCTATGGTTGTCTGTCCCTTGGTTGGTCAAGGCATCGTGGAGGCTTGTCCGGGTGGCCCGCAGGCACTGTTGCACATCAGGCCAAGGATTGTTCTGCGTTATCCACGGCATGGTGTGTCCTTGCGGGTCCAGTCCTTCCCGCTGAATACCTCCCAACAAGTGGTTGGGGGAGGTTCTGCCCTGCTCGAATTCCACCTCAGAGAAACTGAACAACTGCAGGGGCACCCGGGTCCCGAACAGACGCTCAATATCTGGGTACAGGGCATTGGTCAGGTCATTGGTGGTGTCAGGAGGCAGACGTTCTGGAGCCAGCACCGCCACGTCAATGTCGGAGTAATCCTCCCAATCGCCGCGGGCGCGGGACCCAAAGAGGAGTACAGTGCCTGTGCCCACGCGGTCCTGCACCCATCGGGCCACCGTCAAGGCCCGATAGCCGGGAGTGCGAACAGATTTCTCAGTTGCGACATTCACAGGTGACACGCTCATGAGCCCCGAGGTCGGGCATCCCAGAAAGTTGGCGCACTGTTTTACCGTCCTATATGTTACGCCTGATGTGGAATTAAGTGGCCACAGCGAAAGTCTGGACATCAATGCCAGCCTTCCGGCGTAAGAGGAGCGTGAGTGTGTGGCGGGTCATCTTGGCCGTGACATGGGTCACCAGCCTCTGACCGTTTGGCACCGCAGTTGTTCCCGATGCCGCCCTGTGTTCTGCACTTCATGGAAGGCACTCTCGATGCGGGCGCGCAGGCCGTTGAGCCAGGTGTTGAAGCCCGGCGGCCGCGTCTGCCGCGGGTTCACCCGACAGGGCGGGAGGAATGGCAGGCCGCGCGTTTCCCGATACCGCTGTTGCCCGTTCTCCCCGATGAACCCCTTGTCCCCGATGACTTGGACCTGCCAGAGACGGTCCAGCACCTGGTCGGCGGTGCCCCGCTCATCAGTGGAGGCGGCGCCCAGATCGTAGATCACAGGCGTGCCCTCCGAGGTACACCGCAGGACCCACTTGTAGCCAAAGTACTTCAAAGGGCAACGACACTCCATAGGTGGCGGTCGCCGCAAAATCACGGCGGTTTTGGCGGCGGCTTAGAGCCGATCACCGGCCGGGGTTTTGGTGTCCATGAGATAGAGACGGGCCCGTGTTGCGCCCAACTGTCCATCTCCGGTTCCTCCGTCTCCCCCTTGGACATCCGGTAGTCTACGCGGGGCTCGGCGAAGATGTACTTTGGGTTGGCGGGGAACCCTGATTCTTGGCCCCGTTCAGTTAGAGCTTTGTCTCTCTGTCGTGCGATGCCAAGGGCGGGGCTACGTCGATGCCGATCCCTGCTGGGAGATTCCGGCACCGGCTGGTTGTGCGCCCGGTGCGCGGTCCTCCACAGGCTCAAGGCGCAGCCTCAGTCCCAGGGCGTTGGTGACCTTCAACAGCGTTGCGAGGGTGGGGTTGCCGTCTTCAGACAGCGCAGAGTAGAGGTTGCCGCGGTTCAGACCGGCGTCGCGGGCAAGGGCGCTCATGTTCTGCGTCCGGGCGATGTGCCTGAGAACGGCGCGAATCACAGCCCCGTCCCCCGGGTCCTCATCCATAGCCGCCCTGAGAAGCCCCCGGGCATCCTCTTCGCTCTTGAGGTAATCTGCTGCGTCGAACTTTTGATACTCCTCAGACATTAGCTCCTCCATTCCATCGCCATTCTCTTGGCCCGCTTGAAGTCTCGACGTTGGCTGTTCTTGTCGCCGCCGCATAGCAGGATGATCAGCTCAGCGCCTCGTGTGATGAAGTAAACCCGGTATCCAGGCCCATACTGAATTCTCATCTCGGACACGCCGCGAGTTTCCCTGTTATAGTCAACTCTTAATTCCACATTAGGCGTCTGTTATGACAGTAACTCAGGCTGAGTTGGTCTTACCAACATAATCTGACTGCAGAACAATAGGGGAAAGCCGCACGTATTGTGGCCGGCCTGCCGTTCCCGACCATACAACACCACGACCCGGAGCCACTGAGCCAGTTCCCGCCGGCCCAAGACTTGGCTGTACGGCTCCCTGGGGACCGCCATACTCTCAGGAAACACTGAAGGGCCAATTGTGGTTGCCAACTCTTGACTCCCAATTACGAGGCGGAGAGGCCTGAAAGGAGTTTCCGCCCTATATTCGCACAATTGGAAAACGCATGGCTTCGGCAAAGGCCTCCAGGGCCTCAGCATGATCACCCAGCCCCAGGGCAATGTGATGGGAAGGGCCTTGCTGGCACCAGGCGTCGATAAACTCGTGCAAGGGCTGGGTGATTTTTACCCGTGCATTGGGGTTGCCGATCTGCAGAATGGTACCCGGAATGATCTCGCCGATGGTATAGATAAGCTTGAACGTATCACCGGCATCGAACTGGGTCAGATTGAGTAGAGTAACCGGACCTTCCGGCATATCGAAATCAATGCCCAACCCGTGGCCTGGCTTGCCGTGGTGTGTATCCAGGTGCATCAGGCGGGGGGCTCCCTTGGCCACGCTGATATTGCTCGGACCATCATGACCCATGAGAATCGAATTCTCATCGAGATCCATGGCAAAGAATTCCACAAACATGCCGCCACCTCCCAGCAGATCCAGGATCTTCATAGCTATGGCGGTCTTGACATCACCTTCGGTCACACCCGGCCGTCCCAGGGCGGCCAGCCGTGAAACGGCTAGCCCGGACTGGGCACGCAACTGGGTGATCAGTTCGTCTTCGCCCCACCAGTAGTAGCCGAAAGCCGAGATGTCATACTTGTGGATGATAGTGTCATACGCCACCGCCACCTGGGCTGAGAAGCGCATGTGCTCGCGGGTCACAGTACGATCCACTTCATACATGGTGTGGAACTGGGTGAGCATCTCTTCCAGTTGGCCTTCCGTTACCTGCTGGAAGGCATTCGCAATTTCCTCGACTTCTGGACGAACCAGCATGCGACCGGTGACACGCAGTAACCGGGTTTCATCAATGGGCATGTCACTCATGCCCGGATACACTTGCCCGATCAGACCAATATTCATTTGGCGCAGGTCCCGGGCGGCCGCCACGCCGGCGAAGTCTGCCCGCAGTTCCTGTTGGAGTCTCGCGTCATCAAAGGCTCCTGTCCGTACCTTGAATTTGCGTCCGGCATTGACCAGGGAACCAGCCAGTTCCGGGACACAACACACGCCTTCATGGTGAAGATAGTCAGTTGTGTCCGCCGTGGCGTATTCATAGGATTGGTCCTCGTGGGCGTTGAGAATACGGATTGGAACATCATTCGCCTGCAACGCGGGCAGCATGTCCATACTGGGGGTATAGCCAAAAGGGAAGATCACGACCATGTCGACATCTTCCTGTGAGAAAAGGACGCCTGCGTCCCGCGATTTCTCCGGAGTATCCACCAGGTCAGGAGCCACAATCTCCACCATGGGGTCCAGCAGTGTCTGGAGCCCTTCATACATGCGTAACCCCATCTGCTTCAGACGCGGATACTGGTCCCAGTAGTAATGGTGGCCCGTGGGCAACAAGCCAATCTTGGCGCGAACTTTCGGTTTCAAGGCAGATGCCTCCCTGCAGCAATTGGGATCATGGATTGCCCCACGATTCGGGATCCAGTTGTTTTCTGGCCACTCATATCCAACCCTGAACTCAAGGGCTGGAAATACCAGTAGCTCGTTCTCACATTCGGATTCTATGCCGTGTACCGACAATTGACACAGAGAAGGAAATGTACATCCAGACTTCCTGCGAGACCCAGCAGTTGCTGATGAAACCCACTGGCAGACGGCAATATCTGCTTCTGTATCCTGGATCGGACAGTCAGTTGCTAGTCCGTGCCACACGGCGGTTCAAAACGGGTAACCCATCGCAATTCTCATACCTGCGTCAGGGGACAAGCTAGCGTGTTGCCCAGGATCTTATCTGGACAATTGCGTCTGACCGGATCATGGAGGTGCCGCCGCTGACTTACGCAAGGACTGTTCCAGGTCAGCTAGTCTGTCATTCTGCCCTGCATCCTGAAGAACACCGATGAGATTGTCCGGTGTCACAATCTGGAACTGGTGTTGGGCAATGTAATTCTGAAGCAGGTCCGTGAATTCCTCATTCCCTATGGCAGACCACATTTCCCCCAGCAAAACCGCGGGTCGTCGGTAATGGGTAGCATGGTAATGGTCCAGATTTTGGTAGGGATGCGCCAGCCACCACAGCCCATCTCCTTCGAATGTACTCCCGAAATTCTCATTAAGATGCCGCCAGTAGGCGATAAATTGTGGTCCCTCGAAAGCCGCGTCGACGGTATCCTTCATGTAGACGTAGGACAGTTCCGCCAATCCTTCATCCAGGCCCGCATGATGGACCGGATCATTGTGGACCAGGAGGTAAATCCATTGGTGAGCCACTTCATGGGTCATCAGGAAGGCAGTGTCCCAAGGATGGTCCCTATACCGCATGATACCCACCTGTATCAGATTGGAATATTCCATGGCCGTATCGCCCAAAGGAGACGAGACGAGAGTCAAATGGGTATAGGGGTAAGGGCTCCAGATCTCTGAGAAGAAATCCAATGCTTGCGCTGTCTCATCCAATACACGCAGGGCTACACTCTCATCCTCGGCATGGTAGAAAGTCTGAATCTGAATGCCATCTACATCCTTGCTGGCGGCCAAGTACTTGGGACTGGCCTGTAAGACAAAACCCCGTACGGGACCGGTCACCCAATGTTGGCGAATTCGTCCGTCTGCAACGGGCTCCTTACGAACTGGCGTGCCACTGCCCACCAGTACATACTCCTCAGGCACAGTGGCGGTCACGCGCATAAGGGCAGAATCATGGAATCGGATATCCGTGTAGGGCGGAATCTCCTGGATCCACCAGCCTTGTGCATTGGTGCCGGGCGCACCGGGCGCAAACACGGCCAACTCAGGGTAAAAGTGAGGTAGATTAATCATGTCCAGGTTGGCACCATTGCGCACATAAGCTCTCTCATTAGTCAGTTGCGTGTAGTGAACGTGCCAGACAAGTTCAACCTGGATCCAGTGGCCCGTTTCCAGTGGCGTTGCCAAAGGAATGGTGAGTACGGTTTCGGAAGAGGACAACACGGGTTGGACGGGCAGACCCTCGACCACCACTGAAACCACGTGCATGTCAGTAATCAGCCTGGGATTGTTGGCGGCCAGTCGAAACACGATCGAGGACCAGGTACTCTCGCTACTGTTGAATATGGCAATAGCCGCGTTTCCCTCCAGCAGTCTTCGCGCAGGAAGGATTTCCGCGGAGATTTCGTAGCGGGGCAAGTGAGCCAGATCCGTTAGGATGTCATGAAATCCTGGTCGCAGACTGGTGGTGTAGGCCGAAAGCGGAGGGAAGCCCTCAGGGGCCTGGTCAAACTCTGTAGCGATACTTGCCTGAAGAGGTACGCCGTCCGCCGGCAGTGGGATCGGTGTGGGATTTTCAGCCGTATCCCGAGCAGGTGTTGCTGTAGGAGCGGAAAGCACCTCTGTCAGATTAGTGGTGTCAGGCGTCGCTATAGAGGGTAGTGTACCGGATTCACGACTAGGAGTTGCCACTACCAGGGCACAAACTGCAAGCGTGACCAATGCCACGAAACTGCGTATTCCCCAGGCGGGGATATGAAGACAGAAGACCAACGCGCGCCGCAAGACTTGCATAACCACACAGAATGTGAGCCCTGTGCCACCGCTCACCGGATAGTGGATGTTGGTCTATGCGCAACCGAACGTTCAGGGTAGGCTGGCAACAGCTCTAGTTGATATTAGGAAATTGCAATTAATTATTGTGGATACAGTTCGCCACAACAGTATAAACGGCCAAGGCCCGTTATGTGATTCTGACAAAGTTGCCACATCGCAGCTGGATCGTCAGCGGAATCTGCCACCAGCGCACCGAGAGGGAGCGATTTCTCATGGGCAGATACCAGGTAGCAAGTCTGTTGGGAGCGTAATCAAAGTGTCTACTGCAAGCCGGAATACGTGCAACAGCCAGGCAGAAAGTCTTGAATCTGTAGATAGAAAGGCCTGTGGCACGGACTGGATGAAGCCTATTGCAGGGCCGGACCTCCTAAGGGGCCCAGCCCTGCTACTGCCTGCTTATGGTGAACCACCTATTCCAGTCCGTAGAGACCCGCGCCTACCGCGATGATTTCCCCATCCAGTTCCACTCCCATGACAAAGGCTGTTTTGGGTTCTTCTTTGCCAGAAGCGGGATTGCGCCATATATAAGATGTGTAGCCTTCCCCGGCGTCACTGGTGGCGATTCTCCAGATGTTCTGGTTCAACAGGGTTCCTTGCGAATCACTCAGGTTGCAGCGATCTTCTTCCTCCTGGCGATATTCTTGGGGATTGAACAGCGAAAGACATTCGGCATCGTTGACAAAGATATAGGTGGCACCGCCAATCCAGGTACGGTGGTGAAGGAACAGATCAAACGCCTCGGCCCCGCGGGTTTCTATCAGATCCGCGGCACAGCGAACGTATAGTTCCAGTTCCGGTTTGGTATCCACCTGATATGCATAAGGCATATTCCGGCATTCAGGCCGGACAGGCGTGTAGACGCCAGCCCCCAGGAAATAATCGAAGCCATCAATGCGTACGTTGCGAACATAGGCCGACTTGGGTTCTACGGCTTCGGTAACAGGATTGCGGAACTCATAATACGTTATCCCGTCGCCGAAGAGACGGACATTGTGGGCGAACTCTTCTACATACCGGAAGCCCGTTGAGTCCACCGAATCGCCCCTGTAAGTGCCTTCCAGGTGTGGATTGGCGACGTTCATGACGGCCACAAGGGCCTCACGGTCATACAGAAACAGATACGTAGGTCCTGACCGCCAGCGTGGATCAAGCCTGAAATCGTGAAGAGCCCGCAACCCGTTAGCGTGGAGATAGTGTTCCGCACAACGCACAAAACGTTCGGCATCCTCCAAGGTATAAACAAGACTGGCCCGTACATACTCTGGATGACAGGAGCCTGGAGCATCCAGAGGATAGTATCCGGCCGCCATAATCACCGTGCGTCCCTGATAGGTCCGGTTGGTGGGACGGTGATAAGTTACTTTCAGATCCAGTTTCTCAGTATCGGGATTGCGGAATCGGTAGGTGGTGAAACCTTCCCCAAACGTGCGCGTGGTGAACAGCATTCGCGCTATATGCGGTTTGCCATCCGCATCTGTGGCATGCAGACGATCCTGGCCGGGTAGAGTGGAACCACTGACATTGAAAATGACGACTCCATCCGTATCCAGGGCGAAGAGATACATGGGTCCATCATGCCAGCGGGTATCGGTCTTGAAGTCCTGCAAGGCTTGATCCCATCCCACCTTATCTACATACTGGATGGCACACTGGACAAAGGGCTTGAGTTGAGAGCGGGACTGGATGTCAGCTAGGCGGCCAGTGACGGGAGCGTCACAACCGAAGCCGGAAGCCAATGAAGGTGTGGCTCCAATCAGCAGGAGAACTAAGGCGGCCAAAGCTTGTCCGAGCCACGAATTCTTAAGCAAATTGCGCATTTCAACTCCTCAACTCTATCAGGAACGTGCATGTTTCATGAGACAACGTGGAAAGTATAAATAAGAAATTAAATCAAGGTGAGATCTGTGCCCTGAAGCCCGCAAAAAGCCTGTCAAGATACAAGACTGCCAGATGACATGCTCATGCCCTGCGGAAGGCTTTCCTCAAAGAACCAATGCCTTCGTTAGTCTTGTTAATTCTGGAGAGTATATTGGCAGACAGGTACGAATAAACTGTCCTGCCAGATGGCATCAGGTCTGGTCTGGAACTGATGGCGAATCAGCGCACCACAGTCAAAGCAGGTCAAAAAGGCGGTAGTACTGAAGCCCTCGAGTCCAAGAACCCGAAATTATACGTTTGGGATGCAGGCTTTTCATGCTTGTTGCCCAAATCTGTCTTGGCATCAAGTAACTTTGGAATTCCGGTTCTGCAACGCGAAGCAAACCTTGGTCGGCGATCTGTGTCCTAGCCTTAGGCACTATAATGTGCACTGGCCATGGAATTACAGGGAGGGACCAAAATGAAACCGTCCAAGCAACTAGCCGAAGCTGCGAAGGCAGGTGATCTCAACCAAGTCCGGGCCATGCTTCAGGAAGACTCCCATTTGGCCACTGAATGGCAACCTATTATGGATGCCTGCTTCTTTGGACAAGCTGACGCTGTAACGCTCCTCTTGGCGCATGGAGCTGATCCCAATATTAAGTCCCGCTCCTCCCACCATTACCGGCCGCTGCATCGCACGGTGGAACACAAGAAAACCATGCCGAAGCACGAGGGACATTACCGGGTTGTCGATATCTTGCTGGAGGCTGGTGCTGATCCCCTGATGTTAGGCAGTCCCTGGCTGATCAGTGCAGTAGCCGTCTGTGGGACCGGGAACTCGACCGAATTTCTGCCCGCTCTGCTGGACCATATACCCCAACCCTTGGATATCTTTCATGCTGCTCTGCTGGGGGAGACGGCAAGAGTGCGGGAAATCCTGGCCACTGACCCGTCGCAGGCCCAGGTATACCACGAAGGAACCAAGATATGGACGGATGACAGAGGCTGGACTCCCCTGCTCTACTGTGCCCGCTCTGCCTTGGGCCGCAACGATGAACAGAAAACACAGGATCTGGCAGACATCGCCCAATGTTTGCTGGATCACGGCGCCGATGTAGCGGGTTGTGTGGAACAGGCCATTTACAACCAGAACATGGCCGTCTTTGAAACTCTGCTCAAGGCGGGTGGCCGTGTAGTGGACGATGACACACTGAATCATGCGGCCTGTGATGGGCAATTCGAAGCCCTGGAATTGCTGTTGCAATATGGAACCAGACTGGATGGCACCAATGGTACGGAACACCATGGTGGATATACACCATTGGGATGCGCGGTCACCTGTCGTAGTTTACAAGGCGTCCGGTGGTTCCTGGAACAGGGACAGAACCCCAATCGGATCAAGAGCCAAGAGGGTGAAAACTGCTTGCACGTGGCAGTACACTTCGGCGCAAGCAACGAGATGCTGAAATTGCTGTTGGATTACGGTACTGAGATTAACCAGAAAGACTCGTTTGGACGCACACCCTTGGCCTTGGCCCAGGAAAAAAAACGCAAGAAGGCCATTCCCTTCCTGGAAGCAGCTGGAGCTATGTTGTAAGGTCTCTCGTTGGATACAGGGTGGTTAATGAATGTGCGGGGATGCCAAGGAGCAGAGCAAAGAAAAGACCAACGGGTAGTGCACGGCCCACTCATTCGTCACAGATTTCGGTATGGCTCCACCCTGATGTGTCTATCTGCTTTTCCTTCGTGGAACTGTAGACTGTCATATGACTAAATGCTTGAGTTAGTAATACTTTTGTATGCTTGGAATCCGTGGATAAGAGGCTTGTTATATCTGCCTCTCGGAGTTTGTCTGCACAAGACAACGACGATCCCGTTGGCCTCTTGGCTCTGTGGAAATTAAGCAACTCGAGCTCCCAATCATCTTCTGCGGTGTAGAATCTGCGAGGTGCTACCCCAGTCGGGAGAGAGGAATTCCGAAGATCGTCCCGCGACAAGTGCTATTGCCCGATCGCTCCTGGCAAGATCCGGGAATCTGAACATGAACATCAACACCGATTTCCTGACACGGTGCCTCAACACCCTGGAAACAGCGTTGGGGCAATTGAAGCAACAAAATCCTGATGACATTGCCTACGACATCTATCGTGCGGCCTGTGTCAAGGAGTTTGAGCTTGTGCTGGAGCAGTGCGGAAATCTGTTGAAGAAGCGTCTGCGTCCCTATATGGCTTCCCATCGTCAGGCGGACCGACTTACCTTCAAGGGGAGCTTTCGGCATGCGGCCAAGCATGACTTGATATCCGTTGAATCCTGTGAACGCTGGCTCGTTTACCGTGACAACCGAAATGACACCGTACAGGACTACGGAGAGGGATTTGCGGAAGCGACTCTTGGCCTGTTGCCTGACTTTATTGCCGATGCACGGGCGCTGGCGGCAGTAATTGCCGAGGATATAGATGACTGAGGCGCTGGATCTGCCGAACCGCTACCGGGAAGAAATTGAAGCGTTGTTGCGCCAACATGTGCCCGGGACCGAAGTATGGGCCTACGGTAGCCGTGTAAACGGGCGCAGCCACCCGGGTAGTGATCTGGACCTAGTGTTGAGAGGCCCGGGGCTTGAGGCTGTACCCCGCAGAAGGGTGCGGGATCTGACGAATGGCCTGGAGGAATCGGATATCCCCATTCTCGTTCAGGTACAAGACTGGGCGCGCCTGCCAACCAGCTTTCACCACGAAATTAAGAAGGATTACTTCATCCTGGTGGCGGGACCGACGCAAGAAATGTAGAGAAATGTTGTGGTGAACAATCCGATCGTATAACCCTCATCGTGTAGCAGGGGTGTATAACGGCTAGGAACAGGGAGATCTGCCATACATTTGTGGTTGCAGGAATGTCCTGGACCCATTGAACCTTGTAACTTGAAAGCGGAGGCTTCAGCAGAGTCATGGATACAGAAACCATTGGACAAGGCACCTGTACGTTATGCGGCTACTCTGACGATATTGTGGGCATGGAGACCCATCTTGGGACGTGCCTGGCCCAAAACAGCGAAGCCCAAACCGTCAAAACCGGCAAGCAAAGCATCCGGTTCGCCGATCATGATCACATTCTTCATGTGGTTGTCTTTGAACCCTATGTGCAAAGGCACTGGCTGCATCTGGCTATCCGCACGGATACTACCTTGCAGGATCTGGATCAGTTCCTCCGGGATCTCTGGCTTGAGTGCTGTGGGCATCTTAGCCATTTTGAGATTGACGGCACATACTATGAAAGGCCTTCAGGTTTCTCATCGGGGAAGAGCATGGAGGTAGCGATCGGCACCATAATTTCCCCCGAGCAAAGCTGCGGGTACGAATATGACTTTGGTGATACCACTGCCCTGGGACTATACAGTTACGCTCTGTACACCGCATCCGCTCCAGAACACATCTATATTCTGGCGCGCAACAATGCTCCTGCCCAGCCCTGTGACAACTGTGGGGCTCCTGCCACAAAGCAGGGCTACACCGAACCATTCACGCTTGAACCCGATGGTGTGTATTGCAATTCCTGTGCCAAGGAGTATGACGACTTGTACCCCATCCTCAACTCACCTCGTAGCGGCGTGTGTGGTTATGGTTTGGTGTAACCGAGAGACTTGGTGGTAACCGTCTTCCGGGGTAGCTTCCTCTGGTCCAGTCTTACGCCCCTCGCTAAGGGTATCGGTATACCGCATATCCATGGTGTCATGGTCAAGGTCCAGGGGACTGCAGTTATATCCAGTGCTTCCTGAAGAACTGTTTAGTTGATTGCGGCTGGGAGAGTATGGGGCAAAACGGTGAGCTCGAAAATTCTGTGGAACTATGTAACCGTCAAGGCATCAGCCGCCAGGGTCCGGTCAGCAGCAATATGCTGATAAAGTTGCCCACAGGAGATCACATCCATCTCGCGCCGGGCGTGATCCAGTAATAGACCAATCTGACCTGCCTGTTGGTCTATACGGTAAATGGACCACGGATGAAAAATGGGCAAATAGTAGAGGAGTTCCTGTTCGACACAATAGTCGATACCCGGTGCATAGGCTTCATATACACCCTGGGCGTCCTGTGGCATCCGGGACGGATAGTTCCAGGGCAAGACGGGAGGCCAGTGAACCCGTGCCGGCTGTCCTGTCAGGATGTTGTCATGCCACGCGTGGGAAGGAGTTTCCAGAAGATCCGGGAATCCCTCTTGTGTGTACCAGAAGGGCGGGTTGAGGGGCGCGGGTATCGTGTGATCGGGGCCGGCTCCTACACTGCGAGCATAGCGATATCCGGCATCCCACATGATTTCAAGAATGCGGGGATGTCCCGTGAAACCCCGTGTGTAGCCTCCTGGTGCCGTCAGGCCTATCACAGGTTTCCCAAAGCTATCCTCTATCAGTTTTCTGGAATCCGCCAATTCGTAGCGCAAACCTGCGACGTCATTGGCTTCGTCCAGGGCGTTCAGGTTGGCGTGTGTGAATGAATGACACTGGATGTCGAAAATTGGCGGATCCAGAATGGACCGCAATTCCGGACCCGCTACTTCGAGCATTTTGGCCACCAGAAAGAAGGTTGCCGGAAGTGCGCGCTCGAGATGGGCATCGGCCACTGCCCGGACACCGGAAAGAAACTCCCTGATTCGTGGCGGGGAATAATCGAAGTCCCGGTTTCCTTTCTCCCACCAGGTATAGACAGCTTCCGTGTCATAAGCAGCTACGTATAGTGACATGATACGGATATACCTCCACCCTCGGCCAACCAAGTCTCCGTATATGCTAAGGAGCCAGCGAATCGTAAATGGTGAAGCCGTGGCCGATGAGACTACCACGGACATCACCTAACACTGACGCTAGCAAAGACATTCAGGCATCGAAAGAATAAGCCAAATCCGAGAAAATTGATAACGCCCTGCCAATTTCAACAGACAATGGTGTTCCTGCCTAACTGTTATCGGGCTTATGTCCGTTGCCCTTTGTCTCCCTGCAATGTAACTATGTTGTCAGGCCGTACCGCTTCATTGTCTTCCAGTGGGCCCTGATCCTGCTTGGTTTTCCTGGCGGCGACACTGTCCAGTTCCGCCAAGGTCGGAGAACCCTCCAGGGCCTTCAGGTCATGGTTATAGTACTCAAACCAAGGCAACCCAAAGTGAGTGTACGCCGCGGCCGATAGAGGTTCTGAGGGAGGCACATTGCCCGTAACCGCCTGATACTGGAGGCTGTTTAACACATGTACAAAGCAACTGATTCCTGCCGACTGATCCCAGACCTCCAGACCATATTCGTCTTCGTAGATATCCTGGTGCATGAGGCCTCCAGGCGCCAAACCCATGTCGGAAGGAGGCGACATGATCCTCATTTGGGGGAAATACTCACCCTCACCAGCACCAGGATGCAACTTCTCAAATACTTCGTCTTTCATGGGATAAGCCACAAATTGCAGTCCGCCATGCTGAGCTAACCCGGTCAACTGTTCCTCTGCCGAATAGCCGTCCCCTAAAGGCATGGCCACAAACTGGCGAATTAATCCCTGACCAACACAGAAGCCATCCAGCCAGAGTTGATCTGGAATCACTACGTAATTCTGGGGCTCTGAAACCAGGTCGGGTGACCAGGGTTGTCCTGTCAAGGCACAGATCTTGCCCGTTGCTATTTTCAGGGCAACGGGATAGCCTCCCAGGAAATTAAGCCACAAGGCCTCTGCCTGGTACATAGGAAAGAAAATACCCTCTTCTTCGGTCCAAGCGGCTGGGGCTCTGTCACCCAATTCATCCACTGTATGGAGAGGGAAACACCCCAATCCGGGTGGCAGGGGGTAAGCCCTACCGTCGTCAGGTATACGCAAAGTACAGTGGAATTCTAGGGTTGTCCCTGCGGCTCTATTGACTTCGGGAAAGCGAATTTCCAATCGGTTATCTTCCAAGAAAAACATTTTTTCTCCTTCAATAAAACACTTTCTAATCTCCAACAATTAATGTCACATACCTCAAGAAAGACGGTCGGTAAGCCCAGGTCGTGCAGGTTCCTGGGTTCCTTTCCTGGCAAGATCTGCCGGAGGTTTGCCCCTCCAGACCGCGGGACTATCTGCACCCGTTTGCTCTTGCAACGAAGACGCTACCAGGTACTGTTCGAACTGCTTGTGACGGATTTGGATCAGCGGGGAAGAAACCGTCATGGCCTCTTCACTGTCTTGAGGGGGAGAGGTTCTGATGCAAGTATTTTGCCCGTAACAAGATCCTGAAGTCCTATGACTAATATACAGAGGGCACGGTGTTGGGTCGCTTGGGGCGACTTCGCCCGGATCTTGCGGCGCTGAGTACGGATCGTCATGGCCATGAAACTGGGCTGATGCTAGAAATTCCCTTCACGAATCTCGTCGCCCTGTAACTTGACCACATCTCCAGGATTTACCGATTCGTTACCTTCCAAAGTACCCTGTCCCAGTTTGATTTTCATGGCCGCTACACTGTCGAGTCCTGCAAGTTTTGATGTACCTTTCAGGGCGGTTAAATCGCTGGCGTAGTACTCAAACCAGGGCAATCCGGCGTCGGTGTAATCTGCCGCCGAGGGCGGAAGTGATGGCGGCAAATCGCCGGTAACATCAAGGTATTGCACGCTGTTCAGCACATGCACAAAGCAGCGGGAACGGGCCGATAGCTCCCAAGCGTCCAATCCGTATTCATCTTCATATATTTCCTGGCGCATGAGTCCACCGGGCGCCAAACCCATATCCAGAGGCGCCGAAGCTGTTTCTGGAGGTGAGTACGTCACAAGCTCGGGTTCTCTACGCAGTTGCCGATACACCTCAGCCTTCATGGGATAGGCCACGATCTGCAAGCCTCCGTGCTCAGCCTCCCCCGTCAACTGCTCCTCAGCGGAATAACCCTCTCCCAAAGGTATGGCCACGAATTGACGTATCAATCCTTGGCCGACACAGAAACCGTCTAGCCAGGGCTGATCCGGAATCACCAGATAATTCTGTGGTTCTGCCACCAACTGGTGGGACCACGACTCACCTGTCAAGGCACAGATCTTGCCGGTAGCGACTTTGAGGGCTATGGGATAGCTGCCGAGGAAGTCAAGCCACATGGCTTCAGACTGATACATGGGCAGGAAGACACCGCCATGCTGCAACCAGACAGGAGGTATCTTTGCGCCATAGTCATCTACATGATGGACCGGAAAGTTGTCCAGTCCGGGAGGCAAGGGATATTCCCGATTGTCATCGGGCAGACGCAAGGTGCGTTGGAAGCTGATGGCACATTCTGCTTCTGTATGTACTTCGGGAAACCGGAATTCCAGGTGGTTGTTTCTTAAGGCAATCATTTTTCCATTCTCCTTGATCCAGTTATTTCATATTTCTACCAGTCACCGTCGCGCACCTCGCGCACAACGGTCAATATCGCGTGATCGGGAGCATCCTTCAGTTGCCGTAGCAGATCGGCAAAGAGTTGAGGCCGCTGCAGAATAATGTTCTTGAGATCACTGGATACCTTGCCTGCCATGGCAAGCAGCAGATCTGGATCCTCCCCCAAGTCGTAAGCTAGCCGACGGACAGTGTTTTCCGAAGGTGGAGGTACCAGGTTCCGTTCGATCTTGCTGAGATAGGCAGGTTCCACGCCAATGCGCAGGGCTACCTGGCGCAGGGAATAGGTTCGATCCTGTCGGCGGCGCTGTTCCCGAATAGTGCGAATGTAACTTCCGAATGTCATATGTACTACATAGTACACAAAAATGCCAGGAATTACAAATTCTGTTTGGCATCAGGGCTCAAGTATCAACATGTCATGCCGGTCACAGTCTTGGCACTGAAGCCTTTCCATACCTGTAGACCAGGAATTCAACGCACGGCTTGAAACTCTCACGATACCTGACTGGGGAAAGACTGTGCTGACCATTTCAGTAACGCAGTAGCACTCCTGTATTCTTGCTTCAGGTATCTGTCAGTAAGAACCAGACCATGCCTTGACCCAGCAGGTGGCTCTCCACAGCATGTTGTTTACATAACGTACCAAGATATCCCTCAGCTACCTTCGGGCAACCTGCATCAGCTTTGGTTGAATTGATATGGGTAGGTCTGCCTGCCGCCTGGGCAACGGATAGAGTGCCCACTGGCTGGGAACCGGAGTATACTGTTATGTTGTGGATGCCCAGGCAGCCATGGCAGGTACTTTCCCGGTTCCGCTGGCACGAGCCCATGAAATCATATGCCCCGGAAAACCTTTGGCTACGGCCCCGGCGAAATGCTGGTGGTGGAAAGTGACTGAAGGGCTGTGATCCTTAGCTGGCGCTAGGGGATTCGGGTGGCCCTTGCTTGCCAGGAAGCTGCCTTCAATTCTAAAGACATCATACACCGCCAATTATGTTCCTGTTCCTGACAGTCAATGAAATGTGGGGAATTGCCCCAACGGATATGGGTGCAAATGAAGGGAACATTCCTGTTTCGGCGTGAAACAGGGCCTCCCGAGGCTTCTGTATCTTTCAGGCGTCGCCGACGGGCACGGTCTGATGGACTCCAGTGTGGTACAACCTGCTCGCCAGACAGACCCTTGTCTTGCGCATCTGCCCTGCGACGCTTTTTGTCTCACCTCATTGCCTGGGGGTGGATCGGATTGCTTTGCGGCTGTACAGCAGGTGCCACGGGAAGTGGTTCGGAAATACCGACGCCAACACCCGAATCCCCATCTATGGTGAACACAGGTCCCAGGTTAGTGCCTACATTCACTCCCACCTCTACTCCCGAAATGAATTCCGGGAGCCAGCCCCAGGCTACGGTCGTTCCGGCAGCTGAACCCCCAGAATCCGAAACGGTATTGGTGATTGTGGGAGGAGTAGAAGAGAAACCTGAACCACTGCCTGATGCCCTGGGTACTGGCACGATCATCAGAGCTGAAGCCATTAACGTACACAGCGGTCCTGGCGATCACCATGATGTGATTGGAGTCCTGTTCAGAGACGACGAAGTTACGGTGCTGGATTGGGGTGAAAACGGCCCATGGGCGTTCGTTTGCTGCCCCAGAGATGATGAAACTCCCGGCTGGATACATGGATACTTTATGGAATCGGAAGCCTATGCCATAAGCAGCGAACGCCAGAGAAGGGAGCAGGAACACCGGCGTCTGACCACTTCGGAAGTATGGATTCAGACGGACTGGGAGGCATCCAATAACGCTCCTGTGACCTCTGTTTTTGAGGAAACTTGGGCCGGCCGCTGTGTGGAAGCGGATTGCCATTCCCTTAGCGCGCATGACCAATTCCTGTTTGCCAAGCGGATAGTGGAAGACAGAACACCCCAGGTCCAATCCGTTCGACAGTACCCGGGATCGAACGTTAACCCCTTGACAGGGGAAACGGTTTCCCCTGAGCGTATGAACCGACGTCCCATGATTGTCTGTTTACCGCGGGATCACCCCCATCTAAAGGGCATGTACATGCCTATGTATGGCATGTCCCAGGCAGATGTTGTTTATGCATATCCTGGTGATGACATATGGTTTGTGATCAATGCAATTTTCTTTGGCAGGGATGTGCCAGTCATTGGTCCGGTGCAGCTTCCAAGACTCAGTAACCTGTACCTGGGCACCTTATATGACGGAGCCACGGTGTGTGCAGGTGGCCATGGTCTGTTTGGGCAATTGCTGGGAAATGGGGTAGGGGGCCCCTTCCTCGCGGTAAATGCCACAGAGAGCGTTCCCTATGTCGATGTATCTGCCGAGAAACCTGGTCATTTCTATACCAGCACAGAGGCCGTACATGAATGGTTGCTGGCTACCAACCAACAAAGGCCAATAAGCTTATCCGGATTTGAATTCGGCCCCCCACCTCCTGGAGGTGTAGAGGCAACCTACATCGTGGGGAAATCGGGTCGTGGCTGGGGGGATTTGGAGTTCCTGCCCGGTATTGGCAGGTATATGAGCCACGTATTGGGGGATTTCCTGGTGGATGCAGGAACAGGGGAACCTTTTTTGCCTGCCAACGTCATTTTTCAGCAAGTCAGATCCGAGCAAACCTATGTCTTGGATACCAGAGACCATCCCCTCAGTGAATACAACGTCTATGGGTCTGGTCAAGCCGTTGTATTTCGTAACGGTCTGGGCTACACAGGCACGTGGGCTTCCCCGGAACGGGGCCAGCTGCCCCGTTTTTACACGGCAGCCGGTCACTTGCTGCCCTTGGCGAGAGGTCCGACTCTAATCTTTCTGTATCCCGATGTCCTGGAACTCCTGGAGTAGGTGCGCTCAGCCTGAAGATGCACATGGCATCACATCGGCTCTCGTTTCTTTGCAGTGCCTTGAACGCATGGATTTCCTGACATGGAATAGGCTGATGTCTGAACGTAGCTGACTTATTGCGGCTCTCTTACTTTCTGGATTACGTCTTGGCTAAGCATCTTCCCGCGTGTTGTGAACTTGTATGCCAAACGACGCTGGCCGGGTTATTCTCCATACATATCTGTAATTAAGCGCCGAAGCTGGCCCGCAACCCCAGCCGAAAGCTTGTCCACGGGATCCTGCAGGCGTTGCTTGCTGATGGTGCGAATCTGATCCACCGCAATCTCGGCCTCTTTACCTGCGCAGCGTATTTGTAAACGGCCACGCCAACGAGGATGCAGGACAGTGGTGAGTGGACATACAACCACGGTGTCCAGGAACTGATTCATTTCATTCGGCTGACAATGACCAATGGGTCTCACCTTGCGAATTTCTCCCCCCACGGTGGGATTGAGATCTGCCCAGTAAATGGTGTAACGCAAGGGAAAGGAAGGCATCAATCCAGACCGTCTACTACAGTCACATCCAGATCGGTCCAGTCTTCCTGCTCAGCTGCCATGGCCCGGTAGGTTTCCTTCCAGGACAACTTTCCCGATTCCTTCCCGCGCAAGAATATACCCTCTTCTTCTTCTATCAGGACCAGAGTGTCGGTCCATCCGTATTTTTCCAGCAGGACTTTGGGAAGACGGATACCCCGGGAATTGCCAATGGCGATCAACTTGACTTCCCTTTGACGTGTTGTGTCACTCATCTTTGCCATCTTCCCCTGATCAGAATCCGGTAATTAGGGTAATTACTGGATGCATCATTGCCAAACCTCTGAGGTCAGTCCACTGAGGTTCCTGGCTATTATTGGGTTACAGGATCGGATGCAGATCGTAGGAAAATGCTCTACCGATTGCCGCACCAGACTGGCGCATCGGGTTCGTAGACACGAACCTCACAGATGCGGGCGTGGTCGAGACCATGGGTGGCTTGCACGATGATTCGCAATCTATCCAACGGTTCGCTGATGTCCAGCTTGTGTATATGCCGCCGTTGGTAGTTGCCTGTCACCTCGTGCAGGGGGTGCCATACGCCAGACACATGTCCTTCAATCTGATAGTCGCGTACGGTCTCCGGCTGACCTTGGCCCCAAACCATGCGCTCCATATAGGCATCGGAATGGGAGAGGGTCAGAGGCCTGTACATGCCTGTGTCGAAAATGAGTTCAATCTGGGCTGGCTGAATGGCTCGCTCCCAGGCTAGCTCCAAAACCGCAGGTAGGCCGTCGGCCGGATCACTCATCCAGCGATGCAATCCTGGATTGGCCCTGTCGGGTGTTGCGCCCCACTTACCGAATACAGCCCGGGTCTGGCCTGAAATGACGTTGTCAGCCGCGCCGCAGGTCTGTTGACTCGTGGCTGACGCTTGGGCCAGGCGAGCAATATCATGCGGATCGCAGTTGGTTACACCGATAAGGTAGGCATCGTCCCGCAGAAGACGCTGTTGGATGGCGCGTACAGCAGCCGGATTATCCGCCAAATTGGCTGGGTCCATATTGTGAGCCGCTGCGTAGGCAGCGGCTGTGCCTACGCCTTGGCCTATGGCCGCGCAGGTGGCCATGACCCGGGTGGAAGCAAAGGCGATATGGCTGGCCGAGATGTTGCGACCGGCAAACATCAGGTTAGGAAGTCCCGCCGAAATGCAAGAGCGCAGGGGAATGTCAAAAAGGTAGTCCGTCAGCCTCTGATCACAGGGTTTCTCGTCCACCGCGTCGATTCCGGCTGGCGGATGGGTATCGATAGGCCAGCCACCGAAAGCGATGGCATCGTCAAAAGCTGTGGATTGGGTCAGATCCTGCTCTACCAGCATATACTGGCCCTTGAAGCGGCGAGACTCGCGCTTACCGGGCAGAAAACCGAACCAGTCCAGGGCCCAGTTCTCGGCGCCGTGATCCCCGTCGTTCTTGATGTGGTCCCAGATGCCCAGCAGGATGGCCAGCAGTTCATCCCGAATTGCCTCGTTGTCCTTGATGGTATCCAGTTCCCCACCCCACTCGACCCACCAGTAGCCGTATTCCAGGCCTCGGTCAATGCCCCTCGTACCATGGGCACGAAGCCTCAGATCCTCCTCCGTGAATTTTCGCGCCCACGGTGGGGCAGTAAAAGGCATGGGTCTGTCATGTCTGCGCGCCTGGAAGAGGAGGGTGGATCCCAGGGTTTTGCCGTCACTGTGCTCTGTGGCCAAGCTCTCTCCATAGACATTTCTGCCTTCGCGCCCATGCTGGTAGGCAGCACCGGCTGAGACCCCCACTTGGCCATCACCAGTACAGTCAACAAAGACCTGGGCCGCGATATGGAAGCGATCTTCGGTAGACTGACGTTCCGCCACAGCATGGGCAATGCGCTCACCTTGCAACTCCACATCCACCACCCGTGTGTTGAGCATCAACTGCAGGTTTGGTTCAGCCTGACAGCGGTCATAGAGGATAAGGTCCAGCATGGAGGCGGCACGCTGGGCATTGTGGACCGCAGTCTCCAACCGGATTTCCTCCATAATGCCTCCCTCCCGGGCCTCGGTTTCCAGCTCCCGCCCGCGTTGGCCGCTGGCGTCGGCACCCACGATGTGCATACGTACCTCACTGGATGCGTTGCCTCCCAGTACAGAGCGGTCCTGGCAAAGAATGACACTGGCCCCACAACGGGCGGCCGCCAAGGCGGCGGGAAAGCCCGCCGGGCCACCGCCCGCGACAAGGACGTCGCAAGTCAGTTCGTGGTCGCGTAGAATGGTCATGGGCTCAGATTCCTTCCAGTACGGATTGAGGGACGAGAGAAGCAGGACAAAAGAGGAACTACGTTTTACCGCAGGGCGAAATGTGCTATCCCATGAGTCCGAGGGGATAGTGCATCAGTGAGTAAACGAAAGAATCATAATCCGTGCTTGATCGTTGCTGTCTTGAGGCACGGCTGGCATGCGAAGCGTTGGGGCTTGACTGTGCTTATTTCCCGATCGGATCAGGTTAAGGGTTCCGCCAGGAATCTGTGCAGCGCAGTGGCCAAATCCTGGCCGAAGGCACGGGCTGTTTCAGGTGTGACCATCTCGCCCTCGACGTTGGCATAGGGAATCTCCACCACAGAACTGGCCAGGACCTCAGGGAGATTTTCGCCCCAGCGCTCGGAGGTCTGCCGTGGTGCGTAGTCGACGTTCCATTCATCCCCGTAGGCAAGGTTATTGGAAACCCGATAGGGTAAGGGACCGCTGCGCGTCTGCTCCAGGATGGTGCAAAAGTGTTCTACGCGACGCCAGTTTTCCTGGTCAGGACCCCCTACAAAGTGGATTCTCTCGTGAGATCCGCCTCTGATGGCCGGACAGTGAAAGTCGAGGAGGAAACGGAGTCTGCCTTCACTCCAGGCTGGGGCGTGCTGTTTGATGGCTTGCACGGTGGGATAAATGCTGCCATCTCCGTAATCTTCCCAGTGATCATAGGGACCGCGCCTCTTGCCTTGGTCTCCCTCCTCTACGCCGTCCTTGTCCACAAAGGGAATTACGAGAAACTCGACATGTTCCCGTAGCCAGGTGCCCGATCCCGGTTGGGTCAGCACTGCCTCTAACAAGCCTTCCATACCGTAGGTTGCTATCGCCTCACAGGCGTGGTGACGACCAATCAGCAGGACCCGGTGATCAGGTGAACCATCGAGATGACCCAGATGCAACATTTCCACATCCCGACCTCCCTTGGTGCGGCATAGCGTACCAATTCTGAGATGAGGATTACTGGCATGGTGGGCCAGGAAAGCCTGCAGGTGGGCTTCCAGGTACGGGATTGTAAATGAGAAGAGGACGGAGTCGGCCTGGGGCGGAAAGGTGAAGGAAAAACTCTGTCCCTGAACCGCTTCTGCTCCCAGCCAGGACCAGTGTTCCCCATCATCGATACTCACCGCTGGCCCCCGGACCCCGATGGCATCACTGGCAGTAAAGCGGAACTCCAAGGTGCGGCCGGCGGCTCCCCTGATGCGGAAATACCAGTAGAACCAGTCCACGGTTGTATCCCGCAAGTCCTGATGGAGAGAAATTACATCGTCATCCACCGAATCGACAATTATGTTGCCGCCAGGAAAATCGCTGTCAATGATCGGTTCAGTCCTACTCATGGCTATTTCTCCGGTGTAACAGGATTCCAGGGCACAGGGACAAGTGAAGCATCTGGAACTGGAAAAGAATTCAGGGACTAGCCACGGATACCGGTCAGTGTGACTCCCTGCACGAACTGTCGCTGGAAAATGGCAAAGACCAGCAGCACAGGGATCACCATGACGGTTGAAGCTGCCATCAGTTGGTTATATAACGAGTTCATGTAGGGTAGACCCCGGAAACTGTGCAGCCCGAGGGCCACTGTGCGTAGCCGTTCATCCGTCAGGAAAATCATGGGGCCCATAAAGTCATTCCAGGAGGCCTGAAAGCTGAAAATCGCCACGGTGGCCAGTGCTGGCTTGGCCAGGGGCAGGATGATACGCCACAGGATATCCAGTTCCGAACAGCCATCAATGCGCGCCGCATCGGTCAGATCATCGGGAATGCCTAGGAAGAACTGGCGCAGCAGGAACAGATAGAAGGGAGAACCAAAAAATGCTGGCACCATCAACGGGGCAAAGGTATTGATCCAGTGCAGCTGGTGAAAGAGCAGATAGGTGGGGATGAGCCGGACAATGCCGGGCAGCATCAGCATACTCAGCAGCGAGGCGAACAACACGTCCCGCCCCCAAAACCGGAACCGCGAAAAACCGTAGGCCGCCAGGACGTTGGACAGCAGGTCGCCGACAATTACCACCGCGGTCACATACAGGGTATTCCGGAAGTAAAGGCCGAAAGGCAGGAAAGTCAAGGCTGTAGGGTAGTTTTCCCAGGCGAAGGGATTGGGTATCCAGGATGGGGGAAAGCTGACAACCTGCGCCATGGTTTGCAGGGAAGCCGAGATCATCCATATCAGGGGCAGGATCATGGTCAGCGCGCCGATCAGGGCGATTAGATGCCAGACGGCGGTAGAAAGCCGGCGACGAACAAGCACCCAGCGAATATTCCCGACCATCTAGAACCTCCCTCCCGTCCTGCCTTCGTAATAAACCCAGGACCTTGATGTCTTCAGAACAAGGATGGTCAGCAACAACACCAGAACAAACAGCATCCAGGCGGTGGCCGAGGCATAACCCATTTTGAAGTAGCGAAAGGCGTTGTCATAAATTAGCAGGGAAATATAGTAAGTGGAATTGACTGGTCCCCCCCTGGTCATGATGAAGGGCGCATTGAAAGCCTGGAACGAGGCGATCAGGCCCATGACCAAGTGAAAGAACAGGGTTGGCGTCATCATCGGTAAGGTTATGGCCCAAAAACGACGCCACGCTCTGGCACCGTCAATCTCGGCTGCCTCATACAGATGTTCCGGTACACTTTGTAGCCCCGCCAGATAGAGCACCATACCGGTGCCAATGCCCCAGAGACTCATCAGGATTAGTCCAGGGGTGGCCCAGTCCGGATCGATCAGCCACCCGGGCCCCTTGACGCCAAACAGGCTTATAAAGTAGTTGACCAGCCCCACGCTGGGATTAAGGATTACCAGCCAGATCACCGCCGAAGCAACGGTGGGGACGACACTGGGTACGTAGTACGCTGTACGGTAGATGGGGGCGCCCTTGATTTTGTTCAGTAACAGGGCAACGGCAAAAGCCAGGCCAATGCCGAGTGGCACCGATACCAGAACGTAGTAAGCCGTGGTCCCGAAGGACAGGGCAACCAGATCTTCGGTGAAGGCTTTCTGGTAGTTGGCCAAGCCAGTCCATTTGGGCTTCGTAATGATGCTGTACTTGGTGAAGCTGAAGAACAGCGCGGCCAGGATCGGTCCCAGATTGAAGATGAGCATGCCCAGCAGGGCAGGCCCAATAAAGAGAAAACCGTACAAGGCTTCCCTGCGCTGCAAAGAGCGATTTTCTGTCAGCCTGGAGGCTGGGAACCGCATAGAACCAAACAAAGCTATCCTCCCTTGCCTCGATGCGTTGGGCAGGAACTGGCTTTCTGTGGGCCGGGGGTTGTCTCGCTTAGCCCTTCTTACGGGTTACCCGCACAACCTCCAGCCCAGGATATGACCCCTAAACTTTGCCGGAGAAACAGGTTCCCTTGAGCAGAATGCCGGCAACATCCACCAAGAGAACCCGTTTCTCCCCTATATTTTCCCCTACGAAGCAGGACGGCTATGTGGAAAAGATTAGGCCTCTGCCCACCACTCGTCCAGCATTTCCTGGAGCCTGACCCCTATCTCTGCGACTGCTTCCGCGGGAGTCTTGCGGTGATAGTACACTTCCTCCAGGGACGTGTTCATGACATCACCGACTTCATTCCACACAGGGAACGAATTCCCGTAGACCTTGGTGCGCTCGGTCCCTTCTTCAACCACAGGCCAAAACGGGGCTGTCTGGTACGCCGGTTGCTCTGAACATGCCTTGAGCGGATGGGCCTGCAGCTGCGCTGTCATGAATTTGCAGCTTCCTTCCAGATCATAAGAGAGCCACTTGAGCAGTTGCCAGGCCGCGTCCGGTTCCTTGGTTCCCCGTGGCATGGCGTAACCCCAGCTGTAGTTGTAGCTGCCTACCCAGGGGCTGTCGTTGTTCACGGGACTGACGGCGGACAGGTAAGCGAGGTCAGGTGCCTGTGCCTTGATGTAGAAGTAATTCCAGCCCCCGCTGAACCGGATGCTCTGCAATCCGGAATAGAAGGGGTTGGTCTCAAAGGCGGAAGTCGTGCTTTGCCAGGCTGCCACCTTTTCAATACCACCCTGGGTTTCCATCACATCAAGCATGAACTGCACAGACTGCACTGTCAACTCATTGTCAATGAGGGAGGTGCGACCGTCATCGCTGATCATGGGAGCATCATTGCAAGCCATGTAGTGACGGAAACCGTCGGGACCGCCGTACAGGGTGCAACCCAGGCGTTTAATCTCATCATCCTCAAAGACCACAAGCTTTCCAATGGCATCCAGCAGCTCGGCAAAGGTTGCCGGAGGATTCTCTGGATCGAGACCGACTTCCTCGAAGTCGGCAGGAATGTAGAACATGAGATTTTGGGCGCCACCCATGGTATTGGGTAGTACCCAGACATTGCCTTCCCTCTGCATGGCTTGGGCTTCAGGGCCGTAATATTCATCCAGGGTGATGCCCTCCTCCGCCATCCTTTCGGCCAAGGGCAGAAGGGCCTCCGCTCTGACGAAGGGCGCCATGTCATGCTGGGCCAGCATGGTGATATCGGGCGGTGTACCCGCGGTGATCGAGGCCAGCAGCTTCTCCAGCCGCTGCCCCCAGGGCTGCAGCGTGGCCTCCACTGTGATATGGGGATACGTGGCCATGAAATCAGCGATCTGGGTGTCCATCAGGGGGACCCGGTCACCGCCCCAGTGGTGCCACATTCTGACCGTAACCGCCTCAGGGGCAGCGGCATCTTCGGGAGCAACCTCTGATACCGGGATAGGCTGGCATGCCGCCAAGCCGACACCCACACCTGCCATCAATGCTGTCTGTAGAAATCGACGTCGGGACACTGCATGTTGCTTACCCATGGTAGCAACCTCCTTGAAGAGAATCTCTTCATTTTGGTGATTTCACAGAAATCGAAGTAATGGATTTTATCTCTCTTGGAAAATTACACAAAGCAGGAAAAATCCATCCCTTTGCCCTGCAGGCGTTTTTTTGCTTGTGTTGAACCGATAGTTTCCCCTGCTGACCATCCTGAAAGGCAATTGAAGGGAAAAGTGCAGATAAAACGTGAGCAGATAGACCCAGAAAAAACCAGAGGGCAAGGTCACCCGCAAATTGATTTGTCGCAATGGCTGCTCAATCTGGAGTTGGTCAGGTCATTAGTCTTGTTGATCGGAATTAGTAGACGAGGGCTGGCAGACATCTGTCCCCCTACCGCTTGGTCAGCCTGCGGTGAAGAAGGGGGTCATATTACTGCGATATAATTGGGAGAACTGTTGGGAACAGGGCCCAGAATGAGCCAGACAAGACCTTTGGCATCGGGAGTTGAGCCACGGATAACGCCAAGTTCTGAACCTGTCTCCCCAGGCTTGGATACCGTGCGCCCGTTGTGGCATTACCAGCCCGGCTTTGACTATCGCCCGGATCTTTACGAATATAACGAATTTGATACCACTGATCCGGCCTATGTAGTCTTGGATGTCCAGTTCATGACCCCGTCCCCTGATTACGTGGCGTATCTGGGGAACTGCGAGCGCGGGATCAGTTTGCTGGTTCGTCCGTCTGGCTGGCATGTGTCGCGAGAGGCAGGTATCACCGGCATTCCCGCGGCATATTTTGAAGGGGACCGCAACCATGGTTCTTTGAACCCTGATCTGGCAGTATGGCCCTTTCCTGAACCCCAACCGCGTCCCACCTCCTACGCCTATGACCAACATGGTGTGCCGGAACTCGTGCTGGAGGCAGTTGCTCATTCACAGCCTGATGTTACGCGGCGGGATACCACCGACAAGAAGATCTACTATGCCAATATGGGGATTCGCGAATACTGGCTACTGAACCAGGAGGCAGTCCTGTCCGCCTATACCTTGACCCAAGAAAGTGGCTTCACTCTCTTCCGGTCCCGGTATGCGCCCATAACCACAGAGGCCGCCGGTCTTTACAGTACTGTACTGGGGGGCTATCTCCATTGGCAGGATGAGGTTCTGCTGTACCGCCATGATGTCAGTGAACTCTGGAGACCCCTGGCCAGCCTGGATGTAGAGGAAAGCCGTCAAGAAGGCGAGGTGTTGGGTGAATTGCGGATCATCTCATCCCAGTTGCGAGAAGCCCTGGGAGAGGTTAATCCCGACGCCGTGGCACATCTCCTGTCTCTATGGACCAACGATCCCCCTGAGCAGTGGCCGAGTCTCGCCGCTTGGGATCGTTTGCGGGAAGAACCTCACCGCTGGCGCGAAATCCTCCTGGGAGATGACACCCCCTTAGAGGGGGCTCCCTGAGAGCTTCTGCGTCCTGCAGTCTTGCTCACAGGCAAACCTGAAGGCTCGCCGTGGTTGACGGCCCCTGTCTACTAAGGCGTATCATTCCTGTCTCTCACACAATCACATCGTCTCTGCAGGCCTCTCCATGTGTGTGGGCAGATTCTATTGATGGTTTGATGCATCACATCGGAAGACACAAGAATATCCGACCAGGGTTCCCCATCGTTGTGGGTCAGGGAAGGCATCAGTGTGGGAACACCAGATACTCGCTAAGGCCTTATGGGTATCTGTCCGGTCAGGACCGATCTGTTTTGTAAGGCATAGGTGGTTGTGAGGAGACCAAAACTGCAGTGACCAAGAAATGATTCACTTCATGGTGGCTGACCGTTACCAGGAGTCCCATGTGCAAATCCTTTCATCCTTCGCGGGAATGAGATCAGCCCAGTAGGTGGCGCTTCATAAAGAGAGGGACAATCTCAATCCAAACCCTCGACTACTGTGACGTCCATATCTGACCAATCTTCCTGTGCCGCCGCCATCGCACGGCAGGTTTCCGTCCAGGACAATTTCCCTGATGCCCAGCCTCGCAAGAATACACCTTCCTCTGTTTCTTCCAGGATCAGGGTGTCAGTCCAGCCATATTTCTTTAGCAGGGCTTCGGGAAGAGGGATGGTACGGGAACTACCAATGGTGACCAACTTTACTTCCCGCAAATGTGTTGGTTCCCTCATCTTTGATGTCTTCCTATGATTGCCATGCAGCCAATAAGGTATTTGCTGTTTGTGTCATTGTCAAACTCCCGTGTCCGGTGGCAGTGTTGTCTAAAGCATGAAAGAAAAACTCCAGGCAAGGCCAAAGGCATGACATGCGGACGGCTGCGCAGGGGAAGTAGTCCGATAGAGTTGCGTTCTCAAACCTATTGAAAAACATCTCTGCCAACGGTGAAAAAGGAATACCCCATTAATGGTTGGATACTCTATCCTGGAAAGGTTCTGGATCTGAAAACCAGTATCTCAATCAATGAACCTTGGTTGCCAACAGTCTTGTTGCCAACAAGACTGTTGGCAGGTTTCCATTGCATAGGCAGCAGAGACGGCTGTCTGGCATGAATCATTTGGGAGCAGGAGGACGAATACACAGACTTGCTGCCACCTTTACCCAAGCAAGACCGTAAATAATTTGTATAGAACTTACACACCAAGAACTGGGTCCGCAAGAGGAGAAGCCAAGGGAACGATGAAGCGCAAACGCAATACGGTGGCGGGCTTACTGTTCGCCGCTTTTGTCCTGATCTGGCTGAGAGCAGACGAGCTGATGCACTCTATGGAAGGTCTTCTGGCCTCTTTTGGGGAAATCCTTGCCGTCATTCCCATGCCTTTCTGGATCATCATCGCGGTGGCATTCCTGATTGGAACAATCATTGTTTCAGGAGCACTCCTGATTCGACTGGTCCGGCGCGACCCTCCTCCATCTGGGTAGCCAATCTATCATTTCTGACAGGCCGCAAGCTATGCCTGAAACAAGGAACTCAGGTTCCGCTATTCCTTCGAAAACCTGAATCCAAATAAAGCAAGTCCTTTGCTCGGTCTCTCGTCTGATTGAGCCATGACGGAGTGCAGTGTTCCCTGGATGTGGGGCCCGATCCTACGGTCTTGGAAAGGGGCTTTGGGGTTATGGACAGCTTAGTAAGTGCTCTTGCCGGGTAGACGGCAAAGACATCAAAGTATAATGAAAGGTGAAATGGTTTGCAGGTGACAGGCAAAGAACTGAAGGTTGTGGCTACTACGAATACCCCTCTGAATCACTTGACAGAACAGCAGCGGACGGAGACGTGCTCTCCCGATGTCCGAGCCCTGACTGTAGCGGGTATGCTACAGGACAGGGTTTATCCTCATCGGGTATACCTGTTTGGTTCCCGTGCCCGCGGGGATTGGAGTAACCACTCTGACATTGACCTGATGGTACTGTCACCGGAGAGGATGCCCCAGGGCACCAAATATACGCTGGAGTCCACTTTGCGTCCCGAGATCAGGCGCCTGTTCGGACATAGAGTGGAACTGCAGGTCTTCAATCTTAGCCTTGATGAGTTTGAATGGGGCCGTGCTTCCCCCAATCACCTGGCCGGAGGTGTGCAACGTGATGGTATCAACCCGGAAGGGGAACCTATGCCTCGGATAAGACAGAACAATCCCTGGCCAGCAGTCCAGCAACATTTAGTCGTGACCCGTCAAAGCCTGTATGAAGCGTTGGTGATTGAAGGCATCGGGCAAGACGGTGTGGCTCTGCGCAGTGCCCACAACGCTCTTGCAAACGTATTGAAGTCCTACCTCAGTGCCTGCAGCGTTCGTTACGACAGGACTCATGATCTGGTGGATCTGGCGAAACAATGCCAGGACCAGAATCCCGCTCTCACTTTTCCGGATATGGATTGGCTGGAGGCCATGACGAACTTCCGCCAGACATCTCCCTATGTGGCCCATGTTGCCTTGCCCTTTTCGTCCCGGGAAGCGGTCAGTACGGCACAGCGAATCTGTGGACATGTCACATCTGAGGCACTACTCCGGTGCCAGAAATCTCCGGCAGACATGCGATATGAACCTCTGGGCTTTGAATCAGAGGATTTACAACTCCCTCTGGGTGGGGTGGAACACGCTGAACCCGGAACTTTCCACATGGAGACCCAACTGAAGGCAGCTCAGGCGGAGACCCAACGGCAGGCATTGCTGGATATGGCCCAACTGATCTGCAGCACAGATCAGTATGCAGCGTTTGAACAGGAACTGAACAACACTCCCTGGGAAAACTGGCCCAGTGTAATTGATGTGTACGGGCGTTTCAGTTCTGCTCCAGCAGATGGTGGCAACTGACAAACAGGACAGGAAGGCTGCAATCCGTGGCAAGGCACAAAGGGCCGTGAAACTGTCTTGTACCCATGTTGGCCCAGGATGTTCTTTGCAAGGGATTCGGGTAGTCAGGTACTGGAACGACACTTGGTTTCTTCCCGTCAATGCCTATCCTCAGCTTCAGACAATCGAACAGAGCAAGAGATCTTTCCGCGACGCATTGGGTTATTCGTGTGGACTGCCTCCGTGGAACAGGACGGAGATTCAACTCTTTAAGCTTGATCCTTGAACGACTTTCTGGTGGTCCTGCTCATGTCAACGATGGGCAGAATCGATCTGAAGAGTAGGGCCGGGAATGAGGCGATGGAAAAGGGGCTTGGACAGATCCAGCCTTCGTGGCGAGTATGCTATGCGCGCCAAGATGTGACGATCCGCCCTGGCTCTTACCTATGGAATTGGGAATAACCTGCACTTGGTGGAGAGTATGACGGTTTTGCTGTGCCCTTCTCCCGCAACCAACTCCAGCTGGCTCGGATGGCCTAATGAAGTGAGATCCTCATCACTGGATATTTCCTGGTAATAGCCCTGCTGCAATTCGGGGAATGTTACCCCTGCGAACGCTCGCAGTTCAGGCAACAAAAGGGCTATCCCTGTTCTGTCAATGCGGTGAACTGCACGCCTGACAGAACGGTAGAAACTTGCACTATGTCTATGTACTTATATGAGTACTTTGGAGTTATCTTGCTTTCGGCAACCAGACTGGACGGGCTTGGATCATGCTCAGGATTTTATATCCCAGAGTGTTTCAACTCTTCCTGTCACTATGGGGTAAATGCTTGGTGCAGGAGATTGGCAGGCAGGTCTGTGATGCCCTCCGATCGTCCAAGACACTCATCCTGATTTGCCATGTGTGGTAGGGCATAGTGAGTGGCCAGTTTCTTCATCATCCCCGTTTCTATTTACTGTGGCCACCGCTTCTTGGCCTCTGTAGTGTAGACCTCTTGCTATATGGCACTACAAAAGTGCCAGTTGGCAGTAATCCACCTTCTATAAACTGCGCAAGGCCTCAACTGGTGTCACCCGGCGGGCCCGCAAGGCGGGATATATCCCTGCCAACAGTCCCACGGTCATACTGACGAACAAAGCCAGCAGCACAATGTTCAGGCTGAGCTGGGCCGGGATTTCGGCCAGTACCCGGATGAGAACGACCCCATAGGCGCATAAGGAAACCCCCAATACGCCTCCGGCCCCACAAAGAATGATGCTCTCCAGCAGGAACATGATCGTGATGTCACGGACGGTGGCCCCGACCGCGTACCGAATGCCAATCTCCCGTGTACGTTCTCCCAGACTGACAAGCATGATATTGGTCACGCCCACACCGCCGACAAACAGGCTGATGCCGGCAATGGTGGCCAAAAATAGCGTCATGGTACCGGTGATGTCCTGTACGGCTTCCCGACCCGCTTCCAAGGTGATTACCTGGAAATTGTCATGATCCAAGGGTCCAATGCCCCGCTGCCAGCGCAATACCTCCTCAATGGCCGTACGCGCCTCTTCCACCTGGTGCCTGTCCTGGACCCGAACCTGAATCTCATCCACCAGCGCCGATCCGCTGACCGTCACGGCCCGCCGCAGTCTCTTCTGCATGGTGTGAAAGGGTAGGAGGATCTGGTAATCTGTCCCAGTCCCGGAAGACTGCAACACACCAATGACCTGGACCCGCTTGCCCTCCACAGTGAGAAAGGTACCCAGGGGATAGGCACCCTGGGCGTACAGATCACTGGCCAGGCGGGAACCCAAGACCGCCACGAAACTCATGCTCTGGTTGTCCTCCGCCGAGAGGAAATCCCCCAGCGCCAGACTGTGTCCTGTAATCATCAGGTAATCGGTGGTAACCCCCAGCATGCGCGCTCGCACTTGCCGGTCCTGCCAACGCACCCTCACCAGGGTACTGGCGAGGGGCATAGCGGTGACCAGATGGGGAATGTTGCCGGGCTCAACCAGTGCCTGGTAATCCTCCCACCGCAATGTATGCGCGTGGGAGGGGGCCTGAATGTCAGGAGGGATGCGCCCCATCACCGTCAATAGGGTTACCCCCGCCTGGGTGAAGGTTTGTTCAATCTGGGCTTGTACACCGTGTCCCAGGGCCAGCATGATCACGGTGGAGCTGATGCCGATCATGATCCCCAAGACCGTCAGTCCACTGCGCACCCGATGCTGCAACAGCACTTCCAGCGCAGGACGCAGGTGGCTGGTGAAGTGCATGGATACAGGCCCGTTACCCCACACCCCGCGTTATTCTGTCTGTTTCCTTTCAAACAACTTCCAACAGCCGATAGAGATACTTAGGACTGACTCGTCCGGATTTTCATTCCCGGGAATAAATTCGTCCTCATTGTTGCCACATCGATCTGGTTCGGGTGGTTGTGGCGTCGCCGGAATGCCGTTTACGTAATGTTCGATGATGTTGCCTTCCTCATCACGTATCGTAGAGGATGTGCTATAGCTGAAGAAAGGTCCGGTCTGATCCGAATCAGATGCAATACCCAGCAGCAAGAAAGGCATGAGAAGCACCAATAATACAATCAAGGCAATAATCAGCCAGCGGGGACGGAAACGGGTCAGAGAGGGAGTGGTCATGTCAAGCTCCTGGATGATGACACAGTTGGTTTCTCAGTGGCCTTGGGGACGGTAGAAAAGAGTGCCATTGCGTACTCAGATGGCCCCTTTGGACCAATGGGTTATGGCATGAGACGATACAGACCGTGGAGGGTGTCCCTCAGCTTCCTGTTCATAGGACTCCGTCCGAGACAAAGGGCAGCAGACCTCAGCAATTTCAGTCAGGGTTCTGAAATTCATTCAGGAGGAAGAACCTCAGGACCCATCACCATTAATGTTGTTCTCTAGCGCAAGGAATATTTGTGTAGTGCCCAATGTACGCCAAACGGAATTTGGAGGTTGCAGGTTCTGTGAAGAGGCTATGGTTGGGATCGATTGAATTAGCAGGTCATTGTTGACCCAATAGAATGCAGGCATCCGGTGGTGGCAGAAGGACCATTACACCAAAGACTGACCCTGATTGCATTGCTGAATCCAGGCTGTGTTCTTGGTTACCGGTATGTTTCTCTTGACGGGTTGACACATCTTGAGACAGTTCCCAATTGCGGCAATATTGAGTCTGCAAGCCTTTGCCCGCTGTCCCTGTATTCCCTGAGCTTGGGCCCAGTGTCAACTATCTCTTTATTGGCTTATTGTCCCGTCCCCACTCCGATCTTGCTGGCGATAGAGATCAGGTTACCTCTTGAGGCATCTGGTACCACGCTGTGGGCAGTGACGCGATTCAGGCTAGTCGACTCCTCGCCCTACGCACGGCAGAACTTCCCTGGCTATTCGGTTCCCCCTCCGGGTGGGGAAGGTGTTTTCCGCCAACGGGGTGGAAGGTATGAGGAATTCACCATGATCCTGTTGTTTTACCTTGCCCAACATATTCTGACCCAAATCTGGTTCCTGAAGGATTTCTGGGCCACTGCGGGAACCACACAGAACTGGTACAGACCCAAGGGGAATACAAATTGTCTCAGACCTGGCTGAACTCCATCAACACTTTATGGAAATTGAATCCGGTACTTGACAATGGTAGGTGGAATGAAAGTCTCTAGGAATTAGGGCTTTCTTTCTCTTCCATACTCGTAGGTATGATCGGAAGCGCAGGACTTAGCACCGTTGACGGGTTGGAGCCGGATTGCACTCGAGGTTCAGGTGTCAGGTGTGAATTTCGTCGGTGCAACCCCCTTCTAGCCAGTGTGAGTGGGACCGCACCACTGGGGATGTATTCTTGCTCCTGCAGTTGCAGTCCCAGATCAAGTGGGAGCTACCCATGAGGCGTAATTGACAAGCCTTGGTTCTTTGTTTATTTTTGGAGTTTGTATCTCAAATTCACTTCCTGTACGACAGTATGGGTACTGCAGACAGGCTACCATTGGGCCCTTTGTCTTATTGCCAATCCTGCGTGAAACCTCGGAGAAACTATAAGTATGACCTTCAGTACAAGACTGGTCCGGCTGGTTGTGGTAGCCAGCCTGCTGTTGATTGTCTGTTCATGTACCTTTGTGGTCCCGCCGCCGCCGGATACCCCTACTGCGCTAAAACTCGGGCTGCTACTCAATTACACGGGCTCACCCGAGGCTTCCGCCGACAGGGAGCGGGCTTTCCACCTGGCGATCCGCCACATCAATGCGGGCGGTGGGGTGCTTGGACAACCGGTGACTGGAGTCACGGCAGATGCCACCTCTGATCCGCAGGTCGCCGTAGAGACGGCTCGTCACCTTATTGAGATTGAGGGTATCCATGCCATCGTCGGTCCAAATGCCAGCTCGGCTGCGTTGCCGATCGCAGAGACTGTGGCTGGGCCAGCCGGAATTCCAATGATCAGCCCCTCCGCCACCTCGCCCCAACTGACGACCGTCCCGGACAACGATTGCTTCTTCCGCACCTCTCTCTCCGACGCTATCCAGGGTCCGGTTCTGGCTGATGTGACCCGGGAGCGCGGTTTTGACAATGTTGGTCTAGTGTACTTCAACGATGCCTACGGGCAGGGACTGGCTGCCGCCTTTGCCCAGGGGTGGGAGGGAACCTTGCAGGCTGTTCCCCTGGAAGTGAACCAGACGACCACTCTCTCGGCCTTGAAGGAGAGTGCCAGAGCCGGTGCCCAGGCCTTGGTGGTGGTTGCCCATGAGGAGCAGGCCCTGGCCATTGTCCGCACAGCCCTGGATGAAGGACTCTATGACCAATTCATATTTGGCGACGCCGCCAAGCGCCTGCGCCTAGTGCGTGAGATCGGAGGCGCCTATTTGGGTGGTATGTACGGCACTGCGGGTGCGTCAGCGCCTGACAATAATGCTGCCCCAGAATGGGAATCCGGCTTCCTGGAAGTCTATGGGGCCCTGCCCGTCCTCGCCTATGTCAAGGAGACCTACGACGCAACCGTCGCCCTCGCCCTCGCTGCCCAAGCCGCCGGCAGTGTTGAGGGTCTGGCCATTCGCGATCAATTGCGGGAGATTGGCGGTCCGCCCGGACAGGTCGTCCTGGGTACTCCTGCCGGTGTTGCCGCCGGCCTGCGCTGGCTTGCGGCTGGTGAGGCGATCAACTACGAAGGGGCGGCTAATACATTGGACTGGGACGACAACGGTGATCTGCGCCAGGGCTACGTGGGAATCTGGCGCTTTACGCAAGACGAACGTATTGAGGAAGTAGATACGGTGTTCGTTCAAAACTGAAAGACCGAGTAGATTGAACCGCTACTCGTTCGGTGAATGCTCTTATGACGGCCGCCTATTGACTGATTGGACAATGAATCGTGGAGCTTGAGCCTGTGGGACAACCGGGAGCAGGTTATGGTGAGGAAATTGTCACCCGACTGGCCGCCAACCTTTTGGCCCTGTTGCCCTCTAGTCTCCTTGCGGGCCGTATGGCTGGGATTGCTGTGGCCAGACCCATGTTACCGCTGTCCCAAGACCTTCAACAGGACGCACACCGGATTCTTCCCAGTATGTACCCATGTACCCAAGTCTCAAACGACGGACAACGGATATGCAGTTACCTTAGGCTGTCGCCGCCGGCGGTAATCAGCCAGGAAACAGGCTTCCAGCGGCTCCGCATCCAGTACCGTAGAGATCCGGCCGCAGGTATCGTGCGCGGGGTGGTTCTGGGGCCAGCCCCCAAAGGTCCGCCGTCCATGTGGCTGGCACTGCCTCAACCGCTCCATGTGTCGGTCCCACCGATGACGTCGGGGAGGGCCAAGAAGAGCACCAGGGACAGGGGATGACATGGGGTGCCCGGGGCATGCGGCCCCTCCATTTCTTTGACCCCCGTGACCCAAGGCAGAGTCGTAAGAGTAGGGCGAGCGATCATGAGGGTGGCTCCGTTGAGACCAGGCACAATAGACGCTCATGCTACGCCTTGTGACCATCGTGAAACTTTCATGATGAGATTGTCCTAACGGCAGGGGACAAGGGATTTCCCCACCTTGTCCCTGTGCTACAATCGGAGGACTGCCGACATGGAAGAGGCGCGCCGTTATGTCTATCCCTGCGGGAACCCGGGTGGCACCGCCGGTCAAGGAATCCAGGCCGGAACATCCCACCTGGTTGCGGGCACTGCCGCACTACGACCCGGACTATCCCTATGATACGAACACCTATGAGTACGGGGCTTGGGTCACCACCGATCCGTACTACGTCAAGGAGGATGTCCACTTGAGCCCCACCACGCATCGCCACCAGGTTTTTCTGGAGCAAGCCAAGGCCAATTTCGGCCGTTTTCTGGCGCTGGTGGGACGGTCCGAATCCGTATCCCAAGAAGTGTTGATCAAGCATTTGCCCGAGGTGCCTGAGGCCCCGCACCCCCGAGACAGCGTAGCCCCGGACCTGGCGTTGTGGCCGGCGCATGTGGAGTTGGGTGCCCCGGAGGGCCTCTCGTGGGCCCGCCATGGGCCCCCCCGGTTGGTGGTGGAGGCACTCTCCGAAAGCAACAAGGAAAAGGACTTGGAGGACAATCCGCGGCTGTATGATGCCATGGGGGTGGAAGAATACTGGGTCTGTGACCCGGAGGCCATGACATGGGTGGCCGTGTACCAGCGGGAGGGCGATGGTCCCCTGGCCGAGGTGGACTGGAAAGGGAAGGCCTCGTTGTATTCTCCTGTCCTTCAGACCGAGGTGCGGGTGGATGCCGAGGCAGGGCTGCAGAGCCGAGACCCGGACACGGGTGAATGGATTGAATTGATCGCCAGTGTACGTCAGGAAGGTCGTGCGGAGGGCCTTGCGGAAGGTCGTGCGGAGGGTCGTGTTGAGGGCCTTGCGGAAGGTCGCGCTGGGGGCCGCGTTGAGGAACGGTGGAATGCCCTGATGGACCTGGTCAGTGTACTAGCCGATGAAGAGCAAGTGGCCTGCTTGAAAGAAGAGCTGGCCAATACGCCCTTTGCGCAATGGCCCACAGTGCGCGACCTGCACGGGCGTTATACCCTGAACCCGGATGATACTCCCTAGACAAGCAGAAATATCGCCGCCGCTTCAGGGACCAGGACACTGGACGTAGTGGCCTTCCCTGGCGGAGGGCGGAGCAGAGCCACCCGCCAGCCCGGTAACCGGTACTCTTTCCAGAATGGGGGAATCGGGATTCAGAAGGGAAAAGGTCCCGTAAGTCTTCGCGTCTTGGGCCCCCGCACCTTAATACTACAGTTGTAAGTACTGTGCTATAAGCGGCCGGATATCTGGCTTGCGCTTTTGGTGGCGGAGTTCCCATATCCTCGACCCCCTCCTCCCTGCTGTCTCCGCTGGTCCCCGTGGATGTAACCCTCGGCACCGCCCGGGCAGACGTATCGGGAGGAGGTGACGTCACGCCTGGCCCCTGTGTGCCCCGTCCGGAGACCCGCCAGCGCCTGCAGGCCTATGTGGTGCGCGCCCAAGACCGGACCCCGCCGCCCACGAAAAAAAGAGTCCCCACCAGGACAGTCTGACGGCCTTCAAGCGGCGCTGTGGTTTGGCAGCTATGTGAGTGTCTCGGACATCCGGTGCCTGCTCTGGCATCGCTGGCATTAGGGGCAGGCCCGCCTCTGTCACTACCGGCACCAGCCAAAACGACTGGCTAACTTACAACTGTAGTATTAGGCTGATTTGATCCGGGAGGCCCGCGAGATCAGAGATGTCGAAATTGCGAAATGGGCATGAGCGATTTCGTAGTTGTGGATGCAAGCGTGGCATTTAAGTGGTTGGTCGAAGAGGAAAACTCCGATAAGGCCACTGCCTTGGTCCAGCTTTGCGATGATGAGGGCAAGCAACTTTACTCATGCCTTTTGCAGTGGTCAATGCTGCCCACTACCTGACACTACCTGACCCTGGTCGACAATCTCGGTTGCGAACTGTAGACTGCTGATCAGCGGTTCTGTCAAGCAGCCAGAGCCGTCGCTGACAACATTCGCTGGATAGGCGAGTTCAGAGAAACAGAATATTGCTACTAATTACACTTGTCTCAATGAAGGCAGCGCATGTCTTGGAGCCATCTCACGTGGCCGATTCGGTTGCCTGATATGGATCAATTCCACGAGAGGTTTGGCTGTGAGACGTTGACTAGCCATCTCAATCTGTTGGCATGCTTGGCAGGAGAACATGTCGAGAGCAGAGATGGCACGGATCGGGGACACTTGGGCTGCTACCCCCGGATCGATGGCTGGGTGTAGGATGGTGCCGATCCCGGGGCCTCAATACCACTACAGTACTCAAAGCCAATGTTCGATATCGGAAAGTTCCTGGTTACTTATGTCCTGAACTTCCGTCCAAACCAAATAACCCGAACAGTTCTTCTCGTGTCAACTTGGCCGAAAGGCTGAGGGAAACGTCATCCACTAGCTGGTCGAATAGTTCCTGTTTGCTGGCCAATATCTCATCGATACGCTGCTCTATGGTGTCAATACAGGAGTACTTGATCACGTTTACCTTGACCGTTTGTCCCATACGGTGAGTGCGGTCTTCCGCCTGACGTTCAATGGCTGGATTCCACCAACGATCGAGGTGAAACACGTAGGACGCCTCCTGCAGATTCAGGCCCAAGCCACCGACTTTCAGCGAGAGAATCAACGCCTTATAGCTGTCGTCTGTCTTGAACCGCTCAATTATGGCAGGACGATGCGACACATGATCCTGTCCTGTCAAAGTCAACGGGTTGAATTCCCGCAGGTAATTGGCGGCTGCCGCTACGCCGGAAGTGTCACTGGTGTATTGGGAGAATACCAGTGCCCTGTGGCCCTGTGCGGTCAGTTGTTCCAGACGATCCCTGATGTCCGCCAGCTTGCAGGACTTGCCGGTCTGGAAGTCTGCGTTGCAGATCTGCTTCAGCCGCGTGATGAGTTCCAGCACGTGTTGAATGCCAACCTCGGCTCCCAACGACTTGAGATAAACAATTCCCTCTTGCTCAGCACGATCATAGCTGATTCGCTGTCGCTGCGTGAGATGGATGGGCACCATGGTGATCTGTTTAGGCGGCAGATCATCCAGTACGTCCCCTTTCTTGCGTCGCAACTGCAACTGGCCGTGCCGCCTGCGCAATGCAGTTCCCGGCCTATACCGTGGTGGCATCCCGACACTGTCATGATCGACAAATTCCAGTATAGAGGCTAATTCTTCCTCGTGATTCTCTATGGGGGTTCCGGTTAAAGCCCAGGACCGGGTACGGTGCAGGCTTTTCAAGGCCCGGCTGGTTTCATTGCGGTTCTTGATGCGCTGGGCCTCATCCGCTACGGTGACATCCCAGTGCTGATCAAAAGCCAACGACTGCCAGTCGCCGTATTCCGCACGAAGCATGTCATAGCTGATGAGCTTGATATCTCGTTTCAACTGCCATTGCCAACGGCGTTCAGACTTGGGACCGCGGATAATGATGGCGGTGAGTTCCGGGGCCCATTTGGCGATTTCACTCCTCCATTGATCCAGAATGCTGGCGGGAGCGGCAATCAGACAGGTCGTCCATTCATCCCGGACTTTCAGTAAGCGCAAGGCGGCAACTGCCTGAATGGTCTTGCCCAGTCCCATATCGTCGGCGAGCAGCAAGCGATGGTTGTCCAGGAATGCCTGGACCCCTTCTTGCTGAAAGGGCATCAATTGGCCTGCCCAAGCCAATTGATGTTTGCCTATGGCAACGGCAGGCAAGGTCAAGATTTTGTATAATCGCGTAGCCAGCGGAGGATCGTCGGTTTGCGCAGCGGTGGCCAAGACTTGGGTTTCGTTCCTTGGTGGAAGGCAAGCCACCTGGGTCAAGCCGGATGACACCATGCCCTTCACTGCTGCGTCGTTGAAAGCTTCCTGCAAACCCGCCGCGGCGCGGTCGAAGGGTACGGACAACTCCGTATGCTTCTGGAAAGCATGAAGCAGTCTTTGGATGTCGGACCCGGCTCCAGGCCTTGCGGTCTCCCATAGCAAATAGTAGCCCCGGGAGGGCCCAGTTTGTGGGAAACCATTCTTCTGGAGCATGTTTCCGGCCAGGCTTATGCGACAACAGGGCATCCGGATGCCCAACCCGTCGGCAAACAGTCCCGGCGGCGTCTCTGCGGCCAAACTCAACAACAGAAGTGGTATCGTCTCTGTATTGTGAATCAGGGATGCAGCCAGATTTCTCAGAACAGCCGGGTCCACTTCCCCTTCGGTTCCCTGAACTCCGCGGCACTCTTGCCGTACAAAACAGAAGCCCTGCAGTTCGGCTTGTTCCGAAATGTGGAACAGTGCGGCCCGGATGCCATTGCGGTCATCCTCCAGCGCAAATTTCAGCCAACCGATGCCGCTGGACGGAGGAGGGAAAGTCCTTGGCGCATCAGCGGAGAGGGGTATGGCAGACCTGTCCTGGATATTCCCCTCTCCCATGGCTACCCGTCGTCGTCCCTGGATGCACGTTCCAGATCTATGTTTTCGTCATACGAGTGCTGGAATTCCTTGCCCTCTATAGCGAGTCTGTGATTGGGATAGTGCCGCATCAGATCCCATTGGTTGATGGAAGTCCTGACTTTGTAGCGCATGCGGTTCTGGTAGCCGACACCACGCATCTCGTCCTGCGACAGAACCGGGGCCTCCCAGCCGTAGGCTTCGCTGTAGATCTGCCGCAGTTTTTCCACAGTATCCCGGATTTCCGACTCGGTAGGCGGATTCAGGGACAAGCATTCCTGTTCCAGCAGATCCATGCCGATCTGGGCACGGTACACCAAGTGTGCATTGCGTTCACTCAACTTCCCTTCGACATAGTCCCGGTCTTTCTTGTCGCCTGCCGGATCGATGACAGCGGCTGCGAAGTCTTCGGTTACCGTGCCGACCGTCACCAGTCCGAAATTGGGTTCATCCGGGCTTTGGCCACACCAGCGGGCCAGTTCAGCATAGGACCGGCCACGCTGAAGGAGAGAGTACGATCCCACCAACTCGATTTCGTCCAGTAGCACCACCCAACCCTTGTAGCCTGCCGCCTTGATGAGATGGGTAATAAAACGCAGGCGCTGCGGCGGCAGTTCTGACACCTTGGGGGCACGAAAGGTGTAGGTATTCTGCTGATTGATCTGACGCAATCCCTCTCTGACCCGCGCCATCTTGAGCTTGTCACCAGCCCAGAAGCACTCTATCTCTCTGTTGAGTTCAAGATCGTTCGACCGTTCGTGAATCAGCAGACTGGCCGGAAACATGGGGCTAAGGCCATTCGTTTCCGTATCATTGGCCCAATGAAAGAAGTCAGTGTACGCCTCTGAATTGGGATTCAAGGCCTGGCCCAACTCTTCAATCAGCATGCCGTATCGGTTGGGCAACCGGCCATTGTCCATGGCCGACTTGAACACTTTGCCCAAGTCGTACAGTGGCGTTTCCTTGCTGATAGCGGCTTTGCTGCATACAAATCCTTGTTCCAGCGCCATATGTTCCAGATGGGTGAGAAGATGTGACTTGCCAGACCCGAAATCACCGGATACCAGCAGTCCCGCTGGCCCCGATCCTGGGTTGTCCGGGTCTGAAGCTTGCTCCAACATTGCGGCAAACTGACTTTGGATCCGGGGCTGGCTGCATCCCAGAATTTTTACGGCATGGCTGTTGGGCACACCGTTGCGCAGGGCTTCCAGGGCCTGACGGTAGGTAAGAGTATCCGTCTCGTTGCGTTGTATTGTCATCCATCTGCCTTTTGGGTTGACAGGCGTACCAGAGACGCATCTGGATTGACCAAATTGCGATCCCGGACATCGTCCATAATGCGTGTCTGCAGAGCCTGGTAAATGCCGTAGCCGCGGGAGCGGCGGTCCGTAGGCACTTCCAGGAAAGCTGGACTGGCAGCGACCAGCAACAGGGCAGAGGTCAGGCGGTCCGCGCCATCTATGAATTCCCGTAGCAGTTCGTAGTGTTCCATGGCCATGGGGCGGGTGTAGTAGCGCTGCCAATCCCGCGTTCTGCGCGCTACCGTGACACGGGAAATATCGAATTGCAGCACCGTGCCTGCATAACCCACATGACGAATCCAGTAGAAGGCAGACTCGATAAAATAGCGAGCCGTGTTGCGGTTGATGGGAGTATGAATGGAAAAGTGACGGACATTGCCTAGGCGTGTATTGCGGCCCGTTAGCCATTCCAGCAAAGGCGTCCCGTGGTAATACTGCGGTCCGGCCAGGTTTTCGGCAATACAGAGATGCGTCATGGCGACGCGGAAATCCTTGGCCATCCGGGGATTCTGAACGGTTCGTGACTCCATGTAGGGTCTCAAGTCCCTGAACACCGAATTTCTGGCCAGGCGGTTGATCTCACCGATGGCCTCATATACATTGACCGTTGCCGCCGGATCCACACCGGTCACGTCCAAACCAGCATCCTCGGCCAGGCTCAGAATCTGGTGCCGGGCCAGCAGGCGCCAATCTATCTGCTCTGCCATTTCAAAGAAAATGTCCTGGGGCATGTGGGCCCGGCGCTTCGCGGCGTCAAATTCCAGGAAAATATAATTGTGCTCGCGGCATCGATCCTGCATAGCCGCAGCCAGATCTGACCTCAGATCATCCGATGTCACCGCGAATTTGACGGAAGCGCCCCCGTCCCGAATGAAGTCAGACAGGTATTCCTGGTCAATGACCTGCAACCATTGCGACAGCGCGATGGTGTTCACGGGTCCACCTTGACAAACCGCACGCCATAATACTGAGCATCCTGCCCGTCCGGTCCTACAAAGGTATAGACCGACCGCATTGATCGAGTGCCCGTGGACGCAGGGAACGATACGGCAAAGCCCGCGCGGGTAACGGTAACACCGCTCTGATCCAACATGAAAATATCGCGCGCGAAGTCCGTGGGTGAATAATCCCGCCTGCTTCCGGGCAATGAAGTGAACATGCTGTAAATTCGGGTCAAGGGTACAACCCGTCCCTGATTATCCAACTTCAGCTTGCCCCTGGCTTCCTGGGTTGTCAATTCGACATATACCTTATACAGGGCCTCAAGAAATGTATTGGCCTTGTACCGTGCCTGCTGGCGCTGATTCTTGAGCAAGAGGGCCACGAGACTGGACGGCCGGATGCCAGAAACTTTCTTGCGGTCGACCCGGACCGCCCGCTCCCCGGGCAGAATACGCACAATGGAGGGATGAGAGATCAGTTGCCCTTCCCGCACATGGACCGTCAATTCCTGCTCGGTTGCCGCTTGGAGCAACTCTTCCGTATAGCCATCCTTTAGATACTGCTCCTCTTCTTCCTCCGCGAACGGCCAACTGTCCACAGCTTGGCTCACGGCCTCTTGCATGGCTCCCAAAGCAGCGTCGAGGTTTGCTTGGTTTTTCTTCAGGGCCGTTATGTTGCCCTCTTTGGTGGCTTTTTGCAGGCTTCTGGCGTGCTTGGTCATTTCCGTTGCCGTTTTCAGGAGCGATTCGGCAGCTCCTTCCGCGTGGACCAAGGCGAGTTCAAGGCTGTCCATGAGACTTCCTCTTCAGTACAGGCATAGCAATTGGATGTCAATTCCTCATGCATGATCTTCCTTGTTTCCTGCAAAAGAAAATCACAGCAAGGGGACAAGAACACTGGAACAAGAATACATCTTAGCACCCTGCCATGGAATCTCTCAATTCCACAGCTTTTGGGCAGGGTAATCGTTTGCTAATGGCCCCATACCAGGACCTCTAGGAGCCTGCCTCAATACTTCGGGTCCCAGCCTTGAGACTCTTGTTGGTGCTCCCCAGCTTAGCGGTTGTTACCTGTTGCAGACGTTGAGGGCGATGTGTCGCAAGATGGTCCTATTAGGGGGGCCTGCTCCCGGCGGATGCCACTGTCATCTTCGCGGTAGGCCCCATCCAGCACCCAGGGCATGGAATTTGCAATACGCCAAGGGTTTTGCCCCGCGGCCCATAAGGGCCGGGCTTGGGGCGACAGGCCGGAGATGAAGTCACGCCCCTGCGTCATGACGTAGCGGCTGCATCGTAGTTCCGCCTCTACCCTGACCCGGCGCTGCCGATCCGTCCCCACCAGTTCCGGATCGACATACGGCCATAGTCAGACGCACCCATCACCCCACAGCGCCGGGTTTCGATGCGGCCATGATCCTTGCCTATAGCCGTAGGGACAGTCTGCGCCCCCCTGGGACTGTGCATAGGTGAACGGATCCTCCCAGCGGTCAGGCCAGTGCTGCGGGCGTTCCTTAACCGTCAGGACATAGTCCGTGCCCTGCTCATGGATCGGTGGGGCACTCGCTTGCTGACAACCTCACCCATGGGGTCCCCGATCCAACGTCACCATACAGCCTGCCAGCTCCAGCACCTGTAGCAACGGGGGCATGGCCGTAATCTCGTGGGATCGGTCCGCCACCGCCTGTTGCGCCAGGTCCAGGTGGTTAGTCTGGGCCCAGGCACTGACCAAATGCAGGGGCGATTGTCCCTGGATTAGCGAAAAGGCCGCCGGCACCTAGTCCTGGAAACTGGCTTCAAACGGGACCGCATCCAGGCGCGCTAACACGCAACCCACCGTGTCATGAGAGGGAACCCTGTTCAGCAAGGACTGGAGTCCATCCTAGTGGGCTGGGCCCAAATCCTCAATCGCGACCCTGTGATCCGCCCCACCAATCGTCGCGCACACTGAGCACCAGAATAGCCAGTAATTCATGCTGCTTGGCCCGATCAATGCAAGGATCTTCCACTTGTTCCAAACATGGGACCCAAGGAGAGACATTGATGTCAGTCATGAGCTAAACTCCCGCAGAGAAAGTGGATCTCCTCTGAGTCTAGTCGAAGGGAATTGACCCTAAATTAAAATGCAATCGCCCTGGTCAGCAGCGCTATAATGGGGGTAGCAGATTAGGCATGATGAGAAACTCGGTGCTTTTGGTCCATCATACCATCCCGACTTTGCTTACGAATCCCGCCCGTACTTTGTACAAAGTCCAGCTTAGATCCTTGAATTGTGCCTCTGATCCCCTCACCCTCCTTTTCCAAACACACTCTTACAAAAATACTGTCGGGCTAGGAGCTTGTTGCTTTTTCCATATCAGGAATTGTCAGATGAATGAAAGACTAGATCTTGCGTACTACTATCCCGAACCATTCTGGGGCCAAGAAGATAGCGGGTGGATTAAATCGTTGCTTCTCTTTTTCGACAAAGTTGCCATTTTATTACCAGACTACATGTATGGCCGACACCATTGGGCAAATCCTGAATTAGCGGGACCTCTAGAAGACAAAGGATTCCTCGTAATTCTTGAACCTAAATCGTGGATAGATGATGAAGTAACAGTTAAACTTGCTGAAATAGTTCACGGTTTGCTCGCTGATGGAGTTTTCGATAACCTGCCAGCTAGCGATCACTTTCACGAACTTTCGCAATCGCGCATCGGCTACAGGGTTAACATCAATTTAGCCGAGAGCCTTGTTTCTGAACTGGAATCCAAGGGGGTTGCGAAACCCAGTCAAGATGGTGTTTCCATTCCATTGCACCCTACAGTACGAACGACGATTCTTGTCATACTAGCTCAGCTCTCACGTTTGGCTGGCAGGAAACAGGGATTTATAGTTCATCCCTCCACAAACCACCCTGCCTTTGTACGGGACTTTATTGCCTCACTCTCATTAGATGGTATGCCGTCAGGTGCAAATTTGATTGGCCTGGACCTCGAATCTGTGAGTTTCGACTTAGATCCAGTTCCTCTTGATGAAGTCCTCCATTTTCGCTCTGAACATCAAGCTGCCCATCGGACTTACATGCGTAACCTGCGTAAAATCATGTTAGAGCTGTCCCATATTGATATACCAGAGGAACGAGAAGTGATTCTTGTAGAACGCCGCCAAGAGCTTGCAGATGCTGCTAACGACCTCCAACGCCGGGCTCGGAACACCCTTAAGCGGAATCTTGCAACTTGGTCGCTAGGTCTCGTGGGTAGTGCTTGGCACATTGCTGCCACAGGTGACGTATTCGGGGCTGCGCTAGCAGCAGCAAGCGTAGCAGCAAATATCGCTTTAGGTTCAGATGATTCTGAGGGAACTACAACTGCATATACGTATTTGTTTCAAGTACAAAAGACTTTCCCGGTATGACTTCAGTGAGTTAAGGGCAAAAGCCAATATTAATAACCTGAATTCGGAGTTAAATCAGGACAGGCAAGAGTGCGGTATCCTGGTCCGAGAGTGAAATGGCGGGCTTTCGGGGTTGCCAGGTGTAGGCAATCAACCCGGACAGGCGGTGGGCCACGAAACCGGTGACACTCCGATGGCGGGTGTGCAGAATGTGGGAGATGTTCTTGAGTTGATCATTGATCGTTTCAATGATGGCACGCTTGTGTACCAACAGTTTGTCTTGGAGGACCATGAGGCGATTCTTCATGTTCTTGCGAATCGGGGTGATCAACTGAAGCCCCCGGGCCCAGAGCTGCGCCAAGAGGGCCTGAGAGAGGTAGCCCCGGTCTCCAATCAGCTTGCCCCACAGGTCTTGGGTCAGGGCAGGGACGGGTTGGCGGTCATCCACGTTGCCCGGTGTGAGCATACAAGAAAGCAATGCCCCCTGATCATTGACTACCAAGTGGAGCTTGAAGCCATAAAAATAACCCATGCTGCCCTTGCCCCGTCGGGCATAGGCGGCCAAGACGCGATGCCGCGCAATCCGTCGGTTGTGACACACGGGCAACGGGGTGGAATCAATGAAGGCCACCTCCCGTGTCTGACCACAGCGACTCTGCAGATAACCCCACAGGGGTAACAGGACCGCGGGGATCAACGCCACCAAGCGCGTGTAGCTCACCCACCGGGGGAATTCTTGGCACAAGTGCCGGGCCACGTATTGGGTGTAGTAGGCTGAAATCCCGGTAATGGGACTGATGAAAGTGGATCAACAGTGTCAGGATCTCACTCGGACAAAGCTGGGGAGCCGGACCCCGTCGGCGCCCCAAGCGCCATCCCTCTGTGGACCGGGTCCAGGCTTGGCAGAAATCATCGCCAGCGCAGAACAATTCCAGTATACTCATCGGGAGCACCTTTTCTGGCCCGTAGCTTGGCGGAGATAGCCTATTCTACCCGTTGGACGAGGTGCTCATTAACTCCGAATTCAGGTTAATAGAATCTTGAAGACAAGAGCTATTCTGCCTCACTTAGTCCGCTTCCTGCTCTCGCATCTGGTGGGCCATGGACTTCTGGTACCCCCCCCAAGCTGTTAGGGGTAGGTAAAGCCCCAGACGAAGGTTACAAAAACGGAAAAAGCATGGTGGACCATTACCCTGTATCGATGGCAAAAACGATACCGGGAGCCGACCATGCTTCTT
>DAOUJU010000017.1:0-29045 GCA_034422235.1 Anaerolineales bacterium | reverse complement strand
TCACAGTAGTTCCGTCCTCGTGGACCGCGAGCTGCGCCGTACCGGTGACCTCCATGTACGCTACCGGTGCTGTGACCAGGCGCAGCCACGTACCCTGCCTGAGAGTGGCACCTGCTATGGCATCCGCTGGTGTTGCCTCTGGATTGCCCCTATGCATCTCGGCCCTGGCCAGGGCGGCACCCTGATCGGTGCCCGCCGGCAAAGGCACGCTACAGCCCTGCACCAAACTGATGCAGCCTGCGACCACAAGTAGAGGGAGGGTCAAGGCAACCCGATGCAACAGGTACACAACAGGGATCCCGGAGGCGATACGGTTGTCGTCTGCCAGGATGGTAAACGGGCAACGGGCAAATCCGCGTTTTCTTTGGTTTCCCACAGGCTTCCAGTTCCCGGCTGGGCGCTGCGCCCAGCGTGTCTTCTCAACCGCCAGGGTCCTGCATCCCGCCAAGCACAAGACGGGCTGCGTTCCATCTTGGGGTCTTATCAACCCAACTGACCATGTAGTTGAGGTATATCCTTGTTCACGGGGCAGTGAGGTCCCTGGTGGGAACGCTGCTGTCTTTCGTTACTGATTCCCACTCTGGTTTTGTACAAAGTCAAGCTGAGGACAAGCTGGAATTCGAATTGACCGAGCGCCAAGCAAGACCAAGAACAGGCATTTTACTTGGTGTAACCGCTACTCAGATTACGAATTCAGGCGTCGAAACAGCAGCAAGGCCACATTCACCACGACTGTCAGAATGACACTGACTATCAGCATTGTTGCCACTGGCACATACACCCGGAAGCCAGGCCTCTCCACACGCCAATCTCCCGGCAACTGCCCTAGGGGCAAGTAATGCAACAACATCATCAAAGCACCGACAATCGCTATCGTCAGCCCTATGCCAACCAACAATCGTCCAAACAAGAGAAACATGGATTGCATGATAGATTGTATCTAGATGCTACGGATCCAATATGAATTCAATCAGGCCTGGCAGGCTGTAACGGCTATCTTTCAGGCACTCCTACCAGCCGGATAATCCCATCTGTCTAAAGGATATTTCTCCCACCAAGCACGCTCATAAGGCATTCTCGTATTCTGCCAGGTTCTCCAGAGTATCAATATCGATCAGGCAGTCAGAATCCACCTCCACCAGACCTACCTGACTGCGGTGCTGTTCCAGCACTTGCCGTGCCCCCTTATCTCCTTGCAGACGCTCTATGGCAGGCCACCAATTGCGGGCAAAAAGTGCAGGGGCACCCAGCAGACGACCTGCTTGGGCCGGGGCTGCCATCTCCCAGCCTGAGCACCAACGCTCCCGCAGAGCCGAAATGAGTTTCGCCGATACAAAGGGCTGATCGCCCAGCATGAAGATCACAGCCTCGACAGTCGATCCACCACAGGGGAAACTCTGCAGCCCCGCCTGCAGACTGGTAGCCAAGCCCGAAGCCCAGGCGGAATTGTGGCACAACTCCAGATTCGTATGACCATCCAGCAGTGGCGCCGTTATCTCTTCTACTTCCTTGTGATGAGCTCCCGTTACAATCCGGACAGGAGAGGCATGCTGGGCCACGCTCAGAGCTGTGTTAATGGCATATGACACCAGAGGCCGGCCACGGAACAGGGCAATCTGCTTGGCTCCACCAAAGCGGGTGCTTTGACCTGCTGCCAGAATCACGAGACCACAAGCGGCCTTCGTCTGACTCGTATCCATATCCACAAGGATTGTGCTAGGTGTGACGGCCAGGCTGCAACCACAATGTGTCTGCTACAGATCCTGCTACCACCACGGGGAAAACACCAGCCATGCCTAGTACCCAGAACCAAGTACGCGACTGGCAGAAAGTCTTAGGTCGGGGCGAGAGGATTTGAACCTCCGACCTCTTCAACCCCATTGAAGTGCGCTTCCTGGCTGCGCTACGCCCCGACAGGCACTTCCCAGTACCCGAACGTGAACTTGCCCTGCCCGGTCCCAAGTCATGCTCTGCAATGGTAGCCATTGACCGAAAGTGAGTCAAATTATCAGGTTGCCTGACCTGCTATCCAATTCCCCCGAGAGGAAGTTATTGGCCCAAAATCACTGGCTGTGCTAGACTCCCGATTCGCCCTGGTTTGTATCAAATCAGGGCCAATTAACGAGTATTGGACCGGAAGACTGAAGCTCCGGACAACAAGGGAAGAAGCAAAGCGCTGGAACCATTTACCGGTCAAGGAGACACGCATGTCGGAAACGACCCCGCGAAGCCGTCAAGAACTGAAGCCCATCGTACTGGACCTGCTCAAGTCGGGAGCCCATTTCGGTCATCCTGTACATCTTTGGAATCCCAAAATGGCACCCTATATCTTTACGTCACGGGGAAACCAGCATGTCATTGATGTGGCGATTACGGCGGATGCTCTGTTGACTGCCCGGTCCAAAGCGCGGGACGTGGCGGCTCATGGGGGCAAGGTCGTGTTCGTAGGTACGAAGCGGCAGGCACAGCAACCGATAGAGGATGCCGCTCGTGAGTGCAATATGCACTACATCAATATCCGTTGGCTGGGAGGCACATTAACCAACTGGCAGACCATTTCCGAGCGTATTCGGTATCTCAATGAGCGGGAAGCCCAGTATGAAGCTGGCGAATTCAATGCCTTGGGCAAGAAGGAACGATTGCTCATCAAGAAGGAAATTGACAAGCTTAACCGACGGCTCGGTGGAATCAAGGATCTGGAGTCGCCGCCTGATTTGATCTTCGTAGTCGACACGAATGTAGAGAACCTGGCGGTCAAGGAGGCTAACCGGACGGAAATCCCGGTTATGGCTATGGTGGATACCAACTGTGACCCGGATCCTATCGACTTCATCATTCCCAGCAACGATGATACGCAGCGTCCTATCCGCTACATCACGGGCGTAATCGCCCGTGCCATCACGGAAGGTACAGAGCAACATCTGAAGGATCTGGCGGCCAATCAGTTCGATCAGCCATTGGAACCGGAGGCACCGGAACTTGAGGAAGAGTATGTTCCTGAAGGCGTGACCGAACTGGAAGCTGAGGACCTGCTCGGACCCAGTGTGCTCAAGCGCATTGCCGAGGAAGAAAGCGAAGAACTTGACAACGAAGATGAAGCAGACGCGGTCAACTGACCGTGGACAAGATCCACTACTAAACTACGAGCAAGCGATTCATGGCTAAGATCACTCCGGGAATGATAAAGGAACTACGCGCGGCCACGGGTGCCGGTGTACTGGATTGCAAGAATGCCCTGACCGAAACAGAGGGTGATTTCGAACAGGCGACCGATCTCCTGCGCAAGAAAGGTCTGGCGTCGGCATCCAAGAAGGCGGGCCGCGAAACCCTGGAAGGCTTGATCGGTACGTACGTGCATGCCGGAGCCAAGATGGCCGGTATGGTAGAAGTTAACTGTGAGACTGATTTTGTGGCTAATACCGATCAGTTCAAGACCTTGGCCCGGGACTTGGCCATGCATGTGGTGGCCGAAAGCCCCGAATACGTTTCACGGGCGGATGTACCTCCCGAAGTCATTGCCCGAGAGCAAGATATCTACCGGGAACAGATGCGGGGTGAGGGCAAACCTGAGCATATTCTGGATCGGATTGTGGAAGGCAAGATGGACAAGTACTATGAGCAGATCTGCCTCCTGGAACAATCCTTTATCAAGGATCCGGAGATGTCTATTGAGGAATTGATCAAGCACAACATTGCCACCTTGGGCGAGAATATCCAGATCAGTCGTTTCAGCCGGTACGCAGTAGGAGGCTGAGCGCACTAGCATTCTGCGGAGGTTCCAGCGTGGGTTCTTGTTCACAGAGCGCGTCTGCGACCCGAAATCATGTGGAATCCTCCGTTATGTACAAACGGATCGTCCTGAAGATTGGCGGAGAAGCCCTCAGTGGTGAAGGCCATAGTGGGATTGATCTGGCGGAAGTAAGTAGCATTGCCCACAAGATCAAGGCGGTGCACGATCTGGGTATCCAGATTGGTCTGGTGGTGGGAGCCGGCAATTTTTTTCGGGGTAGTTCGGGAATTCGTTTTGGCATGACCCAGGTCACGGCTCACCACATGGGCATGCTGGCCACCATCATCAATTCTCTGGCTCTCCAGGATGCCCTGGAACATCTGGATGTGCCGGTTCGCGTCATGACCGGCTTCGAGGTGCGAGCCGTGGCCGAACCCTACATTCAGCGACGGGCCGTACGTCACCTGGAAAAGGGCCGGATGGTCATTTTCGGCGGGGGTACGGGTAATCCTTTCTTCTCCACGGATACGGCCGCCGCCCTGCGTAGCCGCGAGATCGAGGCGGATATCATGATCAAGGCCACCAAAGTGGACGCCGTCTATGATCAGGATCCCAAGCAGGATAGCCAAGCCACGCCCTATTCTCATCTCTCTTTCAGTGACGCCATTAATCAGCGGGTAGGGGTCATTGACGGCACCGCCCTGACCATGTGCCGTGAGGCCAACCTGACCATTGCCGTGGTTAATCTATGGCAGGAAGCAAGTCTGATCCGGGCGGTTACAGGCCAGGCCGTAGGTACTATCATTTCCTGAAAACAGAAGCTTTATCGCCAAGTCCTGTATGTCGTAGCTCACAACCGTGCAGCAACCATCATGGCGACTACAATACAATGTAGGGGGCCCCTGCATTCCCGGGTGTCCATCCATGTCAGGTACAGCTTGGATGGCACTATAGCAACCTGAAAGGAGATCAGAGCATGATAGATGAACTGCTGTTAGACATGCGTGAACGCATGGACAACTCCATCTCAGCCCTGGAAAACGATTTGGCGGCTATCCGTACGGGTCGCGCATCCACTGCCCTTGTGGAAAGGCTTCCCGTCAACTACTACGGAGTCAATACCCCCCTGGTCCAGGTGGCATCTCTCAGCGTCCCCGACGCCCAGACCATCATGATTCGGCCCTACAATCCCGATGATATTCCGGCCATCGAGAAGGCTTTTGCCTTTTCCACACTGGGTATTACCCCTCAGAGTGACGGGAAGATCATGCGTCTCAGTATTCCTCCGCTGACAGAGGAACGCCGCCGGGATCTCAGTAAGCAGGTAGGGGCCCGGGCGGAGGAAGGCCGTGTGGCGATCCGAAATATCCGCCGGGATGTTATCTCCGATCTCCGCGACATGGAGAAAGAAAGCATGATCACAGAGGACGATCTGCACAGTACCCAGGATGATATCCAGGTCCAGACGCAGGATTACATTGAAAAAATTGCCGAACGGGCTGCCGCCAAAGAAGAAGAAATCATGACGATTTAAGTACAGGCGCCAGTACAGACAGACCATCATGATGTGCCTTGTCCCATTGGTACCCGCACGCATCGGTGCCATCCGATCCGATGTCCCAAGTACGCACCGAATTCAGGTACAGATAGTGGGCGTAGGTGTTATGGTTTCATCACTGCCTTCACATTGGGACATGCTGTAGCTACCCCGGGACCTCTATTTTGTCCGCATACCAATCCGTACCCCAGCATTTGGGCATCATAATGGATGGCAACGGTCGCTGGGCGCAAAAGCGAGGCTGGCCAAGAGCTGCGGGCCACCAGGCTGGTGTGGACAATATTCAACCTGTCCTTGAATGTTGTGTTGAGGTGGGGATAGGTTGTCTGACCCTATATGCCTTTTCCACCGAAAACTGGGATCGTCCAGATCAGGAAGTATCCGGATTGCTGACCTTGTTGGGCAGTACCATCCAGCGCCAGTTGCGCGATCTGGATCGCAATGGTGTCCAGATCCGCCATAGCGGTACGCTGGAACGAATTCACCCACGTCTTCAGGCTGAAGTGCGTCGGGCTATCGACGTGACACGCGAGAATGATACGATCATTCTCAACGTCGCGTTCAACTATGGGGGACGGGACGAAATTGTACTTGCTGTGCGCCAAATGGTGGAAGCAGGAGTTCCGGCCTCGCAGATTACTGCAGAGTCGTTTCGGCAGTACCTGCATCATCCCGACTTGCCCGATCTGGATCTTGTGATCCGGACAGGAGGAGAATTTCGCCTCAGCAATTTCATGCTCTGGCAGGCCGCCTACGCCGAGTACTACTCCACCGAGACCTACTGGCCAGCCTTCGGTCCTGCTCATTTGCATGATGCCCTGACCGAATTCAATCAACGCGACAGACGCTTCGGGCGTATTGCAAATTCCTGAGGCCTAAGGTGAGATTCCCCCGGATTCGAATTCCCGCCCTGGGCATACGCCTGCTGACCGTAGCCGTGGCTGTGCCCTCCTATGTTTTCCTGATGTGGGTCGGGGAAACATTCTGGATTGCTGCCGTCGTCTGGTCTGCCATTATTGCGGGCTATGAATATTTCAACCTGATGGAGAAGGGCGGGTATCCCACCAACAGCAAGCTGGGCATGGTGTGGATTGCGATCCTGATTATTCGCTACAGTGGGGCTTTCGATAACATCCCGTTTTCCGTAGTCGTAACTTGGGGCATGGTGGTCTTGCTGGCCTCTGCCCTGTTTTCGCGACGTACCCCTTTCCTCACCTGGCTGTCCACGGCTGGGGGTGCCATGTATATTGGATCCTCCATGGCCCTGCTGATTCCCATTCGCCAGCACGAATCGGGGTTTTGGTGGCTGTTCTTCCTTATGTTCAGCACATACATGGCGGATGCGGGCGCCTACCTGGTGGGATCTCTGTGGGGCAAACATAAGATGTGGCCCGATATCAGTCCCAAGAAGAGCTGGGAAGGCCTGATTGGCTCGGTTACCGTAGGTCCCTTGAGTGGTTTGACCGTAATCCTGGCCTCCTATCAGCCAGGATGGGACAGGGCTCTTATTGCCCTGTCCCAGACTCCTTTCCTGAGTTGGACCGGAATTCAAACGGTTACTTCCCTGGACCCTTTCTTCTTTAGCCCCATGCCCATCAACCTATGGACCGGTTGGGCCTTGGCCATGGCGATCAGTCTGTTGGGTCAATTAGGGGATTTGACCATCAGCATGTGGAAACGGCATGTGGGCGCCAAGGATTCAGGGACTTTCTTCCGCGGTCACGGCGGGATGTTGGATCGACTGGACTCCCTGCTGTTTACGGCACCTCTGGTCTACTCCTTCATTCTGCTTCTCTGAGAGGACATGATGGGCGGGACTGTCCATCCCAGCCGAACATCCTTGAGCGCAGGTTGGGAGTTTAAGCCGTCACAGTCATTTGGCCAACGGGAAACGGCAGTCCGGCAGACATCTTCCCGCACCAGGAATTACCCTTTGCCATCAGGGTCTATGGTTTGGGAATTCGCCTGCATAATTTCTTGTCTGACCCGAAGAATTGCTATTCCAGCAACTCCCAGCAGTTGGTGGTCCAGGCACCATCCTCCTCACGAACAACAGGTTCAAAACGATCCAGTTCCTCGGCCAGAGCCAGATAATACCCTTCAAGATCCTCGGTGACCTGCTCATAATGCACGCGACGCAAGGCGTCCATGGCAGCCAGAATCAAAGAGAGACGAGCATTGTCGTTCATCTCACTGTCGATGCGGGTAACAGCCACTCTACAGTACGCAATCCGCTCTGAACCCGCATCCAGGCTGCACATGGCTGTACTCTCATCCGGTGAGGGGTCATTGATGGGATCCGTGGAAGGGGGAAACTGGAAGAAAACCGGGGTTCCGGTTTCCGGCAGTGCATCCTGCAACGTGAAAGAGACCAACTCCATTGCGATTCCTTCATTGTTCATGAAGGTCGCGATGTCTGCCAGGCAGGCTTCTGTGGGAACGGACCAATTCAGGTCAATGCTGTCATCAATCATCTCCAGCCGTGTCCCCGGGGTATCCGGCAATTCCCATTCATGCCGACATACATTGTCCAGACACACAACTGAGGTTGCGGCAGGTTCAGACGTTGGGGTGGGTTCGGTACTGACCTCGGTTTCGGTTGGCGGTGTAATTGTGGGTAAAGCGGTTCCGTCAGGAGAAGGCACAGGATCCTGAGGGGTTTTCCATGGTTGCAGCCACATCAGTGCGATGAGTACAAGCAGAATCAGCAATAGTATCAGGATCCCGACACGCTGAAGACTTTGCCGGCGCGGGCCTGGATGGCCTGTCGGATGTTCCACCACTTAGGCCTCTTCTAACTCTTCACGCAAGGCATTTACATTGGTACGTACTGAGCTCCGATCGTTGAAGATGCTACTTCCGGCCACTACACTGTTGGCACCGGCCTGTACTACTTCGCGAATATTCGAAGCATCAATACCACCATCTACTTGCAGATCCGGACGCTGGGAGTCTGGCAGTTCCTGCAGCAAGGTGTGCATCTGCCTGATCTTGGCTGGTGTGGAACGAATGAAGGGAGCGCCGCCAAAACCAGGGGGCACACTCATGATTAGTATCCGGTTCACCATGGGTATGAGGTCTATCACAGCACTACAGGCGGTACCTGGATTGAGCGCAACACCCGCTTGACAGTTTTCTTGTTGGATCGTATCCAGAACGCGGTAGACATCCCGACAGGCCTCCATATGAACAGTCAAGGAATTCGCCCCGGTCTGGACAAACCTGTCGATGAGACGCAAGGGGTCTTCCACCATCAGATGCACATCCAGCCAGGTGGAAGTTAACGAGCGCACACAGATAATCAGATCAGGCCCAAACGTGATGTTAGGTACAAAATGACCATCCATGACATCCAGATGAAAGGCATCGACTCCAGCCGCATCTGCCTGTTCAATGGCTTGCCGCAGGTTACTGAAATCAGCTGTCAAAATGGAAGGAGCCAGAAGCACTCGTGATTTCATTTTGAACTTGGGCACTCCTTCAAAGATTGGGGAATCTACAATCTGAGGGACGAGACGGCGGGTTTACTCCACATTTTAGCCTGCCGGGAACAGAATTCACGTTCTTCTATCTTGGATAGTTCTCGATTCTACTAATTACTCGATTCTGCTAATTAATATTTGAAAGAGTACCGTAGGTTATGCCGATTTCAGGGCACTTTCATCATGACCTGTACCACCGCGGGATTGGGCCGGTCTGGGGTTTCCGGGGTGCCGGATACAGGTCGTGAACGGGCCCGGGTGCCCCGCCCTCAGGTCCCCGGTGCGGGCCGGAAGGCGGAGCGGGGGGGGGCGGGGTAGGAACTGGATGCTGACCGCGTAACCGCGTCCACCTACTAAAAATCGGGGAGGGCTCGGACAGGATTTAGGCGCATTCTAGTCCAGCCCATAATTTGTGGAAAGTGTATCCGACCCGGAAGCCGAAAGGAATCGCGGGCCGGAAGCCATAGCTTCCGCTAACTGGTCTGCCAGCACGATGCGGTCAGCGACAGATTGCTCGGCCACCAGAGAGGCGTGGTATTGAAGTATGGGGCGGTCTTCCAGGCGGGGATAGTCCAACAGAGACCAGTGGGGCGTGCCCCTCACCCACATGAGAAGAAAGTCCTTGTGGTATGCAGGCATCTTTACCAGCAATTCCTGTCGGAGAACGTCCTGCACGGAGTCCAGTTCTGATCGTAACATGGGTTTGGCCACCAGGCGCGTTAAGCTACTCCAGTCCACTCTGTCAACGGGCCGCGGCTCGCCTGTCCACAAATCGGCAGGCGACAAGGGGAACCATATGGTTTCCACCAGGTTCTGACTGTTCATCCGTACGGTAGGCATGCCGCGTCCGAGGATTTCCACGAGAAAGGCCAAGCGTATCTGATCGTCTATTGGTCCCAGTTTCAGGATATTGTCGCAATCCATAAGGTCACGGGCCTTTTGGCGTTCCAGCCTCGCCATAAACTTTCCTGCGCAGACTTCTGCCCAGGAAACCAGTTGGGCAGGCAGGGGGTGGTGCCAATAGATACGTCCCAAGGCGCACAGGTTCTTCTTCTCCAGCGGGTAAAGATGTCCACGAGTCGTGGGTACCAGCTCTACCGCGGTTTCAATTCGCCTTAGGCGCACTACCAGGGCATTGATGTTCTGCGCGCTATCCAGGCGGCTCATCACTTCGGCGTCGGGCAATCGTTGCTCAATCAGTTTTTGGAACTGGAACAGGGCTTCTCCCTGCAACCACGAGGCCTCTTCCGCTTTCACTTCGGGCAGGAACACGAGGTCCACATCCAGAGACAGGCGTGGCATATTCAATCCGTACAGATTGAGAGCCGTCCCGCCCTTGAGAGCGAAATCGGGTGAATTGAGGGTACAGGCTGCGATCTGGGCCGCACAGAAAGCGCGTTCCAGCACAATTGCGTCCGGGAACATCCGTTCAGTGGGCTGCCGGATGAAGCGGAACGGTCAGGTGATATTGGGGCCAATGCCTGCCTTGGGCGCGGTCCGGTAATACTACAGAAGTGCCTGTACCCAATTCCACGGCAGACCAGTCGGCCTGTTCCATTAGCGGGTGGGGGTACTGTTCCAACAGCCAGATGGCCAGGCGGCGTACGGACAGTTGGGTGCAAGCTTCCAACAATGGGTGCAGGATTGCGGGGTCCAGAACTAGCCTCTGGACCGTCTGACAAGCTATATCGAAAGTGTGACAGGTGGGAATCTCGGCCACCATTTCCAAGAAGGCCCTTTCCGGACTGGACACCAGGAGGGGCCAGCCCCAGGGGCCCCAAGCGTGTCGACGGAAGCAGGCGGGCCCCTTCAAGCTGAGTTCCTCCATGCGGTTCGGCAACCGCAATCCCATCTTTCCCTGTCCTGCGGGATGCCAGTCAGCCCAAAGGAAGCCGGAAGGACGTTGTCGGAATACCCCGTTGCAATCCAATTGGGCTAACCAGTCGGGAAGAGGATGCCGAGCGTAAAGAAATACTTCGTCCTTGCCACCCAAGTTGAGATAATGCTGATGGCCTGCCAGAAACAGGCTGGTGGCCCCCCCCACATGAACCGCGCGGTTCATCAATACCTGCAGCGACAAAACAATATGAGGCCAACGCAACGGCTGCCCCGGTCGCCGAAACACGCCAGGAGCAGGTTCCTGCAACCAGCCTTCGGCCACCCACAGGTTACAGGTTGCAGAGGCAATGTCTTGTCTTTCCATCCAGTTGCGGTCCGCCAACATGCCGTCAGGCAACTGAATCTGCAACCGCTGCAGGTGGTCTAGCTGTAATCTGTCGGTCATCCCCATAACTCTGTCTTCTTCAGATGGGTCCTGAACCACCGTCTGGCCTGACTTCGCTGCCAGTCTCTGACCATTGTAACAGGAGGTAGTGCTTCAGTTTGACCCCATATCTGGTCTCACAGAGTATCCAAACTGAAGCAGTACCTAACAGGACAGACAAACTGACCAGCGCCGTTCGGGACTGTTGCAGCTGGTGGGGACGGCTTACCAGGAGCAACAGGGGGGTAAGAGGGCCGTGGGATGCCCCCATGCCTCAGGTCAGCCCCTGCCAACCAGCGCTGTGAAGGATACCTGCGCCTACGAGGAAACCACGGGATGGATGGAAGCCCCCTATGATATTTATGAAACCGGCAACCGTGACCCCGGCCGGATTGAGACCCGACCCGTACGTGTCAGCGAGGACCCGGACTCTCTCCAATACAGGGATCCCGAAGGGACCGAACCGGCCACGCCTGCTCCCAGGGATAACCTCATAGCGTCGGTCATCCCATGCCCCGGGATTACATCTCCCGTCTCCCTGCGTGCGGCTCCTGTCACGGGCGATCCGGTACCCTGGGAACCGGGAAAACACGGTCCCCGGGCCGCTAGAGATGACCTTCGGCGCAGACGGGATCCAGGTATGCCAACAACAGGCTGGCGGGAATCCTGACTATATGCTTAAGGTTTCGGGACTCTAAACAATCTTGTCTTTGCTCTGCCATCCCCCAAGCCACAACGTTGCAGGCGACGACGCGAGACCGCTGGGACATCGAAAACAAGCGGCTCCGGGCCGATTGCAACTTGGCCTACTGGGAGAAAATCCTCCATACGTTATGACTTTGCGGTTGCCCTTGGGGCGGCTGAAATGATCGGGGCAAAGTGTATGCTTATGGGAATAATTGCGCCCTGCATTCTGTCATCGGGCCGAAGTCGGGCCATTTTCAGCCTGTGGTTGTGCCTCATACAACCAGAAAAAGGCGTAGATGCCCGTGTCATGACCATCTTGCCACGTAATGCGGATGGCGTACCCTCCTACCAATTCCACTTTGAGTATGGTCGCCCCAGTGGCGACCTTGGTTTGTCCCGGCCCCGCAGTTGGATATAGAACGCCTCGATCACGGGGTTCCAATGGGTGGCCATCAACGTGGCCTTATGCAACGCCTTGCACACCTGAGGGCATCCGCCCCACACCTGGCAAGAGCCATGATAGCGTCTGCTATGGTGATTGACGGATGCCGCTCCCGTGTTTGCGCCAGACCTGATGCTGGCAACGCGGACACAAGGCCCCAGTGTGGGCAGGTCGGCAGTGGTGGGTTGGTGGGCAAACCTTAGGTAGTGCCTCCATTTGAATTGGTTAAACTACTGTACGCAAGTAGCCCCACCAAAACCTTCCAAAACTACACATCTCCTACAATACTACAGGTCGCCAACATCATGAGTTCTTCAGGTTCATAATAGGTGATACGACCTCTGACAATCACCAAATCGCCGGCCTGGATACCTGTGTATCGTCTGTATTGAGTCATAGTGTCAAAATATCCCATTTGTTCTCTCTTGGTTATGCACACAAGATAATTAGTGCCTTCTATAGCATCTCTGAAGCTTTGTCTGGATGTTTCAGGTGCTACCAGATGTATCCAGGTCCAATAGTCCTGGTGATAAGCACTATCCCTAAGGAGCTTGCCCACAATACAGATGGGTGAGCGATATCGGTAATTTGCGGCAAATTCAACCGGGTCTTTCCAGAACTTATCCGTCAGCTCCTGAAAACCCCAGATTTCTGCGTTATTGCATTGGCCTGTGGCCTTTATCTCTTCTTCATAGACTTCAGGAACTACAGCCCTACTTGATGATACAGGTGTCGGTTGTAGAGTAATCAACATTAGATCCTGTTCTGAAGGTTGGTCATTCCAATAACGCCACCAGCAAGCACTGCGCTCTTCTATGGTTTCATAGGAATCGTCACAATAGTGTGCTAACGTGAAACTGCCTAGCAGTTGAATGCTTCCAGCCAAGGCTAAGACAAACAACGTAATTCTTATTCTGTTCATGAGAAAGCCCCCTCCTGGCAACTTAGACAAAGGTCGTGCGACGAAACAGACTTTCGTAACATGAACCGAGAGGGGGCACGAACGGTCCCCTATCCAGTTGCCAAATCTCGGCCACGTTATTCGTCTGTTTCGTCGAAAGGAATGATAGCAAGATGGCACAAGAAAGCAATTTTTGCCATCCTGCTATGCCATTATGGGAGGGTTATTTGCCGACAGGACCTCAAGGACAGAGAAGACTCCGCGGCACAGTCGCTAACGCCATCAAAATTGCGCGATGCTCTATGGGGGTGACTTAGGAAGAGTCACAGCCGGAAAATCGACTTATTTGTTCGTGGCAGAATAGAGGCTATGTCCTGCTGGTGACTGTTAACCACCAGCAGGCTCGTTGTTCAGAGCAATGGTTGCAACCAGCAATATGAACTGAGCAACTTAGCTTCAGTTTGATATGTAGATTCTTTTTGGCTGTTATCGCTTAATCATGGTCATCAGGCCGTGGAGAGGCCCCAGAAAAATACCGCAGATGACATCAGAAAATGAATGGATACAAAGCACTAGTGACTTCATGGAAACGAACGGATAAAGTACATCCACGCAGACGTGTCCACGGCAGCCAACAGTTATTGCGACCATATCACCTTGGCACCCTCTCTTTGCTGGCTTGAAGGCTTCTGGTCATAGGTTCCCAGATGGACCATTTTCGGCCTCGGGTTGTGCCTCGTACAGCCAGGAAAATGCGTAAATGCCCGTGTCATGGCCATCTTGCCAGGTAATACGGATGGCATATCCGCCTACCAGTTCCACGGCTGCCACTTCGCAACTAGGTAACGGCCCGGTCGTGAGGGCCAAAGGATCCCTTTCTACCCCACTCTCGCCTCGCTCTGCCCGACAGGTAGCACAAGGGCAATTGGCCCGTAACCAATCCAGAGGCAGGGAACTGACTTGGCCGTTCTGCCAGTCGATCTGTACTTTGCCTTCGGCCCGGATGACCCGGATTTTCCGAGGTGAATGATGCTGTGGATTCATCTCTGACCTTGCCTGGACCTCTCTACCGGTCTTCCTGTGTCATCACGTATGCAATGCCTGCATTATGAGAGGATGACTGAAAGCACTCTGGGCTACATCGGCAAACGACTGGTCGGTATTCCAGTTGCATACCTGAATACCCCGACGGGCCAACTGGGCCATGAGATTGTTTCGCTCCAGACGCGCCAGGCGTTGGGCCAGGACCAGCTCTTCCTCATCTTCGAGCAAGGCGGTCTCAAAGGCAATGGGATCCGGGCTAACCACCATAACCTGATACTGCTTGGCCCGGAGTGTATGCAGGTCCCGGTAATCCAGCGGGTGCAAGGTACTGACCAGGATCAGCAGCGAGCGATGCGGGAACAACCGGGCCGGAATGTGATCCAGACGGTTAAAAATCTGGCTCTGCTCAATACGAGCCCGGGCCAGCGTACGGAGAATCTTTTCATACTGCTGTTTGCCGGATCCCGGAAATGTCCAGTCGATGGAACCACCATAAAGAAATAGGCCCACGCGATTGCCATAGGTCAGCAGATTCTCAGCCAATGTGGCTGTGGCCTGGATGCTATGTTCCAGAATGCTGTGGCCCTGGACAAACAGATTGGTCACAGCCCGAATATCCAGTATCAGGCCGATATCAATAGCCCGTTCCAGTTCGAATTCATTGACGAACAGGGCTGATTCCAGGCGCGCATTCACCCGATGATTCAGCCAGCGCCAACTGTCTCCCGTCTGGTATTCCCGCAGACCATGAAACTCCACACCGGGGCCTCCCTTGCGGGCGGGAATCATGCCGGGATAGACCCGGGTTCGCCGGGCCTTGATCGCCATGGGAGGAATGCGGACTGACTGGGGCAGCACAAAAAGCCGGTTCAATACATCAGCGGTGGCAGTCTGGCGCAGGAGACCAAAAGGATCATGGGTCTCCAGATGCAAGGCAGGCAGTACATAATAGCCACGGGGTCCCCGAAATCCATAGGCCAGCGATAACGAAGATGGGGAAGGAAATACGGCCAGACAGTCCTTGTCACCATCTACCTGGTGGAGGTTTTCCGGCAGAGGCTGCCAGATCTGAACTTCCTCCAAGGTGCCCGCAGGATCCTGCAGAGTCAGTTCAACCTGGACTTCAGAGCCATGCCCGACCCGTTCACTATCCAGCGTTCTGTCTACTTTCAGATTCAGTGCGGGTGGCATCCAGTACAGGGCCGCGCCCATGAACACCAGCAGAGGCACGGCAAGGGCCAGTACTTGCCCATTGATGGTGGCCAGTCCAGCCACCACTACTGCCATCAGGAGCAGAACAACCACCAGGAGACGAGGCAAGAAACCTCCTCAAGCCGTGGCAACAAGCGGTACAGGTACCGAATCCAGAATACCATCCAGAATCTGCTGCGCGGCCCCTTTGCGCAGCCAAAGATCCGGATTCAGGATTAGGCGATGGGCCAGCGCATGATGCACATAGGCCTTGATATCATCCGGCAATACGAAATCCCTTTCATCCAGCACAGCGTGGGCCCGGGTCAGTTTGAGCAGGGCCAGGGAGCCCCGTGGACTGGCCCCCACGGCCACACGACTGTCCTGACGCGTAGCATTGATCAGTCGTACGATGTATTGGGTCAGATCATCATTGATATGGACCTCTTCAATCGCCTGGCGCATCGCCAACAGTAAGGCTGCGTCAGCCTTGGCCTGCATCGGTACCTCATCCTGCTTGCGATCCTTGCGGTTGAGCAGAATCTGGGCTTCGTCCTGTGCCGAGGGATAACCCACGGCCAACTTGACCAGAAAACGGTCCAGTTGGGCTTCAGGCAGAGGGAACGTACCTTCGTATTCGATGGGATTCTGGGTGGCTATGACAATGAAGGGTTCGGGGAGTTTCATGGTTTCCCCTTCCAGGGATACCTGGCGCTCCTGCATTGCTTCCAGCAAGGCTGACTGGGTCTTGGGCGACGCCCGGTTGATCTCATCCGCCAGCACTACCTGGCTGAATATGGGCCCCTTGTGCAGTTCAAAGGTCCCACTGTTGCGATTGAAGATGTAACCGCCCAGTATGTCACCAGGCAATAGATCAGGCGTGAATTGAATTCGACGGAAACTGAGACCCAGGACTTGGGCAAAACTGTGAGCCGTCAGCGTCTTCGCCAGTCCCGGATAATCCTCCAGCAGGATATGGCCATCTGCCAGCAGGGCCACCATGATATGGTGCAACAGTTCTGGTTTGCCTACGATGGCACGGGATACTTCCTTCATTACAGACTTGGCCATAGGGGCCACGTCTGCCAGCTTCAGGTCTTTTCTCATTCCTGTTTGTCCCGTACCATCGTGCGTTCCTCCAGATAGGTTACAACCTCAACAGGTTCCAGTTGGGATTCCGAGCCCAGATAGCGAGACTTCGTTTCCGGGATCAGACGGTTCAGGAGACCTTTCCAGGGAGTGTCTCCCCCTTCCAAACGGATCTCGAAGTATCGTATGAAGGGTTCGGGCAAATTGGCTTCCCGCAAAGACACCGCATCAACGGTTTCAGGATTGTTTTCGACTTTTTCGCCGGTTGCGATCTCCAGGGTTAGACGCCGTAATTCCCGCATTAATGTCCAACTGGCATAGTCCAGCTTGCGTGCCCGTTGCAGTCGGCTCTGCCATAATGCGACCGGACCAAGTTGCGCCAGGGGCTGCGTACTTCTGCCCACCGCCCGTGGACGGCGAAAGGACAGACTCTTGACTGACAGATAGAAAACCACCAGAGTTAACAGTCCCCAGAATACGCCTTGGGGCAGACTGCGAATGAACAGGTCAGCCACCCAGGCGGTATACAGCAAGGGTTGCAGTAGGACCTGACGAACGAAACCTTCTATAAAGATGGCAAGACCTACGGCGACTATCGCTAAGACAGCCAGGGGCAGTACCCGATCTCTCATGCTGGTTCGCCCCACGCCTCTACAATTCGGGCCAGGCAGTCCCGGGCGTACTGGCGTTCGCGCTCACCGGCAGGTTTGTCTCCGAAACGCACGCGCTCAAACATCTGGGACAATTGATGTACATGATGGGAATGCAGGCCCGCATTGCGCAAGTGTGTCTCGAATTCCCGTGGTGTCATAGCTTCCGACCGCCGAATTCTTTGATTACGTTCCATGGTTTGAACCATGGTGATATAGCAACGGGACACAGTATCGGCAATGTCCTGTCCGGCATCCAATTGCTGAATGGCCGCAGTGGCCTGCTGCACAATCTGCTGCTGGGGATCACCCATAGGTTGATACCGCCGCCAGAGAGAATAGCCAGCCAATAGCAACAACGAGGAACCACCGGTACCGGCGATAATACTGACCCAGGGTGACGGCTCGGTCACCCAGGACGCTGGTTCAGGAGGTGGTGGCAGAGCCATAGCCTCTCCCATTTCTCCTGCTAGAGGACTACTACCCGGCTCCTGTTCTCTCTCGCCCATGTTTTCCTGGATTCGCATTAACGCATAGGAAAACAGCAACACGGTTATCGTCGCGACAAGCAGGGCTTTGCGGTAGGCAGGAGAGATTACGGCGTATATGAGGCAGACCCCAAGGCTCACCCAGAATAGAGCCAGCACCCAGGACGGCAGACGGGTTCCCCCATCATCCATGCCACTGTTCCAGGGGGTGGAACCTCTCCGCACAAAGGTTTTATGAAACAGTGCCATTAGTCCTGTATCTTCCCCGGATCCCAGTTGCAAATTGGACAGGGAGCTACTCAGGAATAAGACCAGTATCAGGACTCCTGCACCAATTAACAGGACAGCCTTGGGGGATGCCTGTAGCTTCAGAACCGATTCCGGCAGTTTCAGTTTCATGAAGAAGCACTACACCGGGGAAAAAGATCTACAACCTTCGACCTGTGTTTTCCGTTAGCCAATTTGGCCGAAATTGTGTACACAGGAAAGCAGGGGTGGGAAATGACAGTCTATTATAGGGCCAACCACCCCGTTGCTAGGTGTACGATCCTGCGTTTATGGCCAACTCCGCACGTCGTGCTATCGTTCTTCTGGTTGCACTCGTGGATCGCAGAATTAGTGGATTCGGCCTTCTCCGGGACTGTGGCCAATAGGGTAGGAATTGAATCCTGATTGGACTTGATTAATCAAACTGATTAACCCGATGTGCAAGTTCAGGTTCAGTTGACCCACTTCGAGATTTGCAGAGGAGGATTGCCCTGAGCCTGATTGCGCATGAAGGCGATGGTGTGGCTAAGTGCTTTGCGGAGGAGCCGATGGTGCAGAGGCCACAGGTCCCTGGTCCACACCCATTTGAGGAGGTCGCGGGCCACGCGTGCCCCGAACAGTGTGCCAATCCGACACCTGCACCTCCAGCTCTTGCGCGACATCAATGCGGACGTAGGTCTTGGTCATGGTTCCTTTCTCCGGTAAGATGGATAAGATTTCTTCTCTGACCCTGTCCAGCCAATACGAACTCGCAGTCCCGGCAACTTGTATGGGGTATATAACGTGTAGATTAGGGAATCAATGGGTGCAGGTGAGGGGGCGCGTCGCAGGCAACTGGGGGAGTCAGAGACAACTGTACTGCACCGTCGAACAGGATATATCGGAACTGCCTGGCTAGTTTGGTATATAAGTCCCATTTAAATGCCGCCCACTACATCTCCATATCGATGGAGAATAGACAGCAACACCAATCCGACTGATTCTGTGGCCTAGTGATTGAATAACGATTCAGGCATCTGCGTCCGCGGGTGCCGGACAAGGTTGCCCCACCGGCGTGGACCCTTGACGGTGGCGAGCGTGCTGAAGGCTGGCCTGATGAGTTTAGGTAGGCGTATTCTCTGGGAGGACCAAATGACAGAAAGGCGCAAGCATATCACCTCTTTGACCAGCTCACGAGTCTTGCGCTGGGGCCTGCTGGTCGTGTTATTGCTTGGCGGCTGCTATGCGTATGTCTCGTATGCTATGGCTTCAGGTGTGACCACGCTCAACAGAAGCTCATTGGATGGACACCCCGAAGACTACGGACTGCCCTACGAGGAAGTAGCTTTCGCGCCCCGAGGCGACGAGTGGGCTGACATCGTTCTGAGAGGCTGGATCATAGAGCAAGAAAGACCAACGGATTCGAAGGACGAGTTGACGGTAATCCTGGTTCACGGCCTGAACAGCAACCGCACGGGAGACAACGCCCTGGCGTTGACAAGCAGGCTATTTGACCTTGATTTCACCGTGCTGTTGTTCGACTTGCGAGGCCACGGTCAGTCGGACGGCGACCAGCTGTCGGCCGGATACTTCGAGAAGTGGGATGTGCTAGGTGCTTACGATTTCCTGGTGCAGAGGGGTGTGTCGCCAGGGAGCATAGGTGTGTTGGGCTGGTCTATGGGCGGCGCTACTGCTCTGCTGGCCGTCGCCGAGGAGCCCGAGATCCGAGCCGTGGTGGCGGACAGTGCTTTCGCCGATGTGCGGGACATGATCGCACAGGAAACAGCCCGTACGACAGGCTTTCCCAAGTGGGTAGTGCCGTTGTTCATTCCGGGCATGACCGCCATAACCAGCCTCCTGTACGGCATCGACGTGGGCGCGGTGGTGCCGGAAAAAGCGGCCGCGGTCCTTAGTTATCCCATTCTGGTGATTCACGGCGACGCGGACAGCCGTATCCCTGCAGAGCATAGCGTCCGCATTCATGCCTCCGCTCCAGCGGGCAGCGAGCTCTGGCTGCTTCCGGGTTCTGACCACGCTGACGCCTTTCTTGATGCGCCGAACGAGTATGTGGAACGGCTTGACGCCTACTTCCGTGTCCGGCTCGCCAGTCCCGCATTCTCCGCTTCAATACGGTAATATTAGGAACATGAGTACTTTACTTGATCCAAGGACGGTATGAACCAAGCTTTTGAAGTAATTAGTGATTTCAAGCCTACAGGTGATCAGCCCGAAGCCATAGAAAACCTGACTACGGGTTTGCAACAGGGACTTACCCATCAGGTTCTGCTGGGAGTGACTGGTTCCGGTAAGACCTTCACCATGGCCAACGTGATTGAACGCGTTCAGCTTCCCACTCTGGTCGTGGCCCACAACAAGACGCTAGCCGCACAGTTGTACAGTGAACTCAAGGAGTTCCTGCCCCGGAATGCCGTGGAGTACTTCGTAAGCTATTACGACTATTATCAGCCGGAAGCCTACATCCCCCGATCTGACATCTATATCGAGAAAGAAGCCCAGGTCAACGATGAGATTGAACGTCTCCGGCTGGCTGCCACCAGCGCTCTCTTCTCCCGGTCTGATGTGGTGATCGTAGCTTCGGTGTCCTGCATTTATGGATTGGGCAATCCGGAAGACTACGGCTATGCCGTTTGCACGTTGAAGGTGGGCGATCTCATACGTCGTCAACGGGTACTCAGGCACTTGGTCAGTATCTACTATGAACGTAACGACAGTGATCTCAACCGGGGTCGGTTCCGAGTCCGGGGCGATGTCCTGGAAATTCATCCCGCCTATGAGGATACCGGGTATCGCATCAGCTTTTTTGGCGATGAAGTCGAACGGATCAGCCGCTTCGATCTTTTGACCGGGGAGATGTATTCCGATGTGGACGAAGTCACCATCTATCCGGCCAAGCATTTCGTGACCTCGGATGAGAAACTGGAAGCTTCAATCACCACCATTGAAGCCGAGTTGGACCAGTGTGAGGCTGAACTGAAGGAAGCAGGCAAATTGCTGGAGGCCCAGCGCTTGCGGCAGCGTACCAACTATGATTTGGAAATGCTGCGGGAAGTGGGTTATTGCAATGGCATCGAGAACTACAGCCGCCATCTGGACCAAAGGGAAGAGGGGACACCACCGTGGACTCTGCTTGACTATTTCCCGGCCAATTGGCTGCTGATTGTGGACGAAAGTCACATGACCATCCCGCAGTTGCGCGGAATGTACCGTGGCGATCTCTCCCGCAAGCAGACGCTCGTGGATTTCGGTTTTCGCCTGCCCAGTGCCAAGGACAACCGGCCCCTGATGTTTGAAGAGACAATCGAACACATCAATCAGGTGATCTATGTCAGCGCTACGCCGGGTCCCTACGAACTGGCAGAATCCCAGCAAACGGTGGAGCAACTGATCCGACCCACGGGCCTGCTGGATCCGTTGGTTGAGGTAAGGCCTACCCGGGGCCAGATCGAGGACCTCATCCACGAAGTGCAGACAAGGGTCCAGCACGGACAACGTTCCCTGATCACTACCCTCACAAAACGCATGTCCGAAGACTTGGCGGAATATCTGGCGGAAATGAATATCCGCGTCCATTATCTGCACAGCGAAATTGATACCCTGGAACGCCTGGATATCCTGCGTGATTTACGCATGGGAGTCTACGATGTGGTGGTAGGCATTAACCTGTTGCGGGAAGGCCTGGATCTGCCGGAAGTGACTCTGGTAGCCGTGTTGGATGCCGACAAGGAAGGCTTTCTGCGCAGTGAAAGTGCCCTGATCCAGACCATGGGACGGGCCGCCCGCCATGTAGAGGGCAAGGCCATACTTTATGCCGACAAGGTAACCGCGGCCATGCGTCGGGCTCTGGCAGAAACCAGCCGACGCCGTGAGATGCAGCGGAAGTACAACGAGGAACATGGCATTGAGCCTACGACCATCGTCAAGGAAATCCGTGATCTCACCGATCGGGTGGCCGCCATGGCGCAAGTCACTCCGCAGGACGAGGCAGATACGCAGGACGGGATGTTCCTGACAGACTTGAACGAAGACCAAATTGCGCAAATGATCAGGGAACTGGAAAAGGAGATGAAGCAGGCGGCCCAGCAACTGGAATTTGAAAAAGCCGCTGCCCTGCGGGACCAGATCGTGGCCCTGCGGCGCAGTGAACCCATATTGGTCATCCCATGAGCACGCCCAACGGTCGCAGCCAGCCCCGGGATACGGTAGAGCTGGCCCAGGAAATGCAAGTGGCCTATCTCGATTACGCCATGAGCGTCATCGTAAGTCGCGCGCTGCCTGATGCGCGGGATGGCCTCAAGCCCGTACAGCGACGCATCCTGTACGCCATGCATAACGATCTGCGGGTGCATCACAACGGACCTTACCGGAAGAGTGCCCGCATTGTGGGCGAAGTGCTGGGCAAATACCATCCTCACAGTGATCAGTCCGTATATGACGCGATGGTGCGGCTGGCCCAAGACTTCAGCCTGCGTTATCCCCTGATCGATGGTCAGGGGAATCTTGGCAGCATCGACGGTGACAATCCGGCGGCCATGCGTTATACCGAGGCTAGGCTCGCCGCTCTCTCCAACCTCGTGATTCAGGACCTGGAACGGGAAACGGTGGACTGGGTCCCCAATTTTGATAACTCCCTGCAGGAACCCACCCGGTTACCCACGGCGTTGCCCAATCTGTTGGTGAACGGCGCCAACGGCATTGCTGTAGGCATGGCAACCCAGATTCCGCCCCATAATCTGGAAGAAATCTGCGACGCCCTAAACTATCTGCTGGACAACTATGAACAGCGGGATCAGGTAGAAACCCAAGATCTGCTGCGCTATATTCAGGGACCCGACTTTCCTACAGGCGGGTTGCTGTATCGCTATTCTCAGGGGGCCAAGAACAGCATCTCTGAGGACAGCCTGCTCAATGCCTATGCGAGTGGTCGTGGTCGCCTGTCGGTACAGGCCAAGATCCATACGGAAGACATGTCTATGGGCCGCCACCGCATTGTGGTGTCCCAAATTCCCTATCTCACGAATAAGACTCACCTGATCGAGCGTATTGTGCAACTGGTCCGCCAGGGCTCGCTGGAGGGAATTGCCGATATCCGGGACGAGAGTGACCGCGCGGGCATGCGTATCTGTATTGAGTGTTCCCGAACGGCGCTCCCTAACAAGATCATTGCCCAGTTGTTTGCCCAAACTCCCATGCAACAGACTTTCTCTCTGTCCATGGTAGCCCTGGTGGACGGTACACCCCAGCGTCTCAACCTGAGAGATTTGCTGCTTCATTTCATTGACCATCGCCACGACATCGTACGACGGCGTACAACCTACGATCTCAAACAGGCTCAAGCTCGGATCCATGTTGTGGAAGGTTTGCTCCAGGCACTGGATATCCTGGATGAGGTCATTGCGACCATTCGACAGAGTCGCCGTCCTGATACGGCCCGGGCCAATCTGCAGAAGGAATTTCACTTCACGGACATACAGGCGCGGGCCATACTGGCCATGCCTCTGCGCCAATTGGTCGCCTTGGAAATTCGGCAGTTGCGGGAAGAATTTCGGGAGCTGGTCGCCCAGATCCGACATCTGGAGCAGCTACTGGCCTCTGATGATTTGATCCGGGCTGAAATAAAGGCAGAGCTGGCGGAAATCCGGGAAGAGTTTGGTGACCCCCGCCGAACCCGCATCGTGGATCAGCCGGTGCAGTCCCTTTCCCTGGAAGACCTGGAACCGGATCAGACCGTCTGGGTTTCGGTGGGGCAGCGGGGTACGGTCAAACGCTATGCCTATCGGGGCATGGATGGTGGCCGCTTCAAGGAAATCGGGCGCAACAGCAGCCTGTCTGCCGTGGTAGCCAATACCCGTGACATGCTGTATCTTTTCAGCGCTGACGGCAAATGCCAGCGGGTGCAGATTCATCGGGTACCGCAGTCAGGCTCACCCTCGCATGTCGCTGACCTGACCGGCTTCACACGCCGAGACGCCGTTGTGGCGGCTATTCCCCTGCCTCGTGACTCCCATCCCGCCCGGAAGGATTACCTTTGCCTAGTCACGGTCCTGGGTATGATCAAGCGCATCCCGGTGAATCAGCTACTAGATGCGCCAGGGGAGGAACTGAAAGTAATCGGTTTGCAAAAAGGGGATAGGTTAGGTTGGGTCCTCTTGTCCCAAGGGGATCAGGAAGTGATGCTCTTTACGGCGCACGGCAAGGCTATCCGCTTCCGGGAAGCAGAAGTACGTACCTTGAGTTTGGGGGCCCAAGGGGTACGCAGCATGAGAATCGGGGCGCAGGACCATCTGGTAACAGCCGCCTTGGCCGAGCCAGCCAGCTCCATCCTCTCAATTACGCGCAATGGCTTCGCCAAACGCACGGCAGTCGACGAGTACTCTCTGCAAGGCCGGGCCGGCAGTGGCCTGAACAGCCACAAACTGAACAGCAAGACCGGCGAGATTGCTGGCGTAGTGGTAGCGGATGATCGGCAGACCAATGCCAAGGTTGCTGTGCGCGCAGGGCGGAATACGCTCGTGCTGGATTTGTTCAGCATCCCTGAATTGAACCGGATCACCCAAGGTCGGGCTCTGCCTGGATTGGACCAGGAAAGTACTGTCGATTCAGTCACCATAATCTGGTCCGATGCAGATGTAGACCGAACCTGAGGAAGTCGACAGTATCTCGCGGACGTCTGCGGGCTCAACGCCTTCTATCCTCAAGTATCCCCAGCTATCAAGTCTGCCAATCCAAGACCTGCGTAGCAAGCCTCTGAAATCTCAACAATTCTGCCCTCCTCCCGGTGTGCTCCAGCCACAGTTCCGGTCCATACATGGTCAGAGACTTCCCGTAGCCCAAAGGGATGACCGAATATGGCACGATCATTGATCCTCGCCGGCCAGTTGATCATCATGCAATTCTTGCTTTCTCGGACATCCCACCGAAGTTTCGGGCCAAGACCTCATCTCTACGAGGCTGCATTTAGACAGCAATCTGCAATTGCGATAGGTGTCTGTTCTGATCTGAAAGTGGCTTTACGTAGATGGGCTACCTAAGCCAGTCTAAACAAATCGGAGAGGGAGCAAACCAAAGACGGCAGTGATGACCCGGAGCGTACTCTATAATGCAGGCAAACTATATGCGGGGGAAGATATTTTCCGCGATGGGAGGTAGTGATGTCATCACAATTCAATGGCCAGAGTGTCCACGATCTTGAGGAGCAAACCCTTAGCGAGAGTGACAGCGTCGATTTCCCGCCATCCGATGTAGTTGCGTACAACGAGTTGCGATCATGCGCAGACTTGTATCGCATGTACCGGGACGATATCCTGGAAATTCACCCCGATTTCCAACGGGAAATTGTGTGGAGACAGCCAGCCCAAACGCGCTTTGTCGACTCACTGGTAAAACAACTTCCTATTCCAAGCATGTGCTTCAGCCTGGATTACAAGACACAAAAATGGCAGGTTATTGATGGATTGCAGCGAATGTGGACAATCGTCCGCTTCCTGCGGGGCGACAAATGGAATCTGTCTCGCATCCCCGATGTGGATCCGGCAATTGCGGGCGAATATGTCCCCAATTTTCTCGAAAGCAACTCAAAACTGCACAACTACTATCGCCGGATAGAAAATTTCACCTTGCCGATAACAGTTATTCGCTGTGACAGTTCCAAAACCAGTCACATGGAATATATTTTTACTATATTCCACCGTCTCAACACGGGCGCTGCCCGGCTCACCAATCAGGAAATAAGAAACTGTATTTTTTCGGGTACTTTCAACAGCTTGCTGAATGAATTGGCACAAGATCAGAGGTGGCTTCTCTTAAATAAAAGGCCCTCATTGAAGAGCGATCGTTATCGTGGGCAGGAACTGATACTTCGATTCTTTGCTTTTCACGATACCTATCGTGAATACAGTGGTCGCTTGGCAGCCTTCTTGAACAATTACATGCGAATACATCGTGAACCCGGGAAAGATTTCCTGGCTTCGAAGAGAGAGCTCTTTGAAAGGACCATTGAGGTCTTATCAGAATCAATCTTTGAAGGTCGTCCCAGCGGGCGAATGGGCCTATCTGTGATGGAAGCCACCTTGGTAGGAGTTGGCCTAAATCTTCACAACCTCGAGACTCGCCCTGACCATGAGATTCGCTCTATGTATGACAACCTGCTACAGTCTGAAGAATTCTCCGATGACAAACTTAGGGAGGGCCTATCGGGCACTCAGAGAGTACTGGGGCGGATGTCCGCCGCCGAGCTGATTTTCTCTGGGCAAGCCAATGATTAACAAGACCATGATTGAGCGGAACTTGCGGGAACTGAATACCAGATACAATAGACCTTCCCGCAATCCCAGAGATCCCTTGTACTACTCCCAACTGGCTCTCATTGAGGTATGTGGCTGGATTGAACTCAGTATGGACACCATCATATTTGAATGTGCCAGCAGGCACCTGTCAGATCCTGGAAATCTGAAGCTTGTCAGGCAGGAAGTAATCCAAAAGACCTACAGTTTCACATACAAAAACCACTTCCGCCCCATGCTTATTAGGGTCGTTGGCTTAATTAAGGTCGAAGAGCTTGAACAATCGTTCAATCCCAGCAAGTTTCAAGGGATGAAATCGAGTCTTGGAAGTTTAAAGCAACGGCGAGACGAGGAAGCACACACTTTCATTGCCAACATCACACCAAACGTGTGGGCACCTTCAATGATCCACAAACATTTTCTGAATGTATATGATGGTCTGAAAGATATCGAGAAGTGCGTGCGGCGCCTTCCCCCATGAATTTGTGTGCGGAAGGGCCTCTGCTTTGGCAAGCAAGTACTGATTAAAACCAATCAGATCACCGACACTTGTCTTGCTTTCACACTTCATCCTTGATCTGCTGGAACCAAATAACGGTGAACATCCGCATGAATATGAAATCCCCGTGGCGAGGCATATTTGTCATTGTCGTCACACCCTTTGATGATGACCTCAACCTGGACGAAGCCAGCTTGCGCCACGAAATCGAATATTGTGTGGAGGCCGGTGTGCATGGTCTGGTGGGTCCTGCCAATGCCAGTGAATTTGGTACCATGTCCGATGCTGAGAAAGAAACCTGGATTCGAGTCGTGCTCGAAGCCTGTGACAACCGGGTACCCTTCATCGCCACGACATCAGGCCTTCATGCTAAGGGAGCAACATCCTTCTCTCGCTGGGCCGAGAGTGAGGGTGCAGACGGCATAATGGCCATGCCACCTTATCTCTTACATCCCGACGCGGAAGGTTGTTATGCCTATTTTCAGCAGTTGTCCAAGGGCGTGTCCCTTCCGATCGTAATTCAGAATTTCCTGGGTCCTGTGGGCACGCCCATGTCCTCAGACCTGGTCGGCCGCATGTGTCGGGAAATGCCTACGGTACAGTACATCAAGGAAGAAACCTGGCCAGAGCCGCGTCAGTTGTCCATGACCCTCGAAGCGGCAGGGGAAAGCTGTCTCGGCGTATTTGGCGGTCAGGGAGGAGTCTTCCTGCTAGACGAATACCGGCGCGGGGCGTGTGGTAATATGCCGGCCAGCCAGATTGCGCATCAGCACGTGAAACTCTGGGATCTGCTTGAAGCTGGCCGTACGCAGGAGGCTCGTGTTCTGTTCAACCAGGTTCTGCCCCTGATTTCCTTTGAACGCCTGCACGGCGTAGCCGTATACAAGGAGATTATGCATCGCCGTGGTGTGTTTCGTACCGCTCGTTGCCGTATGCCGAAGTATTTCCTGGACGAACTGGACCAACTGGAACTGGACGCTATTTTGGAAGGGGTGGAACCAGCACTCGTCCGTTGAGCCCTGCAAGCGAGGTGGGTATCGTGGCAACGGTATATTGGGAAAACAACACAGTCAGATTGATTGACCAGCGACAGTTACCCCACAACCTGGAGATTGCTACCCTGCGTACAGTCACGGAAGTCGCAGCCAGCATTACCCAGATGTACGTAAGGGGTGCACCGGCCATAGGCGCGGCGGCCGCCTACGGCATGGCTTTGGCCGCCTACACCAGTGAAGCCCAGGAGCGCAATCCCTTGTTGGCTACGCTGCGGGCCGCCAAGCGGGAACTGGATGCGGCACGGCCAACGGCCGTAAACCTGAGTTGGGCTACAACCCGCATTCTGGAAGCCGTTTTGGCCAGTCCGGATACGAGCGTAGATCGCCTGCAGCAACGGGCCCTGGAAGAAGCACATGCCCTGGCGGCAGAGGATGTGGAAATCAACCGGCAGATGGGACAATGGGGTTCTACGGTCATTCCAGATGGCGCCAATCTACTGCATCACTGCAATACCGGTTCGCTGGCTACCGTGGATTTCGGTACGGCTTTGGGGGTGGTCTATGCCTGCCAGGAACAGGGCAAGAACATTCATGTCTGGGTAAACGAAACCCGACCGCGTCTGCAGGGAGCCAGACTGACAGCATGGGAGCTGTTGCGCGCTGAGGTTCCCATGCACCTGATTGCCGACAACGTCTCAGGCTCGCTAATGCGGGGTGGCAGAGTGGATGTCGTGATCTTCGGCGCCGATCGCGTTGCCGCCAATGGGGATGTAGCCAATAAGATTGGCACTTACAATGTAGCCGTTCTGGCCCAATCCCATGGCATCCCTGTCTATTGTGTAGCACCCACATCTACGATTGATCTGGCTACCCCCACCGGTGACCAGATACCCATTGAGGAACGGGACGAGGAGGAAGTCACCCGTTTCGGCGGCACCCCGGTAGCCCCTGTTGGGGTGCCGGTGTACAATCCCGCGTTTGATATTACGCCACATCGTTTCTTGACGGGGATTGTAACCGAGACTGGGATCTGCTACCCCCCTTTCATCCAGTCGCTCGCCAGTGCGGTTGAGAATGCCCGTCACCCGGCGGGCAGGTCCTGACATGTCTCAGGCTTCCTGGCAGTCGGTAGTGGTATATTGTGGGGCCCAACCCGCAGTTCCAGCCCAGTACACGGATCAGGCTTACCGGTTTGGCCAACTATTGGCCTGTCGTTCGCTGCAGCTTGTATTTGGCGGTGGCTCGCTGGGCATGATGGGCGCGGTGGCCAGAGGGGTGCTGGATGGGGGCGGTAGCATTTTGGGCATTATCCCGGATTTCCTGGTAGACAAAGAGACATCAGGAGAACCCCTCGGTCCCCAGATCGTGGTGGCCAGCATGCATGAACGCAAGACGGTCATGCTGGAACATGCAGATGCCGTGGTGGCCTTGCCTGGTGGTTTTGGTACCCTGGACGAACTCCTGGAAGCGATCACCTGGA
>DAOUJU010000016.1:0-17159 GCA_034422235.1 Anaerolineales bacterium | reverse complement strand
GGTGATAAAATCTACCGTGGTCATGAGTTCCCTCCTTCGCGAGTGTGTCAACTCACAGGATGAGGGAACCTCGTGACCTTTTTCAACTTTGTCTTCAACTAGCACCAATGGTTGTTATGGTCAAACAGTTGATTCCACATCAGGTGTAGATATAGAGTCTTGATCCGTTACCTCAGTTGTGCCAGTAAGGATAAGGCTGTCCTTCTTTTGCATCTGACATGTCTGATTAGTCGTCGGGCAGCTAACAATACATCATTGAGAAACCAGCAAGGATCTTCGAATCCGCCTTCACCTGATATTTCCCTTTCAATTGGATACACTCCCGCAGAATCCCTGTAACAAGGGTTCGCTTGGTATTCTGGCTCATCCTATACGAGATGTCTGCAGTCTTGTATCCGCATTAGCCTGTTACCCCGCACATATCATCCGTAAGACAATCCGTTAGAGTATCCGGCAAAATGGATCCAAAATTCGGTATACGGGTTCTGACGGGCGACCGAGTTGTCGGCTGATAGCCTGACTTGCCCGGAGCAGATCCCAGTCGATATAGGGACATTCGGATGCCAGCGGCAGTTCGTCCAGTCCTGAGGAACTCGTTGCTTCCGCCTCAGGAAAAGGATCCGTAGGTGGGGACGGTTCATCAGGATTATTTGGGGGCATATCTTCCATTGACATGGACTGCTCCTGTAGCATAGTGATTGCGCTGAACAGCATAATTTGTAAAGACTTGCCAATAGGACAAGAGACTACGATAATGCGGGTTCTGGCGAAGTTCCCGGATATTCAGTTCGAGTTCCTCGTTGAGAGTCCGCCGCGGAATACCGCGACTGTGCGAGAGCCAGGTGGCGGTGGAACAAAAGGCTGATTATTCTCATCAGTCATAGTTCAGTTTCTGGAGACACCCATTGGGGAGGATCTGAATCCGGCCACTCTTTCTGTATCGTCTCACGTACAGATCGGACAGCCAAATTCCTACATTTGTTGTGGCCACTCTTTATTGAACTTGGTTCGCTTTAGTGATGGACTAAGGTAGGATGCTCTACATTTTCCTAACCTTGTCTCTTCTCTCTTGATCCTGTAGACAGGTTAGAGTCAACGCCGGTAGCTTGGCATTTCATACCTTAAGCAAGTCCTTAATCTCAACCGTCATTTTCCTGCCGGACAGTGACTGCTGCTGGCTGAATTGGAAACCCAACTTGGCGGCATGCCATGCTTGTCCCGTCTTGGTAGGTATCCTGTTTATTATGTCTTGTGTCTGTCACCTGCTCATACTCTGGCACTGCGGCGATGACACCGCCGTGTATGCGGACGGTTGGGTTACATTAAACCAACGTTCCTGTCAGCCACGCGTGAATCCAGTAGGTGCCTTGGCTGCGCTGCATTGCGCCATTAGCCCTACGATTTTAACCTTGCTGCGGAATTCAGATCTGAACTTGGTCTTATACGAGGACGGCGATTCCCGGGCATCAGCAAGCTATCATACGGGCAAATGAATGACGCCACTGTCAGGTGGATTCAGGCATTGTTCAAGATACATAAACATGCCTTGGTCCATAGGCCCCCTGTCCTCGTGTGTATCTGATGCAGGAGACGACAGACAATCCACTCCATGGGAAGTTAGATCCCATCAGTATAGCCAACTCGATTTCCCGATTCAGGAAATCGAGTTATGAAAGCCTGTAAGCAAGAACCAAGTCCTTTGCTTACACCTAATGCTTTCTCTCGGCCTCCCACCAGATCGGGGGACTGGCAGGGGAGCCTCTGTACAACAGGGCTAATTGGTACTGCTAGGCTCGGATCCTCAATTGTATCAACACGGGTAGGTCCCGCCCAGCCATACCCCCCACACCACAAGGTCTACGGCGTAACCATGAATTCATTGCAGCGGTAGCCAAGGTACCTGAGCCCTGTGGGCAAAGGGGCAGACTACTGTCCACTCACGTTAGCCGGTGCTCCTTGACTATCGGTCTGGAACAGGACATCAGTAGCAATGATCACCCTGACACTACATTCATCGCACATTTTCAGAAGTTCCCGATAATAGGGTACTGGCAAACCAGAACTCACCTTGAAACATAGGGGAGTAGCCTCAGGTTGGGCTCAACCAGCTACCTTAAGGAGGTCATGAACCATGGTGACCGACTCCGGGGTCATCATGACATGGGCAAGGTTCAGGGTTATCCAAGACGGCTCCAGCCCCGCAGCGAAGCTGGTCTCTAGGGATTCGGCTATCTCCTGCTGCACCTCTTCTGCATCGCCCGAAACGGGCAGCAAAAGGATGTTGATTCTGTAGGTGGAAGGAAACAGAATTCTCAGAGGCGGATCGGATTGGTCCAGGCGCGACGACCGTGGCGATCGATGGCGGTGAGCCGGGCATAGGACCCCTCAATCTTCCCCAGGTCCAGTTCCGCCGCGCCGAAGTCGGTATCCCTAATAACAGTGGAACTGGAGGCCCCACACCCAGTGAGGTGAATGGCGCGTACGGGTGACGTCCGAACGGTCATTTGGGTGCCCCCTGGCAGCGGCGTAACCTCAAGGAACTCCGGACCCTGGCTGGAGTAGAAGTGCCCGGCGTGCAACGCCGCGAGCAGAGCTGAGGGATCCAGGCTGGTGCTGCGTACCATCACCCAGTTGCCCCCCGAATCGGCGGGGCGTGTCGGGTTGAAGTGGGCGTCATCGGTGGCGATGATCTGGTAGTAGTGACCCTGGCTGAGCAAACGATCGATATAGCCAGTACTGTCTCCTTTGCCGTTGCCGACTGTGCAGGTGGTATTAAAGATCTCAATAGCTCCCGCAGCCGGCACGGAAAGCAGATCCTGATCGGTCAGATCGTACCAAGCGGGATGGGCGGCCGCCACGTAGGCACCAGCCGCCCGGGCCCGTTCGGCCAGTTGTGGACCGGTCTCCCCGGTGTTCGGCGGCGCAAAGTCCTCCGGTAAACCAACGGCCAGAATGTGCCACTCATTCCCCAGACTGGTCGCCGGAGCATGTAGCTCCGCTCCCAGGATGGTAGTAAACTCACCGGTGCGGTAAGGCGTGGTGTCGGTGATGGGAAACTGATATCTCTCCTTGAAGTGGTCGGTAAGACTGATGAAGTCATAGCCCCGTGTACGGTAGAAAGCACAGACCTCGGCAGGAGTCGTGTGGCCGTCCGATCTGGTGGAATGTGTATGCAGGTTGCCTCGGTACCAGTGGCCGGGCTGGCTGAAGGGAAGGTTAAGCATGCGAGTTCTCCTCGATTGGCAATTACAGCTTGGCTGACTCGACTCATTGTATCGGATAGGACTGATGTGGAATTGAAAGGTCACTGAGAAAATCTGGAAATGATCCCCGACTTGCGGGTTTCATGTGACAGGACAGTTCCTCACTTTGAAGCAGCTACAGGACATGAAGACCTTGTTCACCCTTGGCTAGCGGAAGGGGTACAAGTGGATAGTCGGAATTATTGAGGTCACACCCCAGTTATGTACAGCCTAACCCCTGCAATATGGAACTTGATCTGTTCTTTCCGGGAAGAAAACACGAAACTGGCCGATCGCTTCTGATAGCTTACCGGCCGGGCCATATTGAACCGTTCCCACCAAACATGGATGTGTCAAGGTTCAGTGTAGGATGCCTGTCATGCGTTTTGGTGTTTTCCAACACAGAAAGTCTCTGCATTGCCCTGTTGGGCTAGCCCAACAGCGGTATGGAAGCATCAATTGTCAAGGAAAGTGCGATAGAGTAATACAATCGAATAGCATCCTGCTTATATTCGAAAGGGGGTACATCTAATGGCACTTACCGCAAGTATTCCCCAGACTGAACACGCGGGATCAGGCATTTACGAAGTCCCTGAGGCAGCCCGTTACATCAAGGCATCATCGGCGGGCAATGCCCTGTACGCTGTGAAATCCCATAATCTCTACAGGTGGCTTCGACGCGGCGTTGTGGCTGGTACCAAGTCTCAAGGGGTCACGCGAGACGTCTTTCTTTCTTTCGAAGACCTCATATCCATGCGGGTCATTGTAGTTCTGCGAAACGCTGGTGTCAGCTGGTCAAGTATTGATCAGGCGCAGCGATGGCTCCGAGAAAAAACTGGAATGCAGTGGCCGTTCGCGACCGAAGTTCTTTGGACAGGACAAGGTGAGATATTCACGGCGTGGTCAGCAGGATTGGTTGCCACGGGTCGACATGGTCAGATAGCACTTTCCTTGTTACAAGAGCACCTGCTTCCCATAAAGGACATGACATTTAGCAAGACGTCGCAGGTAGCAATTTCGTGGGAGCCGCTGCACGGTATAGTGCTTGAACCTCAGATCCAGTTTGGCGCCCCCTGCATCAAGGGAACCAGGATCCCCACAAGAACCCTTTTCGGCATGGTTGAAGCAGGAGATTCCAAGGAGTGGGTGGCTAAGGCATTTGGCATATCACAAGAAGCAGTACAGGCGGCTTGTGACTGGGAAACACGTCTCCAGGCCAACTGATTTGCTTTTTCTTCTTGATGAATCCCTTGTGCCAGGAGTTGCCAAAGCCTTGGCTGAAGTAGGATATGAATTCATCCCGATCGACGAAGCCATGGGCAGGAGGGGAGCCAAAGATCCAGAAATAATAGCCTGGTGCAGTCAAAACCAGGCGGTATGGGTGCATGCAGATGATCAAGCCAGAAAAGAACACAGGAAATTGCTTCTGACGAGTGGAATATACACTATTTGGATATATCGAAAGGGCGGCCGGATGACAGGCAAGGAACAATTGCGGATTCTGGCTTTTATCTTACCCCTTTTCTTGAGAGAGAAGGAGCAACGTCCTAGCCAGCGACATTACAAGGCAACAGCTACCGATTCTTGGTCGAAGCCATCCCTGCGACCTATTAAGCTTTAGCTTATCTACAGCAGATTCGGTTGGAAACCCGGCCTCAGCGGGTTGAAAGAAAACGAGCACTGGACTGCGCTCAATGTAATGCGTGTCCTGTTCCCCAAAACTTGGGGGTTTTTGCGTAATTCGCTCTCCGTTGAGAGGGAACCCGCGACCTTCCCTGCAACTGAAGTCCGGGGGGAGCCGTCCCCACTGCTGACGGGATTGGCTACCCGCGACATGTCCAGGGTGCCCGTGTCGCCGTCCCGTCCCTGACGGGCAACGAGACTTGGGTGCCGACACCCTGTCGTGAGTGTCGGCCCGTCCCTTGGCCACGGCCACACGCCTCTGAACCTTGCCTACCGCAAACCTTGTGACGGCCCCATGATAACCAGGAACGGCCACCAAGGGTCAAGTTATCGGGTGCTTATCCTAGCTCCTCCGCATCTGCCATGCCGGTCAAATATCAGGAAGTAAGCAGACACGATCCCTCACGCCTCGCCGATCTCAGCGCCGTGTAGCCGTGTTTTCGCTTTTGCGTGAGTATGATGGCGCCGACCTGGAACGGGCCGTGGATAAAAGGTGTCGCGCAGAAACTTGGTCAGCATCCGTTACAAACCAAGGGTCGATTGGATAGCCGCCACCACGACCAGCGTTCAGTTGTCTATGGGGATGAGTAGACCCTGACCGGCAATGATGCGGCCTTCCACTCTTCAACTCAGCCCTTGATTCCCGCTCATGTTAAAGCCCCCAGTAAAGAAGCGTTGCCCGTAGTAAGAGAGAGCCATCATCGGCAGAGACATCAGCACTGACATGGCCATCATCTGGCCCCAGGCCGTGTCTCCACGGATGCCGATGAAGCCCTGCATCGCCAGAGTCAGCGTCTGCATGCTCCTTTTCTTGAGATAGAGGAGGAAGAAAAGGAGGTCGTTCCCGGCCTAGGAGATGATCAATACAACCTGCAAGGCGAGGATCGGCATGGAAAGTGGCAGAATGATGCGCCAGAAGATACCCAATTCACGGCAGCCGTCAATACGGGAGGCATCTGACAATTCGTTGGGGATGGCGCGGAAGAACTGGCGCAGCACGAAGATCATACCCGGGTTGAGAGCCAGCATGGAGGGGATGATCGCCGGCAACCAGGTTCCGACCCAGCCCAGACGGGCCATCATCACAAACCGGGGCACAAGCGTCACTTGGTCCGGGATTAACATCAAACTGATATTGAGTAGCATCAGCGCTTCGCAGCCCGGAAATTTCATGCGTGCAAAGGCGTAGGCGGCCAAGGTACACGAAATCATGGTGGGGACGCCGACGAACAAGGCCAGCAACAGCGTATTGCGCAGATAGAGGAGCCAGTCTCGTGCGGCCCAACCCTCGACGAAATTTTCGAACGTAACCGGGGTTGGGAGCCACTGGATGGGGACAGCGATCCGCAACTGTTCCACCGTCTTGAAGGAGGTGCTGAACATCCAGGCCAGGGGCATCAGCGCGATAATCAGCATGGCGGCAATGAGCACATAAGCCAAGGAGTGTTGGATGACCCGCCTGGCACGCATCCCGATATAGAAGCCGCCACCCTGCAAACTGCCATCCCGCATAGTACGAACTGCCATGGCAGTCAGTTGCCTCCCTCGTAGTAGACCCAACTCGCGGAAGAGCGGAAGACCGTAATCACGATCACGACGCAAATGACGAACAGGATCCACGCCAGTGCGGACGCATGCCCCATCTTGAAATAGAGAAAGGCGTTCTCATAGATCAGTTGTGTGTAGAAGATAGATCCACCGGCAGGCCCCCTCCCGTCATCAGCATGGGTGTAGTAAAGTATTGAAACGCCCCGATCAGGCTGGTGAGCAGGTTAAAGAGGGTATAAGGGGTCAGCATCGGCAGCGTGACATTGAACAGAGTCTGCAAGCTGCGGGCACCATCGATCTTGGAGGCATCGTAAAGCTCCTGGGGCACATTCTGTAAGCCGGCCAGGAAGGTAAGCGTGCCGATTCCACCCTGAATGGTCATGAAGATGAAGACCCACTTGACCATCACCGGATCGGTGATTCAGCTCTGCCACCATGGCAGACCTATCCTGCTTCCAAGTACCCTGGGCGCCCTTGTTTGGCTACAAACCAATCAGGGGAGAAACGAGCCAGCCGAGACCGTTTCGCACGTTCTATAGATCACCTTTGGGCAACCTCAGCGTCGTCTTTCCGCCTCCCACCAGATCAGGGGACCGGCAAGAGGACCCCGGTACAGCAAAGCTGAATGATATTGCCAGGCTCGGATCCCCAATTGCGTCAGCACGGGCAGATCCCGGCCAGCCAAAATCCCCCCACAAGCCACAAGGTCTACGTCATGGCCATGGATTCGTTTCAGGGTGGCCAAGGCGACCTGCGCCTGGCGTGCCAAGGGAGCGAGTGAGCTACCACTCACGTTTGCGGGTAAGCCCTCACTGTCAGTTTGGAACAGGACATCGGTTGCGATAATCGCCTTGACATTGCATTCATCGCACAGATCCAGCAGTTCTCGATAACAGGATACTGTCATACCGGGACTCACCTTGAACCAGAGAGGGGTAGTCTCAGGCACGGCTTGACTGGCTGCCTGCAGGAGATCATGAACCGGGGAGAGAGACTCCGGGGGCTCCATGATATGAGCGAGGTTCAGAGTTATCCAGGACGGTTTGAGGTCCGAGGCGAAGATAATCTCCAGGGATTCCGTTATCTCTTGCTGCATTTGTTCTGCATCACCTGGGACGGGTGGAGGAGAGATATTGAGTCCGTAAGTAGGAGGAAGATGTGAATAGTGTAGGGACAGAAAGGCAACGGCGGCACGGATGCCGGGATTGCCGGTACTGGCTAAGGTAGGAGAGGTATCAGGAGCGGGGCGGGGCCACCGGTTAAAAGAGCCAAATTCCACTGGTCCTAGTAACAGGGGTAACGTGCGCCACCCCGGCAGAAACGAAGCGCGGCGAACGACTTGGGCCAGGGCCTCGATTTCACTGGCATAACCTCTCCCCTTGATCCAACCGCCCGCGAGGATGAAAGGGTGGGGAAGATTGACACCTCCTACCTGCACGGGGGTATATGGAAGTAGCGCTGTGCCGAGGGTACGGCATAATCCGAGCAGGCCACCATGCTGGTCCGCTGGGGCCAGGTAGTCCTGCAGGAGTCTGTCTCTGAAAGAGGCTTCCTGGCCTGGCTCTGGACGGCACACCCTTGAGTAAAGTGCCCAGTAACCATCCAGCAGGGCGTGGACCAATTGGTTACGACTGGGAGGCGACAAGAACATGAAAGTTTCCTTGGAAAAGCAAACCGGGGTACCGGCTTCCGATCGGCGATAGGTTCGTCCTAGAGCTGAGGTTCTGGCTTGCGACCCATCTGCGGAGGTAACGAGGGCGATGTTCTGGTATAGGTTGGCAGGGGTTGCGGGAAACGGTTGTAGCCATATGTAGATCCTGCCGGTGCCACGAACTCAAAAAAGTGTAGTGGGACGAGGAGGTTTGGCATGAGTTTAATGGAACGGCCGGAATGGTGATTTGATCGGATCAAGCCGAATTACCGACAAATCCAAGTCTTCCAGCCTTAATAATGATTCCAACATGGTGACAATTTACCGCTAGTCGCGGCTGACGCCGCTCCGGCCGCTGGCTACCGCCACCTTTGAATATACAAGGTATATAAATCCCCCCAAAACCCGAGGGCCACAGAGTGATCATATTGGAAGCTTGTAGCGTACGTTCTATGCTACAGTTATGATGACAGTTTGCGTAATGGCATTTGATCGGACAAAAGGCCGGTACAAATCTGCCCAGCCCGCAATCCTGATGCCTGTGTCGCAGGTTGGGCCAGACTGACAGTTCACCTCTGCGCCGTACCGACGGTGGGGAGTGGGAAGGAGAATTACACTATGAGCCGAAGGCAATTCTTGCACGCCGCTCATGAGACCGCCTCTGCGATCGGGCAAGACACGGACAGTGCAGAACACGTGCCCTACATTGTCCTGTTTCTGCAATTCTATCCCGAAGAGGGACAGTGGATAGGGGATTGCGAAGCCCTAGGGGTAATGTCCTGTGGCGAAACGCTGGATGAAGCCAAGCGTTCCCTGAATTCTCTGATTGACATTACCCTGGACTCCTGGGAAGACGATGGAGAAAGAGAACGCCTGTTCCGGGAAAGGAACATCCGAGTGTATTCAGGTCCCTTGGAACAACAGCAAATCGAATACCCGGTTCTGATCCCCAACCACCTGCTGGAAATGCATTTGCAACCCGCCATGGCCTGAGAGAATGCCCCAGTCTCCTTTACCTGCTCTTACAGGCCAACAGCTTTGCCGTCTGCTGGAAAAGGAGGGATGGGAAAATATGGCCGCACGAGTCAGCATGGCTTCTTCATGCGCAAGCGAGATGCCCAAGGCTACCGTCATGCCGTAATCCCGGACAAGCCTTTGCCCAAGAGTGTGCTGGGACGCATTCTGAGTGCCAAGCAATCCGGTATCGGCCGGGAAGGGCTCAGGGCCATGATCGATAAGCATGGCCTGAGATAAGACAGGGATCAAGCAGGGCATCCTATTGGAGCCGAATAAAGTTCTGGGGAGAGGAATTGGACCTGTCCGCCCGTGATCTGGACGAAGCCCTGGCAAATTGGAGGACCGCAGAGATTTCGCCAAGGCCAAAGGGGCAGGATTACACTCGGGTTCGTCCCTCTGGCATCTTTGATTTCCCATTCTGGCCCGTGGGGAACCTCCAGCAAGTTGGCAGAGACGAAAAGCCATATCATTGCGCCTATGACAAGCGTTTTGATGAATTTCAACTCTCTTGTCGCCTGCCAGGACTACCAAGTCATTTAACTTTCGTCTCTATTACCCTATTACGAACGTGAATACGGACTAGCACGAGTGGCTTGCCTTCGAATCCGGGACCGCCGGATAATCCAGGCCCGCCGCAATTGCCTACATTTCCTGCTCTGCCTATCATGAGGAAATGGTTCCTATCGCCAAGATCGCCAGTGGTCTCTGGAGTATCAGCAACTTTAAGGTGCAACTCACTTTGGGGACTTGGGCAATCAACCTGGCATTCCAGACCGCGGGATACACAGTGGTGGCACCCATGACCAAACCAACTCAGACCATGGGTGTGTGACCCACTCGTGGCAAGAAAACTGGCATCAAGGTCCGTATTACCTCATACGGCGCAGGAATGGCCGTCTGCAGACCCGCCAAATTCAGGGGCCACAAAGACCCGTTCTCGCTCAAACCACTGGGGGTGGGTCCGGGTCACATAGGACCCACAGCGACTCAGGTGGCGAAAGTAGGTCCGTCCTAGCCGCACCGGGACCCAGGGCCGCCAGTGGATCAGGAACGTCCGTTGGGGTTTGCACAGCGACCGGGATGAGAGCACGACAGACAATAGCGGCAAGAGGCACCTTCTATTCTCGGTGATTTATGACAAGCCAGGAATAGCAAACCCCGTATCACTTTCCCCGCACGCCTAAAATTGCTCACCTTATGGCTAGGTATGGTGGTTCCATTATGTCATATTGTGGTGCAGAGGCAACGGTTGTGCCTCTGCTGCCTCCATTCCACAAGATATCCCATGCCCTGATTGTCGGAGGGGAAGCAAAGAGAAGCTATCGCAGATCTGTCGGCATCAGACTTGACTTCCTGCTTTCAGAGGCGTCGGTTTGCGATTCGGGCCGATTTTATTGATACTGAATAGGCCTTGCTAATCATTTGGGTCCATATCCGGTCTCCGCCATTGCGGAAACTGGTTATGCCGTGATTCTGCGCCTTTGGGTGGAGGATCGCTATAGGCAGTAGTAGACCCATCGCCCGCAACCCAAGGAGAAGAAAAAAACCATGTTACAGAAACGCTATTCGTTGTTCCTGCACTTGGTGACGGTGCTGTTAATCGTCATCATGGGGGCCGCCTGCGCAGGTCCAGCCCCTGCCCCTGAAAGCCCACCCGAAGCAGACACGGCTGAGGAAGTGGTGCAAATTGAGGAAGTGGCCGAGGAAGAAACAACCTTGGCGGGGGAGATCGTAATCAGCATCGCCTCCAATGATGTCCAGACCTATCAGGCACTGGCAGATGCCTATATGGCCATGCATCCCGACGTGACTGTGCATGTGGAACTCAAGGCTCCCGGTGTCGATGCCTATCTACAGTGGATCCGCACCCAATTTACGTCCGAGGAACCACGGGTCTCCCTGGTTGAGACGCCTCATTTGCGGGAGTTCGCCCAGGAAGGCCGACTGGTCAACTGGGCTCCCTACCTCAACCAGACCAATCCCTATACAGGTGATCCCTGGGAGGACAGCTTCCAGGAATGGGGCCTGAATCTGGTGCGGGATCCCAGCACGGGTGAAATGTACATGATGCCATACATGTCGGTCCAGACTTTCTGGGTGTACAACAAGCGCATCTTTGAGGAAGCAGGTATTACTGACGTTCCCCCTCAGCCGACCTGGGACCAGTTGGTCGAATACAGCGAGAAAGTCCGGGATGCCGGCTATATTCCCATCGCGATGGAGGGTACCACGGAACAGATCTGGGGTGGGGGTCGCATGCCTTGGCTTATGCGTTCCGCCATGGATCAGTATCATCGGGACGAACTGCAACTCATCCAATGCCAGGAAGGGGACTGGTGTTTTCGGGAAGGCATCGACGATGTCTGGACTTTCGAACCAACAGATGTGCGCAATGACGACCCGGACAAGGTTTCCATCAACATTGTCCGGCACATCCTGGCTTTGCAGGATGGTGACATCTCGTTTGATAACGAATGCACTGTGGACATGATGGAAAATATTGGCCGTGTCTTCAAGACAGAACACGGCTTTGTGCCGGAAGGCTGGGCGGGGATGACCGATGCCTATCCGCTGTTCCTCACCCAGCAGGCAGCCATGCGCATGGTGCATGGTGGCTTTTACACCACATTTCCCAAGGATATCCGCTCCCTGGTGGAAGGGGAATATGGGGGTACCGGGGAAGTCGATGAAGAAAAGGCCGCAGCTGCCGTGGAGTTTGAATACGGGCGCTTTGCCTTTCCATCCATGTCCGGACCTTGTGTGCAGGGAACCGCCCGGGCCAACGAATTGACCCAGGGCTACCTCGCACTGCCCAAGAAGAACCGGGCCCAGAACGATCTGGAAGCCGATTTTGTGATGTTCTGGACCAGTCCGGAAGGTATGCGCATCTTCCTGGAGAACAAGCTGGATTCAGACAATCTGCAGGGCGGGATCGCCGGTCCACCTCTCATCAATGGCGTAGAAATGCCCGAACCCTGGAAGAGCATCTTTGATGAAAGTGTCTTTATCGGCAACTATGAAAAACCGGGCGCACCAGGCGATGCCGTAGCCCGCGGCTTCTTCAAATATGAAGACACCAAGCGGATTTGGTCCATCATGGTGCAGGAATTCTTTGCGGGTACCCGAACAGCCGAGGAATTCGCCCAGGATTACCAAGCCCTGCTGGAAGACAATTTCGAGGGTCTGCTGGAATTCCTGAACCTGACACAGGAAGATCTGGAAAGTCCCGAAAAGCGTCCTCCGGGTTGGGTAGCGGCCGGTCCCTACTAACCTGGTAGCTGGCGGCAGGAGTCAGTCTCCTGCCGCCAAGCCCCTGACAGGTGAGAAACGCGACCTTGACACAGTGATTGTCAGGCCCCCCTAGTGGCTACACACAAGTAGACCGAAGTTGTGACTTCCCCTCGTCTTCGTCTTGCGGTCTTAACCAGTGTGCTGGTTTTGCTGTGGCTTGCCTTATCCCAGGGCGTTATAGCCCAGAGCGGGGACTTGTGGGAACAAGACCTTGACAGCCAAGTCCTGAGTTCTGCGCTCAGTGCTGCCGGGGACCGGGTCGCCTTTGGTACCCGGGACAATCAGGTCACGGTCTACGATCAGGAAGGTAACCTGCTGTGGTCCTTTGACGCCGAAAACAGTATTACCAGCCTGGCCTGGAATGCTGACGGTTCTCGCCTCACGGTAGCCTCAGAAGATCGTTATATCTATCTGTTGGATGGGGTTACCGGACAAATATTGGGGCGACACAAGGCCGCCCGCACGGTAAACGATACCGCCATGGCCCGTGACGGGTCACTGGTAGCCGCCACCAGCGATGATCAGCACATTTATGTGCTGGATGGGGACGGCAATCCCCTCTGGAGTGCCGATCAAAGTCTGAGAGTATCCGCGGCCGCCATCTATGGTGAAGGGGACCAGGCCCGGGTGGTAATCGGTTCTGACGATGGTAGCGTTACGGTCTTTTCCCGTTCGGGCCAAAGATTGCTGACCGCCTACCTCGACTACAACGTGACCTCTCTGGCCATCACCCGCAACGGCGCCCGGATCCTGGCGGGAACCAGTGACGGGGCGCTGACCCTAATCAACGGGGCCAATGGGTCTCTGATTTGGGCCAATGAGGGCGACAGTGAAATTACGGACGTAGCCATGTCCGAGGACGGTACGGTCCTGGTTGCCGCCAGTGAGTTTGGTACCGTCTATTTTCTGGACAGTGACGGATCTATCCTCCAGTCATTACAACCAGAGGTGCCCGTCCGTAGTCTGGCGCTGACCGGTGATGGCTCACTGATGGCCATGGGAGATGCCGAAGGACGTGCCTGGTTGATAAACCGCAGCCTGCAGGTTAGGGGCATGGAACAACAGGCCCGGGTCAGAGGCCTGACCATCGCCAGTATCGCGGGCCTGCTGGTGCTCCTGATCACGGCAGGCGTTCTCCTGGCCCTGTTTACGGAAAAGGGGCGCTCCCGCTGGGAACGTCATTCGGCCCGGCCCCGGAGTGGTCTGGCGGTCATCTGGAAGGCCCGCAATTCCTACCTGCTTATCCTTCCCACCCTGATTTTCCTGCTCACTTTCAATTACTACCCGGCTTTCTCTGGGCTATACCACGCCTTCACGGACTGGAATCCCGTAGGACATTCGCCCTGGGTGGGATTGGAAAACTTTCGGTTCCTGATGGGGGACCGTTTCTTCCTGTCCAGCTTTCGCAACGCCATCATTCTGGTTGTAGTTTCTATCGTCAAGACCATGACGATGCCCCTGCTGGTGGCAGAACTCATCTTCAATCTGAAGAATCGCTACTCACAGTACTGGATGCGCACCCTCTTTGTAGTACCCATCGTATTGCCGGCCGTAGTGGAAATCCTGGTCTGGAACAACATTTACGATCCTTCCATAGGGCTCCTGAACGAAGTGCTGAAGCTCATCGGCCAGGAGAACTGGACTCGAGTCTGGTACGGCGATCCCAAGGTAGCGCTCAGCTCGATCATTTTCATTGGCGTACCGTGGGTGAATGCTTTTGCCCTGCTCATTTTCTATGGCGGCCTGATATCCATTTCCGACGAAATCTTCGATTCCTCCCGGGTGGATGGGGCCAATACCTTCAGACGCTTCTGGAGCATCGATCTGCCGCTGCTGATGGGACAGGTCAAGTTGCTGCTGATTCTGAATTTCATCAACGCGGTCCAGACTTTCGAACTGGTATTCCTGACCACAGCCGGAGGTCCGGGTGACGCAACCTACGTCCCGGCCCTGGAACTGTACTACATGGCCATGCGCATGGATCGCATGGGCGTGGCCTCGGCCATCGGCATGATTCTGTTCCTGATCATCCTGGCAGGCACCATAATCAATATGCGCTTTGTGAAGTCCGCGACGGAATTCGAGGCTTGAAGTCATGGCCCGTGTAGCCTTGTCCCCCACTATTGCCCTACAGCGCTTTCGCTTTTCGCTGGCTCAGGCTCTCATTGGGTTGATACTCACCTTCCTCCTTATCCTGACCTTCATTCCCATTGCTTATTTGATCGTGCTGGCCCTGAAGGACAATGGGCAGATCTACGGCCGTTTCTGGTCTATGCCCAATCCGTACCGCTGGGAAAATTTCATCCTGGGTTGGCAAGTAATAGGACGGCCCATTCTTAATTCCATCATTACCTCCGGCTCAGCCTGTTGCGTAACGATCATTCTGGCCAGTCTGTCCGGTTACGTATTTGCCCGCCACCGTTTTCCGGGCAAGGAGGTGATCTATACCGGTATCCTGGCCCTGCTGATGATCCCTCCTATTCTGACCCTGATCCCAGCCTATGTGCTCATCCTCAATTTTGGTCTGGAAAACACCTATTGGGCCCTGATTTTGCCCTGGACATCCGGGGGGCAGGTATTTGCGCTGTTGCTTTGCCGCAGCTTTTTTGCCACTTTGCCAGAAGAGTTCTTCGATGCCGCCCGGATCGACGGCGCCACCGAAATTCAAGCGTTCTGGCGCATTGCCGTACCTCTTTCGACGCCCATTCTGGTGACGGTGGCCGTCGTGCGGCTGGTTACCACCTACAACCAGTTTATGTGGCCCCTGGTCGCCATATCGAGTCCGGACCGGCAAGTGGTAGCGGTAGCGTTAACGGAATTTACGTCTGAAATTGGAGTAACGGATATAGGCCCACAGATGGCGGCCTATATCGTGGCCTCCATTCCTCTCATCCTGCTTTTCTCCTTCGGTATGCGCCATTACGTCAGGGGTTTGACGGCAGGTGGCCTCAAGGCCTGACACCTGGTTTCCAGCGTAAAAGGCCCCGCAACACAATCAATATTGGGGAATATATGGGAATCGGAATTAGTAGCTAGGGGCTGAAGCCCACCAGCCCGTCAACCTCTTCAGTGCGGTTGGGCCAACTGTCCGCGGCCGGCACCGAAGTCTCAGCCTCTGAAATCCTCTTCGCGCACCGACCAGGGGTCGAATTGTCCCTTTTTTTCTATCAGAGCGAACAGGTGCTTGACATCGGTTTGTACCTGTTCATGACGCGTCGACATATCCTGCGGTAAATGGGGCGTTCCGTAAATAAAACCTCCGGCAAAATAGGACAGGTCCGCAGCTGGCGAAACCAATCCTCGGAATTCGGGAACTTGCTGTCGCCCCTTATCTTCCAGCATGTTCAGATCATGAGTCCGTTCATATTCCGCGCCATGTACCGCTATCAAGGCTTTGAGGGCATGTTCCAATGCTCCCTGCGCCGCATCCCCAAATGCCAGTTCCCCCTCTAACGGGTCAGCCATATTCATTCCTCCGGCCTGTGCCCGTTGTACCCCTTCAATAACAAACTGCATTTGCGTATGATATCTACGTGCATGAAGGCAACGCTCCATAGCCTCCAAAACAGCAAGGTTGGCTTCAGATTCCTCTTCGCCAGTGGGAGGCTGGTAGGTATACCCCATCGGCGTAATTCCCTCCCTGGCGGCTTTAGCCGCAATATGATTCAAGCCAAACTGCATTGTGGTAAATACCGCCGGCGACATCAATACCACATCGGTAGGAATATCCTGCCCATACAGACGGCGGGCGGCATTTCTGGCCACCATTCGGCAAGCAGAGGCCATGTCCTGGCCCTCCGGATGTATGACCAGTAGGTCGATATCGGAATCCTGAGCAAAGTCTCCCCTGGCACGGGAGCCGAACAGTAAAACAGTGTCAATGCCGATAGCTTGTTGGACAGCGAGGGCCACCTGTCGGGCCCGGTCATCATGTTTAGTGCTAACCATGCGGGTCCCTTTAACCGTTCTGCATCCCATTATACCTGGAGGCATGGGGCGCAGGGCGGCAATGGTGGCGTCCCCACCATGCATGGGAGATTCAGGCAAGTCGCAAGCCAGCAGCAGATTCCCTGTTTCTGTACGTGTGGTGCATACTCCCTCAGAAAATCGCGTTCTTTCCCTCAGCTTGACTTTGTACAAAATCAGAGTGGGAATCGGTAACGAAAGGCAGCAGCGTTCCCACCAGGGACCTCACTGACCCGTGAACCAGGATATATACCTCAACTACATGGTCAGTTTAGTTGATAAGACCCCAATATGGAACACAGCCCGTCTTGTGCTTGGCTGAATTCAGGATCCTGGCGGTTGAGAAGACACGATGGGCGAAGCGCCCATCCGGGAACTGGAAGACTGTGGGAAACCAGAGAAACGCTGATTTGCTAGTTGCCTGTTTACAATCCTGGTAGACGACAACCGTATCGCATCCGGGATCCCTGTTGTGTACCTATTTCATCGGGTTGCCTCGACCATCCCTCTACTCGTGGTCGCAGGCTTCATCAGTTTGGTGCAGGGCTGTAGCGTGCCTTTGCCTGCGGGCACCGATAATGGCGCCGCCATGGACATGGCAGAGATGCATAGGGGCAATCCGGAGGCAACACCAGCGGATGCCATAGAAGGTGCCACTCTCAGGCAGGGTACGTGGCTGCGCCTGGTCACAGCACCGGTAGCGTACATGGAGGTCACCGGTACGGCGCAGCTCGCGGTCCACGAGGACGGAACTACTGTGA
>DAOUJU010000015.1:0-61229 GCA_034422235.1 Anaerolineales bacterium | reverse complement strand
CTGATAGGCAAGAAACGCGTGTCCCTGATTCTGGGTCTGGTGTTGATGGCAGCCGGCATGATGCTGGACAGGCAGGAATTTTCCGGCGCCATCACCCGTCTGGCCTGGCTTGGTTTTGCCCCTGCAGGTTATGCGTCCGTTGATCATTTTCCCTTTATTCGTTGGTTTGGTCTGTTTCTGGTAGGCACCTTCATCGGTGCCGTCACATTTGGCACCGGCCAGCGCCCCCCGTGGCGCCCGGAACTAGGGGCACAGGCTCCCTGGTCCTGGCTCCGTGGCCTCGGTGTGCGAGCCTTACCCATTTACCTGCTCCATCAGCCCATATTGTTCGCCCTTTTCCTGGGGATTGAAGGTATTCGATGGCTGTGGCGACTATAGGGGGCCTGATTTGCCTGGATCCCTCAGAGGACAGCTCTGGACAAACCATCCAAACTCTGGGTGTTCTGACCTGGCTTGAGATTGTCCAGGTTTAAGGACATCCCGGTCATATATAGACAGGCGGCAGGGCTCCATACACTTAATGGTCCTTGGTGGTAATCTGAGACGTTGACTCTCGACACGACTTTCGCCCTGAAACCAGGGACGGTGCAAGCAGGAGGAGTCACCGAATTCTTTCGCAGTCAACATTCATGTTTCGGTACAGTCGGGGAAGCAGTCACCGAAATTCCAGGTACTGTGACTTACCGGTTGGGAGGGATCTGGCCCTTTGGCTCGAGTTCCCTTACCGGTTGAGGCAGTAGTCTGTAGGGACAGTTCCAGGTATCAGATTCGGAGATACTGGACCGGCCTCGCTGCGGTACGGAAGTAAAGTCGGAAGCCCTGAGTCACAGTATCCATCCTGCACGAGACGTTCCCTTCTGTCTCAAAAGTATGGTTTTGGGCACACTCCTCAAACCCCCTGAAAACCGCTCCAACTGTGTTACAAAACGTATCAAAAAGCCCTCCCGAAAAGGGAGTCCCGATAATCGCGGGTTGAGGAGGGTTTTGGTGCAATAGCTGAATGAAGTTTGTCGCTCCACCCACAAACAGACTCACGACCTGTAGCAGGATACTCTGAAGGCTGCCGGCTGTGAGCGCATCTTCACCGATACCTGCTCAGGTTCTGTGGCCTGTGTGGACCGTCTGGTGCTACAACGCCTCCTGTAGGATTCGAACCTACGACCCACAGTTTAGAAGACTGTTGCTCTAATCCGCTGAGCTAAGGAGGCATATCTGCCGAGCATTGTACACGCTGGCAGGAGGCCGGCCAACCTTTGGGCTCCAGATCATATTTGGTGGGTTCCAGTCACAGCTGAGGTTGCCATGATTGCCCTCGGCTCACCGACTGCAAAATGCAGACCTAGTACAGATACATGGGCAGGCCTTGAGGATTCTTGAGCTGCGGCTTATAAGTTTCCGGATTGTACAGCCTGTCCACATCCACCCGTCTCACACCTTGGGTGACCTCAGCCATGTCAATGTGTGTGTATTTGCCGTCGCGTATCGCAACCATCCGGCCTCTCTGGCCGGCCAAAAGCAAATCCGCCGCCAAGTGGCCAAACGTCCGAGACACCATCAAGTCCAGCGCGTCCGGGGCACCTGTACGCATTAAATAGGCCAGTTTCTGATTGATGATGTTGGAACCTGTCAGCTTCTTGATCAGATCCCCGGTAATTTCGCCAATTCCGCCCAGTTTCCGATGTCCGTAAGCATCCGCCTCCCCTGACTCGACAATTTCTCCACCCTCTATAGTGGCGCCTTCGCTGACAATCACCATGGCATACCGGCTGGGATTGTTCTGCTTGTCGGCTGCAGCAAGCTCAGCCAGTCTTTCCGGTATGAATGGCACCTCACAAATCAGGACCCGATCAGCATCAGACAAGTAGCCACTGATAAGGGCTGTCTCCCCTGAATTGCGGCCAAAGAGTTCCACAACCGCAATGCGTTCGTGCGAGCCCGCACTGGTTCGCAGATTTGTGATGGCTTCCACACTGCGCGTGATAGCAGTACTAAAACCCATACAATAATCCGTACCGTAGACGTCGTTGTCCATGGTCTTGGGGCATGCCACTACATGAACACCTTCAGTGTGTAGTCGGCCTCCGTAACTGAGAGTGTCATCTCCGCCAATAGGCACCAAAGTATCAATGCCCAATGTCTCGAGGTTCTGAATGACTTGGGTGGTGAAATCCAGGGTGCCGTCGCTGTTGGGAGTTGCGTCTTCCGGCGAGAGATGAGCCGGGATATCTACCTTTTGGACCTTGCCGGGATTTGTTCGGCTGGAATGCAAAAAGGTTCCACCTGTCCTGTCGACTGTTCTGACTTCGCGCGGGGTCAAAGGAAGGGTGTACTGTGCCAGGGAAGCGGAGTCCTGGGGGTTCACTGCCAAAGGGCCAGCCCAGCCTCGCCTAAAGCCAATAACCTCATGCCCGGCTTCTGTCATACGAGTAACAATGCTCTTGATACAGGGGTTTAGGCCAGGAACATCCCCGCCCCCTGTCAAAACGCCCAGTTTCACGACTCCTCCTCCTGACATGCCTCATATGCCTGGCGACCTATACGGGGATTGTAGACGAAAGACGGGTTTCCGCCCGAAACGAGACAGTCCCGGCAAAGTGTCGGTAATTGAGTAAAAACTTCCGTTGATCCCTAGTAATGGGCGACTGGATGAAGGAACTTATCAATACGTTTCGGGATGAATAGTAAGGGGACATTCGTTACCTTGGCCCAACTGTACCGATGGAAACTCAGAGGCGGAGCCATAGGGCTGTTCTTCAACCTTGTGGCAAGATCGGTTTTCTCTTGCCAGATGGGAAATCACCTGAAGATCTGGTGTTGGCGCAGGGCGATATGGTAGAAGCCAATCAATTGGTCCATTGTGCGTTGCCAGGACTGGCTCTGGGCATGATGCCACCCCGCCCGTGAAAGCTCGCTGGCCAGAGTCCGGTCATCTCGAAGGCGGCGCACATATTCCCGGAGCTGGGCGGGAGTCTCAGGGTTGTACAAGAGGCCTGTCTGCATGTGCTTGACCGAGTCGGTTATGCCCCCTTTACGGGCGGCAATGACCGGCAGCCGACAGGCCATGGCTTCCAAGGCTACCAGGCCGAAAGTCTCCGTTGTGGAGGGAAATACAAAGGCATCGGCGGCCCGATAGGCCGCGATCAAATCATCGCCAAAGCGATAGCCAGTAAGTACGGTTGGCGTGTCAGCATACCACCGCTTCAAATCCTCATGGCTGGGGCCTGCACCAACCAAGGCCAAGCGAACACCTTCCAGCGGGAATAAGCTATCCCGTAACTCGAAAAGGCCCTTTTCCGGTGCATGACGCCCCACATTCAATAACAGAAAGTCGTCAGGGTGCCCCTGAGTTAGTTCCCGACGAACTTCCCTATCGGCTGGCCCGGCGGAGTAGAAACTGGTGTCGATGCCCCGGTGCCACCACCTTACCCGTTGGAATCCCTGTCGTCGCAAATCGTCCCGCAACACACTGGAAGGACATAACGTCAAGGTCGCGTGGTTGTGTAAATGACGTTCGTACGCCCAAATAGCATTGGTCAGGGCACTATGTCCATAGAAAGAAACATAACGGGCTATATCTGTGTGGTAAGAGGCCACAACCGGAACCCTCAACCGGCGCCCCATGCGCATACCGAAAGGTCCCAGAATAAAGGGATGGAGAGCGTGCACAACATCAGGCCGAAAACGGGAGAGAATGCGAAAGGTATTTCGCATGGGATAGTTGAGCTTGAGTTCGTTATAGCAGGGCGCAGTTACTCCGTTTACCGGGATAACCGGAAATCCTGCGAATTTAGTAGGGCCTCCCGAAGGTGCGAACAGAATGGCTTGGTGTTCTTTAGCCGCCAAATGGCGCAGCATCAACTGCAGAATGTTGACTACGCCATCCACCTTAGGCAGGAACGTCTCGGTGAACAGGGCAATGCGCAAACGAGGATCTGAGTGGGTCATCAGTAGCGAAAGTCAGTTTGGACCACGGGGCCAGGAAATTCTGTAGAAAGGCATCTCGGCCAGGATGCGATTGGATTCACTTCAGTCTCATCGAGGCTTGATACAATGCAGGGACGATCTCGACCCCAGAGCAAGTCAACTGGCGTCACTTGGCATGAAGGGCATCAATTATTAATCCTATGAATATACAAGATCATGTAATGGTTCTGGGGGGAGATGGCTTTTGCGGATGGCCCACAAGCTTGTATCTGTCACAGCAAGGATACAATGTGACTATCGTGGACAATCTGTCCCGCCGCAAAATTGACGTGGAATTGGGAACACAATCCCTAACCCCTATTGCCCCGATTGATGCACGAATCGTGGCGTGGCGTACGCAAACGGAGAACGAACTCAACTTCATTGACCTAAATCTGGCCGAGGACTTCGACAGCTTGGTCAGCCTCATTCGGGAACTCAAACCCAAGGCCATTGTTCATTTCGGAGAGCAACGGGCAGCGCCCTATTCCATGAAATCTTCCCGTCACAAACGTTATACCGTGAACAACAATGTCAACGCCACCCATAATTTGCTGGCTGCCATCGTCGAGTCAGGAGTCGATGTACATGTGGTGCATCTGGGTACGATGGGGGTGTACGGATATGGTACCGCCGGCATGAAGATACCCGAAGGTTATCTGCCGGTCCAGGTCGACATTGATGGTCGCCCCCATGAAATGGAAATCATGTATCCTGCCAATCCCGGCAGTGTCTACCACATGACCAAGACTCTGGATGCGCTGCTCTTTTTCTATTACAACAAAAACGATCAGGTGCGTATCACCGACTTGCACCAGGGCATTGTTTGGGGCACCAATACGGAAGAAACCCTGATGCATGCGCAGCTCCTTAACCGCTTTGACTATGAAGGTGACTACGGTACAGTCCTGAATCGATTTCTCATGCAGAGCGTTGTAGGTCATCCTCTGACCATATACGGTACGGGAGGACAGACACGGGCCTTCATCCACATTCGGGATACTGTCCAGTGTGTGAATCTCGCGATTGAAAATCCACCGGAACTGGGGGACAAAGTAAAGATTTTCAACCAGGCGACAGAGACCCACCGCGTCCGCGATCTGGCAGAGATGGTAGCTGGCCTGACAGGAGCTGAGGTTCGATACTATGTGAATCCTCGCAACGAATCGCTGGAGAACGAATTAAGGGTCGAGAATCAGCAGTTTCTGGATTTGGGATTGCAGCCCATCACTTTAAGTGAGGGTCTGTTAACCGAGGTGATTGATGTTGCCCGACGCTACCAGGATCGATGTGATCCGGCCAAAATCATTGCTGACTCTACCTGGCGAACTGATATTCCTGTAGATCGTACGGGTTCTGCTAGGCCTAATACCTGGCAACCCGATCAGCCATAACCGACTCTATTCACAGACAAGCTCTCTCTCCTGCACCTCAGACTCTGTGAGGGAGCCTGGAGATTGCATCATGTTGCCCATACGTACGCGGGCAATGACTGCCAATTGAGGTTGACGCCGTTCCGCCAAGTCATAGGTCAGGTTGAAATACTCGATTGCCCTTTCAATATTGCCCAGCATCTCCGCGATACTGGCAATCAGGAAATGGGCCTGGGCATTGGTATCTTCCAGTTCGAGGGCAGTCAGAGCAGCACATTCGGCACCGTCAACATCTCCGGCACGCAACCGGTTGTTCCCCAGTGAAACCCAGAGGCGAGCAGGTGGAACATCCGTCTTGAAGGCTTCGGTCCGATAAGCTTCAGCCTCCTCAGGTTTTCCTAACTGCTCTGCGATGACGCTGGCCCACAAGAGCAGTTCCACCGCATTGTCCGCACGGACCAATCCATCTTCGACGATCTCCCGGCTGGCCTCAAAGTCCCGGGCATCAATGGTTTTCTCCAGTTCGTAGGTGATGTCTGTCAGGAGGACGGTCGTCTCATCAGGCGGAATGACGTAGGTCAGTACAATCCAGACAATCAGGAATAACCCCCCAATCGTGCCCAGCCAACGTAGCGCCTTGAACAGGCTGCGCCGATTCTGCGCCCGGTAAACTTCATCCAGTTGCCACCAGAGGCCTTCGGTCTGGGCGAATTGCTGGCGCAAGGATTCGAGACCGCCCCGGGCCCGGGCGGCACGCACGAATTCACTCGCCGATTCCTGCAGTTTGACCTCAAAACCGGACCATAATCCTTCCTCTGCCTTGACATCAACACCCTGATCCCGCAATGCAACCATCTGTAAATAGGCTTTATCCAGGAGCTTCAGGGTACGTTCAATGGTTCCCCCATTGACTTTCACCAATAGCTTTTCCAATTCCTCCAGGTCAGCCCGCAACTCAGCACCGGGACTGGAAGGCAGAGTCCTTTCGATAGAATGAGCCATAGTCTGCACTTGCCTGTAGGAGTCTCAGACTGCCTGGGCCTGCATCTCCCGCTGCAGTTCCCTATATACCCGATTGATGCCGGAACTGATCTGGCTTTCAATCTTGGACTTGCGGGCAGTAGGAATGCTGAACTTAATCAACATTTCTCCGACGAGCTCCTTCTTGGTTTCCACTTTGTCCTTGCCTTCTTCCAGACACCGGGCGACTTCAGCCCGAAGGCAACTGATATAGTCCTCCATCAACTTGATCCTGTCCGTTGAACGGAGGTATCCTCCATGCCCCGGAACAATGATCTCCGGGTCCAGTTCCCGAATCAAATTGAGGGCTTGGAGCCATTCCCGGGAATTGGCTTGGGCCATGAATGGGTGCTGGTCAGTCCAAATGGTATCGCCGACAAAGCAGACTCGCTCCTTCTCCAGCCACACGATACTGGTAGCTGGGGTATGCCCTCCTACATAAATGATCTGGATTCGGGTATCACCCAGGATAAAGGAGGCCCGGTCAGTAAAGGTAATGTCAGGCGGAATAATCTCAATGTTGACAAATTGGGCCTGAATCTCCGGTTCTCGCTTGAAACTGTTGCGAATGCGTTCCCTGAAGTTGTCTGTGTAGCCCTGCATTTCCTTGTGGGCCCGCTCATGACCAATGACTAGCGCAGGCATGAAATATTGACAACCCAGGGCATGTCCCCGGTGATGGTCCGTAAGCAGAATGTAATCAATAGGGCGAGACTTAGCCTCTTCCTCAATCTGCCTGCGCCAATCCTGCGCTTGGCTGGGCACCAATGGAGTGTCAATCAGTACTATACAGTCCTTGGTGACTACAAAACCCGTAGTGCAGGTACGGTACAGCGTATTGACAAATACTTTGGGCGCAATTTCGTCCCGGTGGCCCATACCGGCCAAAATATTCTTGTTGTGATTTCGACGCTGTGACATGACTCCAATATCTTGTGACTGAGTGGCCAGGACTGACGGGAACCGGGTCCCCTGAATCGCGCTAACGGAATTCCTCTGCCGCTTTCTCACTGAAGGCTTGGGCTTGGGCAGTAGATTTCCAGGCCCCGTCTTTGGTCTTCTTGTGCCGTCGCCTCCGGCGCGAGGACGGGGCTGGTGATTCGTTGTCGGGGTGCTGGATATCCACCTGTTGGGCTAAGGCATAGGGAGCAAAAAGCCTCTGATCTTCAGGTCGGGAGGAAAAATAAATGCGATTGCGCTGAAGCAAATGGGCGTGCGCTGACAGGTCCAGTTCGCTTAGCACCTCATCCGGCCTGCCCGTGGCCCCGTCTAGCATCTGGACACGCAGGCGGAATTCATGGTGCTGCCCTGGATGCCGTCCAACATATGCCAATTCATGCACCAAGGGACGCAAATTGTAACGATATTCCCGTTTCTTGCGCTGCCGTCGACGCCATATCTCCGCGCGAGCCAGGAATTGCGTAACGCGTTCTGGGCCATCCTTGAGTTCTGGAGCATGCACCAGCAGCGAGTAGTCGGCGCCCAATAACACGGAGGACAGGGCGGGAGATTTCAATTCAATTTCCTGCAAACTGTGAATGTCCACCCCGTCCGGCATAGCGGCGTCCAGTCTGTCTCTCACCTGTGTCAAGTCAACAGGACTTTCCAGGCGAAAGTCCACCAGTTCCTGCAGACCGCTAAAGCCAAGGCCCAAAGGGGCGGCAAACTGCATGTGGGGCTGAGGATTGAATCCGTTCTTGTACGCGAGTGGTAGGGAAGTTCGGCGCAAGGTGCGTTCCCACATGCGAAATTCATCCTGGTGGGAAAGGAAGCGCAACCTTTCACCGCGTGCGTACTTAACCCGGATGCGCTGATAAGACATGCCTGCTCTACAACCCTGAATCCGCATCCGTAACGGCTCGAACGACTGTTCCCTGGCGTCGCTGGGGCACACGTTCCGAGAATTGGCCCTGCAAATCAGGTGACATCTCGTCATTGAAGTACAGGGGGACGGGTACGATGTCTACAGGCTGGCGCACCTTGTCCTTGCCCAGGGGAGGACAACACCAATCTTCATCTGCTGTGGCCCGGCGTTCTTCCCGGAAATTGCCGAGAATTCCACAGCTGAAGCAATGTTCCCTACAGTCATCGACCACACCGCCTTTGTAGGTATTTTCATATTCAGCCTGGAGAAATTCCTTGTCAAGACCGGCCGAAATATGATCCCAAGGCAACACCTCAGTAACATCTCGTTCCCGGTGAGCATACCAAGCCATATCCAGACCGCAATCCTGAAAGGCTTGCTGCCAGGCCCCAAAGTCAAAATATTCGCCCCATCCATCCAGTTTGGAGCCGAGTTCCCATGCCCGTTGAATGACCGGTCCCAGACGACGATCACCCCGTGTGAGGAAAGCTTCCAGCATGGTTTCCTTGGGATCGTTCCAGGTAAAGGCGATGTGCCGATCCTTTAATTCCGAACGGAGGATATCTACGTGACGCCAAATCTGTGTTTCGTCTTCCAGGGGTACCCACTGAAATGGTGTGTGCGGTTTGGGTACCAGGGTGCTGACCCCCAGCCGAATGCGGGCCCGTTTGCCGATCTGTTCCCGACCTACCGCCAATACGGCTTTGGCGAGTTCAGCAATAGCGACGACATCTTCATCGGTCTGGGTCGGATGTCCAATCATGAAATACATCTTAATCGTGGTCCAGCCCCGCGAATACACCTCCTTGGCCGTTTGTAACAGATCGGCAGAGGCGATCGGTTTATTGATTACATCCCGCAAACGATCCGTAGCCGCTTCTGGAGCGAAAGTAAAGCCGGGACGCCGTCGTCCTTTTTCCAGCAGCTCCATCAAGCCAACACTGAAAGATTCAATTCGCAGACTGGGTAACCCAATCGTCAGGCGCCGGTGGCCATGTTTCTCTACAACTGCCCGCACCAACTCCTCTACATACGTATAGTCGCTACTGCTCAGACTCAGGAAACTGACCTCTTCAAAACCACAATGTTCAATCATCTCGTCCACAGCCTGCAGAACCTCTTCCACTGGCCGCTCACGGACAGGACGGAAAATCATGCCCGCTTGGCAGAAACGGCATCCACGCGTACAGCCCCGCATGATTTCGATTGCCGCGCGGTTGTGCACCGTATCAATGAAAGGGACAATGAACTTGGTGACAGGAGGAGGCAATACGGGCACAATGCGCTTCATCACTACATCGGAAGCCGCAGGATCTGTCGGCTTGATGCTCTCGATACAACCGTCTTCGTGATAGAAAACCTGGTACAAAGCTGGTACGTAGACACCGGCAATGGAGGCCAACAGTTGCCACAATTCCCGGCGTGATGACGCTTGGCCTGCAGCCACCCTCTCACGCCACAGGGCGTGAACCTCCAGGATTTCGAAGATCACCTCTTCGCCTTCGCCAATGATCATGGCATCAAAGAAGGAACTCATAGGTTCCGGGTTGTAACATCCCGAACCGCCAGCCACAATCAGGGGTGTTTCCAGATCCCGGGCGTCAGCCTGTAGGGGAATGCCGGCCAAATCCAGCATGGTCAGCACGTTGGTGTAGAGTTGTTCATAAGGCAAGCTGAAGCCAATGACGTCGAAATCCCGAAGGGGATGCCTGGTTTCCAGGCTGTAAAGCGGTAAGCCTTCTGCCCGCATCACCTCTTCAAAATCGGGCCAGGGACAGTAGACTCTTTCCGCCAGCAAGTCAGGTTTCTTGTTGATCAGGTCATAGAGGATCATCAAACCCAGGTTGCTGCCTCCCAACTCATAAATGTCGGGAAAGGCGAGAGCAATCTTGCCGCCGTTGGCCGGATCCAACCAATCCTTGACTATGCTGTTAAGCTCTCCGCCGATATAACGGCCAGGCACCGTTACCTTTGGCAGGACACGGTTGAGAACTGCAGTAATTTCCTGGGGAGTTGTCAACATGGCAACTAATACGGGACGGTGTTTTCTTGATGTACCTGAAACACAAGACGGGAAAAGCAAGAACCTGAAGAACTGACAGGATTGTAACTTTTATTCTCAAACCAAGGCCGATTATAACATGCAATTCGGTGCCCAAATTTGGGAAATAACCTCAAGACATGCAAGTTCCCCACGTAGAACTTCGGAATATTCCTGCCGAACTGCATGCCCCGGGTAACGGGCATCAGTTCCATCGCCTGTCGCAAGACCACTGGGGTTCTGGCTTCAGTGGAATACATGCCCCAAGGCCAGGCAAATTGACACGCCAGGACCTTCACGTTAGAATGCGGTAACAGGTCTGCTGAACCGCAGATAGTATCCGGTGCAGGCAACGCGGCGCATTCGTCTAATGGTTTAGGATTCCGCCCTCTCAAGGCGGCGATACGGGTTCGAATCCCGTATGCGCCATTTCCATTTCTTGATGTCGCCAAGTCGGCAGCTGCCAATCAGATCGGGGAGGATTTCCTGATCTCTACGTCACTTCATACCTGTACCCAGGCAAGAAGTAGGCGTTGGTGGTGCTGAATACAAGAGGAGCATTGGTCTGTTGGATCCTACTTACCGTTCTGCTCGTTCCCTGATGTCCGGTAGACTGTACGTTGGGAAAAGAGCGTAGCGGCAAACAGCCTCTTGGGGATCCTTACGTGCTTTGCATGCAGTTAAAGAGGAACCGGCGCTCCGCGAAGTCCTACCAATTCATTGGTTTCCAGCTAATCCCAGTTTATCCAAAGGAGTAACCTAATGTCACGAGAACTCAGCAGACGTACATTCCTTCGAGGAGTTGGCCTTGCAAGTGCTGGCATGGCCTTGGCGGCATGTGCATTGCCATCTGCTACCGAAACCGCAGACACCCCAGGTGTAGCGCCAATTCATTTGGTCATGTGGGGGTGGTGGCAGCCTCGTATGGATGTATATGACCAGGTGGCACAAGAATGGGCTTCCCAAAGGGATGGCTACACCATTGAAGTCTTGGCCATTTCCAGCCGCATGGAGAAAATTGCTGCAGCCTTGGAAGCCGGTACTCATCCCCATCTCTTCAAAATGGGAGAGGAATTCTTCCCTATGCGCCGCGAAGGCCTCTTATTGGAATTTCCCGAAGAAATCTTCACTACGGAATGGTATGAAGAAACGTACCCCTCGGTGAACTGGGATGTGTATGGTCGCTATGTAATTCCGACCGGTGTCAGTAGTACTCTGCTGGTATACAACAGGCGCATGCTGGATGAAGCAGGCCTGGATCCTGATCAACCGCCTGCCACTTGGGCCGACTTTTTGGTGGCGGCCGAGGCCACGACCCAAAGAGATGCTGGCGGCATTACCCGTTGCGGCGTAGTGCCCGCGGACGAATGGCGAGGTTATAACCAGGTGTTGCAACTTGGTGGCAACGTGGTTGATGCTTCAGGTGACGGTGTCAAGGCTACCTTCGACAGTGAGGAAGCCATAGCAGGATTCCAGCATATTGCGGACTTCGTCCTGAAACATGAGGTGTGGGACAACGAATTCCCCTGGAACGGCGAATCTGTGGGAACCGGACTTGCTTGCATGACCGAAGAACAGGCATGGATTGTAGGAGAACTACGCAGTACCTTCCCTGATGTCTTCCCGGACCTGGGTTTCGCCCCTCCTCCTACACCCACAGGACAACCCGATCCCCTTTACGGGTACAAGTCAACCGTCTTGTCCGTTTCTGCCTTCAAGGGCCACGAAGAAGCCTATGACGCCGTGTACGATTTCCTGAAGTATCTGTATGTTGATGCCGGCGCGGAAGCCTATTGGGCCCTGGCCCAGATGATTAGTATCGCCCCCGTCCGAGCGGACCTGCTGGCAGATCCACGTTTGCAGGAAGATGCTGGTCTGGCCATGGCTGCCCAGATACAGGCGTTGGAACATGATCCAGTTGAGCCTCCTCCAGAACTTGGTCGAGTGTACGGCGATGCCTACTTCCGTATCCTGGAAGAAGGCATGCCCGTTGCCGAAGCCATGGGGCTGGCCAACCAAGAGGCTCAGGCCCTCTTTGACCAAGGCATAGGCCAAGAGATGAGATAGCGTTGGTATTCCTCGCCTGGGTGCGTCCGAGAGCGCAGCCAGGCGAGGCAAATGCCACTGTCCGCTCAAGCGCTGGCAGAACCATCGTCCTAACCATCGCTCTTTAATCTATGTTGAATCAGCTGGGTCTTGGTGTAGCCCGGAGACCCAAATCTGGACTTAAGCGTACCCAGCACCGCTTTATCGTGTCGGTGTTGGTCCCTATATTTGTCTTCTATGCCGTTTACCGTTTCTTCCCTGTAGGCTATGCCTTCTGGATTAGCCTGCACGACTGGCAATTGTTGCGGGAAGAACATTTCTTTCTGGGCCTACAGAATTACCAGACAATAATTCAGGATCCGATCTTTCGCCTTTCAATAGGTAACGCGTTCTATTACACCCTGGGAGCTACCATTGGTGGGGTGCTGGTGTCCCTGCTATTGACACTCGTCATCAATCCGATCCATTACGGCAGTCTGGTGTTTCGTCTTATCTATTTCTTGCCCCAGATGACCAGCGGTGTGGCTATATTGATGGTTTGGCGTTGGTTGTTACAGCCGCGTTTTGGTCTCATCAATCAGGGTCTGGTTGCGCTGGGTTTTGAACGGGTTAATTTTCTGAATTCCACGACATGGACCATGCCCACCCTGATCTCCATGGCGATATGGGGTGGACTGGGATTCACCATGGTGATTCTGCTGGCCGGGTTGCGGGGGATTCCCAACGATTTCTATGAAGCGGCCCGTATTGACGGCGGTAACCGCTGGCATCTGGCCCGTTTCATTACCATTCCTCTGATGAAACCGGTCCTGACCTTCGTTACGGTTACCGGCATTATCGGGGGGTTCAATGTCTTCGGGGTTATTTACATCTTGACCCGGGGTGGCCCCCTGAATTCCACTATGACCATCTCCTATTACACATTTCTGAATGCCTTTGAACGAAGATTCATGGGCCTTGCGTCGGCGATGGCCTTCGTGATGTTCGCCATCATTATTGCGCTTACGATTTCGCAGCTGCGCCTGACGCGGGCGAATTGGGAATTCTGATGGCCGACGTCGACATTCTTCAGAGCCGGCCCAAAGCCTTGGCGCGGGCATCTGGCACAGGTGACCCGTCCTTGCTTCTCAATTATCTGGTGTTGACCGTTGGCGCCGTGACCATGTTGGTCCCGTTCCTCTGGATGCTGTCCACAGCATTCAAGCCCCAGTCGGAATGGATCACATTTCCACCCCAGCTGCTACCACTGGCACCAACACTTGAGAATTTCCAGAAAGCCATTGATCGGTTGGACATCTATCGGCTTTATTTCAACACTCTGTTCATCGCCATCACCAAGTCTTTTGTCAATCTGTATGTGAGTTGCTTGGCCGGATACATTTTTGGCAAGTTCTCTTTCCGAGGTAGGGATACACTCTTCTATCTTATTCTGGCCACCTGGATCATTCCCTTTGAGGTGTACATGATTCCCCTGTACCTGATGATCGTGCAGCAAGGGATGGCTGATTCTTGGTGGGCTCTCATCATTCCGGAAATCTCCAGCGCGTACGCCATCTTCATGTTTCGCCAGTTCATGTTCACCATTCCCAATGAGCTGATTGACGCGGGTCGCATTGATGGTGCCAGCGAGTGGTATATCTGGCATCGGCTGATCATCCCCCTTTCCCGGCCGGTTCTCGCTACCCTCGCCGTCTTTTATTTCATGTGGAATTACAACGATTTCCTGTGGCCCCTGATTGTACTTACATCCCCCAAAAAGTATGTATTGTCCATTGGTCTGGCTGACTTCCTAGGCGAGAATGGTTCCTTCCACGGCCTAATCATGGCGGGAGCCACCATGGCGTCCATTCCGATCATGATCGTATTCCTGTTCCTCCAGCGCTACATCACCCAAGGTATCGTACTTACCGGCATGAAATAGGCCTGTACCGCTGGTTTTCTGGCCTCAAGGATTCGGTTATGCCTGTTTACTTTCCCGTCCGTGATCTTCCCGTCTTGCACCAGTGTGACGTCTTTGTCCTGGGCGCAGGTTTTGCTGGGCTGACGGCTGCAGTCCAGCTAGCGCAGGAGGGACATGCCATAACCCTCGTGGAACCCCGGACCTACCCGGGCTGCGAGATGACGGCGAAAGGCCGCCCTTACATTGACGCTCCCAATTGGGATGAAAGCAGGCTACCCGAACCCCTGGCTTCCGCATGGCAAGTGGCCAGGGATGAAGTTCGGATGAACGGAATACCCGTACATGAAGACAGGTTCAAGAAATCCCTGGAGGATTCCTTGCGTGGCGCGGGAGTCAAGATATATTACGCCACTTTACCCGTGGGATTAGTCCGGGCTGAGGACGGTGGCATCGGCGGCGTCATTGTCGGCAATAAGTCTGGTCGCCAGGTCATCCTTTGCCAATACGTGATAGATACCAGTGAAACGGCCCTGATCGCGAGATTGCTAGGAGAGGATTTCGAAGAGCCTCCCCCTGTTTCCACCTTCCGACGGCGTCTTGAATTCGTAGATGTCAAGGATCTGGACTCAACCACGATCGAAGTACCTATTGAAGGTGTTCTGGATCAAGCCCTGGCGGTGTATCCGGGGTTCGGGGACAATGGCCACTGTTTTCTGGAGTACGCCATGGAGTTACCGCGAGGCTCTGACTCAGCTCTGGATCAGACTCAGCGGGACAGGGAGGCTCGCCTTACAGGTTTGGCTGTGGTGGAATACCTGAAAAACCATCATGCGCAATTCAGTAAAGCCGTCTGGGCATCTTCCAGCCATGAGCTCGATGGTCCTGCTACTGCCCGGCTGCAAGCCTTGACTCAGCCGCCAGATTACGTTCCCCAGGTTCCTGAGGAACATGGCTTCCAGGGAGAATGGCCTGATACAGGACTAGACTTCATGGTGAGTGCACCACGGGTTCTGATGGCTAATGATGCTGCCCGGGTATCAGAAATCCAAAGAGAGCAGTGGCACAGTCCGCAGGGAGCCAGCGCATTGGGTACATTCATCGCCCGATTGGTGAAAATTCCTTCCCAGGCGATTCCCCTACAGGCAATTCCCTGGAAAGAAGCCACAGGACCGGAACTAAGGGAACGGTCCCAACCTCAGCGTGGAATCGCTTACGAAACCGTTATTACCGGTCTTGATTCCCTGCGCACCAGCGAAGACCACGATGTGATTGTGGTAGGCGGGGGTACAGCGGGAGGCATTGCCAGTATCATTGCCCGGCAATCGGGGATAAATACCATTCTGGTGGATATGAATCCGGGACTTGGGGGAACGGGGACCTATGGAGGCATCCACGCCTACTGGTTTGGGCACCGGGGAGGATACTCTCGCCAAGTGACTGCCATGGTGGATGATCTGCATGTGCGCACGGGGCATCCCAAACAAAAAGGTCCCATTCCCCGTTGGAACATCGAGTGCAAAATCCATGCTTTGTTGGAAGGGGCCAAAGCCAGCAATGTGCGATTATTGCTCAATGCTATGTTCATCGGTTCCTTGGTGGAGGATGATGCGGTGGTAGGCGTGGTCGTTGCCACCCGTCTAGGTCCCCTGGCCATCCGTGGCAAGATCACGATTGATGCTACGGGCGATGGTGATGTTGCCGCCTGCGCCGGTGCTCCCTATGTACTGGGATCGGAACGGGACCATTCCATGATGTACAGTTACATGGCTCAGGTCATCAGACCAGGGCGACCGCGTAATGTCAAGACCCGATCCGTGGATATCTCCAACATTGAGGATTACACGCGGGGAATCATGGCAGAGAGGCGGAACAGTGAAGAAGGAGACGTGGACCACGGGATCTACATGGCGCCTCGTGAAAGCCGCCACATACAGGGTGACATCACCTTGACCTTGAGCGACCAACTGGTAAAGAGGGCCTTCCCAGATGTGGTTATGCGGGCCTTCAGCAATAACGACATCAAGGGGCAAAGCACTTCGGACTGGATCCTGATGGGCCTGCAATCGCCACATCTGGACATTGAAATCCCTTGGAGTGCGCTGATCCCCCGTAACGTAGAGAATGTGATTATATCTGGCAAAGCTTTCTCAGCCACCCATGACGCCTTGGCCGCGTCCAGGATGCAGCCCGATATGGAAAACCTCGGTGGGGTGGCGGCCGTAGCGGCTGCCATGGCCGTTGAAGGCAACTTAAAGCCCCGTGACCTGCCGGTTCGGGATTTGCAGGAAAGACTAGTGGAAGCAGATGTACTTCCCCGGAGAATTCTTGAGAGGCAACTGATTCCCCTACGGTTCTCGCGCGAGGAATTGGACCAGATGCTGGACAAGATCGATCCGGACATACCACTCCACAAGTACTCCTTCATGCAGAACAATATCCGCTATGAAGGCCGGGTGGAACTGGCGGACATGATGTGCTCGGGGCCGGAAATAATACCTTACTTGGAAGATCGGTTTGATGGTGCCCCGGACAACCTGAGGCTATTACTCGCCCAGATTCTGGCTGTGTTGGGTTCCAACAAGGGAGTGGAGCGGCTGGTAGAGGCCTGCCTGGCTGAGTTGCAAGGCGAACGTCTGCCGGTACAGGACGAAACCATTATGTACAGCGGTATTCCCCCCGATCAGAATGCGGCACCCGATGTGGCATTCATGATTTACAGCCTGGGTCTGACACGAGACCGGCGGGCCATTCCTGTGTGGCAGCGTGTCATCGGCTTGTTGGCCTACGAGACCCCGGCCGATGTCATGGACAAGGATCGGTCCATGTATTACTACGTGCCAGCCGTTTGCTTTGGTATTGAGCGCCTGGGGGATCCGGACTGTATAGCAATGTTGGAGCAATTGCGGAGCTACGAACCGTTCTACAGGAAGAACACTTCAGATGTGACAGTACTGGCAACTGACTATGTGGCTGAACGTCTGGCCTACCTGGAATTGGTCATTGGCCGCTGCCTGGCCCGTTGTGGCAGTCCGTCTGGTTATGTACTTCTGATCGATTACCTGGCAGATGTACGGGCCATTCACGCGGAACATGCCCACACCGAACTGATCCATATCACTGGGGAAGACTTCGGCAAGGATCAGGCCAAATGGTCGGATTGGTTGGAGCACCATGCGGACCAATTGCCTGCGGTGCCCTTTGCTGAACCTTCAGATCCTGTCAAGACGTGGAACGAAGACATTCTGATTGAGCCCCTTTCAGCTTGACAGGCGAGGCTTTTGTCAAGAGGCCTTGGGCCCATTTCCCTGAAGTAACGAAAAACGCAGGGCTCTGTTACATGAAGTCTACTGGGATGGCAAGGACTGCATTACCTCGACCAAGGGGTGCAATTCGTTTATGCCTTGATTTTCAAGGCCTGCGGCCAGAGAATGCTGCCCTGTATGCCATGTACCAAAACCAAGATAAGCCGCACGTGGGAATTGCCCTAACCACTGTGGGACAAAGGCTCAAGGCTCGTAGCATCCTGGGCTTCCGGTCCAGGATACTCTTCTGACTGTGTAATTCTTGAGGACAGCCTCCACTGACACCCTCAACGGTAACGGGTACGTTGGATGTCACCCACAAAGTCGGGAATGTTTTTGTGTCCCAGGGCCTGGCGGAGCCCATGGGCTTCGCCGATGTGAAACCAATAGTGATTGATGACCCGCAGCAACGTATGCCCCAGAGATTCCTTGATTGGCTCACCCTTGTAAACAAGGTAATCATCCAGCGAGGCATCCGTGAGGGTGGCCAGATAGCCATCTGACTCTTGGGTGACGTGATGCCAGATGGCCCAGACTTCGTCCCACTGGGGAACTGATGTGTCCGAACCTGAGCCAAAGCGTTGGCCAATGCCGGAATACAATTTGCGTTGCTGGCCCATAAGAATCCACATGGTATGTTCATGGACCGCCATGTGCCCCACAATATATCCCAGGCTGTTGAACGGGGCCAGGACTTTCGTCCCTTCTTCGGCAGTGACTCCTTTCATAACCCTTTGGAATTCATCACGGACGAAATCCAGTTGTGTGACCAAATGATTTTTCATGGTTGTGCTCTAATTAGACAGGATTGCAAGTACGTCTGAGTTGCGGGAAGACTTCAAACTGAAACGTGACGCAACAGAAGCTGCACCGCAGGATTATCATATCAACTGAGAGACTAAGATTGTTCAGAATACCTGGTGCTGTCGTCCTCCAAAGTCGCGATGGACGACAGCAAATTCCTGTGGAGTTACTGTTCTGTACATGAGTCTGGGGTCTCGACTTCCCGTTTGGGTCCTTGGTTCGCCGGGGAGATGTCATGACCAAACCTCTCCCTGTGTTCAAATAACCGTGAAGTGTTGTTACCTGCATCCCGGATCTGATGGTCAGATGGATGGATGCATAGCATACTCTTGGAATCTGGGAAGCACGATCGACGGAGGGAAAAAACCTTGCTACGCCCATTCAATCATACGCATGAAGATTTCGAAGCCTGGGCTTGGCTGGAAAGCGCCATCTGGCCTGATCATCCCCATACCTCAGGGAGCCTGAGACACGCTTATGATACGCGCCCCCGAGACAGCTACTGGAAAGCTCATATGGCAGTAGTCGAGGGGGAAATTGTAGGCATTGTAATCTGCAGCGAACCTCCGGTATATCGGGAACCCGGAACTTACAGAATTTATGTGGTTGTGCATCCAAACCTCCAACGGCGGGGTATTGGCCACCAGTTGTATGACTGTGGCTACCAGCAACTTCGGCAGGACTGTCCGATCCAAGCCCTCACGTCCTCTTCGCGAGAAGACAAGACTGATGCTCTCTGCTTCCTCGCCAACCGCGGTTTTGTCTGTATTCTCCGGGAGCCCATGTCGGAACTGGATCTGGCCAATTTCGATCCCGGGCCCCATCGATCCAAGCAGGATCAGGTCCGGTCCCAAGGCATTCAGGTCCGGTCTCTGCAGGAGTTGGCGGCCGAGTACGAGGATTGGCAAGAACGTTACTGGAAACTGGATCTTACCCTCAGTTACGATGTACCTTCGCCTACGCCCTTCACACCCCAGCCCATGGACGAATGGGTTAAGGCCCGGTGCACCGACCCTGACTTCGATCCCGCTACTCGGTGGATTGCCCTCTGGGGGGAGGAGTGGGTAGGCATGACGGAACTCTGGATCACAGAGGCAGCCCCCGATAGGGCTTCCACGGACTTGACCGGAGTTATCCGTCCGGCACGGCGGCAGGGCATCGCCACGGCTCTCAAACTCCAGGCTATTCAATATGCCCAGGACCAGGGCATCAAGTCCATTGTCACGGATAATGAAGAAAACAATCCGATGTACCAGCTCAATCTGGCCTTGGGATTCACCCCGCTTCCCGCCTGGCTAACGTTTCGCAAAGACTTAACCAGTGCCGGCTAGATGCAGGCTGCTAACCGCTGTGAGAGCGACAGGTAGCCAAGACAGTATTGCATAGTCTCTCGTCAGATTCCCTTGTGAAGCTTCTTGTTGCAAATCTATCCTCTCGTGATTTGGTTCTGCTGAGAGTTACGTAATGTAATTCATTGGTATTGCCTGAAGTCCACGCAGAATCCGATTCCTGCTAAAGGCTTCTGCCCATCGGTTAACTTGCTTTCTCTGGGCAGATTGTCCCCCTTTGGGGATCATGGCAACAATACCGCCAGATCGGCAACAGTCCCACCCCTTTCGTGTTTTTGGGACATCACTAACACCGCGATATAATGCCTGCTTGTGCCGACAATAAAGTCGTCTTTTATTCGCCACGAGGAATGCTCATGTATGCAATAGTGCGTACAGGTGGAAAGCAATACAGGGTCACCGAGGGACAGACCCTCGAAGTCGAAAAGCTGCCGGGGGCAACTGGTGACTCCATCGAATTGACCGACGTACTCATGCTGGCGGATGGTGAGGACGTCAAGGTTGGCACTCCCTTTGTGCAAGGAGCTTCCGTCCAAGCCAAGATTACCGGCCAGCGCAAAGGCCGCAAAGTTAGGGTGTTTCGGTACAAACCCAAGAAGCGAGTCCGTGTTCGTCGCGGGCACCGTCAAAATCATACGCGATTGCTGGTGGAAGGGATCACCAGTGGTCCCTAGGCCTTGACGCAATCAGTCCGGTCGCGTACCAGGATTGCATGACAGTAACGGAGAGGAAATGCAATGGCTCATAAGAAAGGTGGCGGTTCCAGCCGCAACAACCGCGATTCCAATGCACAGCGTCTTGGTATCAAGCGATACGGTGGTGAAGCGGTGCGTGCCGGTTCCATTCTGGTACGGCAGCGTGGCACCAAGATTCATCCCGGCGAAAATGTGGGCAGAGGCAAGGACGATACATTGTTTGCGATGCAGGATGGGGTAGTTACTTATGGGTGGGCCCGCAAAAATCGCAGAAATGTCAGTGTGATGGTCCAGGAGCGTGCGCAGTAACATGAAGCAGGACATACATCCCGAATTCTATCCCAGTGCCCAGGTCAGCTGCTCTTGCGGGGCTTCGTGGGTGACAGGTAGTACACGACCGGAGATCCGGACCGACGTCTGTAGCAAATGCCACCCGTTCTTTACGGGCGAACAGCGCATTATTGACACTGCCGGTCAAGTGGAACGCTTCATGAAAAGGCTTGAGCAGAAGCAATCCATGGACATGCAGCGCCAGCGAGTATTGCAATTGCGTGAGGACGAAGCCTCAGCCGTGCGCCGTGCACGGGCCAGGGGTGATGATGTCGAAGCTGCCAAGGTTGCAGCCCGACAAGAGGCAGAATAGTTTTTCAGACAAAGTAAGCGTCGCGGCTCTGGGGCAAGACTGTCTCTACAAGAGCAGAGCCGGAAACTCCTGCTCGAGCAGGGGGTAAATTTCGATCAGGGCATCCTGGAAAATCCGGATCGCCTGATCGATTTCTGCTTGGGCCATCGCGGTTGAGGTGTTTAGACTGCATCCAGTTGACATAAGCAGACCGCGATTCAGACAGGCCAGGAAAAGGGTGTGCTTAAGAGGTCCAGGGAAAGTTCGGGTGTCCCGATAGTTGTGGATGGAGTCCGGAGTCAGATGAATTCCCAGCAGGGAACCACGGCCCTCAACTGTGCCCTTGATGCCCTGCTCTGCCAAGACTTCCTGCAGCCCCGTCCGTAAACTGTCGCCCAATTCGTTGATATGGGCAATCTTCTCTGGAGTCAAATGATTCATGGCGGCAAATCCAGCGGCCATGGTTACTGGGTTCCCGTTGAAAGTACCTCCATGGTCAATGAAATCTGTGGAGGTTGGATCATATTGCTGCATGATGCCAGCACTGCCACCGAAGGCTCCCACTGGGAAACCACCTCCTATGATTTTGGCAAAGGAGGTCAGATCCGGCTGGATCTCATAGAGGGCCTGGGCCCCGCCACTGTCCAGGCGGAATGTTTGCACCTCATCCAGGATCAGCAGGATGTTGTGAGCGATCGTGATTTCGCGAACAGCCTGCAGATAGCCTGGAGTGGCCGTTACCATGCCATGAGAAGCTAACAGCGGTTCTACGATCACGGCGGCGACATTTCCCGCATGCTCGTGAATGCGTTGCTCCAAGGCGACTGAGTCATTGAAGGGAACGATGCGCGTGCGTGCCAGGGAGTCTGCGGGGACTCCGGGACTGGAGGGTAAACTCGTCGGTGACGAATCGGATCCAGCCTGATCGATGTTGGGCGAAATGCTCACGCTTACGGCGTCATGTGTACCGTGATACCCCCCTTCGATCTTGATAATGTAGTCTCGGCCCGTATAGGCCCGGGCGGCACGGATAGCCATCATGGTGGCTTCCGTCCCGGAATTGGTGAACCTGACCCGATCAAGGGACCTAACGCGGTCACATAACAATGTAGCCAAAGCAATCTGATGTTCGTTGAGGGCTCCCCACGCCGTGCCGTCTTCCACCTGGCGATGGGCCGCCTCTACCACCGGCGGAAACGCGTGCCCGTGAATAAGAGTGGTAGCGTTGTTCATGAAATCCAGAATACGATTGCCATCCACATCCTGGATATAGGGCCCTTCTCCCTCTGCGATCACCACAGGATAAGGGGCAAAGAATGTAGATGTACGGGTTTCCCCACCCGGCATGACCCTCCTGGCCCTCTCATGCAGGGCAGCGGACTTGGGGGTGCGCCGTCGATATTCCTGTTCCACTTGTTGCATGACTGAAGACATGCTGGCAGTTTTCCCCCTTGAGATCTGGCGGACCCACTTCAGGATGAAAAAGGCCCTAGGCACTCATGTAGGATTGTAGATCCTCTTGCCCAGATACGGCAATGGCTGGATACCCGGTGAAGGTGCCTGTTTCAAGTGACAGCTAGCTCCGTCTGGGATTTGGTACCTGAGTCTGATCTGCCGTGCCTGCGTCCTGTTCAGCCACCCAAAGTCTTTCCGCTTGCGGATGAGGGTGTTGCATCTTGGAATCACTGACTAGAGCCTCGCTGTCGTCAGACCCTGAAAAGTGTGGGACAATGGGTTAGCTCTCTGAAGATTCCTCTGTATATTGCTTGCCGTCTAGACGATTAAGTTCAGGTATCCACAGGGAAACCAATAACATAACAACATGAAATGGCGAAGCATTCGGGTTCCATTGAAGTTATCTGTGGCTCCATGTTCAGTGGCAAAACGGAGGAACTGCTACGTAGGGTACGGAGAGCCCAAATTGCAGGGCAGTGTGTGCAATTGTTCAAGCCGCGCCTGGATGATCGATACGATAAAACGCAGGTCGTTACGCATTACGGCCAAGCAAGTGCTGGAGCCGAGATCGCCGATGGCTCCAAGGATCTGTGTCGCAGGATCCGATCTGAGACTTCCGTGATTGCCATTGATGAAGTGCAGTTTTTTGATGACCAAGTAGTGGATGTATGCCTTTACTTGGCCCACAAGGGGAAACGGGTCATCGCAAGCGGACTGGATCAGGACTATCGGGGCGATCCATTTGAACCCATGCCCCGTCTAATCGCCTTGGCGGAACAGGTGGACAAGCTCCGGGCCATCTGTAGCTTGTGTGGAGCTCCAGCCTCACGGACTCAGCGCCTCATCGATGGGAAACCAGCCCGCATTGACGATCCCCTGATTCTGGTGGGAGGAGTCGAGAGTTATCAGGCCCGTTGTCGGCGTTGCCACCGAGTCAGAGGCAAGCGTATGCGCAAGCCGTTTGCCTTTCTTGAATAGAGCGGTTAGGTGAAGGCATATTTTGCTACCACATCTTCGTTGATAGTCACGCCTAATCCAGGTTGGTCCCTGACAGTTAGAAATCCGTCTTCCTGGTGCCAAGGATCATGGACCAATTCATGTTGCATGGGGGAGGGATGGGGTTTAAGGTCCAGAGCAACACCGTGGGACGTATGGGCCAGGAGATGAAGGCTGGCCGCCGTATTGAGTGCGCTGCTCCAAGTATGGGCGCTCACCTCCAGGTTGGCGGCCTCTATCAATTTAATGACATTGCGACAACCTGAAATGCCCAGGCAGCGACCCGGGTCCACCTGTACCACATCCACGCCGCCTGAGTCGATCAGGCGTTTGTAACTCTCTACATTCCATTCATCCTCACCTGTGCCGATGGGGGTAGTGACTTGGCCTCGCAAACGGGCGTGGGCATCCAGATCGTGGGGTGGCAGCGGTTGTTCAATCCAGCGCAGGCGATAGGGTTCAAGATCCCGAAATCGCACTATGGCCGTAGGCAGGTCCCAAAATCGGCGATGGCCAGGCACATCCACAATCAGGTCTTGGTCAAAACCTATGGCGCTGCGAATGCTTTCTACCATGTGCAAATCACGGTCGCGCTCCATGCCAAATTGGACCTCAGGCCTCATCCCCCATCCCGCTTTAAGGATTCTGTACCCCTGATCCTGGAACAGCCGGAACTCATCAACCGTCCATGTAACATCCTCCATGTCAAGAATGAAAGATGCCATGGCCGCAACTCTATCCTGCACTTGGCCACCAAGGAGAGACACGACAGGCTGATCCAACAGTTTGCCTTTCAGATCCCATAAGGCCATGTCTATAGCACTGATAGCGAGAGCGGCAATGCCCTCTGTTCCGTACCAGAAGGCTCGGTCCAGCATCAGGCGCCACAATCCTTCAATGTTCATGGGATCGGCCCCGAGCAGCAACTGGGACAAACCGCCATTAATGAGTGCTTCAACTGCCCTTGTGGCTTCAGGAAACTGCGAGATACATTCGCCCCAACCTACGGTGCCGCTGGAGTCCTCGATTCGAACCAGGGCAAGATATCTCTCCGTGTTACGGTAGTGAGGTTCCGGGTAGGCAACGATCAACGGTGTGAGAGAAGCAATCGCCACGCTACTTTGCCGCAGATAAGTGAGAGGAATCAGCAACAAACATCAGAGGCCCTTCACCAGGTCCCTGGTAGTGGTAAATCCGGTCTGCGTGACGTAACTGGACCACCCATTCCCTTGGTCGGGAAACACTCTCTGGAGGTGATAGTTTTTCCGCAATATTCACGTCAGAGTTCACAGGTTTGGCACCTTCGAATTGGATCTGGGAAAAACTAACATTCAGACGTTGGGCCAGATCCAGCATGGCCCCTGCAATCTGGGGATGATCTTCGTCCAGACAAGTGAACTGGGAGGCGACAATGCGCCTCGGTGGCCCGTCCCAGGAAGTATGATAGACAAATAGTGTTTCATCAACCTGAAACCGGATGATGCAGCCAGGTGTGAGGATTTGTGCATAGATCCGTCCCGGTGTTGGATCTCCCAGGCTGGCATCAGGCCAGGTATGACGCTCCAAGTCAACCAATGTGACCTGATCTGGACGCAAGTCATGGAGTTTACACAAGTCGTTCAGGGCATCCAGAATCCGATGGCATGCTTGTAACAGCTTCTTATCTTCAACGAGGTTCTGGTGACAGGAAGTTGCAGCCATGGGCCAAGAGTATATGTCCTCCAAGATATAAGCCAGAACTATAGAAGGTTTCGAAAGAAGCGCCGACTGCCACAGATTGATAGTACGATCCGAAGAGTCAGTTGGGGATAGGCCCAGCATGACTACCGCCCTTTGGTTCAAGGGCGATTGCTCGCATCATTCAAGTATAATGAGTCCTGCTCCAAAGTTGCCACTCGATTCCTTTTCCGTCCGGTATGCAACGCATTAAGTGCCGTTTCCCTGCTCGTATCCATTTTGGACTTCTGGACATGAATGGGTCGTTGGGTCGGGTTGACGGAGGCATAGGTTTGGCCATTCAGTACCCGCCGACGATCATTGAGGCGGCAACAGCCGCCAATATACAGGTACAGGAAGAGTTGGAACCTTCCCTGCGTAGTCGTCTGGCGTCTTCGCTAGAGCAAGTATGTCAGCATTTCCAAATGCCTGGCGTGGCTGTTCGGGTCCTGCAGATGCCTCCCTCACACAGTGGTTTTGGCAGTGCTACCCAGGTTCTGGTGGGAGCGGCCAAGACCGTTGCCTGGCTGGCAGGGAAACCTACTTCCTCTGTCCAGCTAGCCCACATGGTTGGACGAGGGGGAACCTCCGGCATAGGTACGGCAGCAGTTGACGGCGGCGGGTTCATCCTGGATGGGGGTCACAGCTTTCGTTGTGGTCCTGACTCCAAGCAGGGGTACGCTCCATCCAGTGCTTCCCATACCTCTGCTCCACCTCCCATCCTGATGCAGATTCCATTCCCTCAGGATTGGGAACTGCTCATATGCCGACCCCAAGGACTAGACATAAGTGGCAAGCAGGAGATCACTCTTTTTGCCAATGAGTGCCCCGTACCCGAGGAGGACGTGGCGATTATGAGTCGCCTTCTGTTAACGCGCATACTGCCGGCCATCCTGGAGAGGGACCTGGAATCTTTCTGTACAGGGATTGAAGCGTATCAGCAGTACGGATTCAAGGTGGCAGAAATACAGTCTCAGACCGAATCGGTTAGGGCTATGATGGCTTTCCTGCGGTCCCAGGGAGCACAAGGGGTCGGCATGAGCAGTTGGGGACCGGTGATATTTGCATTTGGGTACGATTTGGCCTCCCTGAAGGAGCAAGGAAGGAATTGGTTGAAACAGCGAGGCGGCGGTGAGATTTTCATCACCCGTGCTGACAATGTGGGCCACCGGGTACTGCTATGAATCAGCTACCAGCGGCAACTCTGGAACTCAAGATCTGCGGTACGACTTCAGTAGAGGATGCTACCATGCTAAATGGTACTGAGGTAGATTACTGCGGGATTCTGGTTGACGTTGCTTTTTCTCCCCGTTCCGTATCCATCTCCCAGGCCCGGGAAATCACCCGGGCATTTGATGGATCTGCTGTAATCCTGCTGTGCAATCCTTCTGTCCAGCTTTGCACAGAGGTGCTGGAAACGATCCAGCCCTTTGCCCTGCAATTTCTGTGCGAAGAGTCACCAGACTTTCTGTATCAGATGCGAGACAGTACGGACACCGAACTTTGGAAGTCAATACACTTGCCTTGGCTTGACTCCCAAGCTTCTCCTCGGGACTATGTGGAGGCAGGTGTGAATCGGCTGCTCTTTGATACCCAGATAAACCAAGGCGGCACTATTCGGTTTGGGGGAACTGGACATACGGCAGATTGGAAGCAGGTGAGGAAAGTCGTTGACCGCGTGCGTCCTACTCCCTGTTTCCTGGCGGGCGGCGTTCATGCAGACAATATCCGGGCGGCCGTGGCTGCGACGAATCCGGCAGGGGTGGATCTCTGTAGTGGCGTTGAGAGCTGTACAGGAAAGCGGGATCGCGGACGCTTGAACCAACTCCTCCGGCAGTGGCGAACGATCCAGACAGGGAAAGCGAGTGCATGAAAGCAGCGGTTGTGCATGCCTTGCATGATATTCGTATCGAACAAGTGGCCACTCCCCGTCCGAACGAAGAGGAAATTTTGATCAAGGTAGGAGCTGCCGGAGTCTGCAGTACCGATGTGAAGCAGTTGGCCGGTCTGAGTCCACCACGGCACATGCCCGCTATCCTGGGCCACGAGGTAGCCGGCAGGATCGTGGAAGTGGGTTCTGCCGTCACCGCGTGGGAATTGGGCCAACGAGTGGCCGTTTATCCCATTGCTGCCTGTGGTGCCTGCTTTTATTGTCATGACGGCCGACACAGCCTATGTGAGAATGAATTCGGCTTCGGACATGGGATCAATGGGGCCTTTGCCGAATTTCTGAAAGTTCCCCGGCAAATTCTGGCTTTGGGCGGGGTTGTGGATATCGGAGAACTGTCCTATGAAGCCGGCGTTCTGATTGAACCACTGTCATGTGTCATCTCAGCGGCTCGCCTCTGTGGTACCCAACCTGGCGACACAGTCGCCGTGGTGGGATGTGGCCCCATGGGACAACTCCATGTGTATGCCAGTAAGAAACTGGGTGCCCGGGTCCTGGCTTTGGACATGAATGAGGAACGGCTTGCGTCCGCCCGGGTCCTGGGAGCAGACATGACACTGAATCCTGGGCGTTGTGATGCTCTCGAGGAAATTCGAGCGGCTACGGGGCAACGTGGAGCAGACATACTAATCATTGCTGTGGGATTTGTCGATGTCGTGGAGTCCTCGCTCCCCTATGTTCGTAACGGAGGTGTGGTGAATATCTTTGGGGGTACTCCCCAGGGACAGATGATGACTCTGGACCCGCGTTGGCTACACTACGGTGAAATCATGCTGACAGGTACTTTCGGTTCCTCTGTCATGGATTTTCACGAAGCCCATGCCTGGATACAGGAAGATCCTGACATCATCATTTCCATTCTGTCTCATCGCTGCTCCTTGGACGACATCGTGTCTGCCGTCTCGCTAGTTAGGGAAGGCAAAGGCACGAAGACGGCTGTGGTAATGTAGGATTTCTGACAACAACGCCATGGCGGTCAGGCCAACATACATGCTACCGATAATCCGACGGATATGAACAAGAATTTCGTTTTGAAACAAGGCTGCCCGAGCAGGCAGTATCTTCTCTGAATCTCCTATTACTGCAGGCAGGTCCATGTCTAATTCCTTTGTACATCTTCACACCCACTCTGAGTATTCGCTACTGGATGGCATGAGTAGAATTGAGCCCTTGGTCAAACGGGCCAGCGAACTGGATCAACCTGCCCTGGCCCTTACCGACCATGGTGTCATGCACGGTACCGTGGACTTCTTCCGCACCTGCCGAGGTTATGGGGTTAAACCCATAATTGGTGTGGAATCCTATCTGACAACGTGGGGTCGGTCCATGGAAGGCCGGGATCCGCAAAGGGACCGTCCTTATCACCATCTCTTGTTGCTAGCCCAAGACAACGACGGCTACCGGAATCTGCTGAAGCTGACCACGGAAAGCCATATACGGGGCCATTACTATCGACCCCGTGTAGATCACGAATTACTGCAGGAGCTGGCCACTGGAGTGATTTGTACAACGGGTTGCATGCAGGGCGAAATCCCTTCCTTGCTCCACCAAGGTCAATGGGAGGCGGCCAATGAACGATTGGGTTGGTTTCTGGATGTCTTTACCCGGGATCGCTTTTTCATTGAACTGCAGGATCATGACAACCCAGAGCTTGATGAAATCAACCGTCAGCTTCTGGACATGGCCCGTACGCACGATGTGAAAATGCTGGTTACCAATGATGTGCATTACGTACATCAGGCGGACAGTCCGTTCCAGGACGTATTGAGCTGTGTGCAAATGGGCAAAAGACTCACAGACACCAATCGCATGCGCATGCAGGGGGACAGCTTCTTTCTTCGTAGCCGAGAACAGCTGGAACAGGCGTTTCATTCCTTGGCAGATCTTTCACCGGAGGCCTTCAACAATACCCTGCTGGTGGCGGAAATGTGTGATGTGGATTTGGAAGATAAGGCGTACCACTTGCCAGACATCCCGTTGCCGCCAGAGTTTGAAACCTATGGTACGTACCTTCGCTTTCTAACGGAAAAAGGCTTGCGCAAGTTGTATCAGGACAGAGCGGAAACGTCTGAAGTACAGGAACGCATGGAAAGTGAGCTCGCGATCATCGCCGATATGGGCTTTGATGTGTATTTCCTCATTGTGGCCGATATCTGTGACTTTGCCCGGAGTGAGGGAATCTGGTGGAATGTGCGCGGCTCGGGCGCCGGATCCATTGTGGCCTATGCCTTGGGCATTACCTGTCTGGATCCGCTCAAATATGATCTGCTCTTTGAACGCTTCCTGAATCCGGGGCGTCAGACCATGCCGGATTTCGACTTGGATTTCCCTGATGATCAACGCGAAGAGTTGATGCGCTACGCGATCCGCAAGTTCGGCGACGACCAGGTGGCGCAAATTGTCTCGTTTGGGCGGATGAAGTCCAAAGCTGCCATCCGGGATGTAGGACGGGTCCTGGACGTTCCCCTGCCTGATGTGGATCGGCTGGCTAAACAGGTACCTCCCACGGGAGGCAATCTGCAAAAGATGCTGGACTCTGCCGATCCCCACTACAACGCAGAGCTGGCAGGCGCCGCCCGCGATGATGATACTCTGCGCCAATTGCTGGAATATTCACAGAAGCTGGAGGGAGTGGCGCGTAACGCTACCACCCATCCGGCAGCTGTCATTGTGGCCGACAGGGAGTTGTGGCACTACACTCCCCTGAGTCTCGGCAAGAACACGGTGACCAAATTCGTGACCCAGTACGAGTTCCCCATTCTCGAATCGCTGGGTCTGCTGAAAATCGATTTCCTGGGTCTGCGCTTTCTATCCATCATGCGGGATGCCTGTCGCCTGATACGGGAACGCAAGCAAGTGGAACTTGACATAGACACCATCCCCTATGAAGGGGCAGACACCAAGGATGCCTTTGCCCTGATTTCCAGCGGTGAAACCGTGGGCGTCTTCCAGGTGGAATCAGAAGGATTCCGGGAAACCCTGGGTGAAATGAAACCTACGGAGTTTGTCCATATCATCGCGGCCATTTCCCTGTACCGCCCGGGACCCATGGATTACATCGGGCAGTACAACCGACGCATGCACAGGAAAGAGCAAGTCGATTACAAACACGAATCCCTGGAACCCATTCTGGCGGAAACCTACGGAATCATCGTCTATCAGGAACAGATCATTACTATCTTGCGTGATCTGGCGGGATATACGGCCGCAGAAGCGGACCTGGTGCGCATTGCCATCAGCAAGAAGGACAGAAAAAAAATCGCAGAATCGAAAAGGTTCTTCCTGGGCGGCAGTAAGGAACGTGGTGTCCCAGCCCAAACGGCGGAAGCCATCTGGGCCGATATTGAGTTGTTTGCCGGCTATGGTTTTAACAAGAGCCACGCGGCAGACTATGCCAAGATTGTGGTCCAGACTGCCTATCTCAAAGCCCACTATCCGCTGGAGTATATGCAGGCCATGTTATGGGTGGAACGGGACAACGCGGACCGGGTTACGAACATTGTGAATCAGTGTCGACGCATGGGTATCGCCGTGTTGCCTCCGGATGTCAACTACAGCCAACCAGATTTTTCTATTCAGACCCTTGAGGCCCATGTTGACGGACAGATAAACCGGGACACCATGCTGGCCTATGACTTTCCCATTCCTCCTGGGAGTGCCATCCGTTATGGCCTGGCTGCGATCAAGAATGTGTCCAGCCGGGGCATGGAAGAGGCCATCATCGCCCAGCGGCCACCCCAGGGGTTTGCCTCTCTGGAGGACTTTTGCGATTGCTGCAATCTGAAACAGGTGAGCCGTCGCTCTCTGGAATTCCTGATTCGAAGCGGGGCACTGGACAGATGGGGGAACAGGAAACAGTTACTGAACTGCGTCGACGATATGATAGAGCGTTCGGCCGCGTCTCATGCCACCGCGGAGGCACCCCAGGATTCACTCTTTGATGAGGAAGTAATGGCAGTGCCGCGCAAACCCATTCTCTTGCCCCAGGTAAAGCCAACGCCAGAGGAAGAAATAGGCTTTCTCAACGAAGAAAAGGAATTACTGGGCATGTTTCTGCGCGAACATCCCTTTTCCCATGTGCATGCCCAACTAGCCTCGCACCTGAAGACCCTGATTACCACCGCAGATGTCACCCGTGAATTGGATGGTCAGGAAAGAAATGTAAGCGGACTGGTGGTAGATCTGCGCCGCCATACTACCAGGAAAAACGACAATATGGCCTTCATCACCATAGAGGACATGCATGGTCGTTTGTCCGGAGTTGTGTTTCCAGAAGCCTGGAATCAACATCAGTCCATTCTGGAGTCCGACGCACAGTTCGTCTTCAGAGGAAGACTGCAATACAACTCAGCCCGAGATGAAATGTCCATGGTCGTTTCGGGAATCAGGCGTGTGGAGGAAATCCTGGCTGAACATGAGGAAAGCAGCATCGTGGTTGAGGTGGTGGATGGATCTTCCGCGCCACCCGAAGTCATACCGGAGGTGGAACCTGCCGTATCAGAGGCTGGGACCGTGCCAGTCCCCACTAACGGAAGAGTTGAACAAACTCCTGATTTGGTGGCAACGCCTGATGAACCTGAACTGGCAACAGGTATCCTGGGTTTGGAAATGCAAGTCGGGTCACAGTCCCTCGAGGGGTTCAAGGGCAGGTACCGGGAACTTATCAATTCGTTGGAGAAAGCAGAAGGCCCGGAGCTCTGGGAGATCTATTTGATTCTGGCAGACGGTGACAACAGCCGCAAGGGATTCAAGCTCGAACCCATGCGGCTAAATCGGCATGAAGTCGAACACTTGGAAGACGACTTGAAGAGATTCGGCGTGACCGCTTGCAAGTTGTTGGACAATTAACTGGTTTGCCTGTTGATACAGGTAAACTCAGCGTACCTCTTGTCCCATTTATTAGCCTGTCTACGCCGGTAAACCACCGGACATAAGAGGCCACTGAGCATCGCCCCGACGTAATTACTCTGCTTGTTCCAGGGCTCGAATTCACCTCTTTACTGGATCGCGAGGAACCGTGAAGTTCCCAGCCACATGGGTAATCGCGGGTACCTCAACTTTCCTTTCAGGACCCAATACCAATGGCGGTCTTGATTTGTTCCAGATCGCCATGAACCCGTTGCACGACTATTCCGTGTTGTTGCAACGTCTGATCCAGCGTCTGAGGCAATACGTCGGGACTGGCCAGAATGGTAACCCGCCTGGCGTGGACAGCCTCTTCCGGATTGAACCCGAAGGTGACATTTGCTTCCATTAGCTGATTTAGCAGCAGGGGCAGGTATACCCTAGTGGCAAAATGGTCGCGCGGTCCAAACAGGACATAATGTTCAATGGATTTGGCAAGGGGAGCAACGTCCGGGACAGGGGTACCTGGCTCGACTTGATCGTCTTTACTCGGCGGCTCGGGCGGCGGGGTTTCCGCTGTAGTGGGTACCGGTGTCTCCGGCACTGACTGCACGGGAGGCGCCACCGCTTCGACCGAAGAAATCGTTGGCTCGACGGGGGCCACAATTGGATCAGGTGTTGGAACAACGGGAGGTTCTGATTCAACCACTTCCAAATTGACTTCGGCGGTGTTGGTACCATCCAGATTCAGGACCCTAGACTGTGATAAAACCTCACCGGTTTCCGGGTCAGCTACCTGCACGACATAGGAACCGGGAGGCACAGAATTGAACCGGAAATCCCCACTGTTAGGTATTGCCCCTTCACCTAGCACATTGCCGTCAGAAAGCAACTGCAGAAGAAGATCCGTGCCATTGGTCACGTGACCGAATATCTGGCTGTGTTGGCTCTGCACAATGACTTCCTCAAATTCGATTTCAAAGGAATGGTGAAACAGGGTATTGCCACTGCGGGAACCATCTTCCTTCAGTTCATCGGGATGATTGGCGGTCAAACCATTAACGGCTTCACTGGGAGCATCCAGCATGCTGACACGGCAAGTCTGCCAAGTAAACATCGCGATCGTCTGATAGGGATCGCGCTGGTCCTTCGAATACACCAACTCCTGCTGACCATTTTCCCATTCAATCATGATGGGAGCTTCTTCCACGCCATCTTCCGCGAACAAGACGCGAATGAAAAGATGATGCCGACCCTGATTTTCCTCGGGAGCAAGATGCCGGACGCGGCGCACTCTCCAGTACCGCTCTGCGTTTTGCGGCAACATCGATTCGATGCTTACTCCATAATGTTCAGCCTGATTCGGATTAGCTGGATCCACCACGTTGGTTGTTTGCGCCATGCTATGCCCTTCCCCAGCGGCCTGGGAACTCTCGCTTTCCACATCAACAGGCTGGCGACGTTCAGGGGACAAGGCATCCGTGATGCGTTTCCTCATGCTCATCAAGAGTTCCTCAAATTTGCGGATTGGATGTTTTGTTACAGAGAGTGGATCATTGCGATCCGCACGAATTCTATCACAGATCGTCGCTAGGGAATCCAACCGCTCTTGGCTCGTCCTACGATGGGGGGGATCTGCTTTATGGCCAAACACACCCCGTTCTGGAGCCAAGCCTAAGTTTGTTGTTAAAGCGTTGTAAAGGTATGGATTGCCAAGCCGAAGGCCAATCTGGAAGAAATCGGTTTAATTTTTCTTCAGGGAAGAAGATCGGTGGTTCACCCAAGATGATGATTGGCGCATCAAGCCTGTAAAGCCTTCCGAATTCAAGTCGACCGAAGCTTAAGCAATTGCGCTACAATTTCACTTATGACCCTGGTGGAAGCGATCGGCCATTTCCTACTTGATGCGGGAACTGGCAGCGGATATACACGCCGAACTTACCGCACTGCACTCAATCGGTTGCTGGAGTACTTGGATGCCCAGGGCCTGGATGCCCAGGGCCTGGAAATGGCCGAAATCAATGTCGATACTCTATTGAACCTGGCTACCTGGTTGCTCACGCATAAAGGGGTTCACAACCGGACTCTACTTACCTACATGACAGCCATAATGAGTTTCGTCCGCTTTCTGCAGATTCGGGATTGGCTACCGCTTACTTCCCAGGAATTGGTCCGTCTGGAAGACGGCGTACGTCGTTTGCGGTCCAACCAAAGACCTCCCGATCTGATACCTCATCCTCCCAAAGAACACGAACTGGCTGCCTTGGTCGCAGCGGCCCGTTCGATTGAACTCAGACACCAGTCAGACAGGGATGTGCTGGCTAAGTTGCGCAATATTGCCATGATCGAAACCTTGTTGTCCACCGGTATGCGGGTAGGTGAGATGGTGAAATTGAAACGCAAGGAACTCGATCCCAATGAACTGTCTGTTTGGGTAACAGGCAAAGGTAATCGGGTGCGCAAGGTGCTGTTTAGCGAAACCGCCTGGGAGGCGACCCAGTATTACCTCGACAAAAGGCGAGAATTTGACCGAACCGTTACCTCAGCTGTAGGTGAGCTGCCGGTTTTTGCCCGGCATGATCGCCGGGTCGGCAACAAGATCCTGTCCTTGTCGACAGAAAGCGTGCAAAACGTGATCAAGGATCTGGCCTTTGCTGCACGGCTTGAAGAGCGGGGCATAACACCCCATGCTCTGAGACACTACTTCGGGACGCGTATCTATCAGGCAACACATGACCTGGCCATAACGCAGACGGCCCTGGGACACTCCAGTCCCCAAACCACCCGGATATATGCCCAACTCGAAAGTCGGGCCTTGCAGGAGGCTCACGAAAAAGCCTTCGGTCAAGTTTCCGAGGGCAAGACCAAATCCAGCAACAAAGCGGAAATCAGCAGTGAGCGTTCCGCCAGTTGATCCAGTTCAATGTGCTCATGGTCCGCGTGGGCACCCTCCCCCGGAATTCCCAGGCCATCCAGTGTCGGGACGCCCAGGGCCCCCGTAAGGTTGCCGTCGCTTCCGCCCCCTGTGCGACCCGACCGAAGTTCGATATCCAGCTGCGAGGCCAGCGACTGGGCTGCATTAAAGATTTCTCCAGTGGCTGTTTCCTCCAGAGAAGGACGGGAACGAAAAATGGAGACTTCAAGGGTCGTGCCCTCAAGAACCGGTTGCAATTCGTGAATAGCGTTGGATACACGTTCTATGTCGACCTGCTTCCAACCGCGCAGGTCAATGCGAATTTCAGCCCTGTCAGCCACAACATTGGGACCCGTTCCCCCTCGGATGACTCCGGCATTTACCGTAATGCCCGTGCCCAGATCCGTCATGGCTTGTAGTCTCAGAATTTGGTGCGCCGCCTCCTCGATAGCGCTAACGCCCTTTTCAATTTCGATCCCTGAATGGGCAGGAATCCCCTGGATGGTCAAGGACAAGCCCCGACTGCCCTTGCGCGTTGTTTTAAGAACGCCGCCGGGTAATGGAGGTTCCAGGACCAGCACGAAGGCTGACTTGGCCGCCTCGCTTTCGATCAGGTGTTGAGAGGTCCGGCTTCCCTCCTCTTCATCGGAAGTGGCCAGCAAGGTTATGGGCCGAGAAGGCAACAACTGCAGTTCCTGCAGGGCTCGAAAGAAATACTCCATAACGATGATACTGGTTTTCATGTCAAAAATGCCGGGTCCGAAAGCCCTGTTTGTCTCATCAATACGGAAAGGATGGGACTCCAGTCGACCCACAGGCCAGACCGTATCAAAGTGAGTGAGCACCAGGGCAGGTTTGAGCGAGGTGCCGGGTGGCTGCCAGCGGACCTGCAAGTGATCCCCGGCTCCGGTAGCCGCTACTGTTGTTGCCTCGACAGGATATGGGCGGAATTTTTCTTCCAGGAAGCGGGCGCATTGATCAAGTCGGGAGAAATCGGAAGTGGGGGTTTCAAACTCCACAATTTCCTGGATGGAGTTCACCATCTCTTCCTGATACTGGTAATAAAATTGCCTTAACTTCTGAAAATCCGTCATGCGCCAAACCCCTGCAGTATTGAAGAACCGGACTTGCCGTCAACTCCTTACAGCCACTGTATCTAGTATTCCTTGGGACAGTGACACCCTCGGGCAAGAAAGTTTCTTGCCGTATCTCTTCTCCACTATACTGCAAACTCTGGCAGAAATCTGTTTTTCATTTAAACCCGCTTGACTCAGGAGTATTCATTATGAGATTCGGCGCAAGTGTATGGCCTTTCCAGTGGCATCCACCCTACGACGAGGCCTTGAAGCGAATCGCTGCCTTGGGATACAAGGCAGCTGAACTAATTGCGTGGAACCGGGATGTCTTGAAGTCCTACTATACGCCAGAGACAATTCGGCACCTGAAAGTTCTGATGGATGATTTGGGCCTTGAATTGTCAGAGTTTGTCTCTACACCCTCCGGTATGGCCAGCCCCTCGGCCCAAGAGCGAGACGCGTCAGTGGACCACTTCAAGGAGATGGTGGATGTGGCTCTGGAGTTGGGGACCCGAATGATAAATACTGTTTCCCCAAATGCCTTCGATCTGGCACTTCCCCGTATAACGGACAAGCCCTTGGCTCAACATTGGGGTGCTCAGCTGCCCAAGGGACAAGACTGGGAAGCCAACTGGCATGACTATGTGGAAGTCACCGCACGTTGCTGTGCCATCTGTGACAGCGCTGGCATTCGATACGCTCTGGAACCCCATCCCTACCGGTGGGTTCGCAATGCGGCTTCCCTGATGCGGCTGGTTGACCATGTCAAGTCTCCCAGTCTGGGTATGAACTTCGATCCTAGTCACCTCTTTCCTTCAGGAGAGATTTCGGAACAGGTGGTGTATGAATTGGGTGATCGCCTGTTTCATGCCCACTTCTCGGACAACGACGGGTTGACCAATGCCCACTGGCGTCCCGGCAAAGGCAAGATTGACTGGACAGCCGTAATGGCCGCCTTGCAGGATATCGGATTCGACGGGGTGATCTCCATTGAACTGGAAGACGTACCCGGAACGGCCAGGGACAATGACGGTACTGCCACCGAGGAATTCGATCACGAAATGAGGCTATCCCTGGATTATATGAAGGCGATCTGCGACGAACTGGACATTGCCCTTTCTTGAGACAGGTGAGGGTTATCTCCATGCCACCCAGAATTGAAGGATTTGACTTTGTTAATTCGGACACCATCCTATTTACCACCAGTCGAGGGCACAGGATTCGCTGCCCGGAAAGTGATCGGGACCTGGAGGACTGGCTGGTGCAGCAGCTGGGGCATTTCGACATCTTGGTGTTTGAGGATCTTCTGGATGGCAATATGGAGAGAGCCAGCTGGGAGTGGTATGCCTATCTGCGGGGATTGCTGGAGTTCTTCGCCTTCATGGACCGGTTTCCCCGGAAGCGGGTCATTCTGGCGAGCGATCGCTTCCCGTCTACCCGCATTTGCTCAGCGTGTGAACGTCTGTCCAATATATCTGAATCTATGAAGTCCTGGACTTGCCGGTACTGCCGCCGCCGTCATGACCGGGATAAGAATGCGGCAGCCAACCTGAAACGCCTTGGTGTTGCTTTTCAGAATCACAGCACGGAAGACATCAGTGATGTCTTCCCCGCCTGGTCACCCCTATAGGTTGACCGTGGGACGGGAACCAGCAAAGCAAAAGAGGGGCCCTATTTTCAGGGGGTCTAAGTTTGGGGTTCCCTGTCTTGCAGGGGTAGAATTTCCCTTGGTGACACCCTTTTAAGCCACTTTGGTCTGCACCTGGTACCAGGTGCAGGTTGTGTTCATTCTTTCCGTGGAGGAGAAACCGCATGCACAAGATCAGTCGAAGAAATTTCCTGCGCACCTCGGCGCTAGCCGGAACGGGACTGGCCTTGGCCGCCTGTCTACCGTCTGCCGGGGAACCCGCCGCAGACACGACAGCCGATATGGCCGTAACCCACTTGCGCTATCAGTCGCGGGAGTTGCAGGAAGCAGAGGGCGTTCAGGAGCTCTGGAGTGAATTCTATCCCCAGTTCCGTGAAGCCAATCCCGATATTGAGGTGGAATTCTTGCCGCAACCTGGTGGCGTAAACCTGCGGGAAGGGGTATTGGCCCAAATGGTAGCGGGAGATGCGCCGGACTTGATTGAGTTCTGTTGCTGGAGTTCTACTTTCTTCCTGCAGAAAGGGGAAACGCTGAATCTGCAGCCCTATATCGATCAGGATGCCGATGAAGTCGATCTGGATGACTATTATGACGGCCAATTCGATCCCTGGGTAGACGCGGAAGGCAACATTCACTTGATGCCGCGCTTTACCGGTACGATGGCGCTCTACTACAACATCGACATGTTTGAAGCAGCTGGGATTGACACTCCGCCACACGAATGGGGTGCTTGGGATGTGTCAGACTACGCGGCCCTGGGAGCCAACTTCGTCTCCCGTGAACAACCGATTACTTGGGCGACCTCCAACTATGGCTTGAATTCGAACTGGCTCAGCCAGTACTGGATTCGAGGCTTTGGTGGCAACATGGTGGATCCCGATGATAACCGCATCTGTGGTCTTTGCGAACCTGAAGCCGTGGAAGCTCTGGAGTGGATGCGTAGCATTATCTGGGATTCCCAGGTATTTGCCTATGGTTCTGACATTGGTATGGGCGTCAATCAGTTATTTGAAAGTCAACGCATTGCCATGATGGAGATGGGGCCCTGGAGTCTAGGCGTAACTATGGAAAACGCCACTTTTCGCTGGGATGTGGCTCCACTGCCTGCCGGTCCGCGCGAGATCACGACTCACCAGTCGGTGGATGGCACCATGGTTTGGAACAAGACCGAAGCCCCCGACGAGTCGTGGGAATTGCTGAAATGGCTTACCAGTCCCCTGTATGGCAGGTTGTACGCTAAGTGGGGCACCAAACAGCCTTCGCGGATCAGTGTCTTGCCTGAATTTCATGCTGCTCTGACTGAACGCGATGAGAGGTTCGCGGATATTGACATTGATGTGTTTACGGTGACCATCGCGGAATCACTGGGCGGACCGGAAGAGATGTTTGCGGAGGACTTTGTCTGTAAGTCCCAGATCCTGAAACCTGCCTTTGATCAGGTCATGTTACTAGGTGAAGCACCAGTGGACCTGATATGTCGACACGCAGAAATTGCCACCAAATTCAATCATGGTGAGATAGCCATTGAGGATCTGGGGGCTGCTATGGATGCGGCGGCCGGCTAGCCTGCGCGACGTTTCCTTACTGGTGGCCATTCCGGAATGCCAACAGCGTTCCGGAATGGCGTTTCCTCTTGGCATTTGCCTGTTCTTTTTGCGTTCACCTGGTCCTGATGTGCTGGCAAGGGCAATCCTGTGACTACCCTGGAACAAGCTTCTAACCTGGAGTCAGAGACCAAACACCGGACGATGCGACCCGCGGTTAGGGAAGCTTTGGCCGGGTATGCCTTCATCTCCCCCTGGATCATTGGGTTCGTGGTATTCACAGCGGGACCGATGCTGGCCTCGTTGTACTTTTCCTTTTTTCGTACAGACCTGCTGGGTCTGTGGGAATTCGTGGGTGGGCAATGGTACAGGGGTTTGATGCGGGACACCATTGTGCACAAGGCCATGCTGAATACTGCTTACTATGCCTTTGTCATGGTGCCCCTCAGCACCACCCTGGCGTTGATGATCGCGGTCTTGTTGAACCAGAACATCAAGGGGCAGAGCATTTGGCGCACGATCTATTATCTGCCTTCAGTGGTGGCCGGGGCTGCCGTCGCCATTTTGTTCAAGTGGCTTTACCAGCCGGATATCGGCCTCCTGAATGCCATCCTGGATCGCGTATTTGGCATAACCGGCCCTCGTTGGATCTTTAGCCAGGAATGGGCTATGCCTTCGGTGATACTTATGGCCCTGTGGGGGTCCGGCGGTGCCATGCTTATTTTCTTGGCCGGACTACGGGGTATCCCCACAGCCCTTTATGAAGCGGTCACGATAGATGGAGCAGGACCCATTCGCAGCTTCTTTGCGATTACCTTGCCCCTGCTGACCCCCACCATTCTGTTTAATGTGGTTTTGAATATCATCGCGTCTTGGCAGGTCTTCACACAGGTTCTCATCATGACGCAAGGGGGACCCAATAACGCTACCCTCACGATGGTCTTGCATCTCTACAATACAGGCTTCAGCCAGTTCCTGTTTGGTTATGCTTCAGCCCAAGCCTGGGCCCTGTTCCTGGCGATTCTGATCTTCGTGTTGTTCGCGATTCGCAGTGCGAGTTCCTGGGTCCAGTACGAGCGCTAAATGCAAGATTCCCCATGGCTGCGTCCGGTACTCCCTCTGTCGCCCTGAGCCACAAAAAGACCGTACAGTTGGACCGTTTGCTGCAGCGTTTCCTTCTGTATCTTGTGGTCCTCTGGGGTGCGATCATATTCGCCATCCCTTTCTACTGGATGATCCGAACGGCGGTTATGCCCGCGTACCAAGTGAATTTGTATCCCCCACAGTGGTGGCCCGATTCTTTCCATTTCACCAATTTCCGTTCCCCGTTCGTGGGACCGTTTCCCTTTTCCCGGTGGTTTGCCAATAGTGCCACGATCTCGGTGATGAGTTCATTGGGGGTGATCCTGTCCGCCTCATTGGTAGGATTTGGGTTTGCCCGCCTACACTTTCCTTTGCGCAATGTGTTATTCATTGTGGTTCTTTCCACGATGATGCTACCCGAACACATTCGGCTGATACCAACTTTTTTGCTGTTTAAGAGTCTGGGGTGGATTAACTCGTTCCTGCCCCTGATCGTGCCCAACTGGTTTGCACCGCCCTTTCATGTCTTCCTGATGCGTCAGTTCTTCATGACCATTCCAAGGGAAATGGATGATGCTGCCAAGATCGACGGTTGTGGCTACCTGGGTATATATGGACGAATTCACATGCCCCTGAGCTTACCCGTGCTGGGTGTTTCGGCCATTTACCAGTTCACCTTCACTTGGAATGATTTCCTGCATCCTCTGGTGTACCTGCAGCAGGTGGACAATTACACCGTGGCCCTGGGCCTGCGCCTATTTGAAGGCTATATGCGCTCCAACATGCAAGACATGATGGCGGCGGCGCTCATGGCTGTCATGCCTACCATCGTGATTTTCTTTGTGGCGCAACGCTACTTCATTCAAGGCATCGTTATCACAGGGGTAAAGGGTTAGGATTAGGATTGTTATTTCAATCCACCAGATCACGACCGCCGAGGAAAACTGGATACGGCATCTGTCTGTTTTCCTATGAGGTTAGAATGAAGATAGAACTCGGGTTATTCGACATTCGGCACTAAGGGAGATTGCCCTATGCGAGACGCACTGACTGATGCGCAATGGTCGCAATTCAAAACCGACGGTTTCGTTCGTTTGGGCCCGGTCCTGGATGAAGAGGCGTTGGCAACTCTGCAGCAACGAATCGACGCCATTATGATGGGCACGGCACAGGTGGATTACAGCCGCATGTTAATGCAGTTGGATTCCATTCCAGGAGTGTCCGATGAGCCAGGGGCCCAGACCAAGGGACACAAGCTGGCCACTCTGTCTTATCGGAAGATTCAGGATCTGGAATATGATGCCCAGTTTCTTGCCTATATGCAGCGCCCTCTCTTCCGACATATCTGTATCCGTGCCTATGGACTGGGGAAGCAGGTTGCCTCTTATCGCGCCATGTTCATGAATAAGCCGGCCAGGGAAGGAACATTCCTGGTGTGGCACCAGGATCGATGGACTGCGCTGGATCGGGATCCCCTAATCACAGTCTGGACTGCCCTGGATCCCGCCACGGTGGACAACGGATGCATGTGGGTGGCGCCGGGACGGCATCATGAATTGATCAATCCTGAACACGGTTCGGGGTTCTTTACCGAGGAGCAGGCAGCTCAATTGGTTGAGGAAATTGAGCCCGTACCTTTGGAAATGAAAGCCGGAGAGGCAGTTCTCCTGCACAATCACCTGCCCCACAGTTCAGGGGTTAATGCCACGGATATCGCGCGTCGGGCGCTCAGTGTCTGTTACATGGATGCTGATACGGTATCCCAGGAAAACCGAGACTATCCGGTTCTGTTTGGTCAGGATGCACTCAGCCTGGAAAGTCCAGAGGTTATGGCAGGTTGAATTCAGCGATTGACTGAAGTCCTGATGCGATCACCTGGACATGTAGGCTTGGTGAATCTGCTGGAAGCGTTAAATGCCAAAACCTTGGGTTCGCGGTAAGACAAGCTGAGAGCAGGTGTGCCCTCCTGGATCGCACCTGCCCTATATCTGCGTCAGATTTTGGAACCCCCAGCTTGCCGCGTTTCGCGTAAGCAGTGCTTCCTGAAGTGGAAGGATTGCCACCATTTACCGCTTCTCCAGTCTGATTCGGTTTGACCAATCAGCTTTTTCTCATGGTCAAGATGGCACAGGCCAGCCAGGGACAACTGTGGAAGACTGCACTAGCTAATTTGATTCCAGTACGGCTTCCATCTCCGCGGCGAGCAATTCGTTCGTTTCGATTTCAAGTCCTTGAAAAGCTGTTTCCAGGCTTCCTGTCCTTCCACAAAAGTGGGAGTCCATCCACTTCCTCCATATAGAAGACCATTCCTGGTAGCCGGGCCAATACGGGAACGTCTTCTGGTTTGCAGTGGGGATCTCCACAAAGATATTCTTGCCATTGGGCCATGGATATGGCGCCGGCAAGTATGTCTCTCCCTCCCTGGCAACGCCTCCTGCGGCAATCTAGTTCGCATGTCCTAGTTCGGGTGGGCAACGCTTATGGCTAACGATCAGGAAACCTGGTGCATCGGCACCAGAGATTCCAGCTTCTGGCAATAGAAAGTTGCGTTTACGTGATTGGGGATAAGCCAACTGAACGATCACCCCCCTTGTATAAGCTTCTGCTTATGATGCTATTCAGATCCTGCGGTTACGTTGTTACAACCAAGGCTAGACTCTCTGCGGCGTAATACCCTTTCTTGCATTCAGGAGCAATGGAATTCACCATGAGAAAGTTGCAGATTCTGATAATTCTTGTTTTGGCCCTAGCCCTGACTGCCTGCCGGACGGCAGCGCCAGAAGCACCGGCAATGGAAGAACCTGTGGCGGAAGCCGAAGAAATGGAAATGGGTCCAGCCGGACTACCCATGGTTGATCCCATGGCCGTTTCAGGTGACATCATCGTCGCTGGCAGTTCGACAGTCTATCCTCTGGCCGAACGAATGGCAGAACGCTTCGTGGATGAGGGTTATGATGGCAGCATCACGATTTCCAGTATTGGTAGCGGGGCTGGCTTTGAACGTTTCTGTGTGGCAGGGGAAACTGATGTTTCCAATGCCTCCCGTCCTATCAAGGACCAGGAAGTGGAAAGTTGCCGCAGCATTGATCGCGAGCCGGTGGAACTCCGTGTTGGGACTGATGCTCTGGCGGTGGTCGTCAGCCAGGAAAACGATTTCCTAACCAACATAACTCTTGAGGAATTGGCTCTTATCTTTTCCACGGCAGAATCCTGGTCCGATGTCAATGCCGATTGGCCTGCGGAACCGATCCAGCGTTTCAGCCCGGGCACGGACAGTGGAACCTTTGACTACTTCGTGGAAGAGGTCTTCGACAAGGATCCTGAACCGATCCTGGCTGCTTCCAACCTGCAACTGAGTGAGGACGACAATGTTCTGGTACAAGGTGTGTTAGGTAGTCCCTATGCTGTTGGCTACTTTGGATATGCCTACTACCAGGAGAATGCGGACACTTTGACGGTATTGTCTGTCAATGATGTGGCGGCCTCTGCCGAGAATGTCGACAATGCTTCCTATCCGCTGGCCCGTCCACTCTTCATGTATACGACAGCCAGCATTTTGGAGGACAAACCCCAGGTGGCGGATTTCCTCAATTTCGTGCTGACCTATGTCAACGAGGAAGTCGTGGATGTGGGTTACTTCCCAGCTTCCGAAGCCGATTACGACAAGACCCTTGACAGCTGGAAGATGGCCATGGGCATGGAATAGGCTGATTTCCAGGCTGAAACTACCTGATCTTGGAATGCCATTGGAGCGGTCCGGCAAGTTGCTGCTAAACCCACAAGGCAGGACCTGTTACGTAACAGGTCCTGCCTTGTGGAATTTCACAGAAGAGACAGAGATTGCGATACATGGAGCACCCGCAAACGGCTGAAACCTGGCAAGTTGAGAGAACGCAGGCAACTACCTCCGCGGCACCTCTTGCGAAACGCAGGCGCTGGAATGAAGAGATTATCCAGGTCGTGCTCTGGCTTTGCGGGACAATTTCGATCCTGACCACCGGCGGCATCGTGTATATGTTGGCCCAGGAAGCCCTCCTTTTCTTTAGGCGGGATGAAGTATCCCTGCTGAAGTTTGTAACGGGATGGAACTGGCAACCCCAAACCCTAAACTTCGGCATCTGGCCCTTGGTAAACGCTACCTTGGGAGCCAGTCTGATTGCTATGGCTGTCGCTTTGCCGCTGGGCCTGCTGATCGCAATTTACTTGAGTGAATATGCCACCTCCCGGGCCCGCGGGGTACTTAAACCGATTCTGGAAGTTCTGGCCGGGATTCCGACCGTGGTATATGGTTATTTTGCCCTCACTTTCGTTACCCCTTCCCTGCGACGTATCTTCGGCTTTGATGTCGTGGAGGTATTTAACCTGGCCTCAGCCGGACTGGTAATCGGCATCCTGGTATTGCCCTTGGTGACTTCCATGGCCGAAGATGCCTTGAGAGCCGTGCCCCTGGCTTTGCGGGAAGCGGCGTTTGGACTGGGCGCTACCCGTTTTGAAACCTCGATTCGGGTAGTGGTGCCCGCGGCACTTTCCGGTATATCAGCCGCTTTTATCGTGGCTATGTCGAGGGCCGTAGGGGAAACCATGATCGTGGCCATTGCGGCGGGGGCTGGTCCCCGTAACTTCACCGATTGGGGAGAGGCCATGAAAGGATTGCAGGCTCTGAACCCGTTCAAGGCGGCCGAAACCATGACAGGCCACATTGTTCGGATTAGTGGCGGAGATTTGAGTTACGACTCTCTGGATTATGACAGTCTGTTCGCCATTGGCCTGTTGCTTTTCCTGATAACACTGGGACTCAACATTGTGAGCCGCGGCATTGCGAGTCGTTTCCGGGAGCAGTATGCCTGATGGATGTATCCCCCGTCGCCACTTCCCCGTTGACAGGTAGTTACCCCACCGGACCGGCGGAGTCTGGACGCACCAGTCGGCGCCGTGCGTTTGGTCAGACATGGCAGTACCTTATCCGCCTTTCCACGGTTGTCGGTCTGGTCGTACTTGGAACTTTGCTGTACAACGTTGTCAACAGTGCCTTCGGCTACATCCTGGTGCAGGACACCTTCAGTGCTGACCTGTTGTTGCTCATGCAGGAGGAACATATTCATTTGGCCGATTCCCGAAGTGATGCTGTCAGTTCGGCCTTGGATGATCCACATCACATTGTGCTTCTTTCCACTGAATTAGTTCCTCTCGTGCCCAGAGGGATGCGTTCCTTCGGTATGCCGCTTCCGGCCAACAAGGCCGTGCTGGCCGTGCTGGTTTCCCAGGCGAATGATTTTCTAACGGCGGTAGGGCCTGGCGATCTGGAATTTGCCCTATTGCCGGCGGCCCGGTGGTCCGATCTGAATCCGGGGTTTCCCGATGCCCCGATCACAATTTCTGTGGTGCAGGATGATGCCGGGGTCCTGAATGCTTGGGCCCGTTCTACCAGCCAACCAGGACTTTCCACCCTCAGCCAAGAGCAACTCGTAACTATTCTGGAACAAAATGTGTCCGCGGGATTGATGCGACGCTTCGACCGTGAGCAACCATTCACTGAGCGCTCCCAAGGCAACGTGCTGGACCTGGTCTTGGCACGGGTCATCGAGCCCCAAATTGTCGATACGTTTAGTCTGTGGGATTCCCTCACCCGGAAGGCAGAGATCGAAGCCCTGGCCCTGGAACATCGGGCTCAAATGGAATTCAAGAGTTGGTTGACCGGCAAATTCCTGGTAAGTCCCCAATCGTCCAAGGCCCAATTGACCGGCATTCGTACGGCGATTCTGGGTTCCCTGTGGGTGATTCTTATTACGATTTGCTTTTCCGTGCCCTTGGGCCTTGGGGCTGCGATCTATCTGGAGGAATATTCGACCCGGAATCGCTTTGAACGCATCATTGAAACCAATATCAACAACCTGGCCGGAGTTCCTTCCATCATCTACGGGATGCTAGGCCTGGTGATCTTTGTCAGGGCCATGGTAGCTTTCACCAGCGGTTCCATGGTAGGCGCAGTCGAGTCGGGAGAAGCCAATGGCCGAACGATTATTTCGGCCGGTTTGACTCTGGGGCTCCTAATATTGCCCATCATTATCATCAACGGGCAGGAAGCGATTCGGGCTGTACCTGCTTCCCTTCGTGAAGCCTCTTACGGAGTTGGTGCCACCAAGTGGCAGACAACCCGCCACCATGTCTTGCCCATGGCCATGCCAGGGATTTTGACGGGAGCCATTCTGGCGATTTCCCGGGCCCTCGGGGAAACGGCCCCTCTGGTGGTGATTGGGGCTGCGACATTCATTTCCGTGGACCCGGACGGCATCTTTTCCAAGTTTACCGTACTTCCCATCCAGATATATCAGTGGACAGCCAGGCCCCAGGTTGAATTTCGCAACATTGCTGCGGCCGCTATTCTGGTCTTGTTAGCTATGCTGCTTCTCACCAACGCCACGGCTGTATTTCTGCGCAATCGCTATGGCCAACAACGTATCTGAGGTCCTGATACCCATAAGCCTTTCCAACGAGACAGGTAAGTTTTTGGACACAGAAAGCCTGCTGCGCCGAGGGGCCTCTTGGCCATGGATTGCCTCATTAAGCGGTTTACTGAGGACAGATAATTGACGATGAAGAGTTCAGAAAACGGTCATTCGCCAGCATATGCTTTGCGGGTGGAAGAATTAAACGTCTTCTACGGTAATTTTCACGCGGTTAGCGACGTGAGCATGAACGTTCCTGCGCATAAGATCACCGCCATGATTGGACCTTCCGGTTGTGGCAAGAGCACGATTCTGCGCGCCTTTAATCGCATGAATGATCTGGTAGAAAGTTCTCACATAACCGGCACGGTGGAATTCCAGCGCAAGAACATTTACGATGCCGACGTGGATCCGGTGGAAGTACGCAGGCGTATCGGGATGGTCTTCCAGAAGCCCAACCCTTTTCCCAAGAGTATTTACGATAATGTGGCCTGGGGGGCTCGCATACACGGCTACAAGGGAGACATGGACGAACTGGTTGAACAGTCCATCAGGCGTGTAGCCCTGTGGGATGAGGTCAAGGATAAACTCTCGCAGAGCGGTCTTTCCCTGTCGGGAGGTCAGCAACAGCGGCTGTGCATTGCCCGGGCGGTAGCGGTCCTGCCGGATATTATCCTGATGGATGAACCCTGTTCTGCCCTTGACCCGATCGCGACTTTGCGCATTGAGGAATTGATGCGTGACTTGGCTGAAAGTTATACGATTGTCGTGGTGACACACAACATGCAGCAGGCCGCCCGCGTCTCCGATTTCACGGCTTTTTTCTCAGTGATTCCTGATTCACGGACCGGTGAACTGGTTGAGGTTGGGCCAACCGACAACATTTTTACCAACCCAAAGGAAGCGCGCACCAACGATTACATCACCGGACGCTTTGGTTAGGGAGAGGAGCCATGGAGACCATACGCAGTCATTTTGAGACCCAGCTTGGGGAACTGCGCAGCAAGCTCTTCCTGATGTCGGGCCGCGTGCGTGATCAGTTTACCATCGGGTTTGACGCCTTCTTGCAGCGTGATGCCAATCGAATTGAGGAAGTGTATGCTCTGGGGCAGGAAGTCAAGCAATTGCAGGCAGAGGTAGAAGCCAACTGCTTTACCCTAATCTCCCGCCAACAACCTGTCGCACAGGATCTGCTGCTCATAATTACGGTCTACAACATCAGTCTGGATCTGGAACGAATGAGCAGCCAGGCCCGCGGGATTGCTCGATCCACAGAGCGGCTCTTGACCAAACCTGCCTTTGAAGTGCCCATCAAGTTCCATACTATGTATCAGCTGGCCCTGGACATGCATGACAACACCTTCAAGGGCTGGGAGGACAAGGACACGGATCTGCTTCACCAGGTCATTGATCAGGATGATCAGGTCGATATACTGGATCGTGAAGTGCAGAAGGAACTCTTTTCCCGGATGGCGAAAACGGAACAGGCCCAAGACATTGAAGCCTTCTACGAATTTATTCGGGTCTCCCGGGAAGTAGAGCGGTTTGCCGATCTGGCCGGCAATATTTCGCGCACGGTCTGGATCTTCGTGAATGATACAGAGTCTTAAGGTGGACAGTTCTTGCCGTATCCCATGGAGGGATCCCATGAAAAAGGTCTTGTTTCTTTGTACCGGTAATTCAGCTCGTAGCCAATTGGCCGAAGCTTTGACGAATCATTATTACCCCAATAGCTGGCAGGCTTTTTCGGCGGGCGTGGCCCCTTCCGGACATGTTTATCCCCAGGCCTTGGCCGTCCTGCGGGAATTGAATATCGAGACGGATCCTCTCTATTCCAAGTCCATTGAAGACTTCCGGGAGCGGCCAATGGACTTGATTGTGACGGTTTGTGATAGGGCTGCCGAAGAATGTCCAGTTTGGCTATATGAAGGGAAGGTTGTACACGTGCCCTTTGCGGATCCTTCCCAGGTTGTTGGGCCGGGGGATGCCAAACTTGAGGCATTTCGGCAGACTAGGGAACGAATGCGGGAAACTCTGTTACCTCAACTGGACACTTGGTCGGAGGCGTGAGTTCAGCCTATCAATGGTGATGGGTAGTGCAACGGTAGTTTTCTACAGCTCTCTGAGGGATCTTGGGTAGAATGACGGCTAGACCTGTGGTTGTTGCCTTCGATTCCAATGCCCCTTCTGCTTTGTATTGACATAGGGAATACCCATATCACCTTGGGTCTGTTCGACGAAAAGACCCTCTGTCACCATTGGCGTTTGGCCACAGATGGACAACGTACTGAGGATGAGTATGTTTTTGTTCTGAAAGGACTAATGGAACAGGAAGCCATAAATATCTCTGGCGTGGAGGGTGCAGTTCTAGCCTCAGTAGTACCTGATCTCACCCCTATTTGGATACATGTATGCCAGACGGTATTGGGAAGGCCGCCAGTACTGTTCTCTGCAGCTTTATGTCCTGAAATTTCCATTGCCTATGATCCGCCCCATGAAGTGGGCGCGGATCGGTTGGCCGATGTGCTTGCGGTCCATTGCCTCTATACTCTTCCTGCCTGTATAGTGGATTTCGGTACGGCCACTACCTTCGATGCGGTCGCTGGTGATGGTACATATCGGGGAGGAGCTATTGCCCCTGGCCTACAGATTGCCGCCAATGCCCTTTTTCAACACACGGCCTTACTACCGAAAGTTGACTTGGCGCCGCCACCACAGGCCATAGGTAGCAACACCCGGCATGCCCTGCAATCCGGGCTGTTTTGGGGTTATACCAGTCTGGTTGAGGGCATGATTCAGCATTTTCGGGCTGATCTGGGTTCAGACATGACGGTAATCGGTACTGGGGGGTTGGCCCGGATTTTCCGCGACCATACGCGGATTTTCGACCACTATGCTCCTTGGCTGACTCTGGAAGGTTTGCGATTAGCTTTCCACAGAGCAACGTGAAGATATCTGAGCCATGATCATTCCCTCAACCGCGCTGCAGGACAAACGAGTAGTGCTGGGTGTGACGGGAAGTATTTCCTGCTATAAGGCAGTCGAAGTGGCCAGCACCTTGGCCCAGTTGGGGGTCCATGTGAATGCTGTGTTGACGGAAAGTGCAGGCCAGTTCCTGTCACCGCTCACTTTTCAGGCGGTGACAGGTCGGCCAGCCTACGGCGCTTCTGCCCTTTGGGGACAGGAAGCCCATATTCTCCATACCCAACTTGCGCGTGAGGCCGACGTGTTGGCCATTGTGCCCGCGACTGCTCACTTCCTGGCTGCCCATGCCAGCGGCCAGGCGAATAGTCTCCTGCTGGTGACAGCTTTGGCCACCGAATGTCCCCTGCTGGTCGTTCCGGCGATGGATGGTGGCATGTGGCGCCATCCAGCCACCCAAGCCAATGTGGATTTGCTGCGGTCCAGAGGAGTTGACTTTCTGGGTCCCGCATCGGGACATCTGGCTTCGGGGCAAGTTGGAATCGGACGCTTGGTTGAACCGGACTGTATCGTGGCTCACATTAGGGCCCTGCTGGGGCAGAAGGGCCCCTTGCAAGGATGCAAGGTAGTAGTGACGGCCGGAGGTACACGAGAACCGCTTGACCCGGTACGGTTTCTGGGCAATCGGTCCAGTGGTAAGCAGGGCCTCGCCTTGGCCCAGGCGGCCCGAGACCGTGGAGCCTTTGTGACCCTGATCACGGCGGTTTCGGTGCCTGAGGAGACGGCGGATGAAGTCATGGCTGTAGACACTGCCCAAGAGATGCAGGCAGCGGTCACCCAGTCCTGTACTGATGCTGATGTCCTGGTCATGGCGGCCGCCGTGGCAGATTTTCGCCCCGCAAGTCCAGAAGTCCAGAAGATCAAGAAGGATCGAGGAACGCCTTCCTTCACCTTAATTCCCAATCCCGACATCCTAGCCAGCCTCCAGTCCTTGCATGCGGCAACAGGCAGACCTTCTATCCGCGTTGGATTTGCGGCGGAAACGGAGGACTTACGTCAGAATAGCCAGCGCAAATTGGAGAGTAAGGGACTGGATCTATTGGTAGCCAATGATGTAGGTAAAGATGATATTGGCTTTGGCTCGGATTACAATGCAGCCCTGATCCTGGAACGTTCTGGCAAGATATTCGAGGTGCCACGCTCCCCGAAATTCGTTTTGGCCGAAAGAGTTCTGGATCGCATAGAGGTATTGATAGCCGAGAGAAAAGTCTGATGTATGAACTCTTGCAGACAGAATTGCGGCGACGACAAGCCGACGACAATCCTATTCGGGTTGGCCTTGCAGGCGCAGGGAAATTCGGTGTTGGACTGGCTGTCCAGATAGCCGCCATGCAAGGGGTTCGGCTTGCTGCCGTGGCGGATCTTGACATCGAACATGCTCTGCATGCCTATATTGCCACCGGCCTGGCACCGGAGGCGGTGACAATAGCGGAGAACCTGTCCCAGATTGAAGATTCAGTATGCCGCATGACTCCCTGTGTTACGCAAGATAGCTTGGCTCTGACTCACAGCGAACAGATCGAAGTTCTGGTGGAGGCAACCGGCTCTCCGGAATCGGGAGCGATCCTGGCTACCACCGCCATATCTCAAGGCAAACATGTGGTCATGGTCAATGTGGAAGCAGATGTGACAGTAGGGGCTTTGCTGCGCAGGAAGGCTGACGAAGCCGGAGTTGTGTATACCTTGGTGGATGGTGATCAACCCGGAGCCACCATGAATCTGGTGAACTGGGCCCGAATACTCGGATTTGAAGTCATTGCCGCCGGTCGCGGCACCATTATGCGGCAGGATGACCGGGAAGGCATTCCCGAATCGGTACCGGAACGGTTCAATTTCACCCGGGAACAGATGGAACGCCGCACCATCAATACCCGCATGTACAATTCCTTCCGGGATGGCACGAAAGCCCAAATTGAAATGACAGCTTTGGCCAATATGGCCGGCTTGGTACCAGACGTCCTTGGCATGCATGAACCAGCTTTAACCCTGGAGCAGATTCCCACTCTGCTTTGTCATGAGACTGACGGCGGTATACTGTCGCAGGAGGGAGTAGTGGAATTGGCGAATAGCGTCGACACCGACGGCGTATCTCGGCTCCCCAATTCCCTGGGCATGGGAGTTTTTGCCGTGATTCGCGCTGAACATCTCTATACTCGTGAGGACCTGCTGGAGTACATGGGCTTTGCGGGGAGCAATGGTCATACCTATCTTTTGTACCGCCCTTATCACCTGGTGGCGGTAACGGCTCCCCTTTCGATCCTGAGGGCGGTATTGCTGAAGGAGGCCACCGGACAACCCGCACCCGTACCAACGACTGAGGTAGTAACTGTGGCCAAGACCGATTTGGCTGCCGGCACGATCCTTGATGGTGGAGGTGGGTATACCGTCGTGGGGCTCGCCGAAAAAGCGCCCTTGGCCGCCAGGCGGGGTCTTTTACCGCTCGGCTTGTGCAAGGGGGCCAAACTAAAGGCAGAGGTCACATCTGGAACAACTATTTCCCGTGCCATGGTGGAGATGCCCAAGCAGACATATCTTCATCGGTTACGGGCCGAACAGGACAGGATTTTGCAAGACGAGAATTGGCTATCATGAATTATGTCCGTATGGGACGTTCCGGTCTCAAAGTCTCAGAATTGTGCCTGGGCACCATGACTTTCGGCCAGGCAACGGGAAGGGAAGAGGCATCCACTATCCTGGACTCAGCCCTGCATGAAGGCGTGAATTTTATCGATACCGCTAACGCCTATGCCGAATCCCGATCGGAATCGATGCTGGGGGAATTGCTGGGCTCGCGTCGGCAGGATATAGTGCTGGCGACCAAGTTCTTCAATCCCATGGGTTCAGGTCCCAACGATTCCGGCATGTCCCGCGTGCATATCATGCGGGCCGTGGAAGACAGTTTGCGCCGTTTGCAGACCGACTGGATTGATATCTATTACATTCACCATGTGGATGTAGAGACTCCGCTGGCCGAGATGTTGCGGGCGGTGGATGATCTGGTGCATCAGGGCAAAGTTCGCTACATCGGATGCAGCAACTACGAAGCGTGGCGGCTCTGTGACGCTCTATGGACCAGTGAACATCTGGGGCTGAATCGCATAGAATGCTATCAGCCCCAGTACAGTTTGGTCGTGCGGGACATTGAACAGGAGATTATGCCTTTATGCCTGGCCAAGGGCGTGGGCGTGGTCGTATGGTCCCCCTTGGCCGGCGGTTTCCTGACCGGAAAATACGCGGTAGGGCAGAGAGTAGTTCCGGGTTCCCGTTCAGAGGCAGACTGGGCATTTCCCCAGACCTACTTCTGCCCGCAGGCAGATGCCGTGCTCCAATGCCTCCTGGAGGTCTCCGCACAGATGCAACTGGCTCCTTGCCAAGTGGCGTTACGCTGGGCTCTGTCTCAGCCTGGGATTACCAGTTGCATTGTGGGGTGTCGGACGTTGACTCAGTGGCAGGAAATTGTCGGCACAGCCAAGATCCACCTGCCGGATGATGTACTGGATCGTCTAAACGAAGTGTCCCATTTGCCTCATCGCTATCCTGCAACCATGGAGTCCGGCATGAAAAAGCGCCGCCAGGATGCCCTTCGGCATGTCCCCTGAGTCCACAAGATCTGTCAGTACGATTGGCAAGACAGTGAGTCCCGTGCGTCGGCGGCTGCAAGTGCAGGGCATGACTGACGTCGTGGCCCGGGTGGTATCCTATGGGCTGAGTCCGCTGGTGCTTTTTGCCATCAGCTTTTTCGTGCCTTTCCTAATAGATTTCTCCACCAACAGCTTGTATTACGCTGTGATCCATGTGGGTTCTATGGGACTGATGTTTGGCATCTATCTGGGCATTTTGCGGTGGCGGGGACGCAAGCTGGATTTCGAACTAAAGGATCGCCGGGATCGGGCGACACCTCTCGGCCTAACCATTGCGGCCTTGGCGGTTCTGGGCACTCTGATAGGTATGCGGACCCATTCCGGGATTCTGATATATACCAACATGGCTGGGATTCTGATGTTTCTGGCCTTCTGGATTATTACCTGCTATTGGAAGGTGAGTTTGCACTCCCTGACCATCTCTTTCCTGTTGGCCGGCCTATTTCTCATCGTCAGAATCGATGGTCACTTCTGGCCCCTGATCCTGCTGATACCCATGGTGGTGTGGGCGCGCATTCATCTGCGCTACCACGACCTGAATCAATCCCTGGTGGGGATCATACTGGGGGTGTCTGCGATTCTGTTGTTGCGTTGGTTGCTGTTTGCCAATCCTCTGGGCTTTTCCGTTCCGGATCTGCCAGTGGGATCACTGCTGTCGTCTCTGGCGACAGGGGTAAGGAGAAACTGAAGGTAATGCCCGGCCCCGGCTGGTTGTTGCTGGCCCAGATCAGTCCGCCGTGAGCCCGGATCGTATGACGGGCCAAGGATAAACCAAGGCCGGTACCCTGGTAGGTCTTGCCCGCATCCAATTGGTGCAGCCGCTCGAACACGCGCGGAATGTAGGGTGCCGGAATGCCCGGTCCGGAATCCTTGACACTAACAATAGCCACAGGATCTGACCGTAGCTGACGTTGCTCGGCCGGGGACAGGCTGGAGGGCAGGCCTGCCCGAAAACTCTCTTCCGCCAGCGGTAAGGGCTGAACGTGAGCCTGCAAGACAATCCGACCGCTGGCCGGGGTAAATTTGATGGCATTCTGTACCAGATTTGTGATCACCCGCGTGATCTTCTGGGTATCCAGGGGGAGGCAGATGTCGGGTACCGCATCAAGTTGAAACTGTATATCCGCACGCGTAGCATTGGCCATCAAGCCATCATGAACGCTGGACAGGAAGGACGCCAGACAGGTATTCTCCAACGAGATCGTTTCCAAGCCTGTTTCGATCAAGTACAGATCCATGAGTCCTTCCTGCAAGTGACTCATCTCGCTGATAGTGGCCAGCATTCGCTGCTGGAACTTGCCCCGGTCGGTTTCGTTCGTGGCCACCGCTACTATCTCGGCATTGGCTTTCAGCTTGGCCAGCAGATTACGGATTTCGTGTGACAAATTGCCAATGAAGTCCCGGCGAATGAGGCGCATCAGGGAAACTTCACTGGTATCCTGCTGGACCGTGAGCCAGGATGGTTGCGCTCCTGTGGACAGCAAGGGGATGTGCACGACGAGCAATGACTCCCGGCCATCAGCTGACTCGCACAGATCCCGCACCAAATGTCCCGAGGATACAGCCTTGCTCCAGGAGTCGTATACCATTTCCCGGGTACGGAACAAGACCTCCGTTCTCAGTTCCCTTTCGGCCCAGTCATCCGGTACCACCCAGTACTGCTTGGCTTTCGGACTGAGATACTGGACAATCCCTTCCGCGTTCGCAATGAAAAATCCCTGCCCCAGCTCCTCAATCCCGGTACTCAGTGACGTGTATTCCTGGTTGCGCCGGCGGTCACTTTCCTGGAATCGGTGCAGAATCAATCCCAGGAGTCGATTGAGGAGAGAAACCGGATCCCTACGGGCCAGTTCGCTGCGGATTTCCACCGCCAGGTCTGGCTGCCGGCGTTGGACAAGGTTCACCAGATTCTGGAGACGTCTTTCGTACTGCCAGGCGATTCCGCTAGGAACCAATATCAGAACCAGGCTAAGCAACGCAGCCGTAAGGATACGACCGGTAGAAAATGTTGCGTTATCCGTCAATGAAAGCCATACCGGCCAAGCGCAGCAGGTGAGGGCCAGCATACTCCAGAAGAGACGGTATGGGAGCCTGCGAAACATGGTGCCTAGCCGCGGAAACTGTAACCTACTCCCCGAATACTGACAATGCGTGGTTCTCGGGAATTCGAATCCTTCAGCTTACGCCGCAAGCTGGATACCTGAATACGTACGTTATTACGGATGGTGATGGCATCGGCACTGGAGTCCCGCCAGCCGTGTTGCCAGATTTCCTCGTGACTGACGCTTCGTCCCGGGTTGAGCATGAAGACTAGCAACACCCGAAATTCCAGCGGCGTCAGATCTACATTGCGTCCGTGCAAGGTTACCGTATGCCAGTCCCGGTTCAGTGTCAGGTTGCCCTGACGCAACACGGAACCTGTTGCCATAGACAGTCCATTTTCGATCCGTGTGCGCTGACTCTGGGCCAATTGGTAGTCCACCCGGGCCAGCAATTCCTGGACTCCGAACTGGCCCTTGATCAGGTAATCATCCGCCCCCTGTTGAAAACCCATCACCCGGTCCACCTGATCCGTGTAATTGCCGGAGGCAATGAGGATGGGTATGTCTGACTTGGCACGAACAGCCCTGAGAATCTCCATTCCGGCCAGCGTGCGCCCAGCCTGATCACGGCTCAGCTGCAGGTCCAGAATGATCAGATCAGGCTGGAAATCCTTTGCCATCTCCAGCCCTGTTGGTCCTTCGGTCGTAGCTGTGACTCTATGGCCAGCCTGTTCCAGGTAATAGGTCCATGTATCGATCAAGTCCCTTTCATCTTCGATGATCAGGATATGGGACATCAGTCCTTTTCTTCCTTGTTAAGTTGCAGGAGCGCCAATACATAAGGCAGAGAGCCATAATACCAGGCCAGCATCAGAGCCAACTGAAGTCCCAGCCAGCCATCTTTCCAGCCCTGTAGCTGTAGGTACCGATAGCGGAAGATGTGCAGGAAGCGCTTCAGCAAGGTCCATCCTGGTATGCGGTCACCAGTCGGTGTGTGTTGAGCTTCGATAAAAGCGTATTTCATTTGCTTGGCGTGAAACTGGCGCCAGGAATCATAGTTGAAATGGGTGATTGGATTCACCAGTGTACAGGTAGGCCCATCCACTGTAGCGATTTCATGTACTGCTGTAGCCTCCCGGTAAGAAGCATGGGCCCGCCGCAGTAGCCGTAGCTGGGCATCTGGACTGAATCCGCCCCACTGAACAGGCCCTTGCACAATGTAATTGATGCGTGGAATCCAGGCTCCCTTCAAGTCGGGATCCTTGCAGATTTCGCCAATCTCCTGGCCCAGAGGTGCTGAAATCCTTTCATCGGCATCTACAAACAAGACCCATTCACAGCGGAGAAGATCCAGCGCCATCTGACGCTGGTGGGCGTAATCCTTGAAAGGATGCAACAGAACCGTGGCACCACACTTACGGGCCAACTCCCGTGTGCCGTCAGAACTGCCCGAATCCAATACCACCACATGATCCAGAAAGGATTGCAGGGAGCGGATACAACCGGCAATATGGTGTATCTCGTTGAGGGTCAAAATGACCCCAACAATGTCTTTGGCCGGGGGAAGTGCACGAGTATGAGAAGGCATAGGGTCAGACTTGGCGACCCCGGCCGTGTTCCTCAGAACAGTGGGGGCCTTGGGGTTACCAAAGCTCTAATTTCCGCGGGGTTTCGTCCTTGTCCGCAAGTTCCCTCTGTGATGGTGAAATCACCGGGATCGCCACAAAGCAGCACAAACTGACCATCGAGCTTCAAAGCGAGCGATGCATGTAGAGCTCGCCTTGAGTGAAACCGCGTTTTTCATAATACAGACGAGTGCCGGTAGCGGCTATGACACTTTGTCGGGCAAATCCGGCCTGTTGGCTCAATTCTGCGGCCCGATTTAACAAACGGGTACCAACGCCTATATGCTGAGCAGATTCGGTGTTGGTGCCGCCCTGGCCAATCTCTTGCGCCGGACCATAGACATGAACCTCTCGGATCATGGCGGTTCCCTGGATTTCGTCCAGGAACGCGTGGCTACCGGCTTGAGGTTCCTGGATATGGCTAAGCCGCAGGAAACCCACGATACGGTCGGGAAGTCCGACCGTACCTGAGGGTACGACGCAGGACAGGAAATGTTCTTCTGTGAGGGAGGTGCGATAAGTGAATTCCCGCAGAACGATCTGATGGGCAGGGACCTGTTGACGACTAATCTCTCGACATCGGATGCAACCACAGTGGGTCCCACGACGTTCGAGTTCCTGCTTCACAACTTCCCGCAGATTGCTGGTGGTTACCCCTGCTTCAATATGATGGGCTGGAATATCCCGGAACAATCGGTTCACTCTTGTATAAGGGGGAATGCCTGGCTTGATATCCGCCAGCAACTCCACCAGTTCCGGTTCCGTATAGGGCCGATAAGCTCCTTCTTCATACAGCCGGTACAGTTCGGTACCGGCTATGAGAGAACAAGGATAGATTTTCATTTCATCGGGCTGAATGGACGGATCCTGAAAGAAACGCTGAAAGTCCTCTCGATCACTGGACGGAGTGGCACCATATAGGTTAGGCATCCAATGGAGATGCAGCTTGAAGCCTGCGGTGCGCAACAAGTCCACCGCCATACGTACCGCGGCGACATCATGACCCCGGTTGTTCATGGCCAAAATGCGATCATCCAGACTCTGGACTCCCATCTGGACCTTGGTAACTCCCAATTGTCGCAGGTGAACAATTTCCTCTGGAGTGATCCAGTCAGGACGGGTCTCCACTACCAGGCCCACATTGCGGTGCCGGGCCGTGGCATTGCGTTCCCGAGCCGTGGCTAAGGAGGGACTTTCCTGATAGTCGCGGGTGGTACCGGCGTTCATGGCATCATAGCAGCGCTGGACATACCATTCGCGGTAAGCCTTACTGTAGGCGCTCCAGGTCCCACCCAAAATCAGAAGTTCCACCTTGTCGGCACTATGGCCTATGCTTTCAAAGCCTTCGATCCGGCCCCGCGTCTGCCGGAAAGGGTCGAAACCATCTTGTTCCGCTCGCTGACATCCCGGTTCATCGTGGATATAGCTCTTAGGCATACGATAATCATCAGGACAAAATATGCAAGCCGCCGGACAGCCAGCGGGGGCCGTTAAGACAGTCACCGGAGCCACCCCGCTAGCTGTGCGCATGGGCTTCATGCGAATGCGTTGCAAGAGAAGGGGATCAGGATCCAGATCACCCATTGCCACGAGATATCGGTAACCCGCCACCAGATTGGACTTGGAATAAAAGCCCACACCATCTTTGGGCACTTGCCCCAAAATGGTTCGCAGTGTCCGGGAAGGATCCCAATCCTCGTCAGGACAGGCTAGAATCTTGTTGAAGACAAGCTGCAGGTTCCCCGCATGCAGGCCAGGGTCAAAGTCCTTGCGTTTTTGCTGCCATTCCTCAGTCCGGATCTTGACCTGTACAGGAATCTCTTCCCGGGAAAGAATTCGCTTCATGGACTATTCTGTCTCAGCATTTCCGACCAAACCTGAGGCAATTTAACGGCTGAATTATAGCATTCGACAAGGTGTAGGGTCTGCATGAAGCCCGAGGTTTCCAACCGGTTACAGGCACTAAATGCTGAATTCTATGAGGTGGCAGCTGCCCATTTTGACGCTACCCGGGGAAAGGTCTGGCCCGGCCTCAGCCGCATCAGCCAGTATCTCGCTGAACAGAGGGTATCTTCCTCCTGTGTATTGGATGCCGGGTGTGGCAACGGGCGTCTGCTTCCCTATGTTGTGGCCGAACTGTCTGCTTGCAGCTATGTGGGGGTTGATGCCAGTACCGCGTTGTTACACCATGCACAGGACCGGGCAGAGGCTCTTGAAGCGACTAAAGTGGACGTCCAGTTTCTGCAGGCGGACCTGACGGATCCTGGCTGGCCATCCAAAGTCGAAGTTGGGTCGCGATTCGATATAATTTTCTGTCTGGCGACTCTGCATCACATTCCCACACAAAGCCTGCGTAGCAAAACCCTGCAGTCTCTTACCCAACTCCTGTCTTGGGAAGGGATGTTGGTTATGAGCAACTGGCAGCCCCACCACAGCCTACGCCAGCGCCAAAAAATGGTGGACTGGTCCGTTCTTGAATTAACGGAGTCCGATATTGATGACGGGGACTGTCTTATTTCATGGAAACAGGGAGTTGAGGCTTTGCGCTATGTCCACATTCTGGACAGAGAGGAAGTGATCCAGTTGGCTCAGCGGACAGGCTTGAGAGTTCTCCTGCAATTTGAGTCTGATGGATCGGAGGAGAACCTAAATCTGTATTCCATTCTTCAGAAGATCTGAAACCGAGGTGAGGGCAAGGATGGCAAACCAGCAAGTTACTGATCCTGAGACTTCCGCCATCGAAAATTTCCGACATCTATTTGCCTATAACCCTGACTACCTGGCCATAGCGCCGGGCCGTGTCAATGTAATCGGCGAGCATGTCGACTACAACGATGGCTTCGTCTTACCGGCAGCCCTGGGCTTTGTAGCCTGCATGGCTTTTGCCCCAAGGAAGGACGGACAGATAAGGGTTCATTCTACTGCCTTTGGCGAAACGCTGGAATTCAGTCTGCAGGCGTTGAACCGCAACCGGCATTCCTTGTGGATCAACTATGTCATGGGCATGGCTTGGTCTATGGCAGAAGCGAAGATTGGTCTCAAAGGCTTTGATGGAGTACTGGCCGGGAATGTGCCCATGGCTAGCGGCCTGAGCAGTTCAGCCGCCGTCGAAGTGGCTACAGGACTCTGCCTGCGGACCTTGGCTTGGGCTAACATAGCGGACACAGACTTGGGACTGCTAGCGCAAAGGGCAGAGAACGAGTTTGTGGGTGTCAGTTGTGGCATTATGGATCAGTTTGTCAGCATCTTGGGCCAGGCGGGACATCTCTTGTTGCTGGACTGCCGTAGCTTGGAATACAGACAGGTGCCAGTACCGGAATCTGTATCACTGGTCATAGGTAACACCCAGGCCAGCCGTTCTCTGGCAGGGAGTGCCTACAACCAACGTCGTGCCGAATGTGATGAAGGACTGGAGATCTTGCATCAACAATTTCCTGAGGTGTCTTCGTGGCGCGATGTGTCCCCGGATCAGGTTGCAGACTGTCACGGGCGTATGTCCCCAAAGGTGTATCGGCGTTCCCGGCATGTGGTAAGTGAGATTGGGCGTACTCTGTCAGCGGCTACTGCCTTTGAGGAGGGCAACGTGGAGCAGGCAGGGCAAGCCATGTATGAGAGCCACATCAGTTTACGGGAGGACTATGAGGTCAGCAGTCCGGCGCTGGATACCATGGTGGACATAATGATGAATCAACCCAGCTGTCTGGGAGCACGGCTGACAGGGGCCGGATTTGGTGGATGTGCCGTGGGGCTGGTACGTGCGGGAAGTGAAGACAATGTTCGTACCGCTATCTTGTCGGAGTATCCACAGAGATCCTTACTGGACGGGGAGGTGTATATCTCCCAAGCCAGCAGAGGGGCCCGGGTAAGGCGGTTGTCCTAGGCATGAGTAGTTGCTAGCCATCCATGTTGGGCATGGAAACAAGCCTTATGAACGATGGGATCAGGATATTGAAGTCTGGAAAATGATACAAGAAAAGCGCAAAGTGCAGGGCGCGCCACCGGGAGGATAACGCACGTCGTTCCACAATAGACCACATCCTGCCGCGGCGGATCGGAAGATCCCCTATTGCTTGGAAAGGAAGATCCAGATCTAGGGGCACGCGGCGAAACGTCAAGCAAGATGCTACCGAAATGCTCTGTCCTACCTTAATTGTGCTACCAAACATCGATGATCCCTAGAGCCTGTTTACAAAAGAATTGCCGTTCAAAAAGTGCTTAATTCGTGCTAAAATAACCTTGCTTTTTCGCCCTTTTTTAGAGAGAAAACAAGGAGGTGCGGGCATGGTCCG
>DAOUJU010000014.1:0-129844 GCA_034422235.1 Anaerolineales bacterium | reverse complement strand
TCCAAATTGCGTGCGGTCTCCCAGACTAACTGGTTTGCCCTTCCTCAGGAAAGGTCGGCATACCTGCATCAGTCTCTGCTCCGGTATGCGTAAGGAAACGCTGCAACCATCATCACGCTTCAATTCGTACCCCAGGAATTCGAATTCGGATCCCTCACTGGATATCGGTCTGGTGTGATGGCCTGCGTCATCCTGGCCCTGCGCATGCAGAATCGCAGCGATCTCCTGCAAGTAGGCGTCTGCCTCAGGGCGTTGGTTAGGCAGGGCAATCAAAAGCTGGTTCAGGTACCTTACAAATCCAAAATACTGCAGGACTCGGTCTTCCTTGACCTGCCTCTGATCTCTTGTCCTGCGAGTTTTCCCAGCGCTTTGGAAAGTATGGTGCAACTCAACGAGATGCTTATCCAGCGGACGCAATCGCAGGTGGCAAATCAGGCCGTGAAGACTGTTTGGATTCACAGTTCCACTCAGGACCGAGCCAGACGATACGGCCGGTTCAGAATATACATCGAAGTACCGGGCAACAAGATCAACAAAGCGCCTGTCCGCTACTTCCTGGGCAAGCCAGGATCTGACTGACGCGGCACGGTAGTCCGGCTGGGGATGCAGATCCATTACGCAAGTCCAGGTTGCCTGGGACACCAGCTCGCGACTTGCCTTCAGGGCCGAATGCAAACCTGAACCCATCTGGAGACCATGGACCTGCGGAGGATCCTGGGGTCGCAGAAAGTGGGTAAGGATCAATACCAGTACCTTGCAGAGCCAATGGTCGTGCGCAGGGCGCCTCCCCCACCGAAATCGGTGATGGCGCAAGGTATCGATCAGTTCATCCCTTGTCGTGCTGGATCCTGCCGGATCGACCAAGGTGTAAAGTGTGGGATTGTATAACAAGCGATAAGCCCGTTGCAGTGTCTTTCGCTTCATTCCAAGTGAGTGCAGTGCATCAAGAACAACGTCGGCTTTCTGCATTACGCATACCTCGTTTTCTAATGCGTTGCGAACCTGTTCCCCTTCGCCCTGTAGAGACGGTTAGGTCTCCGCTGACTACTATGGGAACTCCGTAACCCTAGACCTGTGGTCCTTAGGTTATCCCGCAGTCCAACCTGTGTGTCCGTATCGAGTCTGCTGTAGGTGTCCTGTTCGTTTCCACACAGAGCTTCCGCTCTGTGGCCGGACGCTTGGGAGCTTGGCGGACAATGCACTCATATCCACCCATCGCGTCCAGGATGCATTCGACCGTGAATGCACCGTGTCCTGATCGGCACCCGGGAAACTGGGATTCAGGCAATACAGCTTTCACCATGGCAGACAGGCCCTTTCGACATGCTCTGGTCCCCTGAGCCTTTCAGCATCGGGTAAGTCGAGTGGCCTAGCACGGACTCCCCTGTGCTGCCAACTGGGTTGGCAAGACACACAGACGGCTAGCGGCGCACGCGCAATTCAGGGTCGGAACCCAGGTTTCCGACAATGATGATCTGTTGGTACATGAAAATCAATCCTCCTGGATCATGAGATAGAAGACGCGTACGGAGATCACCGAAGCACCCCGTTGCACCGTCATCATAATATAATAGGGAACTGTCCGAACGACATCGAAATCTGACGTTTACCATGCAGGCTTGGTCACTGCCCGCAATTCAGTCTGCCCTTGCTCACCTGGGACTCGAAGGCTGGTTGTTCTACGATTTTCGGGGTTCCAATCCGGTTGCCTTGCGAGCTATGGGACTCTTATCGTCAGGGACACGGCGCTGGTTCCTGTGGATTCCGGTTCGCGGTGAAGCCCAATTGCTCATACACGCGATTGAAAGGAATAATTTTCGCCAGATCAACCCGCAGCTTTCTGTTGAGACCAAGACCTATGTGAGCTGGCAGGATCTGCACTTGGCCTTGGCTGAAATGCTGGCCGGCGTAAAAGTCATTGCCATGGAATACAGCCCCTCCAATGCCATTCCCTATGTCGACAAGATTGATAGTGGCATGCTGGAACTGGTGCGCAACGTAGGCCAGGTAGATGTGGTGAGCAGTGCCGACCTGGTGCAGATGTTTCAGGCAGTACTGTCGGAGACGCAGTTGCATAGTCACCGGCAGGCAGCCGAGATCGTTCTGACCGTCAAGGATGAGGCGTTTGCTGAGACGGCCTGGAGACTGACCCATGGCCAGGACTTGGATGAGTACACATTACAGACATTTATTGGGGATAGACTGGCCCACTACGGCCTACAACCAGGGCATAGCCCACTGGTAGCTGTCAATGCCAACGCCGCTGACCCCCATTACGAACCATCCAGTCAACAGACAACCCCCATTCGTCAGGGGGACATGTTGCTAATTGACTTGTGGGGCCGTTCCGTGGCCAGTCCTGATTCCTGTTTCGCCGACATTACCTGGACGGCCTATTGCGGCTCGGAAGTACCGCCACGCGTAAATGAGGTGTTCCAGGTGGTCCGCCTGGCTCGCGATACTTGCCTGGAATTCATGCAAACCGGATTACGCGCCGGCGAGACAGTTTACGGATATGCCGCCGATGATGCCTGTCGGCAAGTCATGATTGAAGCCGGTTTCGGTTCCGCTTTCATTCACCGTACGGGTCACAGCCTCGGCACAGAAATCCACTTCAGCGGTGTCAATATTGATAATCTGGAGACGCAGGACTACAGGGCCTTGGTCCCCGGCGTGCTGTTCACAGTAGAGCCCGGCATTTATCTGCCGCAATTGGACTTCGATGAGTCAGGCCAAACCAAGGGTTTAGGCATACGCTCCGAAGTGAATTGCCTGGTCCAGTCGAATAATCTTGAAGTGACTACTCTGCCTCTGCAGGATGAGGTTATTCCCTTGCTGGCTTAGCAGGCAAATCCACAATCATGGAACGCAAGATATTTGACACACCTCCAGCCAGCGTTGCCCTGTTTGTAACCTGTATGGTGGACATGATCTATCCGCGGGTAGGTATGGCCACCGTAGACCTATTGGAAGAACAGGGCGTGAAGGTGGTATTTCCCGAGGAACAGACTTGCTGTGGCCAACCCGCTTTTAACTCGGGTTACCATGAAGAAGCCATGCGCATGGCCCATCATTTTCTGGATGTGTTCTACCCACTGGTAGAACGTCAGACCGTGGAAGCTATAGTGGCTCCGAGTGGCAGCTGTGTCACCATGACCAGCCATTTCTATACCCATCTGCTCAAGGAACCCCGGTATCGGCAGCAGGCGCATCATTTGTCTAGTATCACCTTTGAGTTGACCGAGTTTCTGGTGGATGTTCTGCATGTATCCCACTTGGAGGCTCAACCCGCAGGCAAGGTAACGTATCATGCCTGTTGCCATCTGTTGCGGGAACTGGGAGTTAATGACCAGCCTCGGCAATTGCTGGCCAACAGCCAGTTGGACATAGTCGAGATGGAAGGTAGCGAGGAATGCTGTGGGTTTGGGGGGCTATTTGCGGTCAAGAACGAACCCATCAGTACGGCCATGGGCAATGCCAAGCTGGACTATATCCAGGCCAGCGGGGCTGACCGGGTCGTCATGTGTGACGTGAGTTGCATGACCCATCTGCAGGGATTGATACAGCGCCAGCAACGTCCCTGTCAGGCGATGCACATTGCCGAAGTACTGGCAAACCGCCGCTTGGCAGAACCACAGAATGTGTCCCAGGATGATACGGAGGCTGAACTTCCCGAAGGTCGGGGAATGCCGCGGCGCTGGCAAGACATTGCATCGGATTGAACTATGACTGTAGATATTCACGCCAATTTCAAGACCCGGGTAAAGCAGGCGATCACGAATCCTGCCCTGGCCGAAACAGTGACCCGTGCCACCATAAACCTGAAGGAGAAACGGGAGCTCAGCTACGCCGAAGTCCAAGGCCAGCAGTTACGGGATCAGATGCGCCGCATGAAAACCTATGTCTTGCGTCATCTGCCCGATCTGCTGGAACAGTTTGAGCAAAACGTGCAGATGAATGGGGGTACCGTACACTGGGCGGAAGATGCCGCGGAGGCCAACCGCATTCTGTTGGAACTGGCCCGGGTGAACAGAGTGCGCAAGGTAGTTAAGTCCAAGTCGATGGCCACGGAAGAGATCCATATGAACCACCACTTGGAGGCTGCCGGGGTGGAATGTATCGAAACCGATTTGGGTGAATACATCATTCAGCTGGCCCAGGAAATCCCCAGCCACATTGTGGCTCCCGTAATTCACAAGAGTGTCCAGGACATCTCGGAACTCTTCTCTGAGCAGCTGGATATGCCCCGAACCCTGGATCCCCAAGCCTTGTGCGCCAAGGCCCGCAGTGTACTGCGCCAGGAGTTCCTGTCGGCGGATATGGGAATTAGTGGTTGCAATTTTGCGATTGCGGATACAGGCACAGTCTGCATCGTTACCAACGAAGGCAACGGACGCATGGTTTCCACTTTGCCCAGGATCTACGTAGCCGTTATGGGTATTGAGAAAATTGTGCCCACAGCTCAGGATGCCTTCCTGCAGTATCAGGCTCTGACCCGGAGTGCTACAGGCCAGAAAGTGACTGTGTATCTGTCCATGACCAGTGGTCCACGGCGTAGTGACGATGTGGACGGGCCGGAAGAATTCCATGTAGTTCTGATCGACAATGGCCGTACCCAGATGCTGGAAGAAGGCTACGGGGAGGCCCTCATGTGCATTCGCTGTGGAGCTTGTCTCAATGTCTGTCCGGTTTACAAGCAAATCAGCGGCCACAGCTATGGCAGCACCTATAGTGGTCCTATTGGCGCCGTGATTACACCTCTGTTATCGGAGAAAATGGTGCAGGCCAAGGAATTGCCGTATGCCAGTACCCTGTGCGGCGCCTGCCGCGATGCCTGTCCCGTGAAGATTGATTTGCCGGGCATGCTTCTGGATCTGCGTCACGATTTGGTGGAGGACAAGGCGATGCCAGGGCTAGAGGGCACAGCCCTGAAACGTTATGCAGGGGTTATGGAACGCCCGCAACTCTACACACAGTTAGGCGGCATGGCTCGGGCGGGCAGTCGCATGTTGGCCAGTATGTCTGGAGGAAAGGTAAAAAGCCTGCCACCACCCCTGAATCACTGGACGCGAACACGTGACTTTCCGCCTTTGGCCAAGCACAGCTTTCGGCAACTGTGGGCCCGGCGGCAACGGACCGGGTCATGGGAAACAGATACGTGAGCCAGCAGCGAGCGCAAATTCTGGGTCGATTGCGCCATGCTCTGGCCGATCCGGACTTGAAATTTCCCCCACCGGTATCCCCTGCCCTATCCGCAGAGGAACGTATGCCTGTTACCCAACTGGCAACAGGTTCCAAGGCAATGCGCTTTCAGGAGGAACTGCAAGTCCTGCATGGGACCTGTGAAATTGCCGATTCATTTGTGACCGCACGCATGCAGGCTATCCACAAGGTGGAAGAGTGGAGTGTGTTGCCGGGCGATGTTCCCGCTGGATCTGATGGCAATACGCGGCTTATGGTGTGGCCTGAACTGGACAACCTCATCCCTGGATTGACTGATAGTCTGACGGACCGGGACTATGATCTGGTCGTCCCGACCGACATGGCGGAAATTGAGGCCAGAACGGACTTGGCTCAGATCGCCATTGGCATTACCGGTGCAGATGCCGCCTTTGCCACCACGGGTTCCATCTTGTTGAAATCAAGGTCGCAGCATAGCCGCGTAGCCAGCCTCCTGCCTCTGCGGCACTTGGTTCTGATCCCGGAATCCGTGTTGTGGGACAATATCGAGCAATGGCTTGCGCAGGAACAGGAAAACGGTACACTGCAACATTCCCTGCGCAATAGCGCCAATCTGACCCTGGTGTCTGGCCCCAGCAAGTCTGCGGACATTGAATCGCGGCTCACTTGGGGAGTCCATGGTCCCATGAACCTGCATGCAATCGTCATTCCGACCTGATACAGGAGAGCAACACATTCAAGGCTAGGCGGTGCCATAGTTCATGAAGCTTGTCCCAGTTGCAGAGCCTTCAGAGAACTGGCGCCAAAAGGCTGTGGATATCAGTTGGGAAGACTTGATAGTTCATTGACCGGTACCAGCCGTTCAATCTGAATCTGATCAGCATTTTCACGAGCCTGTGCCAGATCGTAGGCTGCCTGCAGCCGATACCAGGTTTCTGCCCCTCCGCCAAACGCCTTGTCAAGCCGAATAGCCATCTCGGGCGAGATGCCTGAGTGCCCATTCAGGACATCGGACAGGTGCTTGCGGCTGACTCCCAGTACCTTCGCAGCTGCCGTAACGCTCAGGCCCAAAGGTTCAAGACAGTCGTGTCGAACCGAGAGCCCCGGGTGGGGAGGTGACTTCATTGACATCCGGCATTCTTCCTTTAGTGATAATCGACCAAGTCCACATCGGTGGCCTGAAGATCCTCAAACCGGAAAACAATCCGCCAATTTTCAGACACTGTTACAGACCAGTAGCCGGACCGATCACCTTTCAATGGATGAAGACAAACGCCTGGCAGATCCATGTTCGCCGGTCCGGTAGCCTCGTCGAGACGAGCCAGGATCCGCCGCACTTTGGCAACAAATTCCGGGGGGATTCGTTGGCGCTTGTTCTTTTCATAGAGGAGCTGCAGTCCTTTGTGCAAAACCGTCTGATCGTGGCAGATTGTAACCTGTCACCTCTCTGTCTCCTATCAGTACGGCTTTAGGGCAAGCCGATGATCTGACCCAAGTGGCAACTCCTGACAAGCCAATACACACCTATGCCGATGCTTTTAAGACACTACAGGAGGATGAAGCTGGAAGAACTGGTGAATTGCAGGCTGAGTCCCCCAGCATAGAGGAATATTCCGATAACCGGTGGTCCCGAATGGTGGCAGAACCAGTCGGGAGGACCACGCACAGGGACAGCGGACCATGGTGGATATAATCATGGGGCCCATCAGTCCACGACGAGAATACTCTTGGTTCTGCTATGCTAACTCGCCTTGCTCCATTCTGTAGGCAAATCCATGGTTTCACACCCTATCGGCAACAGTACTTACGCTTTTGCTCCCGAACGACTCTGTCATCCCCATGATATAGTTCCTGCGTAACCCAACAGATTGGACCAGAATATCCCTCACACTCCGATCGGTGTAAAGTCATGTCCGAGACTATCCCCGCCGTAAGCAAAGAGACCATATCAAACTGGGTAGGTTCCCAGAGTTTCCAACGCGGTCGCAGCTACTTCAAGAATGAGGCTATCTTCGACCCTCGCCGCCAGGGCAGTGTCCTCAAAGCCAGCTGTCAAGGCTCGATGCCTCAGCCTTACCGGTTGCACGTTGCCTTCGGTGCCGGTGGCATTGCGGAGGCCCACTGTTCCTGTCCGGTGGGAGCCGGCGGGCATTGCAAGCATGTCGGGGCACTCCTGCTTACCTGGTTGGACCAGCCCGACGCTTTCCGCGTGGTGGCGGAACTGGACACCGCCTTGGAGCAACGGAGCAAAGGAGAGCTGATTGGTCTTATCAAGCAAATGTTGCAACTTCAGCCCGACCTGGAGAACCTGCTGGAAGTGGCTTTGCCCGGAGGCGACCGGCGGCGCACTCCCGTGGACCCGCAAACCTACCGGCGCCAGGTAATGTCGGCCTTTCTACGCGGCGCGGACGATTGGATGGCATCATGGGGCATGGCCTCGGAGATTGGCCATACCGTGCGTATTGGCGATGGTTTTCTGGCTCTTGATAACTACACCGACGCGCGGATCGTGTACCAGGCGGTCCTTCAGGAGACTATGGAACATTTCGAGTTGATACATGACGAAGAGGGGAGCCTGCACGAGGTGGTAGACCGATGTGTTCAGGGACTGGGACACTGCCTGGCCGGTGAGGGTGACGACGCTGCGGCCAGGGAAGACTGCCTGCGAGCCTTCTTTGAGGTATACCGTTTTGACGTAGATTATGGAGGGATTGGCCTGAGCGACGCCGTGCCGGAGCTCATCCTGGAACACGCCACCGACGAAGAGAAGCGCGTTGTGGCCGGTTGGGTGCGAGCCGCCGTGCCCGCAGGCAATAGCAATAGTTGGAGCGGCAACTATCGCCGCCAAGAGTATGGCCGATTCCTGTTGGACCTGGAGGAGGCCGACCTGGACGACGAGGCTTACCTGAACATTTGTCGTGAGTATGACTGTTTGACCGATTTGGTGGACCGCCTGCTGATGCTGAGACGATTGGACGAGGCGCTGGCCGAAGCCGAGCCGGTCGGGGACTACGAGCTGTTACTCCTGGCGGATGTCTTCCACCAGCATGGCTGTGCCCAAAGCGTGGAACCGTTGTTGGCCCAGAGAATTGAAACCAGCCAGGATCTTCGCCTGGTGGGGTGGCTCAAGGAACGACACAAAGAGCGGCAGGAGTGGGCTGAAGCCTTGGTCCTCGCCCAACAACTGCTGCAGCAACGCCCTTATCTCGCGGGGTACCAGGAAATTCGAGAAATAGCCCGACAACTTGGCGTCTGGCAGGAATTGCAGCTGGAATTGCTGGCCGCGTGGCGTGCTGCCCAGCAATTCAGCCTGTTAACCGAAATTTACTTGGAAGAAGGTGAAATAGAACAGGCTTTAAAATTGGCGAAAGCAAGAAAGTCCAGGTCTTACCTTTATACAGACCAGTTAATCCGTGTGGCCCAAGCCGCGGCGGAGACACACCCCCATGCTGCCATTGACATCTACTGCCAACAAGCGGAGAGCCTGATTGAAGCTCGCGGCCGAGGCAACTACCAGCTGGCGTGTACGTACCTGACCAATGTGCGAGACCTCTACGGGCAACTCGCGCAGGAACCGACGTGGACTGGCTATATTACCAGGCTGCGCGAACGCCATCAACGACTGCCCGCACTCATGGATGAGATGAACAAGGCCGGGTTGTGATTCTACGTAAGTCCTGCACTGAGCTCGATTTGGTGCAAAGTATCAGTATAGTCCAGAGTTTTCTCTCTCGGCGCACCGCATTGGGGCCGGATTTACCGGCCGTTCGGGTCAGACTGCGTCGCCCATATATACCTCTCACTGGGCTTGGGGCGCAGCAAGAAAGGTTTCCGTCAAATATGAAGGATCTTGTGCAAAGTCAAGCTAGAGCCGTTTAAGACCAACCCGGAATCGGTAAACCGGGACGAACGGTATCCTGAAATTTGGGCAGAGTCGGTTTCTGACCGCAGCCAGCCTAAAGGACCAATCAAACTCCTTGTATCAGTTACCGGACGGAATCAGATCTCATTGGACCAATTCTGGAACCATGTGCACTCTGGATCACAGGGTGTCATCTGAATGTCCGTCCGGGAGAAGAACCAACCGATCAGCCCATGACTGTCAGCCGATCTGGGTTCTTCTCCTCACAGGCCCAAAGTCCTTCATCGGTATAACGTCGGGGCGCATTGGGCGGCGACTCCGGCATGGTCCAGTCCGGTTTGAATTGCTGGATCAGAGTAATCATGTTGCGGTGGGAAATGCGGTCCTTGATATCCTCACTGACGGGCGCCTCTTCAATGACCTGTTGGAGAAAGCGATAATCGTAATAGGGTAGGTCCGCACCGAAGATTACCCGCTCATCGCCTACCTTGCTCATTAGCCATTCGAAATCCCACTCGGACCCACGGCCATCCGGGTATTGCACAACCTCGAACCAGACGTTGTCGAGATGTCCAAAGTTTTCCGCGGCATAGGTGCTGGCGTGGGTAATGAAGGTAGCATCTGGACACATGGCCACGATTTCACCGAACAAGGCATCGTGCAGGTGCATATTGCAAAGGCCCTTCCGCGCCGCCACCAGTTCGACGAAGGGAATGGCGGCCTCCCTTACAGGAGGATGGGTGGCCATACCAACGATGTTGGGGAGTGCCAAGGCCCTTTCCGCTTCATCCAGGGCCAGATCACCCAGTTCGGGGTCGGCCAAGGCCATACCTATGGGGAACAAACCAGGAAACTCTGTCCCGTTGCGGGAAATCAGTTCATTCTGGGCACGCCGGTCTTCCAACCCGCGGATCATCAGGCCTCCTGTGGCGGTGGGCATGGACAGAGCAGCATGAATGTGCGTCTGGGCAAAGCGAGCCATGCACATGGCGGTATTCTGACCTGTGGGCGGCAAACGATTAAGGGTCTTGCCAATGTGGTTATGACAGTCAATGTACGGTCGCATGACAAATGTCTCCTGTAAATGGGGAAGTATCAAAGGGAATCGGGACGGATAGCGCGTCGTTCGGTAGTGGCTTGACGGGCGGCGGCAATGATGGCCAGATTGTGACGGGCATCCTCCCCACTTATGGGTAGAGGAGACTGTTGGGCCAGTGCCGCAAAGGTGCGGGCGAAGTATCCAGCATGGCCGCTCCAAGTCTTGGGATCAGGGTCGGGCTGGTCTCCCGGCTCGAGAACATTTTCCTGCCAGGCATCTTCCTCATCCGACTTGTAAAACATCGCCCGACCCCGGCCCAGGATACGCACTGATCCCTGATCACCATGCACCTCGGCCAGACTGGATTGTTCACCCTGTCCGGAGCCCGAAACCCACCAGGAGCCGCTCACGGTGGATACAGCTCCATTCTCATGTTCCAGCAACAGGATGGCCAGATCATCCACATCAAAATCAAAGTGTTGGGTTCTGACCTGAGCCTGGACATACGCTACCGGTGAATTGACCAACGCTTCGGTAAGGTAGATTTCATGGTAAAGGGAATCGTTAATGCACCCTCCACCTGCCTCCAGAGAAGCCCGCCAGTTCAAAGCTGGATCCACTTGGTGTTGTCCTCTCTTACGGAACAGGGCTTTGGTACGACCAAAGGCAGTTTGGCCCAAGTGACCATTTCTTACCATGGACACGGCGCGCCGGGCTCCGGGAACATCGAGAAAATTGTGTACCACAGCATAGGGGAGACCGGTACGTGCAGCCACCGCCAGGATTTGGTCTGCCTGTGGCAGTGACAGGGCCATAGGTTTTTCACTTATTACGGCCATGCCGGCTTCCAGGGCGGCTATCGTGTGTTCGGCGTGCAACATATGGGGTGTAGCCACGACCACGACGTCCAGTTGACCTTCGCGGAGCATGTCTTTCAGATCGGTGTAGCAGGCTGAGGCAGGTACGTTCAGGGTGGACCTGGCCCACTGCAAGTTGGCCGGAATCGGATCGGCCAAGGCGGTGATTTTGATCAGATCCGGCAACGCCTGATAGGCCGGACCATGGAAGGTCTGAAGTATGCCTCCACAGCCAATGAGTCCCACCCGCAGAGTCGAAGATGACATAGTGACAGCTCGTATTGGAAATTCAGTCGTTTCTTGCCAATGAATGTTTCATCAGGACCGGGCCACCTGCAGAAACGGCAGCCAATCAGGGTTGTGTCCGTGGCGTGTCAGATAATTTTCTCCTGCCCTGCCTTGGCCATCCCCTTTCCTGCCTTCCTTATTACAACACCTGCCTGTCCAGGGAAGAGAAAACAATGCTGGCTGACCGCACCACCCTGTGGCATCTGGAGAACGAGTCAAGCTCATGCAATGTCCAAAAGCTGCGAACAATCCGGCATAAGGGCCCTGCATCTTTGATGGATGCGGTGGCAAGTAATCAGGCATAGGCACGTATAGATATTCAGTATTCAGACTGGCATTTGTTGTAGCCGGCCGTCATGATGTTGTGGTTGAGCATAGATGAAGGCAAGCCCAGAGGACGGGACTCAGGGGGAAGATATCCGATTCTGACAGATTTGCGCCTTGAGTGCGCTTGATTGATTACCCCGGGATCAGTGAATTGTACAGTAATTGAAGAAAGAGACATCATCTGTTTTGCACGAATCATACTGATGAAGCGGAAGATAAGGCTGGGTGTGACGCCTTCAAAAGGCTCTCGTGGTTCCAAGCGGCGAATACCCAATACCCAACGCCGGAAGACCTCTTCCTCAGACGTGTCATCCAGGATGTAACCAGCAGTCCGGACACTTACAGGTATGTGGCGGGAAAGGATAAGCCTGGTGCATCCGGAAGGAAGTATCCGGGAGCAGAGGATTTGTCATGCAGCATCATTGACTCACAAGATACCTGGCGCTGTAATGACTGAAATTGATTACTGGTCTGCCCAAGCCACTTATAGTCTGGTATAAGTTCAAGTCAATCGTGACGGAACAGGAAACACTTTGGGACTTCCGAACAATACCGGTATCGGCTACTCCCAAGCGCAGGAAACTTCTGTCTGCGAATATTTGGGTCTTACGAATATGCGATTCCCTGACGTAGAAGGAGAAATCCGACAAAGTAGCAAGAAGATTCCTGGAGCGATGATCATTGGACTGTTTCAGGAAGTCGGATACCTCAGCCAGACAATGTGATGTGACCCACAATTCGTGGTAGTCCCGGATCAGTTTCGCTAGCAAGTCATAATCACTCTGTACCAATGTTCGTGTACGTTGGTGCCTGTCTATGAGTTGCTTGTCAGTTCTGCCTACGATAAGCAAAAGCAACAAGCTGGTCTCGATCAGGACACTTCTCACTGGAATTCTTTCAAGATAACTGATTCCACTCTTTCACTGGAGTCGTTGACTGTTACTACCTTGTATTCTCTGTTGCCTACCTTGCCTGGCAGCGGATTAGGATCCGGCGTTTCCCCCAAAGTTGGATGTCCGTCAGGGTCCAGACGAACAAAACTGAGAGTTACCCGCCAACTACCAGGTCCGCTGAAATCTTCCACCAATGTTACTTCCTCTAACCTTAAGCTCACTATTCCTTCGAACAAACCTAAAACGCAATCCTTTGCCACCTGGACAACCTGCTCGATTTCCATTTCGTCTTTTCCTTACCGAGAATTTTAGCTTCAAATGACCAACCTGAGCTTCTTTCCAGTTTACCGGAAAGGCTTGTTCATACGTAACGGTGCCATTGCAACCGGGCCCAATGGCAAGAGCCACGAACAGGAGAATGACATCGGGCAACAAAATCCCTTCGACAAGGGACCCCAGAGCCCTACCTCATCTGAACTCCGGCTGACCGAATCGTAAGAATAGCTTCGGTCCTCCCTGATCACACTGGCCGGACTATCTTGCACCTGATTACTTGCTCTGAAGTTAATCTGAACGTCCCGTCTGCCGAATTCCCCTTGGAGGTTCAGGGAGCTTCCTGCCGTGTGTTCACACTACTCCTTGACTCGCAGGAGAAGTGGCGTTAATTGCGGAGGAATTCCCCCTAACGTATGATTGATCCCACCTGATTGTTCAGAGATTGCAAGTTGACCAGAGGTGTTATCCCATGTCAAAGGGCCGTAACTGGAAAGTAGGCATTATTGGTGCCGGTTCCATCGTACAGTGGGGCCACTGCCCAACTTTCCAAAATGCCATTTCCACTACCGAGGTAGTGGCCATCTGCGATGTCCAGCAGGAACGGGTGGAGCAATTTGCGCAGGAAAGAGGCATACCCAGCGCCTATTCCGATTTTGAAGAGATGCTGCGTGAGGAGGACTTGGATATCGTAGTGGTGGCCGTGCCCAATGCCTTCCACAAACCCATGTCCATTGCGGCTCTGAATGCAGGAGCCCATGTCCTGTGTGAAAAGCCTGTGGCCTTAACTCTGGCCGACGCCCAGGAAATGTTTGATACCGCCGCCAAGAATGGCAAGGTCTTGACCGTAGGAACGCATTATCGCTGGTCTGCCGCGATGAAGGTGGGACGGAAATCTGTGGATGAAGGCTTCTTCGGTGACATCTATATGATCCGCACCGTTTACACCCGCCGCAACGGCATTCCGGGTTTTGGTAGCTGGTTCACGCGGCAGCAGCTGGCTGGAGGAGGTTGTGGACTTGATATTGGGGTCCATGCCTTGGACAAGGCCCTGTTCCTGTTGGACTACCCTGAACCCCTTACGGTAAGCGGGGTGACCTATGATCGGCTGGGAAGCCAAGGTGTCGGTTTAGGGGGGTGGGGCATAGATCGCCAATCGCCGACACAGGACGGCCAATTTGAGGTGGAAGACTTAGCTTATGGCCTGATACGTTTTGCCAACGGAACCTCCATGATCCTCCAGTCTACTTGGGCCATGCATCTGCCCGGTGAAGAGAAAGTGGAGGTATACGGCTCTACAGGAGGAGGGGTAATCTACCCCGACAAAGTCCAGCTGTATACGGATATGCATGGGGATCAGGTGACCATCGACCGTGAGCTGCCTCCCCAAGAGGCTTACTCTTCTGTGGAACAGACCAAGGACCTCATCCGTTATCTGGATGGGGATACAGACGCTGATCTCGTAACCGGAGACCAGGCCATGGTGGGCATTGCCATTCTGGAAGCTCTGTACAAGTCAGCCCAATCCGGACATGAAATCGCTCTGTAGGGACTGGGCCTGTCCCGCGGCAGCAAGAATCAGCTAACATTGCTCTGAGATCCGGGAACCATCAGCAGTGTAGACCTTTCCGGCTCTGCTGCCGGTGCGTTTCGCGTTCGGCCGTTAGGGATACCGGATGCCACTGACTTTGGGTGGTCAACCTGCTGCTCGTAGCTACTTGGCAAGAAAGCACTCAATTGGGCACCTGGATTGTGATACCCTTGCCAGAGTGCTGTGTTCGTCCAAGGGACCCTGGGAAGGAACCTTGAGCAACCCGTCCGCCAAGCAGTTGGCTGTCATCATATTGCATTACAACAATCGGGAGTATCTTCCGGCTTGCTTTCGGCGTTTAGCGGTAGCACTAAGAGAAATCTCCCACGAAATCTGGTTGGTAGACAATCAATCCACGGATGGAACCCCTGCCTTTGTGCAGCAGGAATTTCCCGAGATCAACTGTTTGGTGACGACGCGAAACGGGGGCTTTTCCTACGGCAACAATGTCGGTTTGCGCCAACTGGGTTTTGGGGACGAAGACAGGAACCTGCCTCCCTCGTTTCACTATGTCATGCTACTCAATCCCGATACCGAAGTTCACCCTGATGCACTGCATAACATGCTGGACTTTATGGCAGAGCATCAGGACGTGGGTGTTGTTGGACCACGACTGGTCCGCGCCAATGGTGAATTGGACCACGGCTGCAAACGAGGTGAACCAACGCCTTGGGCCGTGTTCTGCCACATAGCAGGACTCTCCCGTCTGTTTCCCCGAAGTCCCCATTTTGCTCAATACACCTTGAGTTATGTGGGTGAGCAGGCCACAGCGGATGTGGATTCCGTGAGCGGAGCCTGTCAGTTGATGCGGGGCACGGCTCTCAAGGAAGTGGGTTTACTGGATGAAAAGAGTTTCTTCATGTACGGAGAAGATCTGGACCATTGTCTTCGTTTTCGCCAGCGGGGTTGGCGGGTCGTTTACCGGGCCGAAGCCCGGGTGCTCCATCACAAGGGTTCAGCCACGCGCAAGAGCAGTGGGGTCATGATCCTGGCCTTCCACAGAGCAATGGCCGCCTTCCATCGCAAACACTACGCAGGCAGAACCCCCTTCTGGCTGAACTGGATCATCTATGGATCAATCTGGCTCCTGGGTTGGCTGAAGTTTGGACGTAATCGGCTGCGGCCTGCTGCCAGACGGTTCGTTGGTTCTGCCCGGCCCATGTCTTCGTAAGCCCAGGGTCCTGGATCGTGACACAGGCTATGAAGGGGAACGTTCAGGCTAATCCCAGGGCAACGGACCATGCCGTACTCTTCGTTAACGGGGTGATTACGGAATACTCCAGCCTCGAAAGTTGGGTGTCTCCACAGGCTTATCTCGTGGGCGTTAACGGGGGGACTCGCCACTGTCTGCAAATGGCCAGAAAGCCCCATGTGGTAGTGGGTGATCTGGATAGTCTGCCCCGGCCAATTTGCCAGAAACTTGAAGCCGAATCAGTTGAATTCCTAACCTATCCAGGTGCCAAGGACCAGACCGATCTGGAACTGGCTATCCAACATGTCTTGGAGCGAGGTATCCGTACCATGGTGTTCGTGGGGGCGTGGGGTGGTCGCCTGGATCAGTCCATCGCCAACCTCCTGTTGCTGGCGCGATACGCCCATACGGCCCAATTGACCCTGGTTACTGAAAATGAGATGGCCAGGATTCTGGGAGATGAAGAAGAATATCGAATATTGGCCCAGGCTGGTGCCACACTGAGTATCTGTCCCCTGAGTCCTCAGGTGGAAGGTATAACCCTGGAGGGAATGAAATACCCTTTACATAACGCCCTGTTATCATTTGGCACGACGCTGGGTATCAGCAATGTCGTAATGGCTGACGAGGCATCCGTGTCTGTGCGTCGGGGGTGGTTACTGGTGGTCGTATCCCACAACTGAACTGTAATGTCAGGGCCTTTTTAAACGTGCGGACAGAACGTCAGATGTCCGGTCTCTGGTTCGGTCTGAACTTGCCAATAACAAAACCGCGAAATGTTGGTGGTTACGCTGTTCCTCTGAGCGGTCTAAGTATCCCCTGACCGAGGACTTCAGTCACGTGACCGTATCTACAGGAGTAGGACAATACCGGCCGGAGTACCAATCATGGCGACCATCCCTGGTTTGTCCGCCTGCTCAGTGCGCACTGGGAGGTCCAAAGTAGCAGCCGCGTGTTGTAACTGGTTCAAGTCAGGACTCTGCAAGGTCAGGGACTTTAGTTCCAGTTCGCCAGGTGCTGTTGTGGATGGATGGGACGGCGTCTGCCAGTCGATGGCAAAAGGTATAAGACCCGTCAAATCAGCCTGATCCACCTTGGTGGGCATCTGTAGCTTGGTGGAACGCCACCGGAGCTGCTCACCGTCAGGACGGGTCCTGCTTCTGGTCTGGACTTGATTGTCAATCCCCAGCGTCTTTAATTGAGCCAGATAGGTACTCCAGGAGTGGGGACGAAGGGCCCAGGTGATAAGGCAGGGGGCCTGCAAAGAGCCCAGGCCGTAAGGAATCCGAACTGCGGGAACATCCTGCTGGGGATCTGGCGCGATTATCTCCAGATACGTGCCCGGGCCCAGGGACACCAGGGCATTGTGCGTGCCAACTCCCGGATGCTGGCCGCCGCAGGCGGCCTGGACACCCAGACGATCCTGTATAGTCTGTATACCCAATTCAAGGTCTGGGGCGCCAAAGAGCAGGTGATCTATCTGGTTGTGGGTCATGAAGAATCCGGAGCCACTGGATCAGCAGTATCAGACATATTGGCAGTTGGGGCCAACGAGGCAGCGAGACGGGCGGATCTGCGGGCCAGTAACAGGGCACTACTCACGGCCATGACCAGATAGCCTGCCTGCGGCCAGCGGATCAGAGGGCTGTCCCATCTATAGACAACGAACGAATCGGTGAAGAGGAACAACAGGGAACAAAGGAATAAACCCAACAGCAGTACTTGCTGGATGTCCATGTTCCTGTACCAGAGTACAACCCAGATGAAGCCACATCCCAAGGCTTGGTACAGACCGACGGGATGGCGCAGCATGTCACCGTAAGGGACAGCCCAGGGCATGTCCGATACAGTGCCAATCACGCGTCCACTCAGGAAGGAGCCCATGAAATACAAAGTCCCCCCGGCTGCCAGACCCGTGAGGGTGGCAGCTGCCGCGATAGCGGGATCCAGTTTGCGCACGATCAGAAAACCGTAGGCCGCGAGACCGGCGCCAATCAGTCCCGGTGTTGGGCTCAGGCCCGACGGCCGCAAGGATAGGATATCCCACAGATTGGCGCGATAGACTTCCCAGAATGAAGACACATGCCACAGCCGGGCCGCGAGTACTCCCACTACCAGAGATACTACGAACATCCCAAACAGATCATCATAATTTACGTTGTATCGCCTTCCCATGCGCGCGGCGATTTCTATGGCCAGCCAGACCGCCAACAAGGCTGTCAACGGTCCGGTGGGCAAGGATACAGAACCGAGTTGGATCGAGGAGTACATGGACAGAGCCGAATATCAAGGTGCAAGTACAGAGTAACTAAGGGGCAATGCGAAGGAACAACTTGATAGAACGAGGGCTCACCCCCAGACAAACCTTCCATCCCAGAATGAAGTCAGTGCAACAGAGACGCGGCTTGCGTCCGCTCAGGCGATCTGGTAGTCCAGAGCGCGGTGACGGAAATATGTTTCATACAGTTCCGCGTAGTGACCTTGATTCAATATGAGATCGTCATGGTTGCCCTCTTCTATTATGGCACCCTGACGCATAACGATGATGCGATCCGCGTTCTGGATGGTGGACAAGCGATGGGCGATGACGATCGCTGTTCTGTCCTGCAGAATCAGATCCAGACCATCCTGAATCTGGGACTCCGTAAGAGGATCTACGCTGGCCGTTGCCTCATCCAGGATAATCATGGAGGGGTTTTTTATGAGCAGCCTAGCCAGGGCGACCAATTGCCGTTGGCCCAAGGACAACCAGGTCCCCATTTCCCCCACATCTGTATCCAGTCCCTGGGGTAAAGCTTCCAACCACAACCCGCCACCCACGGCATAGGCTGCACTTTCTACTTCCTCGTCCGTGGCATCTGGATTCCCATACTTGATATTGTCGCGAACGGTACCGGAAAAAAGAAAGGGAATCTGGGATACCATGCCCAACTGGTGGTGGTAGGAATCCAGATCATAGTCCCGGATGTCAATGCCATCCACCTCCAGGCGTCCTCTCTGGAATTCGTAGAATCGCGCCACCAGTTTACCCAGCGAGGATTTGCCGGCACCGGTATGACCCACCAATGCAATGGTTTCGCCTGGCTGGATGTCCAGGGAAAAGGCGGACAAGACCTGTTCCTGTTCCGAGTATCGGAAGTCCACATCCATAAAACGGATGTGACCCTGTAGCGTTGCCGCCGCTCGGTTGTCGTTCTGGACTACCCGGGGTTCGGCATCGATGAGGGCGAAGACCCGTTCTGCGGCGGACATGCCTAACTGAAACTGGCTCCAGAAAGAAGCAATACTGGTCAAGGGAAACCAGAACATTTCGAGACTGATCATGAACAGAAACCATTCGCCTGGCGTGATGTCTCCTACCAGAGCGGATCGGCCACCGAAATAAAGGACTACGGCGGTAGCAAGGCCCGCAATCAGGAAGAGAATGGGAAAGATTCCCGAAAACACGAATCCCTGACGCAAGGAGAGCGCATAGGACTTCCTGTTGACATCCATAAAGGTGTCGAATACAGATTGCTCCTGCCGGAAATTCTTGGCTACGGCAATCCCCGCCACGGTTTCCTGCACCGTTGTGTTGACTTGGGCCATGATACGCCGTACCTGGGTCGTGACATTCCGGGCAATATGGCGGAAGGCCAGAGAGACGATGACCACGAAGGGGGCCAAACTCAGGGATATGAAAGCCAGTCGTACATTGATGAAGAACAGGATAGCCGCCAGAATCAGTACCTGCAAGAGCAGACTTATCAGGTTCAGGGTCAGGGTAACGGTATTGGAGAACTCCTGCGTGTCGGAGGTTACCCGGCTGACAATACTGCCACTGGGAAATTCGTCATAAAAAGACATGTCCCGCTCGGTGACCGCGGTAAAAACATCCTTGCGCAACTGAAAGACAACGTTAGCCACCACTTCCGCCGTCTTACGTTGGCGAATGAAGTTGAAAACCCAGGCTAACACGCTCGCCAGCAGCACAGCGCCCACCATAGGGAGAACCTGGGTCAGACTGAAATCCTGATGTATGGCATCTACCCCACGAGCTGTCAGCAGCGGCAGGATGGAATCCATGAGCGAGTTCAGGCATATCATGATGCCCACGAACACCATGAGGCTGGCGTAAGGACGAAAATAGGTGAAGATGCGTCGGACCAGGGCCTTGTCATCGTAGGTGCGGTCATATTCTTCCGCGTCAAGGCCTTCCATGAAGAAGCCCATCAGGTCAACCTCCCGTTTAACGTGGATGTCTCATCCCGCAGGAATATATGACGATAGAGGGAACAGCGCTCCAGCAGTTCTTCGTGGGTGCCCAGATCCACCACTGCTCCCTGCGCCAGCACCAGGATCTTGTCTGCCTTCCGGATCTGGGCAATGCGATGGGTAATGAGGAAGGTGGTACGACCTGCCATGACCTTATTGATGGCCCTTTGGATTTCATCCTCGGTGGCACTGTCCACCGCACTTGTGGAGTCATCGATGATCAGGATGCGTGGATCAGTAAGCAGAGCCCGGGCAATGGCGATCCGTTGCCGCTGACCACCGGACAGAGTCACGCCCCGTTCGCCAATAACGGTGTCGTAACCATCCTGAAAGGCCGTGATGAACTCATGGGCTTGGGCGTCTCGGGCCACTTCCACTATGCGGTTCCGGGGGGCCTGCAGACCCAGGCCAAAGCCAATGTTGTCCCAAAGGCTGCGGGAATAGAGGAAGATATCCTGCTCGATGGTGGAAATCTGGCTGCGCAGGGAGTCCAAATTCCATTCCTTAACATCGACACTGTCGACCCGCACTGCGCCTTCCTGGCAATCAAAAATGCGGTTGACCAATTTGGTGAGGGTTGACTTGCCGGCCCCGGTCTGTCCCACGATGGCGATCGTTGCCCCCGGTTCCACGACAAAGGAAATGTCCTGGAGAGTGTCCGCTTCATCATAGCAAAAACTGACGTGCTCAAATTCAACCTGGCCCTGGATTTGGTGACTGTAACCGGTTCGATTCTCGTCCAGTTCCGTGTCCTGGTTAATGAGAGTCAGGATCCGCTTGGCCCCGGCGTGGCCCATCTGCACCAAAGTGAAGGAAAAAATGGATATGAAGGTGGGAAAACGCAGGAGATAGGCCAGGCTCATGAACGCTACCAAATCGCCGAGGGTAATCAGAGCCTGAGATACCATCCAAAAGGCATGGGCCAACATAAGGGCCAAGGCAATGCCCATAAACAGCATGGGCCAGTAGAGGGCCTGGATACGGCCCTGTTGCTTGAAATAGTCCCGGTGCGCCGCGGCATTGCCCAGAAACTTCTGCAATTCCCAGGCTTCGCGGGCAGTGGACTTCACTAGCTCTATACCCGTGATGGCTTCGTTCAGCCCCGCATTCATCATGCCGAACTGCATTTGCAGGGCTCCTGAGACCGGGCTGAGCTTCTGGTTGTAGCGCCGCAGGGCAACTATGAGCACGAATACATACAGAACCGGCAGAATCAGCAGTTGCGGATGGATCAGGCCCATTAGGGTCAGGGGAGCTGCTACGAACAGAGCTGAGGAGTAGATGAGACCGACGCCCGGGGAAATCATAAAACCCAACTGCTTTACATCATCGGTGGCCCGGGCCATAATATCCCCCACCCGTTGCTGATTATGGAAGGTCTGGCTCTTGCCCAGCAGGGCAATCTCCAACTCTTCCCGGGCGTTACGCATGAAGCGACTGGCCAGAATCTCATTGGTAAAACCGTTGGCCAAGTCAATACCCGTCCGGATGACTACCAAACCCATTACAAGGAACATGATCCGGAGAAGCTCCGCCTGGGCGGCTGCGCCCAAAGTCAAAGCATCGATAGCCTGTCCTACCAGACGAGGCACATAGGAATGCAGACCAGCTCCCAGAATGGCGCTGAGCAGGAAAACAGTTAACGGTAAGGGATGGCGCCAGAGATGAGACAGGATCCAGCGTAAGGCATTTTGCCGGCTGTATTCGTACTCACCTTCCACCCGAAATTCACGGGACTGGGTAGTAGCGGCCAAAGACATGGCGGTAGGCCACTCCTTGTGCTAGTGGGGTACCCCGCAGGGCCAAAGCACAAGAGAATACACTATCACCTGCGAATAATCAAGAATGTACAGACAAAATTTCGGGTGTATGGTTCATTAGCAGTTCTTGCCCTAATGGCAATTCCGTAGATGATAAAGCGGTACGCCGAGATGCTGGACGCCGTGAACGTCTGCAATTGCACCCCGTAGGGAAATCTGGCCGCAAATACTGGATAATAGGACATCGTCCAATTGTGAGAGGAGATTCGCAGATGTCTCAGGCAGAGCAATTGATGCAGGTGGCAAAGGAAGCCCGGGAGCACGCCTATGCCCCCTATTCCCGGTTCCATGTGGGCTCCGCCGTGCTGGATGCCGACGGCACCATTTCACCGGGATGTAACGTGGAAAATGCTGGCTTCAGTCCCACCATCTGTGCAGAGCGTGTGGCCCTGACCGGTGCCTTTGCCCGAGGTCATCAGAACCCAGTGGCCATTGCCGTAATGACGGATCCGGGCGTTACCCCCTGTGGTGTCTGTCGGCAAGTCATGCTGGAACTGGGACCCGATATGACCGTATATATAGGGGATGGGGAAGGCAACATCCGGAGTACCACCGTCCGTGAGCTCCTACCGGGGAGCTTTAGCAAGGATGATCTGACTTTTCCGATTCCGAAGTAACTGGGGGAATCCCCAATCGGTCATGGGCATAGACCTTGGCTAGCGGCAAACAGTACCGTCTGCATGCCGGTGAGCGTATAGAAGCCTGAGGTATGGCCCAAGTGTGCCAGCTTGGCCAGAATATGCCGGGTTCTAGCTACGTCACTTGCATCCATGGCAGCCGATAGTTCATGCCAGATAGAATTCCAGTCTCCTGCCGCCGCATGACTTATCCATTGGTAGCTGATGCGGGTGGTGAGGTGAGCAGGAGTAGCCAACAGGAAGGCTGTTACCTTGGCATAGACAGCATTCCAGAAGGCTGAAGACGGAGCGAGACGCTGCAGTAGGAAGAGCATGCCCATCAGTACATCGTCCCCGGCGGGGGTCAGGCCCGAACCTAAACCCAATAGATCGGCAATGGCTTGCTCCAGAGCACCTGAGGACAGGTCTGAATGTGTGGTCAGAATCCGTTGCACCATACGGATCCGGGTACCGAGGTCTTGATGCTCGCGCGCGAGAACAGGGGCCGGGGGCCCTCTATCCAGGATAGGGGCAATATACAGCCGCAAGTTGCGCTCTAGGGAATTTGATGCAGTCCTGTATGTAGGCAATTTATCTGACCATTGGGGCAGTGAGCGGCAATCCTGAGACCAAGACCGGTTCCCAATTCTGGGCCAGGACAGCCAGTTGGGAGGATCCTGCAGCAGTTCAGGAGTTCCCTGTAGATGAAAAGGACCCCGATCCTGCGGATAGATCACCAATGAAATGACGGCGCCACAGTTCGTGACCAAATTCACCACTTGGTCGTGTCTGCCGTAGACAGTTAGCCCGGTGGTTCTGCCTTTCCACTGTTTGGTCAATGAACGGCTAAGACTGTCGACCCTCACGCCCTTGGTCCTGTAGCGCCTGGACGATGTACTGTTTCAATGAGATGGGTTTTCTTGCCAGTAGAGAGGTCAGAACCTGCCCATTCCCGTAGAAGCCATACTGTTCGTAGTAGGCAAACATAGCCCACAGTGTGCGCCGGGCGTAGGCACTGAGGCCAGAATTCCGAGCCTCGGCTTCCCACTGCACCCGATCCAGACTTTCGATCTGAACAGGAGCTCCTATCTGTGCGGCCACCATATCGGCAATGGCTCGTTGAGTCAGGTTTTCGCCCGTTGCCAATTCATATGTGGCATGGAAGTGAGGTTCTCCTTCCGTTATGACCCTAGCGGCTGCTTCTGCCAAGTCCTGCAAATGGATCATGTCAATAACAGTGGCGGCAGGGTACGGTATTCGCCAACGTCGATGCTTGCGTATCCTGGTCCAATGGATATCCAGATTCTGCATGTAGGCGCAAGGCTGCAGAATGGTAAAGGGCAGTCCGGTACGGAACAGGCATTCCTCCACCCGCAACTTGTGCCAGTGATGGGGCATTTCTTCTGTCTGGGGATGAAGCACTGAGTGGTAAATGAGGTGGGATAGGGCGGTATCCAGACTGCTCTGGATCGCCAGGTGAGCTATCTCTATTTCCTGAGGGTGCATATTGGGACAGATGAAATAGAGACTGTCAACGGATTCCAGGACGCGCAACCAGTTCTGTTGCGCCAGCATGTCACCGACAAAGATCCGATGAATCCCAAGGTTGGTGAAAGCGCGGGATTGCTCCTCCGTGCGAACCCAGATGTGCAACTCTACCTGTGGGTTTGCCTGCAATGCGGCAATCAGGGCTTTCCCTGTCTTTCCTGCTGCACCGGTCACCAGTACCTGTTTCATGGCTGGTTTCGGATGTATGCCCGTATCGCATTCGGCAGGTACAGGTAAAGCGTTGGGGCCAGTACCCGCTTCAGTCCCGCATCAGAAAGTTTCAGTTGGCCTTGGGTACCCGTGACCATGGCGATACCTTGGGCAGTGGCAGGCATCGCCATGGCAATCGGGTCTTCCCTCGGGTCAACGGCCCATACAGTTACGTGGCCGATATCTTCCTTGCGCCCCGCTGGGGGCTCTGAAATTACTCGCCCCCTTCTTTCAATTCCACCACCACGGGAGTATAGTTTTCACCCGTAGTGTCTCCGTCCAGATGGGCATGAGCGGCTTCGGCCAAATCGGTGCGGTAAGCGTCGGCCGAAGGAGTTTCGGCGATTACACCGCCATCTATCGAGGTGCGTACGGTCTGGTCCCACAAGGCGGGATCCATGACGCCAATGCCTTGGGGTGAAGGCCAGATCAACTGGTTGATTTCATTCAGTTGCCATTCCATATGAGACCGTCCCAACGTAGGTCCGTTGGACAAGACGATATCCACGCAGGCAGCGAACTCATCCCGGCAGAATTGCCAGCCCTGGAAAGTCGCCGCCAGGAAACGGGTGGCAATATCCTCATTGCCGGACTCAGCCAGCCATTCGGCCCGGGTAAACACATGGTCTTGCAGCATGGCTGTGCCCACATCATTGTAGTCAATCACCACCAGATCTTCCGGTTGGTACAATGCGCCAGTTTCCGGGTTGATGACTTCCAGGACCTGGGCATATTCGTTGTAAACCATGGCTTGGGCCGCATCCAGTTCCCGGTTCAACAGAGCCAGCATGTCAAAACTCTGCTGCACAATCGTGACGTCATCCGGATTGTCGGGATCCAGGCCGGCATTGCGCAGGGCCACAAACACTTCGTGCTCATTGCCGAAGCCCCATGTGCCCACCTTGCGGCCGGCCATTTCTTCAATGGACGCAACGGGATCATCAGCCCAGGAAACCTGTAGCGTGCCGCTCCGCTGGAATATTTGGGCAATATTGACCAGATTTACGCCCTCGGCATTGGAGGCTAGTACCTTGGGCACCCAGGCAATGCCGAGGTCAGCCTGACCTGAGGCAACGACCTGCTGCGGCACAATGTCAACAGCTCCTTCCAGAATAGTGACATCCAGGCACTGGTCTGCATAAAAGCCTTGGTCCAAGGCCGCGAAATAGCCGGCAAATTGTGACTGGACTACCCACTGCAATTGCAAAGTCACGGGCGTAAGGGACTCACAGGCGGCTCCCTCCACATCTGCGTCCGGCATGGCTTGGTCCTCTGCGCTTGGGGCTGGAGCGACACAACTGACCACCAAGAGGACTGACAGGAGCATGCCGACGAGCCACCGGCTGTTCAAAATAGAATTCATATTGGTTGGTCTCCTGTTGGATAGGGGATGACCCAGTCGTTAAATACGCCTGAAGGCCACAATGTAACTTTCTGCATTATAGCCAAAGTATCCTGGGGGTTTGAACCGGTAAGGAAGGCCCTGCAACGCCAAGACTTACGTGCGGGAACGAACCGAAAGGTGCCAGGGGATAGTCCACCTTTCCAGTAAGAGAATGATCCAGTAGAGCCCAATACCTATCACACAGGCGACTACGATTCCGGCCCAGGCCCCAGCAAAGTCAAAGAGCGAGGCGGTTTGCGTGATGTACACGCCCAGCGAAATCCGCCGGCCTGAAAAATACTCCCCTACGATGGCCCCAATCATACTCAGGGCCGTGGCAACCTTGGCCCCATTGAAGAAGTAGGGCCAGGCATGGGGTATACGCAATCTGCGCAGGATCGAGAAATCGGAAGCCGCATAGGACCGCATCAATTCAAGATCGGCCGCTGCCACCCCGGTCAACCCCCGCACCGTGTTGATCAAGATTGGAAAGAACACCAGAATCGCGACAATAGCCATCTTCGACTGGGGTTTGTCAAAGCCGAACCAGGCATTCATGATGGGAGCAAAAGCAATGATGGGCATGGAATTGGCCGCAATGGCAAACGGCATGATGGCCTTGCGACCCGCTGACCAGTGGGCCGTCAGGAAGGCCATGAGGATCCCCAGGACAGTGCCTATCCCTAAGCCACCCATGGCTTCTCCCAGGGTGTACAATCCCGCCTGCAGGATGGGACGCAGCTTGGGGCCAGCCTCCACTTGCCAGGAACCAACAGACATGGCAAACCATGGTTCTGTATCATCGGTCTCGGGGATCCCGGAGGTTGGAATCACCTGGATCAGATTAGCGGCGATGGCAGAAGGGCGCGGTAGCAGGAAGGCTTCTATGTTGCCTAGCCGCACTGTGCCTTCCCAGAAAATAACCAGAAACAGAAAGACCAGCATGGGGGGCCCGATACGGGACCATAGGCTAGCTATGTCCTGCATGCAGGGCCTCTCGTACCTGGGTAGTCAGATTGAAAAATTCCACACTCTCTCGGGTTTCTGCCGTGCGGGGATAGGGGAGATCAATGGATACGATTTCCGTGATCCGTCCTGGACGAGGCGACATGACCACGACTTGCGTGGACAGGAAAACGGCCTCCGTGATGCTATGGGTTACGAACAGCACGGTAGTTCCGGTTTCCCCGTGAAGCTGAAGCAATTCCAGATTCAGACGTTCGCGTGACATTTCATCCAGAGCCCCAAAAGGCTCATCCATCAGGAGCAGGGCGGGTCTGTAGGCCAGGGCCCGGGCAATCGACACCCGTTGCTGCATACCTCCGGACAACTGCCACGGGTAATGGTGCTCGAAGTCAGTGAGATCTACTGTAGACAGGACTTCCCTGACTATTTCGCGCTGTTGGTGGCGTTCCACGCCCATTACTTCCAGAGGCAGTTGAATGTTGCGGCCCACTGTGCGCCATTCGTACAACGTCGCAGCCTGGAAAACCATGCCGTAGTCCCGATCCAGGCGAGCCTGACGGGCCGACTTGCCATTGACCTGCACCGTGCCACTGGAAGGAGGTACAAGATCGCCAATAATGCGCAACAGAGTCGACTTGCCACAACCGGACGGACCAATCAAACTGACAAAGGCCCTGTCTGACACCGCCAAGTCAATAGCCTCCAGGGCGGGAGTATCTTCCTGGCGGTCTCCGATGAAGACCTTGGACACGTTTTCCAGCCGTACCGCAAGTTCAGTCATGTCAGAATGTTGTCTCGTGGGCCGTTCAGGACATCACCGGCTGCTGATGACGCAGGACCCGGTTTTCCACAGCTACCAGCAACAGGAAGAACACCATGCCCGTAAGGGAGGCAAACAGGATGGCACACCACAATTTTTCAGGGCCGGTCGCATAGTATTGATTGAAGTTCAAAATGATGCGTCCCAGCCCCTTGGCCACGCTGGCTGGCAGCTCCCCAATGATGGCTCCCACCACACTGGCCGTGGCTGAGATTTTGAGAGCCGTAAAAATGAGAGGCAGGGCACTGGGAACCCGCACCGTCCATAATATGCGCCATGGGGATGCGGCGTAGGTATGCATAAGTTCTATGGCGGCGGTTGGGGGAGACAGAAGCCCCCGGAGGGTGTTAACCGTTACCGGGAAGAAAGTCAGGTAGGCGGCAATGATAGCCACGGACTGGACGTTGGCACCCAACCAGATGACAACCATAGGGGCGATGGCAATGAGAGGCACGGTTTGTGATGCTACGACATAGGGTAAAGCCCCTCTGACCAGGAAGGGGGAATGGGCAAACAGGATGCCCAGCAGAAACCCCAAACCGCCACCAATGGCAAATCCCAAGAAGGCTGTCAGCCAAGTGTAAAGGGAAGCCTGCAACAGCACGGCGATCAGCATTGTGTCGTCACCACGGCGAACAGGCTGAAACAGGGTGGTGGCCATATCCCAGATGTGGGGCATGGAACGGTCATCGGCCCGGATGGGCATTTCAATCTCACACAGGCTTGCCGTACGGCACAAAATGCCTGGCGCTTCGCCTGATCCAGTACCTGCCAGAAACATTCCCTGGGGCGGTATGGCCAGCAGCTTGTATAGCTCCCACAGGGCTATCAGTACCAGGCAAATCAAGAGAAAATAGGCTACCGGTGTGATAACCGGGCGCAGGGATTCAGACATGCGTACGGGCGTATGGGCTATTGGGCAGAAGCCACCGCTGCGTGCAAAGTAAAGAGACTATTGGGGCTGAGGGGAATCGTCAGAAGCTCTATGCCGGTATCCGCCATGGCATTTTCGATGGCTTGGGCGAAAAGTGCTCCTACCGGAATGGCTCCAGCCTCCCCTGCCCCCTTGATGCCGAGAGGATTTTCGGTGGCCGGAGTTACCAAATGATGAATCTCCAGGTTCGGTATCTCGGTAGCCGTAGGCAAGAGATAATCCATAAATGATGCGTTGAACAACTGTCCCTGATCGTCAAAATACAATTCCTCATAGAAGGCATTGCCAATGCCCTGGGCCACACCTCCGCAGATTTGGCCCTCAAGAATCAGGGGATTGATGACCGTACCACAGTCATGAACCACGACATACTTGTGGATGGTCAGATCATAGGTATCCCGGTCTACTTCCACAATCATGGCATGGACACCGTTGGCGGTGGTGCCCCGGGCGGGGCCGTAGTAGGCCGTTGCCTCCAGGCCGGGAGTTGAACCGTACTTCGCTACCCCCCGCATGGGATTGGAAGCTGCCGCAATGTCGCCCAGGGAAATGCGGGCAGAGGGTGTGCCCTGAACCTGTACGAAACCATTCGTCAGTTCCAGGTCCGTTTCCCGGGCCTCCAGCAAGTCTGAGGCAATGCGCAAGGCCTTGGCCCGAACTTCAGTCGCGGCTTTGTGGACGGCATTGCCGGCAACCACGGCCCCGCGGCTGGCAAAGGTGCCTGCACCCCAGTGGAACAGATTGGTGTCCCCGGTCGTGACTTTGACGTCTGTCGGTTGGACGCCCAGTTGATCGGCCACAATCTGGGCAAAGGCCGTGAAATGACCCTGACCTTGGGTACCCACCCCAGAAGCCATATGGATGCGCCCACTGGTTTCAACTCCTACGTGGGCCCCTTCATAAGGACCAATGCCGGTACCCTCCACGTAAGTGACCACGCCAATGCCGACCCACCGTTCCTCTTTCCGGTAACGCGGCTGTATATGTCGGATGAAATGGTCATAACCGATTATTTCCAGAGCCTTGTCCAGGCATGGTTCGTAATTGCCTGAATCGTAGACAAGAGGCTCGAAATCCTGATAGATCAGCCCATGATTGTAAGGAAACCGTGCGGGCGGAATCAGATTGCGCCGGCGCATCTCGGCAGGGTCCAGTCCCAGTTCCCGCGCGGCCAAATCGATGAGCCTCTCCATGACAAAAATGCCGTGTTGGCGTCCTGCCCCCCGGTAAGGAGTCACGATGGGCAGATTGGTATATAGGGATATAAATTCAGATTCGTAATGTTCCAGGTCGTAACAGCCGGGCAAGGTGCATTGGCTGTTAAGGGGTACGGTAAGGCCATAGGGGGCATAAGCCCCCGCATCATGCAGAAAGGTATCCTTGACCCCCAGAATCTGTCCTTCCTGATCCACCGCCATTTCCGCCCAGTGCGCCTGACTGCGTTCCTGCGTAGTGGCGCTAAAATTCTCATGCCGATCTTCAATCCACTTGACAGGTTCTTCCAGCCGGATGGCTGCCCAGGGAATGAGTATCTCCTCAGGGTAGAACATCATGATCTTGGGGCCGAAACCGCCACCGATGAAAGGCGCAATTACGCGCACCTGGTATTCAGCCAGATTGAACATGGCGGCCAGTCCCGACCTGATGGGAATAGGCGCCTGGGTGGTATCCCAGATGGTGAGATGGGTGGCACGCACATCCCACTGAGCGACTATGCCTCGGTTTTCGAGGGCACAGGCTGCACCATGGTGATAGACGAACTTGCGTCCCACGACCCGATAGGCGCGGTCGCGGACCATACGATAGTTACCCTTGCTCTGTTTGACCTGGGCATTCTGGTTGAAAGGAACATCATCGTGTACCAGAGGGCCGACCGCTTGGTGGGCTTTCTCCAAATCCACAACAGGCGTTAAGGGTTCGATTTTGGCCTCGATCAGCGCAGTCGCGTCCTCAGCCAGATATCGATCCTCAGCCACCACCATGGCAATAGGTTCACCGGCATAGCGCACCTTGTCGTACGCCAAGGGAACCTGGCACCGAGACTGAAACTTCATATCTGGTATGGGGGGAGGAGGCACCAACAGCGGGCCGGGACGCGACAGATCCCCCAAATCCTCTGCTGTATAGACAGCCACCACGCCAGGAGCCTGTCTCGCGGTCTCCGTATCGATGGCCAGCAACCGTCCATGAGCATAATCGCTGCGCAAGAAAGCCGCATGCAGCATTCCGGGCAACTGTATATCATCCGTAAACAGGGCTTTGCCCTGTAATAGGTCAGGATCCTCGTTGCGTCGTATACGTTGGCCGAAAGAACGGGTCGCCATCACTGCTCCGCGTCACCATGGGGCCTGGCCCGAACTGCCCGTTGTACGGCGGCAATGATCTGTTGGTATCCGGTGCAGCGACACAGATGGGCAGAAAGGGCTGCCCGGATCTCAGAGTCTTGGGGCGAGGCGTGTTCGTTCAGGAAGGGAATCAGTGACATTACGATACCAGGTGTGCAAAAACCGCACTGCAAACCATGTTCCTGCCAGAGGGCTTCCTGTATGGGGTGCAAATCCTCTGCACCCTGTGCAATGCCTTCAATCGTGGTGATCGCAGTTCCCTGAGCCTGAACGGCCAACAGCAGACAGGATCGTACAGGTTGGCTGTCCAACCACACGGTACAGGCACCGCAAACCCCATGTTCGCACCCCACGTGGGTGCCCGTCAGCCCCAGTTCGTGACGCAGGAAATCGCTTAGTAGCAGACGGGGTTCCACCAGAGCCTCTTGGGCCTGGCCATTGATGGTCAGAGAAATAGCGACGGGTTCCGGATTCATGGGATCTCGCTAGAGTCGGCTACGCTTCGAGCCTGCTCCCAGGCCTGTCTGAGTGCGCGGAGGCCCAAGACCCGGGCCAAGTGCGTGCGGTAGGCGGAGTCTGCATGCATATCGGCGTTTATATCCATGTGCTGCAGGTGGTCCTCAAGCACTTCTTCCCAATGCGCAAAATCCGCTTTCTGGCCAACGATGGCAGAGGGCAGACGATCCGCCAGCACTGCGCCGTCGCTCAAGCCAAACCAGGCTAGACGACAGTGGGAACATGACTTGCCATCCGCGGTACTCACGACGGCCGCAGCTCCCGCCAGGGCATAATCTCCATGTCGCCGGGCGAATTCCTGGAATCCAAAGCCTGTAGAAAAGGTAACAGGGGACGTCGGCACCTGAACACCAGTAAGAATTTCGTCGGGTTCCAGCGCGGTAGTAAAGAGTCCCAAACTGAACTCATGGGCAGACAGTTGCCGGACGCCCCTGATGCTGCGCACGTGATAGGTTGCATCCAGCGCCAGCATGACAGCCGGTAACTCTGCTGCCGGATCGTTGTGGGCCAAGCTACCACCGATCGTGCCACGGGTCCGGATGGGGACATGGGCTACGTAAGGCAAGGCCATGTGCAGCAACGGAGTTCGCAATGCCACCAGTGCGCTCTGTTCAGCGCTGCGCTGTGTGCACATAGCCCCAATTTTCAGGCCTGATGCTGCCATTGGCTCCAAGTAGCTCATGTCCGGAATTTGCTGCAAGTCAATCAACACCTCGGGAGCCGCCAGGCGGAAATTCAGGGCAGGAATCAGACTCTGTCCTCCTGCCAGCACACGGGCATCGTCCCCATGCTCTGCCAGCAAAGAGCAGGTTTCGTCCAAAGAGGATGGCCGCAAGTAGGCAAAGGGGGGTGGTTTCATATGGCTGGCGCGTCAGGTGACTCATTCGACAAAGGCCAGGCAGCGGCAAAAGGCCGCTTCACCGCCCTTGAACAACCAGGGGAAAGTTCCCAGCTTGATGCGTCTGTTCTGAAGGTCCGGATGCCCTATATCGCCGCCCAGGTTTTCGACATGGATACAGTCGTGGGGAAAGAGGGCGTTGTGGGTTAACTGATAGTCAGCTTCCGGGAATAGCTCCTCCAGGCGAGCGCCAAACTTGGACTCGGCCAGGGCACGAACCCGCTTCCAGTGTTCCAGCCCTCCGGCCCCCAGAAAGCGCCCTATCGGCAGATTCATGGGATGATCGGTCGAAATCATGTCCACACCCCAGATATGGATTTTCTTCGCAATGAGCCAGGGACAGAGGCTGGCATGAGGACCAGGGTGCCGATGAATATACTTTTCCTCATCAGGGTCGGAGCCAAACTGGGCATGCCGACTCCAGCCGGTATTGATAAACAGCATGTCTCCTTCCTGGATGTCGGCACGGGACTCGAGATCTTCCGGCGTAAAGATGTCCAGTTCGTCCAGATGAGTCATGTCCACAATGACCCCATCACCCCAAAGCCACTCAACGGGGATCTGATCGATAGTCTTGCCCCCTGTCATGAAATGGCGAGGGGCATCCAGATGCGTGCCCATATGGTTGGAAGTCTGAATATACTGCGCATTGACACCATGTTCCGGCTTGCGTTTGAAATACTTGACCTCAAAGGGTGGGTAAAACGGCCAGAATGGGGCGTCCTGGTTAAGAGGTTGCGACAGATCATACAATTTCACGCTACGGCTCCTTCGTACAGTTTCAAGGGTTATTTCGGGTTAAGGTCAGTCCGCAAATCCGTATTGCTTGGCAAAAGCCAGCAAGGCCTTGGTAAAGACATCAAGAGGGGGGCGAACCAGACCCGCACCAATCTGACCAATGCCTGCTTCCCTGTGAGCTATGCCTGTATTGATCCTGGGAGTCAGTCCGGTCTCCACCACTTTTCTCAAGTCAATGCCTACGGGGGTACCCCGAAAATCGAGAGCCGGGATCGTAAAGTAGGAATGTTCAGTCAAACAGATCTCGTACATTTCATGAGTAGTTTCCAGAGCCAACTGGGCGGTGCCGCTGACAAATGTCACAATAGCTGGAGCCGCTGCCATGGCAAAGGCACCGACTCCAGCGGTCTCCGTGATGGTGCTGTCGCCAATATCGGGGTTGGCATGGGATGCGTCAAAGCCCGGGAAATAAAGGCCATTGGGAGTAGGGGCTGGACCGGTAAACCATTGATCTCCCAATCCTGAGATGCGAATACCAAATTCAAACCCATTGCGGGCCATAACAGTCACCAGGGTGCTACCTGCTACGCCGTGTCCAGCCTGGGCCATTACCTTGGCCGCCGCCATGACCGGATTTAGGGAAGCCAGAGCATTGTCGGCGAGAAACTGGAGAAGCTCCTCCGCTACTGCGGAAGTGGGAGCTTTCTGGGCAATGGCAGGGGCCAATGCCTTCAAATACAACAATCCACCAGCCCGACTGCGGTTATGGGCTTCATCACCCATGTGCAGCGATTCCGCAATTAAGGCCCTCAGGTCAAGGCCGTCGATCCCCTGAATAGCCTCATGTACTACCTCAGCAAATGTTGAGTTGAGGAAGCGCAGGCGTTCCTGTACGTCTTCCTGATAAGCCCCGTACCGCAGTACTTTGCCGTATCCCTCGTTTATGCCTGAGAAGGCGGTGAGACCTGTAACCGTGTCCTTCACCTGATAAACGGCCATGGATGGGGAAATCAGACCTGCCATGGGACCAACGGCGTTATATTCGTGACAGGGTGCAAAGGTAATTGTGCCGGATGCTGCCATTGCCTGGGCACTTTCGCTATCCTGGGCCAGTTCTTCGAAAATCAGAGCCCCGATGACGGCACCGCGCATCGGTCCGGGCATGTCTGGCCATGCGATGGGGGGACCGGCATGGAGAAACAGACCATCATGCATCCCGGGAATCACATCCTGGGCCTGTCCGACACCGGTCAGGACAGGGTGCGCGGCCAGCATGCGTTCCACTGCAGTCTGGTTGGCGTCCTGTATATCCATAGTCAGGTCAAGGCTGGCTCGTGGGCTATTGACTAACACCCATGAACCGACATTCACGTTAAGGCGATGGTGTCATTGTAGGGCAAAAAAGGGCAAGGTGAATAATGAGAGGAACCGGAGCCATATGGCCCCTGGGTCTGCAAGACCTGGAGCCAAGCCTGTGTCAACGCATACGGGACAGAATATCGCGGAGTTCTTCACTCTGCGGCGGTGGCGGTGACCAAGCTACCTGCAGCACCTTCCCGCCCTGGGTTCGAATACTTTGGGCGAAAGTCTCCAAGCCCACATTGATGGCTGCGAAGCTTTCCTGCCTGGTACTATCAGAAGAGCGGAAGAACCTGTCTGTCTCCAGTCGGGTTAGCAGTTGCTGCACACAAGGGGTAATGCGGGAAAAGACCTGAATTCCTGCATCCTCCAGACGCAGGATCTGTCGGGCAAGTCCCTGTGGATCGCTATCCGTACCCACAACGAGAGCCATAAACAGAGGACCTGAGTCTGGAGACTCCGCTCGGATAGTGCTTATGGCCTGCACAAAATCAGCGGCAGGATCAGCATGAGCACCATAACCCAGTACCAGATCGAACAGAATGACGGCTGTCTCGGGATGCCGGGCGGCCTCAAGCAGATATCGGATGCGGAGTTGGTTGTCCTGTATCGGATGTAACCGGCCACGGGTGAAATCATCATCGCCCAAGTCCAGAATCCAATGGCCTTCATGTTCCTCAGGGTGCGGGGACACAATATCTGTCTTATGGGCGAGCACTACTCCGTAGCGAGCGAGCAAATCAACCGTTTCGGTTGCCAGGGTACCTCCCGCGAAAAGCCCTCGTAACCACTTTCGACTACCCACCCTATCGGTCGGTCCGAATTCAGGCTCAGATGCCGGAATCCGGTGCCAAGCCAGCAAGGAACTCACCAAGTTGGCCGCATGATCCAGGGATTCGGCCTGAAGCACCGACTGCGAAGGTGATAGGGGCTGGCTAGAGACAGGAAATTGACCAAGGAACAAAACTACGGTTGGGGTCTGCTGGGTTGCCAAATGGGACAAAATTTTCTCAGCCGTGTCAGTGTCTGGTGGCTTGGACACAAGCACACGAACATGAGTTGCCGCATCCTGTTCAAGGTAATCCAGACACTGCAGCGCCGTAATTCCACCGATATCGGAAGACAGATCACGACCGCCACATCCAAAGACCTGGGATATCCCTGTACCGCTGGTATGGAGGAGACAGGCAATCTGTTGTAGTCCCGTGCCAGAGGCCCCTACCAACCCGACAGGACCCCGACGTACCTGATTGGCAAATCCCAGGCCGATACCATCCAGTATGGCCGTACCACAATCAGGCCCCATGACCATCAGTTTTCGCCCTCTGGCTTTCTGCTTGAGCGCCAACTCCTCCGTCAATGACACGTGATCACTGAAGAGAAATACATTCCGCTCCAGATCCAGGGCCCGTTGGGCCACAGCTGACGCGTATTCCCCTGGTACCGATACCAGAACCCATCTGGCTTCAGGTAATAAGTGGACGGCATACTCCAGAGACTTCGGACGATACTCCCCTGCGGCATGGTGTCGCCGCTTCTCCAGGAATCTCTCGATCTGGTTCAGGGCGTTGTGAGCTGCAGACAGATGGACAGCTTTCACAACTACTATGAGATCATCGGATTTTGCTGTTTCTGTCTGGGGTGTTTGCAGACCCACTTCCCGTAGTAGTTCCCTGTTAGCGGGAGTCCCCATTACAGCCCCTGCTTCCTGAATTCCTTCTTGCGCCAGCAATTCCTGTTGCAACTGCATCAGGACTGCGGAATCGTGATAGGCGCCGGGAAAGATACGAGCTTCGCTAACGTTCATCTTGGATCTGATGGGCTCACATGAGATACGGCAACGCGGTCTGGCCAACGAATCAGGTCCGAGAAGGACACCGTTAAAACGGTAAACATGCCGGTGTCTTGACATGCCTTCCAGTCCTCCTCTTGGGCCGAAAATCAATTTCCGGGAAGTGGAACAAGTGTACAGCGTCCTGAATTTGTGTCAATGTATTCGCCATAGCGATATCAGCCATAACAGTGCGGTATTCTGGCTGTAGATATCGAATGGAATGTGATGACATCAAGGTAGCCGGGCAGTATATCATTTTCGCGAATCGCTGCGAGTTGCCTCTAGCATAGCGAAGATCAGACTGGCTACCCCCAACAGCGCTCAGTCCGCTCCAATATGAATATGGAGCGAAATACCTGATCAAGGAGTGAGTCAGGAGGGCACCACAGGACGGGAAGGGGGAGACTGAGTACACCACTGTGTGTCTACCATCCTGGTGGCGAGAAGATCGTCTGTTACCGTCAGGCGAATACTTGACTAAAGCAGTGTCCACTATGTCCTGGCTTCTCCCCCATTGGCCTGTGGAGGCGTGATATTATGGAACCAAGGGTTAGTCTTGGCAGCAACTGGTCGCCTCACTTCTGTATCGTCTTGCGAAATTTACATCGCTTTAGTGGGTCAAGGATTCTGTATTGTGCGTGTGATTGTCTGTGGAGCCGCTGGTTTCATCGGGAGTCATCTGAGTGAACATCTGCTGAAAGCGGGATATGAAGTGCTTGGTGTGGATTCGCAACTCACGGGATCGCGCCACCAGAATCTCGCCCATCTGATGGATTGCCAGGGATTTGCCTTTCGGCACCAGGACATCAGTGAGTCGTGGGAATGTGCGGGTCCGGTGGATGCGATCTTGCATCTGGCCAGTCCAGCAAGTCCCAAGGATTTCGGATCACTCAGGCTGGACATTCTGCGTGCTCACAGCCTGGGTATGTGGAACCTGTTGGAATTGGCCAGAACGAAGGGCGCTCGATTCCTGTACGCTAGTTCCAGCGAAATCTATGGGGACCCTGAGGTGCATCCGCAAACAGAAGACTATCACGGCAATGTGGATTCCGTGGGAGAACGTTCCTGTTACGATGAAGGCAAGCGTTTCGGGGAAGCTCTGGTCATGGCGTACTACCGGGAATACGGTATGTCTACCAGAATTGCGCGTATCTTTAATACCTACGGTCCCCGGATGCGCCTGGATGATGGTCGGGCCATTCCCAATTTTGTGGTGAATGCTCTAAGAGGGAAACCGCTGCTCATTTACGGTGATGGCAAACAGACACGCAGTCCCTGCTACGTGTCCGATACGGTCAGAGGTTTGCATCTGCTTCTGGAAAGCGACGAGGTAAGGCCAGTCAATATAGGCAATCCGGACGAGTGGTCCATGCTTGATCTCGCCCATTTCATCAATCGAGCCTTGGGAAATGAAGCGGGACTGGTCTTTGCTCCACCCTTGCATGCCGATGATCCCCATCGCCGGTGTCCTGACATACAACGGGCACGGATCAGCCTGGATTGGGAACCGCAAGTTACAGTGGCGGACGGAATTGGCCACATGGCCGACTGGATGCGCACAACCATGGGAATGGCTCGTAATGCAACAATCTGATATTCGCAATTTCTGTATCATTGCGCACATCGACCACGGCAAAAGCACTCTGGCCGATTGTTTGCTGCATCATACGGAAACAGTCTCTTCCCGCGACATGCTTAGTCAGCATCTGGACTCCATGGACCTGGAGAGAGAAAAGGGAGTCACGATCAAAGCCAGTGCGGTACGCATGTCATGGACCGAGCAAGGACATACTTATGAATTGAACCTCATTGATACTCCGGGGCACGTGGATTTCAGCTACGAGGTTACCCGTGCGCTCAGTGCCTGTGAGGGAGCCATCCTGGTAGTGGATGCCACACAGGGTATCCAGGCGCAGACATTGGCCCACCTCTATACCACCCTGGAACTGGATTTGGAAATCGTGCCGGTCATCAACAAGATCGATCTTCCCTCTGCCTGGCCTGAACGCATTGCGGAGGAGCTGGAAAATCTGCTGGGGGTAGAAGCCGACACCATTCCCTGTATCAGTGCCAAGAACCATATCAATATCGATCAGGTGCTACAGGCTGTCATTCGTGATATCCCACCCCCCGCGGGAGAACCTGCGGCTCCCCTGCGGGCGCTTGTTTTTGATTGTCACTATGATCTCTACAAAGGGGTAATCGCACACGTAAGAGTGGTGGATGGTAGGCTGGGCCAAGGGGACGAACTGGTAGGCGTAAATGGCCAAAATCGGTTTGAACCGGTAGAAATTGGTTATCTCCTGCCAGCTATGCGCGCGGCCGCAACATTGCAAACCGGAGAGGTGGGCTATATCGCTACAGGCCTCAAGAGTGTTCGGGACCTTGAAGTGGGCGAGACTTTGTCTTTGGCCGCAGGAGAGAACATCACTCCCCTGCCCGGATATCAGCCCATGATTCCCATGGTATTTTCGGGTCTCTATCCCACACGAAGTGAAGACTACGTTGACCTGCGCGATGCCTTGGACAAGCTACAGCTGAACGATGCGGCACTCTCCATCCAGCCGGAAACCAGTCATGCCCTGGGCTTTGGTTTCCGTGTAGGTTACCTGGGTCTCTTCCACATGGAAATCGTGCAGGAACGGCTGGAAAGGGAATATGAGCTTGATGTCATATTCACATCCCCATCCGTGAAGTATGAAGTGGGACGTACGGACGGTACCCAGTTTTGGATTGAAAGTCCGGTAGAAATGCCGGATCCTACACAGATCGATTACATTGCCGAGCCCTGGTGTGATGTCAACATTTACACGCCTGGAGAATACATCGGGAGCGTAATGGAACTGGTGACCAACCGCAGAGGCAAGGTCAAGAGCCAAACGTGGCTGGATACCCACCGGGTGGAACTGCGCTATCAGATGCCCCTGGCTGAAATCATCGTGGATTTCTACAACGACTTGAAGTCAGTCACCCGTGGGTTCGCCAGTCTCGACTATCAATTTGATGAGTACCTGCCTTCCGACATGATTAAGCTGGACATTCTGGTCAATCGTCAGCCCGTTGATGCCATGAGCACGATTATCCATCGGGACAAGGCCTATGGCCGCGGCCAAAAACTGGTCAGTAAAATGAAAAAGCTGATTCCCCGCCAGATGTTTGAAGTTCCCATTCAGGCGGCCATTGGCAACAAGGTGATTTCCCGCGCCAATGTCAAAGCCCTGCGCAAGGATGTACTGGCTAAATGCTACGGAGGGGATGTCACCCGGAAGCGCAAACTTCTGGCCCAACAGAAGGCAGGGAAAAGGCGCATGAAGATGGTTGGACAGGTCGAAATCCCGCAAGAGGCCTTCATGTCCGTCTTCAGCCTGGGTGATGAATAACTGGCAAATCGATCTGCTGCGGGCACATGAGTTGCACCCAAAGAGATCGCTGTCCCAGAATTTCCTGTTGGATGAGACCTATCTGGCACGAATTGCCCTGGCTGCAGAGCTGGAACCTGACGACCGGGTGCTGGAGATAGGAGCCGGACTGGGTGGACTGACCCGGCATCTGGCCCCAAAGGTAAAACAGCTGGTTGCGGTCGAAATTGACTCACGTCTGGTACCAATCCTGGAACAGGCCTGGCATGATGACTCACGGGTGCATATAGTCCACCAGGATATATTGGCGACAGATATAAGAACACTGTTCGACATCAGAGAACGGTCAGGCCCCGGCGGTCATTACAAGGTGGTGGCCAATCTGCCCTATCATGCTGCCAGCCGTATCATCCGCCACATTTACGATCACTTCTGTCCCAGGCCGGCACGGGCTGTCTTGCTCGTCCAGGAAGATGTTGCCCAAAGGATATGTGCGAAACCGGGCACCATGTCTCTGTTATCCGTCGGGGCCCAGTTCCATGCGGAATGTTCCCTGATCCTGCGCATTCCGCCTGGCGCCTTCTTTCCCGTTCCCAAGGTGCATAGTGCAGTCGTTGAGTTACGAACATACCCGGCATCCCGTTACGAGGGAATTGATGGCAGCTGGGTGCTTGCGGTGGCGAAGGCTGGCTTCGGCCAGAAGCGGAAGCAACTGGTCAATTCTCTGAGTCAAGGCTTGTCAGTGTCAAAGGCACGAGCAAGAACACTGCTCATGTCTGCTGAAATCAATCCCGCGCGGCGTGCGGAAACCCTGAGTATAGGGGAATGGGTGGCTCTCACCCGGGAATTGGCAAGGGAACGGGTTATCCCAACATTCTGATGCGGGCGAGAGTGTCACGCCAGGCGGCCTTGGACAAACCAAGTTTCTGCATCAAGTCAGCTTCGGCTATGCCTGTGCGAAAGTCGTTGACGGCACAGGTCCAGCGCAAGACCTCAAACCCAACCTTGCAGCTTCGTATGCTGGCCGCCTGTCCCAGTTCCTCCAGTACATATTCCAGATTCCGATCCGTACAATTGAAGACGGGGCTGTGATCTTTTGAATCAGGTGTGTATTGCAGCTTGTACTGAGTCAGATAGGATTGTACGGCATATGAAATGGGCACCGAACGGGATTTGTGCGACGGGGCATCAGGAGGGTACTGGATGGCCAGAGTGCCGCGATTACGGTTGTCAAAATCGAAATCGCTATACTGCAAGCGAACGCATTCCCGCTTCTTGATTCCGGTTTGCAACAGGAGAGACAGGAGCAACACAGGACGAGCATCAGGTTTCTGGTAGTCCCAGAAAATGCCTGAGGCTGTTTCCATCAATCGACGTACTTCGTTCTTGTCCAGGATTACAGGCAGGTAGGGATCAGCCTTGACCTGACTGATCGTTTCCGCCGGGTCTCGGGGAATGAACTCCTGTTGTACCAGCCAACGAAAAAAGGTTTTCAGGGATGTGATGCGCCGGGCCAAAGTTTTCTTATTGCAGGGAATGCCCCGTTCAAACTCCAGCCAATGGAGAAATCCCTCCAAGTCCTCCTGATCAACCGGACGGATCAAGGTACTCTCCTGAAAATAGTCCGCCAGAATCGTCAGATCGTGAAAGATCGCCTTAATGGAATTCTCGGCCAGTCCCTGCGATTCCATCTGAATGCGGAATTGTGCCACTCCATCACCGAAAGTCAGTCCGCCTTCTTCCGGTGCCGGCACCTCTGCAATTTCCTCTGACGCCTCTTCGGGCGCGACACGGTCAGGCTCAACAACCAGCCGAGGGCTTGCACCAAACTCAGGATTAAGGGAGAGCTCAGAATTGATTGTCTTGGATTCCATAGGGGCATTTAGGGGAAAGCGTGGGAATGAGACAAAAGGAGGATTTGGTCCAAGGCAAGAACCACGGTGCCTGCAGAGCACTGGGCAGATTGGTGTCGGACCTCAGAAAGAAGGTGGAAAACCATGCTTTCTCTATGCAACAGGGAAGTTACTAAAGAGTAATCCAGATTCGCGAGACTGCCAAATTGAACAAAAGGCTCAGGCAATCTCTAGACAATAACCGAACCAGGAAATCCTGGTAGATGCAACACTTTGTCTTGGCAGGGAACGAGGTTATTTCCCAAATGGCCAGAGAATTCAGCCTTGCCGTGTCTTGAGACCTTCTGTGGGTGCTCAGGTGGTACAGTCTATTCCTGGAAAAATCAGCCATAGCAACCAAGAGGCGAATTGAGGTCAATAGTCACCACAGGCCGCATTGAGCCAACCAGAACGAAAGGGAGTGACCCGTTGCTGTTCCGGATCAAATTGATGGCGCCAGGTACAACCATTGTCATTGCCCAAAAGATGCAGCGATACGGATGTCTCCTCTGATGTCGTGAGTACACTGTGGATGTCGTTATGAGGTAGGAGTTCGTAACAGTCACCCGGTTGCAGTTGTATCTGATCCTGGACCGTAAGGACTGCTCTGTCAGTCTGCGTTTCGTCATCTTGGCGGCAATACACTGTCTCTTGCTGGGTACCCCTGTACAAACCAACCAGACCCCAGGTTAGGTGATCGTGCACAGGTGTTGTGCTGCCGGCTGGCACTACCAGGGAAGAGAAGGCCAGATCACCGTCACCTGCTCGGTACAATAGCCACATGCCAATGCCACTCCCCATACCACTCTTGGCTGAAGGATTCAGGAATTTCGCCGGTAGCCATTCAGGATCCATCAGCAAATCCTCGAATTCAGATCGGATAGCAGCCAGGATTGACCGGGGCTCTGTGTACATCTGCCGGGCCTGATTGACGGTCTTTATGAACGTGTGTAGGTGGGGATGTTCCAGGAACCACTGTTCCTCATCCGGAGGGTGGGTGTGGGGTTGGCACATACTTCCTGTCCTGTGGTAGCCGTTAGTGTGTGGTTCCACACTATAACAGGTTCATGAGAAGACGGTAAAGGCTTCAAGAAATGCCTTAACGGGGATGGTGGCCTGGGTGGGAATCATAAGTTCGGACAGGTGTAAACAGGGCTTTTTCTTGGCCATGCCTGGCGTCAGAATTTGCCATCTCTATGAGGGAGAATTCGCAGGGGATTGACAGGCCCCATGATATAATCGCCCTTGTGGCCAGTTACTCTTCTTGAGCCCATTACCGAAACGCTGAACAGGATTTGCTAAGGATGCGGAGCACTAGAACTCGACACTTTCTTGCTGTCGCTTTTCTCGTGATTGTATTCACCTTGGTAATCCAGTGGATTCTTGATCTTTCCCTACCCTTGCCGGTTTCACAAGCAAGTGCACAAGCTGCCATTATTGACAACCTGATTGGTCAGCACATCTGGCTGATTGCCGGAGCCGGTTCGATCGTATTGGTCGTCATGGGCTATTCCATGATCGTATTTCGGGCCCGTAAAGGGGAAGAGGAATTGGAGGGGGACTATTTCCATGGCAATGCGGCCCTGGAAATTATTTGGACAGTCGTGCCTCTGTTTGTGGTTGGCATCTTTGCCGTTATTGGGGTACGGGATCTGGCCGCCGTTACCGCCGAGCAACCTGATGAAATGACGGTTGAGGCCACGGGGTTACAGTGGGCATGGCGCTTCAGCTATCCTGAACACGGGGAGTTTCAGTCGACCCAAATGGTAGTGCCCGTGAACCAGCCCTTGCGGCTTTCCCTGCTGGCTGATGATGTACTGCATTCTTTCTGGGTAGTAGAGTGGCGCGTCAAACAGGATTTGGTTCCAGGCATCGCCACGGAAATGCGAGTCACACCCACCGAATTAGGTGATTTTCAGATTCGCTGCGCTGAACTGTGTGGCCTGCGGCATGCTTACATGCTGGCCGACGTGAGAGTGGTGGAACAGGCGGAATTTGATGCCTGGATTGCGGAACAGCAAGAATAAGCCGTCAGGTTTTATGGGAACCATAGCTGGGAGCTAGCGATGTTGATGCAATTGGGTTTGACCCGCGGCTTGCTGTATCAGGCGGCCGGCACAGTGCTGGGCATGGTGGTAGCCATGGTATGGCGCTTGCTTGCAGGCATGGATCACTTCTGGGACAAGGAAATCGTATTTGTCGTAGGAGGCCTCACGGGTGGCTTTGCCTTCATGTGGGGTGTAGGTTCTATTGACGACTGGCTGCAGTGGTGTCGCGGCAAGGCTACTCCCTTGCATCATGGGCCACCGACCGATAAGCCAGCCTGGACTCGTTATTTCTCGACTGATTACAATCACAAGGTAATCGGGATCCAGTATTCGGTCACCTCCCTGCTGCTGCTCATGATTGGCGGTTCCTTTGCCTTGATTTTCAGGGCTGAACTGGCACAGGCAGACCTGCAGTTCCTGGGTCTGAATATGTACAACAAGCTGATCGGCTTGCATGGCTGGACCGTCATTGCGGCCATCCTGTTGGGCGTCGGTGGCATGGGCAACTATCTGGTGCCCCTGATGATCGGGGCAGAAGATATGGCTTTCCCCCGACTCAATGCCTTTGCCTTCTGGATCAATGTTCCAGGTGCGGTCTTGCTCATGGCGAGTATCTTCCTGGGTGGTTTTGATGCCGGCTGGACAGCCTATCCTCCTCTCAGTACCACAGGTCCTGTTGGCTATCAATTCCTGTTCCTGGCCATCTATTTCGTCGGGTTATCGTCCATTCTGGGCTCCATCAACCTGATTGTGACCATCATGACCATGCGTCCCCCGGGCATGGATCTGTTTCGTATTCCCATTTTCTGTTGGGCGGTACTGGCGACTAGTCTGATCCAGTTGACTGCCACCCAGGCCATCGGCACGGCGTTCCTCATGGGCCTGTCGGAAAGGGCACTGGGGATGGGCTTCTTTGACCCGGATGGCGGGGGCAATCCTGTGTTGTTCCAGCATATTTTCTGGTTCTATTCTCATCCGGCGGTGTACGTATTCGTTTTACCTGGGCTGGGCATTATTAGCGAACTGTTGCCTGTGTTCTCCCGCAAACCCCTTTTTGGCTACAAGTGGATAGCTCTTTCCAGTCTTGCCATTGCCTTGGTGGGTTTTCTGGTGTGGGGACACCACATGTTTACTTCAGGTTATTCTCCCTACCTGCGTATTCCCTTCATGTTATCCACCCTGCTGGTGGCGGTACCCACTGGTGTGAAGTTCTTTAGTTGGGTAGCAACCCTGTGGGGCGGGCGTTTGCGGTTTCCCACACCCATGCTGTTCACGTTGGGGGCTATCTCAGTGTTCCTGCTAGGGGGGCTGACAGGACCTATCCTGGCTACCGTGGCGTCCGATCTGTACCTGCATGACACCTATTTCGTAGTCGGCCATTTTCACGCTACGCTCTTTGGCGGATTTGTTTTTCCCTTCTTCGCTGCCATATATTTCTGGTTCCCCAAGATAACCGGACGAATGTATAACGAGGCCCTGGGTAAATTGCATTTCTTCATCATGACGCCGGCCTTCTGGCTCATGAGTATTGGGCAAATGACTGTAGGCACCATGGGCATGCGTCGGCGCATTGTTGATTACGATCCCCTGCTGGGAGGAGGTTTGATTGAGGCCCGGCACCTGGAAACAACCATTGCCGCTTTTCTGATAGGCATTTCTGTCCTCATCATGATTTACAATCTGCTCGTTAGTGCCGAAATCGGGGTCAGGGCTCCCAGCAATCCATGGCGTTCCCGCTCACCGGAATGGCAGATTCCCTCGCCGGTACCGGAGCATAGTTATGCCGCACCGCTGCGGGTCGTGGGGGAACCTTATGACTACGGCTTGGAAGAAGAATATGTCACGATGGACCAATCCACGGACCCGGCCCACGCCTGAGGCTGCAGTTCATACCGGTATCTCCTGAATGCCTATGCCCAAGAAGTCCATATTTCGGCAGGGAATCATTGTTGGGATCCTGCTTTTTGTATTGACCGTAATTGAATATTATGTGGCTCTCCTGACGTCCAGCGCCACCATTCTGATGATTATCGGAGCCGCCAAGGCAGCCCTGGTTGTCTACTATTTCATGCATATCACCAGTCTTTGGCGGGAAGAGGAAGGTCACTAGCAGATGAGTACTGTTGCCGCTGATGCCCTGCAGGTCTACAAGGTTGCCACCCGCAACAATCGTATAGGCCTGTGGCTGTTCTTCTTTTCTGAGCTCTTCCTCTTCGGCGGGCTCCTCATTACTCGTTTTGCCTTATGGCAGGAAGATGGCCATATTGTGCGTCCCGAACTGGATCAGGTAGTGGGGCTAGTAGTAACGGTGGTGTTGCTGGCCAGCAGTTACTTTATGAATCGCGCTGAAGTAGCGATTGCTCATGGTCGGAAGCAGGATTTCCTTAACAGCCTGCTCGTCACGGGTGCCCTGGGTGTGATATTTCTTTTGGGCGTGGTGATATTTGAATGGGGCGTCATTCATTTGCCGTTCGTGGAACATCATATCGGTCCTGGCGACGGTGTATTCGGGGCGGTTATATTCGGTATGACGGGCATGCATGCCATCCATGTCATTACCGGTGTTATTTTTATTGCCATCGTATGGCGGAATGGACGCAATGATGTGTACTCAGTGGAACAACACTGGGGTGTGGAAGCCTGTGCCATTTACTGGCACTATGTGGACCTGGTGTGGATTTTCTTTTATCCGGCCCTGTATCTGATTGGCCAGGTGTCCCACCATCTTTAATTCCCTAGGCTGGCCCACCCGCGTTACTTCAAGCTGTAAGAGGGTATATTCCCGTCACACCTGACAGGGACGGTTGCAGCACAACGAGGCCAGCGGCATGCATCCGGTTCTGGGCGCAGTCCTAACGACCTGGGAGTGGCGCATTGATGTCCTGGCTGTGTCCGGGCTATTGGCGTATTGCTATATAAGAGGCTGGTTGCGCCTGCGGTCTCGGGGGTGTATCAGGCTTGCCACCGGAAAAAACCTTGCCAGCTTTCTCCTGGGTGGGTTCTGCCTGTTGGGTGCGTTGCTGTCCTTTATTGACGTCTTTGGATCGCTGCTCCTGTATATGCACATGATCCAGCACGTGTTGTTGCTCATGTTCGTGCCGGTGCTCCTGCATTGGTCGCATCCCTTTGCCCTTACCCTCTGGGGTATGCCCCGGGCAATCCGCGTGTGGATCACCCGCCCTTTACGAGGCGATTCGGCATTTCGCTCCGGGGTGCGCCGTGTGTCTTCTCTGGGAGTCCTCTATGTCTTGTATGTGGGGGCGATCCTTCTGTGGCACGATACCCAACTCTACAATCTGGCCCAGGGCAATGCCTGGATTCATGATCTGGAACACATTACCTTCTTTGGCGCGGGTATGCTGTTCTGGTGGCCCATATTTGGCTTTGGTCCCCGTCTGCATGGCTCTGTCTCTCTTATGGGCAAGATGATGGTCCTGTTGCTTTGTGTCCCGCCGCATGTGGTTATAGGGGCATTGCTAAGCTTCGTGGATTTTCCTGTATACGCCCACTACGAAACCGTTCCCCGGATATGGGGCATGAACCTGATGCAGGACCAGCAACTGGCAGGCATTATCATGTGGATTCCCACCAGCATGATGTACATTGCTGGCGTAGTGATTCTGCTGGCCCAACATCTGACCCGAACGGCAAGCAACGGTTCTGCTGATCTTGACGAGGAGGTGGACGTTGCCAGAACCACAGAATAAGAATCTGGCCTAAGGAAGAGGTATGGGTCGGTTTCCTTTTGCTCTGATCTGTGGGTTGGTTATGGTTCTGGTTTGCAGCTTAGGGTCCATCGCCGCTGTTTACGCCCATGGCACGGGTGAACCCCTGCTGGCGCATGAGCCCGTGGGACCCTACATCCTGTATGTCTGGATCGAACCCTGGCCTGCCGAGACAGGGGAAATGCACGTGACAGTCTCCGTGAATGAGCCTTTACCGGACAAGCCGGAACAGACGTACCCAATCCTGCATGCCGATGTCACCCTCAGAGCTGAACCTGTGGCACATGAAGCTGAAGTTGTACAAGCTCAGGCAACGCACGAGAAAGCCGTGAATAAACTGTTCTATGAAGGGCACCTGTTCCTGGCTACACCGGGACAATGGACACTGTATCTGGAGATCCGTTCCGAAGCGGGAACAGCCACCCATGAATGGATCCTTGATGTTGGTGGGGACAACAAGCCGGTGCAAAGGAGCATGGGTCACCGAATCATGAACTGGTTCAGGAACCTGTTTCGTCGTGGCTGAGCGTAGTAAACAGAACCTGGGCCGAGCGGCAGTCAATCCGGTGCAAGGTGGTTTCGGAATCCTGGTTTTACTGTTTTCGCGCCAGTGGATCTTGCCTTCTTTTTTGATTCTGCTCGGCATGGCAGGACTCATCCAACTGGGCTTCTGGCAACTGGACCGTCTGGAATGGCGGCGAGGGGAAAACCGGCGTCTCCAGGCGCAGTGGGAAGCGCCCCCTATCAGTATGAACGAACTAGGTACATGGGATGAGAATGCACTGCATGACCGAAGGGCCTACGCTGTGGGTACCTTTGACTATTCTCACCAGGTGGGTATCAAGAATCGGTTCTACAAGTCTGATCCGGGCATTCATCTGTTCACTGCCTTTCGTCTTCAGGGTTCAGACCGCATTCTAATGGTGGATCGAGGCTGGATTCCTATCGCTGCGGTGACCAACGACTGGTCCTCTTTCCACGAAGAAACCGGTGCCGTGGAAATCCGGGGCCTGCTGCAGAGGTCCCAGTCACTGAGTCTGGAGGAAGCTGGAGGCCGTCAAGTAGATATTCCCCGGGATAACCTCTGGTATCGAGAGGATCTGACCGCCTTACAGGAACACTGGGACATGGAACTGGAACCCATGTTCCTGTTGCAGGAGACATCTGCTCCCCATGCGGGAAAATTGCCACGGAAATCCGGCCAGATCCAGGAGCTTACCGAAGGCAACCATCTCAGTTATGCCATTCAATGGTATAGCTTTGCCGCAATCCTGGGGATTGGTTATGTCCTGCTCGTGCGCAAACGTACCAGCACCAGATGATTTGACATAACAAATATAGATCCAGGCAAGATTTCTGGCGTAGCAACCTCCTTTAGTCCCAGAGTCCGACGCCACTCTCTTCTGCTTCCCGCTCTGCTTCCTCCATGAGAGGCTGAAAACGGGTATCTGTTGAAGACATCACCACTTTGGCCATGCCTTGGCGGACAATTTCCGCATTGACCAACACGCTATCTTCGGAATATACATACCGCAACAGGCGTCCCTGATCATCTCGGTCACTGACGTCCCGCAGCAGATATATGGGTCTGTTGCCCAGAATCAACTGGTTGAGCTTGGCCGCCTCGTTGTAGAGAAATTCATCCTGCTGTGGGGGATCCAGCAAGATGTACCGAACAATTTCCTCTGTTCCATGCAGGTCAACCACGATAGTGCCGCCGTCCAAAACGCGAATCACGTGGGCCAGTTCCGCGCCATCAGGTATACCGGGTGGTAGATTTATGACTGCCTCGGTCTCGGAAGCGGCTTCTCCTGCAGTCGGAATGGGCAGGACAGTTTCTTCCGCCGCGCCTGTAGCTGGGGGCGCCGGGGGCAATATACACTGTGTGAGGACCACGCCTATCAGCATACCCAGAATCACTGTACCGAATAGAGCAGAGGAGAGCTTCACGCAACTGACCGTTCATCAACACAGATACTGAATAAAAGGCGGAACGAATTCCCCCTACAGTCAACAGTATACTTTGCGGGGCAGGGAACCTGGGGGACCTCAGTGGCCTTGGCAAGACGACCCGAATCGGTCTACACGGCCTCAGCGCTTCAGCGTACCGAGCCAAGGCATGGCCTTGCTACACTATCTTTTCGCGGCTGCCCTTGGAAACGGACCTGGCTACGACCCCAGCCAGACTCGGGCTGTAGGCAGGGACTGCGCTCCTGAGCGTTCCAAGTCCGCTTATGTTGCTCGGGGCCAGCCGTCAGGCGGGTACGTCGGCCACGAACTCGACTGAGCGTGGACCGGCTCCAGCGGGTCCCGGCCAATCCCAACTGATTCGTGACACGACCTCCCGTTGTCGTAGGCGCTACCGCCTGGCCTGGCCATGATATTGGTAAATCCCGTCACGCCGCTGGACCTGGTCGTGCCTGGACCGCTTCGTCCTGGCACCGGTGTCAGGGTCACGCTATGGCCCTCGACGACCTGGGGCTGTCACACCCTCTGACAGCCCAAACACTTCGGCTGGCCCGGAGCGAACAGCATTGCGTGCTACCCTCTGGTGGGGTAGCACAGATCTGGCGCCAATATGGGGTTACGGCCCAGTGGCGTTCACTATGTGGGCCCAGGGAAAGCTTCGGGATGGCCCCCGAAGCTTTCCCTGATACGTTGATTCTCCCCCTTCAGACCAGCAAGACGCGGGCCAAGCCGGATGCACCACGACGACCATCGCGTACCGGAAGCCACGTACCGCGACGGCCCCCGCGGGGTGCCGAGGCGTCGCCGGGCCAGGCCTCAGGAAATTGGCGGGAGTGACCCGACGTCGCCCCGGTGGTGGCGCTCTGGTACCAACCCACAGCGGCCTCTCCGCCGTGGCCATAGGCGCCGGTCGCCACCACCGATCCGTTGCGACGCAGGAAGGAGGCCGTCCCGTTGCGTCCATCGTCCGGGTCGTCTTCGTCCGTGTCGCCCCCAGCCCCGCCGGAGCCAATGGCCAGCGTCCAGGTGTCCCCGGACTTGAGGGGGAAGGAGGCGAAGGTGCAGCCTCCTTGGCCGCCAATTTCCCCGGAATACTTGTCCTCCAAGTTGGCCCCGCCGCCCCCACCACCGCCGCCGCAGAGTTGTATATACAGCGTCTGGTAGCCGGTGGGAATGGTCATCGTGTGGGATCCCGGGCCGTAGTTGTGGACGCGGGGCGTCACGGCTGCCGCCGTGGTCACACTGACAGCTGCGGTGCGCGGGCCTGCCCCAGCGGCCGCCAGCGCCTGCACCCGGTACTGGTAGGTGGTCTCCGCCGTCAGACCCGTATCCGTGTGGGTCAGAGCGTCGGCGGCCAAGTCATTGCCGAGGATGGCCAGGGTACCCGTGCCCGTCTGGCGCCACAGGCGGTAGCCAGTGACGGTGCCGCCTGTCGTGGGCGCGGTCCAGGTCAGGGCGACGGTGTCGTGGGTGGCGGTGGCCTTCAGGGTGCCGGGCGTGTCGGGGGCCTGGGGCAGGGACGTGGTAGACCCTGTGACGGTAGTTGCGTCGGTGGGTAGCCAGTAGGGTCCACTCGCCGCTTCTCCGAAGCGCAGCACGCGCCACCAGCCGTTCGGGCCACTCACTTGGCCCACCATGTCCAGGGACACCGTGGTATCATGCGCCGTCCAGGTATGAGTGACCGGAGCCGTCGTGGCTGGCCACTGGTAGGCCTTGAGCGGATAGGGGGCGGTGGCCTTGAGCGCCAGCTGTGGCCGCGTCTTCCCCTGTGTCACGGCTGAGGGAGTGCCCAGGCCGGCAGCGTTGCGGCCCGTCACGCGGTAATGGTAAACCGTAGCCGCGGCCAGACCGCGGTCGCGCCAGGTTACGTGGGTATTGCCGGTGTCGGACACCACCTCAGTCCACACGCGGGGAGTGACGTCGGCCGACCGCTCAATGCGGTAACCTATGGCCGGCGTCCCAGTGGGGGGCGCGGTCCAGGTCAGGGTCATCTGGCTGTCAGCGCCGGGGGCGGCCTGCAGCGCCGTCGGCACGCCCGGCACCAGTGGCCCCGTGGTTGCGCGCTGTGTCGTGGGCGAGGCATCTCCTACCTGGTTGAAGGCGGTCACCTGCAGGTCGTAGGTCGTGCCCGGCGTGAGCTCCGTCAGCTCGTGGGCCGTACCGATGACGGCCGCCGTCTGGAAGTCCGTGGTCGTGCCCGCAACGCGCCACTGCACCCGATAGCCAGTGGGTAGACCGCCCGTGGTGGCTCGGGTCCAGGTGAGACGCAGCGTGCGGGCCGTGGCGGTCACCTGCACGTTGGTAATGGCCGCCGGTGCCACGGGCGTGGTCATCACGGCCAGGGCTATGGGATCAGAGGGCACGCCGGGCCCCCGGTTCCCCAGCGCCTGTAGCCAGTAGCGGTAGACATGGTCATGCTGCACGCTGGTGTCCGTATGGGTGCGGATCGTGGCCCTCAGGTCCACCCCCCGCTGTGTCCAAGCCCCGTTGTCCACCTGCCGCCACAGGCGGTAGCCCGTGACGGTGTCGCCCGTGGCCGGTGCCTGCCAGCGGAGGTTCACCTGGCGGTTGACCAGGGTAGCCGTGAAACTCTGTGGCGCCGCGGGGGGCTGGGGCAGCGCCGTGGTATCCCCCGCGGCCGTACCGGCCATGGCCGGCAGCCAGAAGGGGCCCTGGGCACTCTGGCCGAAGAGCCGCACCTGCCACCAGCTGTCGGTCCCCGGTACCTGTCCTACCAAGTCCAGGGCACGGCTGGCCTCATACACATGGAAGATGGCGGTGACCGAGGCCTCCGCCCGGGGCTCCGCATGCGCCGTCAACGGATACGCCGCCGTGGCGGCGAGGGACAGCTGCGGCCGGGAGCGGCCCTGGGCAACTGCGGAGAGGCGACTGACTCCCGCCCGGTTGCGTGCGCTCACCCGATAGTGATAGACCGTGTCGGCGGCTACGTCATCGTCCCCCCAGGTCAGGGCGGCCGACCCGGTGTCCTCCCGTACGACGGCCCAAGCCCGCGGCATCTCGTCTGGCGACCGCTGAAGGCGGTAGCCGGTGACACCGCCGCCCGTATGGCCGGGTGCCGTCCACGTCAGTTGCAGCCGATGGTCCGTACCCGGACTGACCGTTAGGCCTGTGGGTTGCCCCGGGATCGTGGGCGCCGCCGGTGTGGTCACCGCCGTGGACGACGACCAGTTCCCCGCCTCACCATGGTGGTAGGCTCGGACCCGGTAGTAGTAGCGCGTGGCTGGATTGATATCCCGATCCTCCCAGCCCCGCGCCGTCTCGCCCGTGTCAGAGACCAGCGTGCACCAGGACCCGTTGCCGACCCGCCGCTCGATGTGGTAGCCGGTCACCGTCCCTGTGGCCGACCCCCAGGTCAGCGTCACCGCCTCGTGCGTAGCCGATGCGCTCAGGGATGACGGTGCCCCCGGCGCCTGCCGCGGCGTCGTCACCGTGATGGCCGGACTCGGTTCCGACCAGCCGGCACTATTGCGCGCCCGTACCCGCCACGTGTAGGTTGTGTAGGGGTCCAGATCCTCCACCGTATAGCGCGAGGAGGTAATGTCGTCCTCCTCGGTGCGCCACGAGCCGTTGCGGTACTCCTCGACCCGATATTCCGTGATGCGCGCACCCCCGTTGTAGGCCGACGCACGCCAGTCCAGTTCGACCTCTGTAGCTTCGACCTCCTCCGCTTCCAGCTCCTGCGGCACCGTGGGCACCAGGGCTGGGGCCGTCCACGCCACATCCACCGTGTAGCGCAGGAAGCCCACGCCCAGCGTCTGCAGATGCGTGTCCGCGTCGTACCACATCTCGCCGTTGCGCTGCACCGTCAGCCAGAAGTTCACCTTCCGTTTGTCCGTGCTGTCCGCGCCGTTCTCGTTCACGCGGATGGCCCCCGTCACCTGGAAGCGCGTGTTGGCTGCCGGACGGTACTCCGACGGCAACCGCAGTTGTGCCGCCCGGTTTTTCCCGTTGGCGTAGTAGTCCACCGGCGAGCGCGTGCAACTGAAACGGCCTGTCACCCGCGTTCCGCTACGGCTGCGCGCCAGCGTCCACTGGCTGCCCCAGTTCACCTGCTGGTTGAGATAGGTGCCAGTCGCCGACAGCGTCCCAGTCGCCTTCGGTGTCACCAGCGCCTCGTTCGTCTGCCAGGTCAAATGCGTCACACTGTAGCTCACAAAGCCCAGACCGTTCACCTTCGCGTTGTTGGCGTAGCGCATCTCGCCGTTGGTCCCGATCGTCAGGTCAAAGGTCGCCGGCTGTGCGTTCGCCACCGGCGTGCGGTTCTCATTCACCCGTGTGCCCGTCACCGTGTGCGTTACCGTGGCGGTGGGACGGAAGCCCACTGGCAGCACGAACTGCGGTTGCCTGTTCTCCCGTGCGTAGTACTGCACCGGCGAGCGCGGGGAGGAGAAATTGGCCGTCACCGTTGTCCCTGCCTTCCATACCGCCCAGCGCCCGTCCGGGTTGGTCACCAGGTTGCGAAAGTCCCCCGACGCCGACCCCGAGGTTGCGCCCGTGCCCGTGGCCGCTTCCCCCGCGGGTCCTTTCTCCGCCGGCGGGGACGGCGGCGTCACAGTGGGAATGGAGATGGTCCGCTCGGTCAGTTCGACATAGGCGCTGTGCACCCAGCCCCGGAACGTCGCATCATACTGGATCCGGTACCACACGGTTGTGGTCCCCGTCTGGCCCACCACTTCATACCACACGCGCCGGTCTGTCAAGAGCCGGTACGCAGCAAATGCCTGCGACGGTCCCGTGCGCAGGTACAGTCCCGTGACCCACGAGCGCAACCGCAGATACCGAATCGTGGTGGAGATCGGCGCGCGGCCGGCCGCGGGAGTGACCGGCACTCCGCTCACATCTCCTTCTGTCTGCACCTCGGCACTGCGCACCCAGCCGTGCCCATCACTATACGGGATGCGCCACCAGGTGGGGCTGTTGCGGTATTGCCCATTGATGGGGTAGGGCTCATAGTGCCTGAGGGGGTCCAATGTCCGGGCATCGGCGCGAGGATCTCCATACAACGCCACCGAGTCGGTCAAGCCTCGCAGTAGGGGCCTGGCTACGGCCTTTACGGCCACCTCGTCTTCCCGCACCCAACCGGTCGTATACGCCCTGTGCGGGAGTGCGGGCAGAGGAGGTACTATCACATTCCTGAACACTCCGATCTGATACCAAACATAGCCGTCATCATGGTTGTAAGATGCAGCTAAGACGCGGCGCCAGTCTTGATCCGTGATCTGTCCAAGAATATTGTCGTCCGCCCTCTTAGCCGAACTGCGGAAGTCCATATCCCTGATATCGCTGTCCCGGGACACAGACATTATGATGTCACCGGGAGAGGGCCAGGTCACGGTCACAGCACTCAGGTCACCGGAGGCCTTCACCTGGCGGGCCGGTACCCAGCCCATACCGACACCGACAGCCACGATCTGCCACCAGTCAGGAGTGGGCGCAGTGGTCCCCGTGGGGGGATCTATCAGTGCGTATTTGATATTGTCCCTGCCAATCAGGGCATGGGAGGTTCCAGCCGCCAGGTCCGTCTGGTTTACCTCCAGGCTGTTGAGATCAGGCTTTGTTTTCAGCCGCAGCGCCGTCTGTAGGGTGGCCATCGGGTGACCCAGGGCTGGCACCTTCCAGAGTTCGAACCCAGCGGCGCCATTGGAGGGCAGATAGGAGGAGAAATCAATACAGCCCAAGATCATGCGCTGGTCTTGCCAAGTCGGAGGAGACCACTCCCTGGGTCTGATGAGGCCATGTGGATTAGTAGTGTTCACGCCAAAGGGCTTGAAAAGCACGTGCAGATGGGGACCAGTAGAACGTCCGGTGTTACCGGAGAGCCCGATGAGCTGGTCGGCAGTCACGATCTGGCCCAGGCGCACGTAGACCTCGGAGAGATGGCCGTACAGGTGCTCAAAGCCTTCAGTGCGAGTTGTCTTGTCTTCCCCCGTCTGGATCCTGACGAAGTTGCCGTAGTCCTCACCGCCCTGGGTCTCACCCTGATGCGTTTCTACCACCCTACCGGCGGCCATAGCGCGGATGGGGGTGCCGACCGGACAGGCCCAGTCGATGCCCTCATGCCCACCGGCGGGATAGCTCTCTCGGGACCACTTCGCATTGAAGCCATTGAATTGGCCGTCCGTGCGCCGGGTCCAGCCGAACAGATCAAAGGGAAACTGGAGATCCCCCGGGTTTTGTAGTCCATGTCCCATTTTCTTTCTCTCCTTGCCGGCCGGGTGCCGGCTCAAGTGGTGGGGGGCCACCCTTACACACGGGGGCCCTCGTAGTCAGTATGGAAGACCCCCAGACGCTTGTCCATACCCGCAGCGTACCCACGCGTATCCGCCACGTTGCCGCGCGCCTGGGGTATAATGGGGCCACACGCCAGACGGACCGCCACGCGGAGGGGAGCTATGAACTGGAAGAGCTGGGGCCTAGCGTTACTGCTCCTACTGTGGAACCTAGCCCAGCCCACCCCCGTGTGGGCCGCCGCCCCCGCACCGCTGGGCCCGACCCTGGTGGCACAGGGGCCCCTGGATCCTCGTATCGGCCTGGGCCATTACTATCTGCAGCGCCAAGGGGCGCAGGTGACGGCCACGGTGGTGGCCGTGCGTAGCCAATGGCCGCAGGGGCCGATGCCCGAGCTCTTCACGGTCCCAGAGGGCTTTCGCCCCACCCAGGCCGTACAGAGCGCCATGCAGGTGGTGCGGCTGGAAGGCAAGTCGGTGGCGGGGACGCTCGGGATGCAGGTAACTCCCGACGGCTCGGTCACCCTGACCGGGGACAGGGCCGTCGCCCTCCTGCGCTATACCACCACCCTCACCTGGACCACGGCCGAGCCCTATCTGTGGCTGGCCGGCTGGCACCCGCGCGGGGTCTATCGACTGGAGCGGCGGGGCGCTGCGGTGACGGCCACAGTGGCCACTACCAGCCAGTGGAAACCGTTAGTGGACCGCGCGCCGAGGGCGCTCTTCACGCTGCCGGCAGGTATGCGTCCCACCACCACCGTGCATTGGCAGGCAACGCAGGCTGGCTTACCCCGCTATGTCTTTGAAGTGACTCCCACCGGGGCGGTCAGCTACTGGAATCACCCGCTGCTTCCGGTCTCCAGTTACCAAGCCGAGAACTACGAGACCACGGGCCGCTGGCGCACGACCGATCCGCCCCAGCTGGTGGCGAGCGGGGCCTACTTCCAGCAGCCCGTGGCCGGAGGTGGTCACTACCACCTGCTACGCCGGGGCGAAGAGGTGACGCTGACGCTGGCGGCGCAGGCGGCCCCTGTACCCACCTGGGTGCGACCCGACCTGCATCGCCTACCCACGTTGCGTATCCACCCCTCGGCCGGCATCCACCCGGTCCCCCAGCCCAACGTCTATGTAGACCCGGATCTGGTCTCCGACTCCCCTCTGGTGACCCGGCTGGAGCCGGGTGCGCTCCTCCAGTACCCCATTCTGGGCCGCAGCATTCCCCTCGACCACTGGTCCTATTTTCCCCTGAGCTTGTCCTATTGGCAGATCCAGTTGCCGGACGGGCGCACGGGCTGGGTATTTCAGGCAGCCACGGAGGTGCAGGGAGAGGTGCGGGAGGTGCCGGTCACCGACCGCCTCTTTGATGTGCCCCCGGGCTTTGTGCCCGGACAGCGGGTGACGTGGGGTGTGGCGGCGCGGCCGGTAGATGCCGCAGGTCAACTGCTGGGGGCTGGACCGGAAGCGCTGGCGCTGCAGGTAACAGCTGGGGAGCGGGCGCCCCAGTCCTCTTACCTACCGCGCGCGCAGGTAAACTATGCGTCTGTCTCGCCGCGCGCGGCGGGATATTTCCAGTACGAGACCACCCAGCGCTGGACGGTAGGCGCCGATGTCTGTACGCGCAGCACGCCGGTACAGGCGGCAATCCTAGCGGCTGTGGCGGCGCAGTTGGACCGGGACGAGCCCACCTGTGCGGCCATCACCTGGGCCGACCTGGCCGCCCTGAGGCACCTAACTATATCCCTCTCCATGTATGTGGCCGCGGAGTTGTCGTCCGGCCCGTGGCCCGAAGGCACAAAGCACCATAACGCGTGGCCGCGTGCTTGGGATCTGGGCGGTCTCACCGGCTTGCAAAGTCTGACCTTGAAGGAGTCCCGGTCCGTTTCCATGAATTGGACCGTGAATCCTTCCTTGCCTCCGGGCTTTCTCACCCCCGTGCCCCAGCTGCAAGACCTTCGGGTGGGGCGCATCAGGGGCATCGGCCCGGAATTCCTCGTGCATACGCCCCAGTTGCGCTCCCTGACCGTAGCCTTGGGCTCCGACTCATCCGTGCCGACGCTGGAGTCGGTGCCACCACTCGCCCTGCCTCCTGGTTTCCTGGCTTACACGCCCCAACTGCAACGTCTGCACCTAGAGCTGGAGGGCGTGAAGACCTTACCCCGGGGCTTCCTTAGCCATACCCCGCAACTGCAGGAATTGGTGTTGGTCGCCGAGGACCTGACCCACCTCCCCGCAAACCTTCTGTCCCAGGCGCCCCAGCTACAGACCCTGCGCCTGGAAGTGGGTGCTTTGCAGTACCTCCCCCCCCACTTCTTGTCTCAGGCGCCCCAACTGCGCTCCCTGCACTTGGAAGTCGGCGGTCGGCAGTATCTGCCGCCCAATCTGCTGGCCCACACCCCACAGCTGCAGACCCTGCACCTGGAAGCCGACCGTCTAGAGCATCTGCCGCCCGATCTGCTGGCTCACACCCCGCGGCTGCAGACCCTGCACCTGGAAGCCGACCGTCTAAAGCATCTGCCACCCGATTTCCTGACCCATACCCCCCGGCTGCAAGTCCTCAAGGCCGAAAGAGTCACCGTGAGACAGATTCCCCCCGATCTGCTGGTGCATACGCCCCACTTGCAGACCCTGTGGCTGACCCTGGCGCGTGACCCCCATGTGGGTGCGGGGCCCTCGCTACTAGAGGGTTTTCTGGCGTATACGCCCCAGTTGCGCTCCTTGCGCCTGGGGCTGCGAGGTATCAAAGCCCTCCCCCCCGCCTTCCTGAGCCATGCCCCGCAACTGCAGGAGTTGGTGCTGGAAGCCGACGACCTGAACCACTTGCCCGAACGCTTCCTGGCTCAGACGCCCCAGTTGCAGACCCTGGTAATACGCGAGCTCTATGGTCGGAGTCAAGGTCCACCCCTGAGTATCCTGCCCGCCGGCTTCCTGGCCCAGACGCCTCAGCTGGAGCACCTGCTCCTGCGCCTACCGGAGGTGCGCCAGTTGCCAGAAGATTTTCTGGCCCGCGCCCCCCAGTTGCGAACCCTGGTACTGAACCTGGGCCCGGACGGCGCTGCCGTTGCGGCACCGTCCGGCTATCTGCGGCATACGTCGGAGTTCAGGATCAGGTGTCTGGCGGTACCCCGCGCCCTGCGTCTCGCCCGCTTCGGGCCAGCCACAGACCAATACTGCCCCGGCCCCTGGCCGCGCCCCTTAGGAATTCCCTTGGGGCAGACCTTCGGTTGAGGCCCGGGCCAGGTGATGTCTCTGGGGTACCTATACTCGCGCTCGATAAGGGTATTTTCGCTATGGAACTCTGGGTACATCAGCACAAACGAAAGAAATACGCCTGATGGGGAATTAACGGTGTGACTATAACAGGGGAAACCTGCCAGAATGCAAGCGCATCAAAACCACATTTTGGGGTGTCCCTATGGCACGGAGCATAGCATTTGAGGATTTGGCAACGATTGTGTAGGTATGGGGAAGATGATTGATATCATGCCTACGGTGTCTGCTGGTTCTAGGGCCAGGCCGGGTCTGGGGCGGACGGGCCTCCGTCCGCAAGGTGCTCTTATATGGCCACCCTCGTCGCCACCCAATGGAATCCCGTGCCCTCGCTGTCCGTGGCCTGCCCTACGTTGCGATCCCCCTACCACACTCTCGGCTGTCCCCTGCTTCACCTGGTCTGCAGGTACCGCATAGGTGATATAGGCGTACCACTCTGGCCGGGATTTCGTGTCCTCCTCCTTAATCTTTACTTGTGTGGGTTTGCCTTCCGCCTAAGCATTGTAGCCTTTGAGCCTCAACCAGCCGATACGGGAGACCCAAATCTGGTTGCCCTTGATCTTCACCTTATCAGCCATCGTAAAGCCGTCCGTCGTGTGATGCCCTGATATCAGACGAAAAGATTGGGGCGATCCTAAACGCCCAGCGCCTGGACCGTCTGTAAAGTCTTTGCACCCCACAATAACAATTTGGGACGGAAAAGCTCAAACTGAGTCACTATTGGCTTTCTGGCAATCTCCACTTCAGACATAGGAAAAGATCATGAAATCTGCCAAGGTTGCAGCATGATCCAAATCTGACGCTTTGCCTACTTATAGCTCACGAGGTGAGAGCATGGTCTTCCAGACCATCACTTTTACCTCGTCTGAGCCATTCCAGCAGTTGTTCCTAGGGTATAATCTCACCAGGAGTACACGGAAAGCCAAATCCACCTTGATGCCTATAGGCAACCAAAGGGTTGTTCCTCACTGATGGAGATTGAATTCTCCGGACGAGGCTGCATGTGGACCAGAATCAGGTGACTGAAGTCACCGCCATTGATTTCAATTCCAAAGGAGTACAAAATGCGTAGAACTTTGTTGTTGCCTGTAGTGTTGGTAATGGTGGCTGTTCTTATGATGGTGGGTCCACCTACCGCCTTTGGCTCTTCCGCACAGATGGGCCACGCTATGGAGATTCCGGCGGGTTACCGGACTGTCAGTGTCAATTTCGACGGCATTGACAATGTCATGATGGATGGGAGCAATTTGAGCCTCCGGATCAATGCGACTGTGGATGTCAACGACGTAATTGCGCTGATTGATGATCAGTTGGCTTATGGTGGCTCTGTAGAAGAGTCTTGCACTACGCGCATGCGATGGGTGCCCGGCTCTACCAGCATCGTAGGCGCCGAAGGAGGTACTTTGAATCTGCAGTCCACGCTTGCGGTGGCGACGCGCACCTGTGATCCGGTTATGTCCATGTATTCCACGAGTGAACATGTGATGGACTACACCATTAACGTTTCCGGCATGGGTATTGAGGATTTGGCGGTTGAACTGGATGTCAATTCGGTTGCCGACTTGCCGGAAGGCTCCTCGCTGTCGGCTGCCCGACTGGATCAGATTGCTGATGCGAATATCGATCCCGTCACGGGTTGGGTCAAAGGGGTAGCCAAGGCTTTCCAGACAGGTTGTCTGGCGACCGCCGACCTGAAGCTGGATCCCTTTACCTTCTCAGCAGATGGATCGGTGACGGTAGGTGTAATTCCCAGTGGTGACCTTGCCAGCATGGCCGAATGTATTGTGCTTCCCAGTGATTTGTCAGACTTGGTAACGGGCACCCAGGTGTTGCCTCTGATCCTGAATGATCTGCAACCCGTTACCGTCGCTTCGATCATCAGCGGGGGGCTAATGGGGGAAATGATGCCTTTGGATGGCTACATCAGCCTGGTGGCCGATGATCTGGCAGATGACACCTGGCGCGCCATTGTAGTCGAAGCACTCCGAGTCGATGCTATCCAGGAAATCGTCGTTGGTGGTATGGGGAACATGATTCCCGCTGCCATGACGGAACGCCTATTCACTGATGCAGCGCTTGAGCAGGTTTGGGGTGGTATATTACTGCGAGATATCAGCGCGGATTCCCTGGAAGCCTTGGTGCTGGCCGTAGCCACCGGTACCGGGGATGTCAATGCTTTGTCGGGCGATCTGGTCAGTCAGATTCAGCCCGCCACCATCGCTCTGGCTTTGGCCCGTCTACTGACGTTAGGGTAGTTGGGATCAGCCGCTAAACGGTCGGTCTAGTAATCAGTCTGGGCCCCATTAATTGAATATCAGGCCCAGCCTTGTACAAGGCTGGGCCTGTTTGTTGCTTAAGAACCGTTCTGTGGGTTCGCCTGTTGTTAAGTTGCCTGGGTGGGTCGCAACGAGACTCGAAGTCGAGAACGCAGGAGAAACCCTAAACCTGGTGAGTCTCCAGTTCAGGTGTCGCCCAAGGCCAACCTGATTTGCGGGTCCTCGCCATTTTTCCGAGTTCAAGCCCTGCAGCTGTCTTGTCGAACACCGCCATGGTGGGAGAGACTGTATTGGATGATTCCAGTAGTAACTTCCTGGAAATCCGGCGCCACGTGCGCAGCCAGGGACCAAGGCGTGTCAGTTCCCATAGTCTAACGTTAACCACTGAAACCAGACCAGATTGAATTTCTGGCAAGAGAGTCTCTGGCTTGAGGGCCTCCAGCTGAATCGGCAGCCCCTTTCACCGCAAGACAAATTCAGGGAGTCAGGGCCAGATTTTCGGGCTCGTTTTCCAAGCGCGTCAGCCAGTAGCTCATATCGAAAGTCTGGTTGCCGGTCAAGAACCGCCAAAACTTTACGCGGTTGACCATTTCCAGTCTGCCTACAGGATATTCGTACCAAGGCTCGGTCTGTGAAAGGATCGAATAAAGGTTCTCTGCAGAGGGATTGCGGGCCTCGAGCCTCGTTGTGGGATTAGCCTCCATCTGCTCTTCCAAGTCCTCCGTATTCCACAGACGGCACTGACGCACGCGGGGATTGAGACGAATCTTGAACATGTAACGAGTGCGGTCCGTCTGGTTGCGGCGGCCACAATGCCAGATGCCATGGTGCAGTGCCAGGACAGTGCCTGCTTGGCATACCATGGGTATTTGGCCCAGGAAGTTCTGGTAACGGGCAATATCCGATTCATTGATACGCCTGAATTGGCTACCCGGCAACAGCAGCGTCCCTCCCATTTCCAAGGGAATATCGTGCGGAAAGTACATTAATTGGATGTCAAAATGCATCCGGGTGTCAATGATACTGTCACCGTGCAATCCCTGCGCCCGGCCCTCCTTAGGATGACGGATGTGTACCGCGTGATGATCAAAGAAAGGATCGGGACCCACCAGGCTCTGCACTATGCCTTGTATCGCGGGTAGCTGCATCAACTCGGCCAGGGGGGAGTTGGGAGGATAGGTTTCTGAGAGCGGTTTGCCTGCAACAGGACGTTCAACCTGTTCTGAGGTAAAAAAGGCCATAACTTTCTCGTTAATGGCGTCAGGAACCAGATTGTCAAAGCGCAGGAATCCCCGTGCTGCAAACGAGGCCATCTGGTTGGTGGTTAGCAGCCATTCCTTACTTGCTCTAGAACTCATCGCAGTTAGACCTCCACCATCTTTTCAAAGACGTACTCAAACTTGAAATAGGAAGTTGTATATTCCATTTCCGGGTAAGGGGGGATCAATTGCGGGAATTGAATTACACGCCACCCATCTTGCATGGCCTCGAGTCCCGTCTTATAAGGGGGAGTATCACTGTCCCCAGTGGTAGGATTCGCCTGACCCGTACCATCATAGATAGTCCAGCCACGGACATCGCTGTCCAAAGCCGAGTTGGACAAATACAGGATCATGATTTTCTGGCGAAGATCGGGCATGGTCAAGTCATGTTGGTTACGCACACCGGGTGCGCCGAGCAAGTAAGAATCCTCGGTAATCGCGAGAGCAATTTCAGGTTTGCGTGATTGTCCTGTGGGCAATTGCTTCCAGTCCCAAATTCTACAGGAGATGTGAGTACATCACACCAAAGTCATCCTGTATTACCGGATCAGGTCTGGGTCTGCCCGGCTTCTTGAGTGGGAAGAAAAACCATGACTCCCTGAAGACAGGAAAGGAGAAGCATACGGTTTGGGCCCCTGGCCCCAGGATCGCCTCTCCTGGGCTAATGATGGAGGCCAGGGATGGTTTCAGTCGTACCTGTCTCGTTTCCTATACCGAAGTCCATTCCGGCTCAGGCTGAATGGAATCTTCCGGACGACTGCCAGGATCAGGACGACCCGTACCTGCCAGACGGTTGATGATTTCCACTTCCATGCCATCCTGTGCCTGGATCTGGCAAGAGAGGCGAACGCCGCTCAAACCCCTCTCAGCCAACTTTTCCTTTTCGGCTACGGTAGTGAGCGAAGGTTCACCGGCATGAAACTTGACGGCGCAGGTAGTACACTTGCAATTTCCGCCACAGGCATGCATCTGATCGATGCCGCCTTCATCAACAAGCGCCAGCACAAGACGTTTGTTGGCCGGTACTTCCACTTGCCCGTGATCGCGAATCGTGATGGATACTGTGGACATAACAGTTCTCCTTGCAGGGAAAAAGGGGGTATTGGTTATGGGCACACACGGCCAAGCCGCAGGCGCAGGGAGACAGGCAAATGATACAAAGCTGAGCCTGATTCAGCCAAATATGAATACAAATGCCAGATCGTTGACGTTTGTGAAAGTTGGCCCCGTGAGTAGCATGTCACTTGTGCCTTTTAGCACGGGATAGGCGTCATGTGCGTCCAGGTGGTGCCGTGGGGACAGATCCAGCGCCAAGCTTCGGCTGATGGTACGGGAGTCGGCCAGGGCTCCTGCACTGTCGGTAGGTCCATCAGTGCCATCTGTGGCCAATGCCGCAACTAAAATCTGCGGCAAATCCTGGAGGTGAAAGCCGGCGGCCAGAGCCAGTTCTTGGTTACGGCCACCAAGACCATAGTCCGTTCCCAGCGATACGGTAGTTTCCCCGCCAAAGATGAGACATGCCGGAGGAGAAACCGGATTGCCGTGGGCCAGGACTTCACGACCAAAGCCCGTGATTACCTTGGCGACTTCCCGGGCTTCTCCCTCCAGGTAAGTGGTCATGATACGGGTATTGAAACCTGCTTCCTGTGCCTTGCCGGCGGCGGCTTCAGCGGCGGTCCGATTGTCAGCGATCACCATGGCGTGAGCGGAAACAAAGGCCGGGTCCGCAGGTTTGGGTGTATCGGGAATCACGCCCTTGATACCCGCTTCAAGACGCTGCGTGATGGCCAAAGGTAACTTCGACTCAAGTCTGAAACGTGTCACGATTTCCCAAGCTTCTTCCCATGTACTCAGGTCAGGTACTGTAGGTCCACTGGCGATGACATCCAGTGGACTGCCAATAACGTCACTCACAGCCAGCGTAAGGCTGGCCGCAGGCTGTATAGCACGGGCCAGTTGTCCCCCCTTGAGGGCACTGCAGTGCTTGCGCAAGCAGTTGATTTCGTTGATGGTGGCTCCCGCCTCCAACAAGGACTGGGTCATCTGCTGCATATCCACAAGGGAAATACCTTGGGCGGGAGCTACCAGCAAGGCTGAGCCACCACCAGACAATAAGGTAATAACCAGGTCACTGGCGGTAGCCCTTTCAGCCATTGCCAATATGCGGTTCCCTGCCTGCACCCCGCGACTATCCGGTACTGGGTGGCTGGATTCGACCAGTTCAATCCGGCTCGTAGGAGCCAGATGATCATCCTTTACGACCACAAGCCCGTTCTCAATGTGCGCACCCAGCCGCGATTCGATGGCTTGCGCCATGGGTGCCCCCGCCTTGCCGGCACCTACCACCAGGATCCGGGCGATCTGATCCAGACTGTGTTCGCTGCCGGCAGTACGAAGCCATGAGCCCTCAACCTGAATCGCCCGCCGTACGGCGTCATAGGGATTGACGGCTGCCAGGGCGGCGCTCATGATCTCGACTACGATCTGGCGTCGAGCCGGATCAGGGGTCAATACACTTTCGTCAAAGGAGATTCCAGCTGTCATCTGGGGCCGTTCCCGGTTTCAGGGGCGCAAGGAAAATGAATAAATCAGTCAGTCCTATCATATAGGCTTCTGCGGTCAGGTTGTTGCGTTTTGCCTTGCCAGCAGTGTAGGTAAGGACCGATCGGGACGATTATCCAGATCCGGCTGCAAGGGCGGATTTTGAGCAAGTAACTCCAGATTCTCGGTGACCGCACGTTCCAACTGTGGATCCCGGTTCAAGCGGTAATCATCCGGGGTAATCTCAACTTCCATATCTGGATCCGTACCGTAATTCTCTACTTTCCAGCCTACATCGCGAAACCAAAAGCTGTATTCTGGCTGGGTGGTTACGGTACCATCCACCAAGGCATGCCGGGGCCAGATGCCAATCACCCCACCCCACGTCCGCTTGCCTATGAGAGGCCCCAGGCCCATGAGCTTGAAGCAGTGGCTAAAGATGTCACCGTCGCTGCCGGCGGCCTCATTGGTCAGAGCCACTATCGGCCCAGCTACGGACTCGCTGGGATAAGGAATCACCCCTCCCCAACGGGAAAGATCAAATCCCACCCGCTTGCGCAAAAGCTTTTCAAGCAGCAGTTCGCTTACGTGACCACCGCCATTGAAACGCAGGTCAACCACAAGTCCTTCACGGTGGATTTCTCCCAGAAATCCGCGGTGAAATTCCGCGAAGCCGGCGGGACCCATATCAGGTATATGCAGGTATCCAATACGCCCTTGGGAGTGCTCGTGGACCCAGGCCCGATTCCGGTTGATCCAGGCACGGTAATAGGCTCGGGTGTCATTGGCCAGAGTATGTACCAGGCAGTGCCGAACTTCCTCCGTGGCCTTGGGTCCTTCCGCTTCACCCCCTTGCTCATCGGAATTCTGCGGTCGCAGAAGAAAGGTCAGTTGTACTTCCTGATCAGCCAGATTGACCAAGAGTGCAGTCGGTGCAATGGAACGAGACAAGGGTTGGCCATTGATGGCAATCAGGATATCTCCCCGGGCGACATCCACCCCTGGTTCACCCAAGGGTGAGTGCACTCCGGGCTCCCAAACATCACCGGCAATCCAGTCCGTGACCTCATATCCCTGTAGTTCCTCATGCCATCGGAAGGTGGCCCCCAGAGAACCCAGGGGATAATGGGGGCGCGCCCTGTAGTCACCTCCCAATTCATACGCGTGGCTTGTGCCCAATTCGCCCTGCATCTCCCACATGAGGTCACTGAACTCCTGGCGACTCCCCACTCGTGCTACCAGAGGGAAATACCGGTCAAAGACCGCTTGCCAATCCACCCTGGACATGTCAGGAGTCCAGAACTGGTCTCTTTGCAGACGCCAGGCTTCCTTGAACATCTGACCCCATTCGGCCTGGGGATCGATGGATACTTTGACTCGATTCAAGTCGATCCAGCCGGTTGCCCTTCCTGGGCCCTCCTCTGTCAGGGAATCCGCCGTGGCCGTGGCACTGAGGACGCGAAGGCTACTTTCCCCTGTGCCCAAGAGAAGCTTCTTGCCTTTGGCCGACAAGGTGAACCACTCCACGTTGTGGGCAATTTCCTCTGCCTTGTACTTGGCGAAAACCCAGGCCTGCAAAGTCCCGCCTTCACTGTCGGCTGGGACGAAGGAGTCCTGGAGAGAGGGCCGGGCTTCTTCTTCCAGCCAGATTACCCGATCTGCCACGGCACCCAAGGCGCCAAAAAGATTGGCGGGTACGGGGAAAGGCAGCACGCGATTCTGTATCCCGTCCAGATCAATTTTCAGTGGCTTGGGCTTCTCTTTATCGCTTTCATCATTGCTATTACCCTCTTTGGCTTTGTCATCGTCGGCCTTGTCTTCAACCTTCTTCTGTTTCATAGCCTTGTCATCTGACTGCTTGGAGGCTTCCTCCTCCTCTTCATCAGGGTCTACTTCACCGACCCGAGGCCGGAAGGGATTGGGCAAATCAGCCTGGAGCGTAATGAGGTAGGGCCTCATGCCCCGGGAGAAAGCCAGATCGAACTGTAGCGTGTCATACGTGGGATTGAAGATGCGATGACTGAGAAAGTATAAATAGCGTCCTTTAGGATCAAAGACTGGACACTTGTCGTGCAGGACCGGCGTGGTCAAGTCATGGACCGCGGCCTCAATGTTCTCTCCCCCTTCTTCCTGGGACACCTGCTCTCGGCGGTATAGACGCAGTCGTGTTGTATATAGGGTTTCCTGGTAGTCATAGGCCAGCCAAGCCCCGTCCGGGGACCACGCTACATGGTCAATCTGACCATGCGGTGAACGGTCTGCCAAGACGGAAGTTCGGGTTTCCAGGTCATAAACCCAGAGCTCATAGCGGTGGTTGACCAGAGCCACCTGGGACGTGACAGGGCTAGGATACAGAGCATGCGCTCGACCAAACTCAAACTCTTCATGGATCGTGGCTTCCTGCCAGGACTTGGAGGGCGGGAAAACTATCAAGCGCTCTTCTCCCAGCGCGTCGGTAATAGCCACCATTTGTTCTTCGTCCTGAAGCCAGGCCAGATGACGGTAACGGATACCATCACGTTGTCCCAGCTGCAGGACAGGCCCTTCGTGGTTGCCCAGGGTGAAAGCTTTGCCACGGGTGGTAAGTGCCAATGAGTGACCAGCCGGATGCAGCGTGGCCTGTTCCAGGTAGGATGCCGCTGACACAAACTTGCGGTTGCGCTGGACCCCAGGTGAGGCATAGGTGACGGGTATGGGCACGGATTCGTTGCGGGCCACATCAAAAAGGTACAGATCAGCCCCCGCGTGATAGACAATCTGGGCACTACCCTCTGCTGAAGATCCCCAGCTGGCGAACCGGGCATAGAATTCTGTGTGGTGTGTGTGGCGTGCCAGATCTGTACCATCAGGCAGGCAACTGTACAGATTGCCTATACCTTCATGGTCGCTGAGAAAGAAGATGCGGTTGATCTCTGGAGTAGCGACCCACATGGGAGAAGCCAGGTTGCCGGCAAGATCTGACAACAGAGGTGTGAATGGAGCATTTTCCGAGGGAGAAATCCACAGCTGTCCAGCTGTTCCCCCAAGGTAGCGCTTCCAGCGGGCAGGATCCCCTGTATTGCGACCCAGCACGGTACCCCCGGCTGGTCCGAAACCAATGGCATCGGCGCGGCCCAGTTCTACCCTTTCTACCTGTTGACGGCTGTTTTCCCATCCCACACGGTTAAGCACCAGCGAGCCTCGGGTCGGCTGTTCTGCATTGGTGACGTAGTAAATCCACGCGCCGTCCAGGCTCCAGGCCACTACTTGCAGATTGCGACCCTGGTAAGTAAGACGCTGAAGTCCACCACCTTCCGTATCCATAACATGCACGTCGGGTACCCCTTCATCCCGAGCAATAAAGGCGACTTTGTCTCCCTGGGGCGAAATCAGAGGGAATTCAATTTCACCGAGATTGCTAGTGAGTCGCAAGGGAATGCCCCCTTGGACATTGACGGACCACAGGTCGTCTTCAGAAACGAAAATAACCTGATCGCGATGAATCGTGGGGTGACGGTAATATCCTTGGCTCATTTCTTTCCTGACACATGAACAGAACGTATTGTCAATAACTATAGGAAGACTCGGGTTATCCCAGCCAGCATTCCTGTATGATATAGGTGTAGGCCTGGTTGGAACGGGTAGTGATAGACAGGTGGCGCTAAATCCAGCAACGGTGAAGGCCAGTGAGACACCTGCGGGGGCTCATCCTGCTTGCCACCTGGTTCTCGGGTACACAGCCGGGCTTTCCCGGACAAAGTATATGTTTGATCCAGGACCCAAGCCATATCTTCGCTCCTTACATTCTTCCTGGCACCCCATAGATAAACCACCAATTCCCATGCGTCCAACTGCACTGCTAGTCGCCTTGTTGTTCTGTCTACTGACTACATCCTGTCTGTCACCCATAACCAATCTGGTGCAGTATGGCATGTCCGACGGCGAGCGTTATCTCTACCCGGCCATGGAACCTGGCACCGGCATACTGCAGGGTCGGGTCATACACAACGGGAGGCCCGTGCGTCAAGCCACGGTGCTGGTAGCAGAACCTGAAGGCACACCCCACATTACCAAGACCAATGCTCAAGGCCGTTACCGTCTTACCGGTATCCCTACAGGCAGTTACGTGCCCATTGTGGTGGCCGAGGCACTGGAAGACGAGGTGTTGCGAAATTTCCTGGGCTTGCCGCAGGCAGTAACAATTCAGAACGGGACTACAACTGAGGTTCACGACATTCAGATGATTTCATCCCGGGGTCATCCGTTTGGACCGAACATTGTGGTAGACCATGAGTTGACAAAACTGGAAGCTTATACCAAGACGTCACCGTTCCCCGACGGAGCACATGCCCAGGTCCAGCACTGGTCTTTTATGCGGGGTGGACAGGTCAATGACACCTTGTATATGTATCTTCCCGGAGATGCGGAGCCAGAAGCAGGTTCCTTTCCCTTGCTGTTTGCCATCTATCCGGGCCACAGTCTGCGCTGGGAGGATATCAGTGTAGCCTTTGCCAGTCAGGGCTTCGCGGTGGTAGCCCTGTCCCCCCTCTTCGCCTATGGACGGGATGTACTGGAACATGGCGCTGATGCCCGTTTGGCTTTGCAATTTGTGTTGCAGGGAGCACTTGACCCACGCATAGATGTATCCACTCCCCTGGCCATGAGTGGTAGCTATGGCAGTGCCGTATTGAATCGGCTCATACGCATTTCCGACCAGCCCTTCGCAGCGGTAGTTCTACTGGGGGGAATTAGTAATGCCTTTACAGGAGCCGCCTCCTTTTACGCGGGTCACCTGGACTGGCCCGTCCATTTGGGGTACATTCTGGCTTCGCTGGGAACGGCCAATGCCAAACCTGATAGTTTCATGCAGTTTTCCCCCGTCTATTCGGCCGAGACTATGCCGTCCACGTTCCTGATCCATACGTTGGAGGATACGATGGTGCCCATTGAGCAATCATTTGAATACGCCCAGGCGCTGGCGGACGCTGGAGTACCTGTGCGAACCCACTATTTTGCGGATGAAAGCCACTACCTCAAGATAGGAGAGGAGACTTCGGATGTAACCCGTGATCTGTTTGCCAGGGTGTTAGTTTATTGGGGAGAACATTGTGTCCACCAGACTTGCTCCACGCTTGGAGTCTCAGGGGAAAGTACCCAAGAGTGGCCGGAAAGCTACTTCCCGGCGTCGATTTTGACAATGGGTCAGGGAGAGATGGCTGAACCTGCGAATTGACGCAACCTGCTTCCCTGCCAGTCATCCACTGAATCCAGGCAAATACGAATTGCGCTATTGAGTCGACTGGGAAGGGGTCTGAAACCTATGGCTAAATTGGGCTGAAACATGGGATAATTTTCTTCCTTGTCCCTTTGTATTGTTTTCAAGTTCCGAAGCCGGGCGTCGCTCAGAGCACACTTAATTCCCATGCAGTGGCTATTCCTATGCGACGCACCGTTCGCTGGACGCCGGTTAACCCCGTGTGTGCTTTTCGGAGGGGTGTCCCTTACCCTTTTGAGTCGCAAGCCCCGTGAGGTTTCGGCAACAGTTAGCCAATGATTGTCTCAAGTCATGTGGGATGATATTCCGGCTAGTCCAATCTTGGCTTGGCTTAAGGTAGTTGAACGAGGGAAAGATGGTTTCTGTATTATGCTGAAGACCATGTAGTGACATCGGACAACTCTGCGGGTAAGCAAGGGAGCAATGAACTATGAAAATGGATCCAGATAGCGGAGTGTCCTTGCCTCAAGTGTTGTCCGCTGGGGTAGCCGTGTGGCCTGACAGAGGACCCCGCGTCCTCCACATGACAGGGGACGATTGCCAGGACTTCCTGCAAAGGATGACCACCAATGACATGCGCCGCCTGGCGCAGGACACGGCCGTGACTACCTCCTTCCTAACAGGGACTGGACGCCTGATTGCGGTGTTCACCATCATTCCAGAGGAGGATGGCTACTGGTTGTTGGCGCCACCCGGCCAAGCCGAAGACCTGCGAACCGCCCTGCAAGGTAACATTTTCTTTATGGATCAAGTCGGGATCAGGGATACAAGCAAGGACTGGCAGTGCCTGCAACTGCATGGGGCAGAGGCTGACAGAGTCCTGTCGCTGCTGGGTTTTGAGGGCCTGGAAACCCGCGAGGGTTCCATCGCACGGGCTGCAGGGCTGTTATGTGTGTATCAAGATGCCTTGGAACTGCCTGGTTACCAGTTGATAGTACCAGTAGACCGCGTATCACAGCTATTGCACGCCCTGCAACAGGCCCACGCTGTCCTTATGCAGGACTGGCAGAGTTATCACAGGATGCGCATTATGGCAGGGCGCGGCGGCTTCGATACAGAATTCACCGATGACTACAATCCGCTTGAGGTTGGCTTGGCCTGGCTGTGTGCCGAAAACAAAGGGTGCTATCCGGGCCAAGAGATTATTGCCAGACAGATTACTTACGACAAGGTCACAAGACAGCTTGTACAGTTGGAATCCAATACTCCTCTGTTACCCGGGACAGTCGTGACCGCAGGTACCGCAAAAGCGGGCAAAATAACCAGTCAGGCTCCTGATCCAGACTCTGGCGGTTACGTTGGATTAGCTGTGGTAGGGCGGCGGTATCTGGAACAGGGGTCCGCTCTCCAGATCGAAGGCCACTCAATTTCTTGGGTTCAGGCGACTTCCTCCACAGGGTAAACCAGCTGATTTTGCATGGGAAAGTCTGGTTCAACTTGGCGTCTGATCCTGGACCAAACGCCCCGGAGCGGGGCGGCCAATATGGCCATTGATGAGGTCTTGGCCAGCGGAGTGGCCCAAGGGCAGGAGCTCCCAACCCTGCGGCTATACGGCTGGATGCCCCCCTGCGTCAGCATTGGTCGCTTTCAGCCAGTGGGCGATATCAGAGTTGAGGCCCTGCAGAGAGCAGGAGTTGATTTGGTCCGACGAATCACCGGAGGCCGTGCCCTGCTGCACAAGGAGGAAGTCACCTATGCGGTGTTGATGCCCAAGGATCACGCCATTGCCCAACAAGGAATACTGGAATCCTATCGCCAGCTGAGTGCAGGCCTGCTGGCTACCCTGCAGCTACTGTCGTTGGAAGCCGACATGCTTCAGCCCTCACGTCAGTCGCGAATGCCGTTGTCCGCTGCATGCATGGAAGTTCCTAGCCCTTATGAAATCCTGGTAAGTGGCCGCAAACTGATAGGAAGTGCCCAGTGCCGCCGGGCCGACTATGTACTGCAACATGGCAGTTTGCCCCTCACCGGTCATGCGGGAGAGTTACTCTCATTCCTGCAACTGAATGAAGAGTCCCGGGAACGCCTGCAGAGCCATCTCCATGGCGGTACTACCACCGTAGTCCGGGAACTGTCAGCTGCTGGATCGAATACCAAGACAATGAATTGGCAGGTTGCAGCTGAGGCCATGGTCCAGGGATTTGCCTGCGGCCTTGAATTGGAATGGGAGGAAGATACTTATCGACCTGACGAAATGGAGGCGGCAGCCCGCCTGATCCGCGAGCGGTATGCCAATGAAGAATGGACCAGGCTGAAATAGGGGATACTAAGCTTTATACCTGGTGCAGTTGCGCCCGGCTTGGATCAGGAAAGAGCAATAGAGGGCCGCTTGCGCAAGCTCGGCATGGAGTGAGGGATGGACTATGACCGTGGGTCTTTTGACGTTGGAACTATATCTGAGTGACTCCTTCAGTCTCAAGATGAAACGTAGTCTGATCGCACCCATCGTGCAACGACTCAGGACGAAGTTCAACGTGTCTGTTTGTGAGGCAGAAGCCCAGGATGTCTTGACCCGGGGCGTGATCACAGTGGCCTGTGTAGGGGTCAATGACAGTCACGTGCAAAGTCAATTGCAAGCAGCTTTGAACTATGTGTTGCACCGCCATCCCGACGTGGATGTACTGGATTCACACATCGAACTTATCGCCTGAAAATCAGTCCCCGGTCCGCAAGGACCCAAGCCTAGTCTGCTGCCTTTGGCGGATGGCTCATGCCCACCCACGAGTCCTTGGCCGCAGGATGGCCTTCCCAATCGACGTGGCGGTACAGAAAAAGGGCGATACAAATGACCACACTGATCAAGGCAAACCATTGGGCGGCCGCCAGCGCAGTGCCAAGCATCCAGGCATCAGGACGCAGAAATTCTACCAGGAAGCGACCCACGGGATAGAAGATGAATAGCATGAGCACACCATCACCGAAACGGAGGCGATGACCGAATTTCAGAAAAAGAAAGTTGATCACTGCCACTGACATGAGGCTCCAGGCCATTTCATAAAAGAAAGTGGGATGATAGCCATGGGAGGCATACCAGTCAATAGCCTGCTGGGAAATATTGGGATCCCCGCAAAGCCCAATGGCGTCTTCAGGGACCTGACAGGGATACTTGGGATTGATATGATAGGCCCAGGGCAGATCAGTGGGCGGACCGTAGAGTTCCTGATTCACAAAGTTGCCAAAGCGCCCAATAGCCTGGGCCAGTGGTACATTGACGGCTATGTAGTCCAGGTACTGCAGGACGTTGATCTTGCTGATCCAGCTGTAGACGACAACGGCCAGGACACCTCCAATCAGGCCCCCGAAAATACCCAGTCCCCGAAATCCTCCAGACCAGAAGTTAATAATATCCATGGGGTTTTCACGATAGTGGGACCACCCGCCACCGTCGGCGGGAGAACTCAAGACGTGATAGACACGAGCTCCCAGAATACCGATGATGAGACACCAGGCCAGCAAATTCCAGACATGGTCCGGGTCACCTCCAGAGCGCTTGGCCCACAGTGTGCTCACGTAGGCACAGAGCGTTGCACCACCCACAATGAGGAGTCCATACCAATGCAAGGAAAAATTGCCAATCTCCAACAGAACTGGGTTCATAAACGTAATTCCCTCAGTTTGACCAGGTAATTCCGGAGCAAGTTGCAATGTGTTTTCACGAGAACATCCCAATGGCAGGATGCCTCATCTATAGTGTAGCGTAACAAGGAAGCACAATGTGGAATTCATATGGCTGCGAACCATGGAGGCACGAGGCTGAGAGTATCCTTGGTTTCACGAAAAGAGATGCCGGGTCGCTTAAGGTTTGCATGAAATGCTAGGCCGAAAGGGAAGAACATTGACAGGACGTCTGCACAAGGATCGGCCAAGACCTTGTGCAGACTTAGGTTTTAAGGCCCGTCACTGTTCCCTGTCTGCTGTCTGCGCGCCGTTCTCCAGCCAGACTTCCATAACATGCCCTACGCGGGCCAGACTCTCAGCACTGACTTTATCGAGAGTGTCCGCAACAGTATGCCAATAAGGGTAGTCGAAATCTATTACGGTGATCGCAGGTATACCCACGTTGAGGAAGGGCGTATGATCGTCAATCAGATGGTAACCGGGTTCGGGGCGGAACCAGGCGCCGTATTCGAGATCATGTGCCTGCTGCCAAATAGCCCCGGCCAACTGCTGGTTGCCGGTCTGTTCGATGTACAGTTCCTGGTTTAGGTCGCCCACCATGTCGACAATGACTACATTCTGGGGATTGCCACAGTTGGCGTGCTGCTCGAGATCCTGTACATAGGCACTGGATCCCAGGATCCAGTTCCAGCCGGGAATGCGCCCGTTATCCTCCGCATCGAAGAAGGCAAGACAGACAGTATGTTGGGTAGCTGCGACATCCAATACCCGAGCTAGTTCCATCAGTACGGCCACCCCTGAGGCACCATCATTGGCCCCGGGCACCGGTCGCTCCCTCAGTTTGGGATCAGGGTCTGCATCCGCCCACAGGCGACTATCATAGTGGGCACCGATCAGGATTTCAGGACCACTGCCCTTGAAAGCAATGACGTTGGTTCCTTGCAGGGGATTATCAGTACCAATGGTGAACTGATGAAAAAAAACCTGCCACCCGGTCAGGCGTAGATGCTCGCTCAACCAGACTCGGAATTTCCGGCTGGCAAGAGAACCGGTAATGCGAGGACCGAAGGACATTTGCTCCTCGGTGTAGACCATGGCTCTTTCGCCACTGAACTCGGGGGATCCCTGCAGAAATTGCCGAAAGGCCCCGTATCCCAGAGTTCCGGTATAACCGACGCATCCTACAAAGAGGAGTACCAACACTGTTTCAGAGAATTTCAAGTGCCACCGGAAGAATTTCATGGCCGAAAAGGAGGAGTGATATGGGTCATGTCAGAAGAGGGATCATTTTTCAGAAATAGACAAGCCAGATACGGGGACCGCCAAGCGATATGCTGTGAGGCTCGACCCGATAATCCAACAGGCTGCGTCTTGTCAATGCTTGGGCCTTGGCCAAAGATTGGGCTTGTGCCTCTGGATTCCCTGTGAGGCAAGGAACGGGATACAACGCTCTCATGAGTCCCTGACCTCCATTCAGGTCCGGGTCCGGGTGCGGAAATTCAACGTAATCGGAGTCCCAGGATAGGCATATTCACGCCGGAGGGCATTTTCAATGTAACGGGCATAAGAGAAGTGCACCAGCTTGCTATTGTTGACAAAAATGACGAAGGAGGGAGGGGCCACATCCACCTGTGTACCGTAGTAGAGACGCAGAGGCTGGCCATTGCGGGATGGGGGTGCTCCCCGGAAGTAGGCGTCCTGCAACAACTGGTTCAGCGGTCCAGTGGCAATGCGGGAAGTGCGGGCTGCTTGTACTTCCAGGGCCAGAGGCAAAATGCGATGCACTCGTTGCTTACTAAGCGCGCTGATGAATACCAGCGGTGCATAGGGCAGAAATTTGAGATCGGAGCGCACCTGGTCTTCAAATTCCTGCAAGGTGCGTTCATTCTTGGCTACAGCGTCCCACTTGTTGACCAATAACACAACACCGGTCTTGCGTTCCTCGATCATGCCAGCGATATGGGCATCCTGGGCGGTGATGCCCGTGGTGGCATCCAGCAGCAACAGGGCGACCTGGGCCCGGTCGATACTGCGGGCACTGCGGAGTACGCTGTACTTTTCGATGCCCCGCTCGACCCTACCACGGCGCCGTATGCCCGCCGTGTCAATCAGAGTGATCTTCTGGCCGTAGTACGTAATGTCAGTATCAATAGGATCCCGCGTTGTGCCTGGAATGGCACTGGTGATGGCCCGTTCCTGCTGGATTAAGGTGTTCAACAGGCTGCTCTTGCCTACGTTGGGACGCCCCACCAGCGCGATGCGCACGGTATCCTCCGCTGCATCGTGAGGGACTTGGCGGTGCAGCAGGGGCACCAGATCGTCAAGGAGTTCCGCTATCCCATCCCCGTGCAGGGCACTGATGGCAAAGGGTTCTCCCAAACCCAGTTGCCAAAACTCCGAGGCATCCAATAAACGGGAATCCGTTTCTGCCTTGTTGACCACCAGCCTGAGCGGCTTGGAACTCCGCTGCAGGATACGGGCTACTTCCCAGTCCGCAGGTACGAGACCTTCCTTGACATCGGTGACAAACAGGATGAGATCCGCCTCGTCCAGAGCGATGGTGGCTTGTTCAAAGATGGAACCAGCGAAATCCTGCGAATCATGTGTCGGAGACACATGAGAACCTGATGAGGTATGCCTCTGAAACCAAATGCCACCCGTATCGACCAGACCGAATTCACAGCCTTGCCATTCAGAGATGCCGTAGAGGCGATCCCTCGTCGTTCCCGGCAAGTCCTCAACGATGGCAGTGCGCTGGCCGGTAAGCCGATTAAAAAGGGTGGACTTGCCTACGTTGGGACGTCCTACCAGGGCCACAAGCGATTTTGACATGAGACCATTCCTCCAGCGATGGACCTTGACCGCAAGGCAGCTCTAGGGTTCCGGCGACGACTTGCGCTTTACCGTAAGCTGCATCAGGGGCGGATCATGGCTGATCTTGGTAATCTGATTTGAGGCCTCCACTTCCTCATGTCGAAAAACAAAACGGGTGGGGGTCAATTCAAAGGTTCCCTCCTCCTCAGGACAATCGTACAGCACGGCCCAGTCAAACTCCCCGTCAGCGGCCATTTCATACAGGAGATTGAAAGCCTCGTAAGGACCTCGCAAATGCAGGAATATCGGGGCAAAATCGTAGGCCAAATCCGGGTTTTCCTCCTCGCAGTAGGCGACGGCCCGTTGGGTATTGTCCAGTATCACATGAGTTACTTCCAGTGTGAATGTTACTTCCTCCACATTGGCGGTAATGCCGTCAGGAAGGGCCAGAGGTGCGACAAAGGCGAAAGTGCGTGTGGGCGGATCAATGGGATTCTCGCTCTGCACCGGCATAGGGTCGACGACCGTATCCAGCAGATCCGTGGGACCCTGTAGGGTCACGTATTCAGGTTCGCTCTGGATGGCCTTGAGTACATATCCGCTGGGTATGGTAATGGCTGGCGCAGGCACAACACTTACCCTTCTTGTGTTAGGTAAGGCTGAATACTGCAGGGATACTGTGACCGCGGCAGGTATGAGTTCCAAGCCGGTCAGGGTATTACCTTCCCTGTCCAGAACCCGGATGGAGAGGGGCATCGCGAATTCCCCTTCCTGGGCACCGAAAATATAGGAATAGAAGGGAAAGAACACCTGTGCCTTGCTAATGCGCTCCAACTGTTCAAGAGGACCCTCGATTTCCACATAGCGTTTGTCCAGTATCAGACTCTCAAGAACAAAGCCATCGGGGATCTCGCCAACCCTTTCCAGAGTAACCGGCAAGAGAACATTGCCCGTCAGACTGCCATTGCCATCGCCACTTTCTTCCACTATGGGGGCCTGGAGATTTACGTGCAGGCGGCATGGGGACTCAAGGAGTGAGGACTTGGTGCGGTAAGTCAGGATTTCAATGGATTCGGGAGCTGTTTCAACATGGCAATTGAAAAGAGGGGCTCCCGCCTCCAGGGGCCGGCCCTCGCCAAGAGGAGACAAGGAAACAGTCAGATACTGGTGAAAAGGGGGAGTCAGATCGTCCCATACGCTTTGCGGTGCCCGCAATTCCACTTGCAGGTTCTCTTCAATAGGGTCGCAGATTAGATCGGAGTCCTGCAGATCTGGACAGGGGATGGGTACATTGTCCACAACGCGGACAAGCATCGGGTCCTGCCGGTTAATAATGGATAACCACAGGAACATGGCTGCCAGCAAGGCCACCAGCAGTCGTTGGGCACGCCGGATCCAGATATTGGGCAAACCGTTGGGGAGAGGGGCTGGGTGGGTCATCGGGCGCGGTCCGATGCAGCCACAACCCGCTGGCCCAGCAGCCGAAACAATTCGGTGGCCAGGTCATCCGGCTGAATGGCGCCGAGAATTCCTTGCCGTGACAGGTGGACGGTCCCTGTTTCCTCTGAAATTACAATGCAAAGAGCATCATTGTGCTGGGTTATGGCCCGGGCCGCTGCGTGGCGGGTACCAGTGAGGTCAGCGGGATCTCCTTCTTCACGTAGTTGAAACAAGACGTTGGCTTTCTGAATGCGTCCCTGTTCGATGATGACTGCCCCATCATGAATCAGGGAACGTTTCTCGAAAATGGCACTAAGAACCTGGGAGGTACACAGTGAATCCACATCCGTACCTTCGTTCAAAGTATCCGGCAAGCGGTCTTGGCCCCGCAATACGATCAGGGCTCCTACCCCATGGGTCTGTAAGTGACGCACCGCGGCCACGACCTCATCAATGAAACCCAAGTCTTCCACCAACGGTCTTTGTCCATGGAAGAGGCGATCCCATACGCCTGCCCCTGCCCCAATTTCGGAAAGCAACTCACGGATTTCGGACTGGAATATGATGGGTATGGAGACCAGCAGGACAAGATAGCTATTCGTAATAAAGAAATTTAGGGCAGCCAGGTCCTGAAAGGCGGTAACCGCGGAAAGCAGTACCAGGATTAGCATCATGCCGTTGAGCAGGCGCCGCAATGGGGACTTGGCCAATTGACTCAGAATTATGAAAAGAAAGGCGCAGAGCAGGGCAATGTCCAGCAGATTCAGGGGCTCCCGCATGCGGGGCACATTGGCGATCAGATTCCCGACAGCTGAATCCGTGTAATACAGATCACGGAAGAATATTGCCCAATCCATGTTGGTTCAGTCAGGCAGAGGAACACCACCCAGCAGATGCGCCAGTAGCGACTTCTGAACATGCAGTCGGTTGTGGGCTTGGGTAAACACCCGACTGTGGGGGCCATCCATGATGTCATCCGTGATCTCTTCGCCGCGGTGGGCAGGCAGGCAATGCATCACCGCCACATCCGGGTTATGACATAGGGACAACAGTTCCGTATCCACTTGATAGCCAGACAGATCCTTTAGCCGCGCGTCCCGCTGGGTTTCCTGGCCCATACTGATCCAGACGTCTGTATACAGCACATCGATATCATGTAACAGGGCCTCAACTGTCTCCACCTGACTCATGTCTGCCACGGTAACATGGGACATCGTCGCTGCCAGTCCTGGATCGGGCTGGTACCCTGGAGGGGCAATGACGCTCATTTCCATCTGCCCGAGTTGCGTAGCTTCCATCAGGCTGGTGCAAACATTGTTGTCTCCATCGCCGACGAAGGCCATTTTGACTCCAGCCAACTGCCCAAACTCCTGCTGGATGGTATAGAGGTCTGCCAGGGCTTGGCAGGGATGGGACAGATCGCTCAGACCATTGATGACGGGGATGCTGGCATAGTCCATCAACTCAATGATGTGTTGGTGACCAAAGACACGGGCCATAATGCCATCAACATACCCGCTTAACACCCGGGCTACATCTGGGGCCGACTCCCTAGTCCCCAAACCAACTTCATCTGGGCTGAGATACAAGGCTATGCCGCCAAGATGATACATGCCCATCTCAAAGCTGACACGGGTTCGTAGGCTGGGTTTGGTGAAGATCATGGCCAAGGCCTTCCCCTGCAGAACAGGGACATTCTGGCCTTGCTGTTCAAATTCGTCTTGCAATTGCCTGGCCAAGGCCAGCAGCCCGGAGAGTTCGGTGGAAGTCAACTGGCTGATGTCGGCAAAATGCTGCATCGGTATTCAAGGCAAGTAGGAACTTACATGGAGAGGAATAACCTCTCCCGAGCCGCCATTCAATCCTTGTTGCCCAGCGATATTTCCGATGGCCGTTGGATGACAGACTCGTGGAAAAAGCATATCACTGGGTGTACAGAGAAAGAATAATAAATTCCCATTCTGTAAGGTTTGGAATTGATCGTTCCTGATCCCTTTTCGCTGGGCAGGGAAAACAAGGAACCGGGAGACAAGATCTGACCTCTCGCTAGTCAGCATGTTTGACCCAGCAATATGCGCAAGGAGCGCGGCGGGACCTCAAGGGGATCGGTACAGCCTCGTACACTGTGAATCCTGGATTGATCAGAGGCATCCACCAAGGCAAAAGGTTCCTGATGTCCGTAGGGGTCCTCGAGTCTCAATGACACAGATTCCTGACCTGCGTTCAGAATTACGTAGGCCAGATCCTCCCCCAGGAAGCGCTTGAAGGCGAAGATGCGGCCTGTCGCCAGAAGGTGGGCATAGCGGCCCCGTCGGAGGACATCATGGGTGTGTCGAATCTGAATGAGCCAGTGGCAGTAGGTTCGCAATTCATGATGCCAGGAAGCAGGATCGTGCCAGGGAAACGCACGTCGACAGTCTGGATCAGTATCGCCGGCAAGACCTATTTCCGTCCCGTAGTAAATGACAGGGGCCCCCGGCATGGTCATTTGCAAACCTAGCATCAGTCTGATGGCTGTGAGATCCCCGCCCGCCAAATGCATAATGCGAGGCATGTCATGGCTATCCAGATAATTCATGTTGCTGAGAACGAAACGCCACTCGTGCAGGCGTACCATAGTTTCCACTTGCTCCGCAAAGCCTGGGGCGTCTAGCCGCCTGAGCGACTGACCGGAAATATTTAGGGGTTCTGAAGGCAGGGAATCATGGGCCAGGAAACCTAGTGCGGCCCGGCCGAAGGCGTAGTTGGTAATGCCGTCAAAACGATCGCCTGACAGCCATCCTTGACCCGAACCCCAGATTTCGCCCACTAGATAGGCTTCGGGATTGGTTTGCTTGACCACCTGGCGAAAAGCTGGCCAGAAAGTAGGGTCCTCAATCTCTTCGGGTACATCAAGACGCCAGCCATCAATGCCGAATTCTAGCCAATAACGAGCCACGTTCAGCAGATAGGAACGGACGGCTGGATTGCGATGGTTCAGCTTGGGCAATTCCGGCAAGCCCCACCATGCTTCATAATTGCAGTCCTGTCGGTTGGCTTCTGTGTAGGGGCGCAAGGGAAATCCGTGGATGTGAAACCAGTCCACATAGGGGGATGCCTGCTGACTTTCCAAAACATGATGAAATGCCCAGAAACCGCGTCCCACGTGATTGAAAACGCCGTCCAGGATTAGACGCATGCTCCGGGCATGGACAGCCTGTAACAGTTCTTCAAAGGCAGAGTTGCCCCCCAACAACGGATCGACCTGGAAATAGTCATATGTGTGATAACGATGATTGGCCGCCGAGGCGAAAATTGGATTCAGGTATAGGGCATTAACACCCAAGTCCTCCAGATAATCCAGTTTCTCTATGATTCCACGCAGGTCGCCTCCCTGAAATCCCAGTTGGTCCGGCTTGGATCCCCATGCCTGAAACCGAAAAAGGGAAGGCTTGTCGCCGCCTTGGCTGCGGTGGAAGCGGTCGGGGAAAATCTGATAGAAAACAGCGTCCTGGACCCAGCCGGGCACTATGGCAGGGGGAGAGACAGATGTGTGCGTCAAAATTCTATCCCGCTATCTTAGAGACTTAAGACGGATTCACGGCTGGCCAACTGATGCCGCGGCTGGCTGGTCGGTTGCTATCAGTTCGATCCATTGCACTGCCGCCCACGCTGCCAGTTCGTCAGTAAGGCGTCGATGCAAAGCTTCCGGCTGCCGGGACAGAAGCTGGTTCTGACTGTGTCGGCACCGGATTTCAAGCCGAAATTCGCGGCTGCTTCGTCCTCTGTTCTCTATGCGGTCCCTCAGGAGTTCCAGTGCTTCGGTCAGAAAGACGGCCTCTCTTTGCCCAGGATCGTCTACATAGGGTGATGCCAGTTCTATGCGGGCCGATTTGGCATCCCGCAACACGGTAAATTCAACGGCAGCCCTTTTCCCTGGGCCATCAGGTGTAAACAGATTCAGGCCGTAGTCGGCACAATACTGAAAAGCCTTCTCAAAGAAGGCGTGAACATCGCCGATGCGCCTCGTGAATGGGGCGGGTGGGAGGTCAGCCTGCCGGACTTCCTGGCCGTAAGACTTGGTGGCAAGACGAGTATCCAGAATGGTAACCACCCCGCGATCCGAAGCTCGGCGCAAGAGGCGACCAAAGCCCTGCTTGAGCGCGAGGGACATGTGGGGCAGGGTATATTCCCGGAAGGTCCACCACTGATCTCCCTCGCCATGCAATTCCTGTAGCAGAGCTTGCCGATGCCTATGAATGGGATCCCGGGGATTGGGGAAAGGCAGCTTGTCCAGAACCACCGACACCAGTTTGTCACCTGGAATGTCAACACCTTCCCAAAAAGAGCGGGTGGCACACAAAACGCTGTGGGGTGTGTTCATGTACCACTGGACCAGCTCCCGTTTCGTGCCCTCACGCTGGGAGCGCAGGGGCCAAATTACTTTCCTGTCCCCCGACTGGAGAATGGAGGTAACGCGATCCAGACCATTCCAGTTGGTAAACAGACACAGAGTCCGGCCACGGGTCACTTCCAGCAAGTTCCGGATTTCCTCGGCTACAGCTTCATAGTAATCTGCCGTATTCTGCCAATGATAGTCCTGAATAGGTGGCTGGTACAGCAGGGCGTTGGATTCATAATCGAAAATGTAGTCCATGCGGTGAGCTGGAAGATTGTTGGAGGAAAGTCCGCACTGGCGCTGAAAGTGGGTGAAGGACCCATTGGTGGTCAGCGTCGCACCGGTACAGATAACGGTCCGTTCTTCCGAGTCAAATAGCAACGACCGTAGTTCCTCCTCAGGCAGCAAAGGGGCCCGTTTCAGCACGATATTGCGTTGTCGGCTCCGGCGATCGGCCTCTTCCACAAACCGAATGTAAGCGGGATCGTCATGCGCCATAGCCTGGATGTTGTCAGCCTGTTTTTTCAGGGCCCCCATGGCCAGTTCAAACTCAGCTTCAAACTCTTCAGGATCCGTTACCTGTTGCAAGGCCGCATCCCTGGAGGAATCCATCGTATTAATGATCTCCTCCATTTCTGCCGCCCAACTCGACATCACTTCCAGATCACCCACCATGACCTGATCCTGATCAGCTCTTTCGCTCACGGCAGCCACAATGCCTTGATGACGTTCCCGCAGGCGCCTGATCTCCTCACCGGGTAGCACCAATTCAAAGACGCGCCGAAACATGTCCCGGCCGAAAAGAGCGCCGAGCGATTGACTGGTAACTTCCACGGAAAAGACGTTGGTAGCTACCGGTTCCAGATGATGGGCCTCATCTATGACGTAGACATCCGGATAGGGCAGAAACATCGCCTCCCCCATTTCCCGGGATACCAGGAGGGCATGAAGCAGCAGATAATGATTGGTGATAATGAGATCAGCTTCAAAGGCCCGAGCGCGCATGGCATTGACATAGCAGTCCGTGCCCGCAAAGCGGCAGCGATGCTGGAGACAATCATCGGGAAAGCTCACTACCTCGGAGCGGATCCTGGACGGCAGCGCATGAGACAGGAATTCCACATCGCCCTGAAATGATTCATCCTTCAAATTCAGCTGAATTTCGTCCATGACAGGCAACGGTGACTGCTGGGCTTCGGGAATACTAGCGAATTCCTGCTGGTACCTGAACCACTTGTGATGACAAATGTAGTTATTACGGCCCTTGGCTACCTCCACCGTGAAGTTGCAATCCAGCAAGTCCTGAAGAGCAGGTATATCCTTTTCAATCAGCTGGTTCTGCAGGGTTTTATATCCGGTGGACACAATTACCTGCTTGCCACTCAGAATGGCCGGGACAAGATAAGCAAAGGATTTGCCTATACCGGTGGGGGCTTCTATGACCACAGACTCCCTGGAGTTAATGGCTTCCCGTACCCGACTTGCCATTTCGAGTTGGGGCAACCGAACCTCGTAATGAGGCATCATACGAGACAGGGCCCCGTTAGGGCCGAGGATCTTTTCAATATCGCGTTGCGTTACAGATGGATCATTGGCCATGGCCAAGTCGCCATAAATGGGCAGTCAAGCAACACACTCCAGATCCCACGGCGGGATGTCCCGGGAATCCTGCCTGGCGAACACGTCTTGCCTTGCCAGACCGATCAGGGGAATATCAATGTACTCAGGATATGGATCGTGCCATTGGTAGGTGTCGAGCTGGTACCACTGATACGGGCATTACCTACCAACAGGTCCCCATTGGGAGCCCGGGAAACCGGCCATACTACCCCGCTGATGGAGGTGACAGAATCGAGATTGGCCAGCTCATCGTAGCTCAGGTCGCCCTGTACGATGTGGGAACGCAAGGCCTGCGTAAGGACTTCAGCCGAAACCAGCAGATTTCTGATAGTACTGGTGTTGGCCTGAACCCATGCCGAATCGCTAGGGGCCAACAATGTATAGGGGCCCGTCTGTGTCAAGAGATCCCCGAGCGTTGACAAGGTTAGGGCATAGGCATAAATTTCAAGACGGGGATCTTGGTCAAGGTGCCCGGCGATGCTCAGGTTTCCGGGAATCTGCGGGGTTGGAAGCGGTACAGGTACAGTAGGTTGCGGTTCGGTATCGGTGACTGAGGGACCTAGAGTGGCCGTGGGTGAGGGCACAGGAGTACTGACCGGACCCTCTGTTGTAGCCTCGGTCTCCACCGGCGGGGTCTCGGTCTCAGGGGCGGGGACCGGAGTTGGTTCCACTGTCTCGACAACGGAGGAAGAAGGTGGCAGATAGTTCTGGGCTTCTCCAAACAGGAGGATATCCAGTTCAGGTGTGAAAATACGGGATCCTGTTTCCAGCACGGAACAGTCCGGAATCATGTTGAACGCACACAACCGTCCAGCCAAGGAGGGATTGTTATATTTGGCGGATGCAATGTTCTCCAGAGTGTCACCCTCTTGCACCACATAAAGGGCATCAACCAATTCAGGAGGAATGACTACCTGACTGGTTTCCTCTGGCGAATCTGTCGTCCGACCCGAAGCTGTATCGTCATCTGCGGCTGGGGATTCTGTCGGCGTTGGTGTCAGCGTGGGAGTGGGAGTAGGCGGAATGTCCAGGTCTTCCAACAGGGGAATAGTCAACTCAGTGCCTGGTATGATGTGATGGCAGTCTTCCAGCTGGTTGTAGGTACACAGGGCCTCATACAGGTTGCCGTCATCATAGGCATAGGCCGCGATCCGGGCCAATGTGTCGTCCGGCTGGATCACATAGGTAGTACCGGGCTGTGGGGTAGATTTGGAGTCGGTTTGGGCACTGACAAAATTGGACGAAAGCAGTACGGACAAGGCCAGAAGCAGTACGGAAATGAAAATGCGTAGTGCTACCTGCCAGCGGTTGGAAGTTGCGTTCATTGAAGTATTCCGTTGCCGTTGCACTTCACAGTACCCAGTGCCCGGGCCATTTTAACATTCTCTCCGTGTCAATGAATTGAATTCACAATCCACACATCGCCGGAAAGACACCGTCCCCCGGAAGAGCACGACATGGGCACTTGGGGCCGGGCAAACAAAGAAAAAGCTCCCTGTACCAGGACTTGAAACCCAGTATAACCTACAGGGCCAACAGAGGAAGATTGAAAATTCGACAAGGCGACGGCCGGATTCGAACCGGCGAATAAGGGTTTTGCAGACCCCCGCCTTACCACTTGGCTACGTCGCCACAACAAGCTTACCTTCAGGCCATCGAAAATCCTGCCAGATGCCCGCCTGTACGTAGCAGGTATGCTAGCAGAAGTAACCTTTGCGATTCAAGTTCTTGGCGAAATCTGACCGCTGGATGCATGATCCCTGACGGCGGGACAACGAAAGGTTCCGTCGGTTCGCTCTGACTTCTGTTAATGGGAAGGGATCAATCATTCTTTTGTGACTACCTTGGTCTGCCAAACCTGTGGTGTGAAATTCCTGGCGCCTGAGCCAAGTTCGCCTCCCGATAATTCTGATGGCCTTTGTCTTGTCTGTCGACGCCACCAGCTTCAGCCAGGGCAGGAACTAGGTTTGGTCATGTGGTTTCAGCCTCGCAAGGGGTATGGTTTCGTAAGACTGGCCTCTGGAGTTCGCGTGTATTGCCACGGTTCACAGCTAAGAGACGCCAGGCGCCTGCACAAGGGAGACTTGGTCCGGTTGCAGCACAGGGACGGTCCGAAAGGAACGGAAGGATTCGATATCGTCCTCCTTGCCAGCAGGCGGCAGCTGGAACGAACAGAAAGGAAGTTAGCCACTGTCTCGATCCCGAAATGAACAGAAAAAAGAGTCGTAGACATGCGCCACGTGCGGCCATCCATATTGGGTCCTCACATGTCTAACCAATGAGGGTGGGGCACGCCGGGGCTCGGAAATGCGTTGCCAAGTCTTCATCCATAGGTCTTCCAAGTCGTCATACAGACAGGCCTCGTGCAGAGTAGAGGGTAACAGTTCAGGATAGCTAAATTTGCGGGGCAGCAGCGGAAAGGCGCCGGCGGCAATGGCCTCCAGAACACTGATCCCAAAGAATTCGTGTTCGGTGGTACTCATGATCAGATCCGACTGATAAAGCAAGTCCCAGTAAGCTTGCCGGGATTCAGCATAGCCCCAGTGACGGATGTGGGAACGCAAGCGGGTTTCTGCCTCAACAAAGGCTTCAGGGATCTTCTCGAAGGTTTCTCCGGCGGCCAGCAAGACAAAAGGCTGTCCTGCAGCTTGCAGCCGGTACAGATTCTGAAAAAAGCGATCAGGGCGCTTGTCGTGATCCCAGCGGTGATTCCACAGGATGTAAGGTGTTTGGCGCAAAGGCTCGACAGCGGGAACTCGTTCGGGAGGGTCAATACCAACAGGCAGGACACAGCTACGATTCTTGAGCAGGGGTATGGTGCCGGTCTCGCGGAAGTCAGGAAAGCTGCGTAACATGCCTGGCAGATGTTTGAACCAGTTCTGCCGATGAAAATGGGAATTGAACACAACATAATCGGCGGCTACCTGACTTAACCAGTTCATGACAGCGTATGAGAGATCAAGTTTGCCCTGTACGGGATAGGTCAGCTGGTTCTCATGCATGTACAGGACTTTCACGACTTCCGGGGCCAGGACGTCGGACAGTAATCCCGTCAGCACCGGCAAGTGCACCATATCCGTCACCAGCAGGATGTCTGGTCGGTACCCGGAGTTCAGCAATTCCCTGATGTGCCGTGCCAGGCGAACCGACCCTCCCTGCATTCTCCATTTCCAGAAGCGTCCAGGGAGCGAAACCAACGTAATGTTGTGTTGGCTGTGGCGAATTAGCCCTTCGGCCCAGGACCGGTGGCTGCCTGTATGAAAAGGGGAAACCAGCAGCACCTGGCAGACTTGCGTAGCAATATCTGCCTGCGCCCGGCCTGAGACGACTGAGGGAGTCACCGAAGACATAGCATGTTCCTGGGGAATGCAGACGGTCAGTACCTTTTATATTGTGCCAGCCCATGCTGTTACCTGGAATCCGTGGAGGTGCATACTGCCTTGATTGCGTCAGGCCCGTAATTTGCCTGCCCAGCCAGTAGCTGAAGCAGCCATCCACAAGCAACACTCTGTCCTGAGAAGCGGTTCCCGGGTGCCTGCTTTGCCTGCGCGGTCTCCCCACATCACCAGTTTCTTCTTCCTGATCTCCTGACTGGCCCTGGGACGAACCTGGTCTCGGGCAGAATCCAACTGCGAAGAGGGTACGTGCCGTGCCACTCCCATGTCCAGCAAATCGCTCAATCTTCCCAGCCAACCCATATGCTATAATCGCCGTATTGGTTACATCGGTGCAACCATACGTTTCAACCACTGCATTCCAATTGATTGCGCTATGATGGCTTTACTCACACTTGGGCAAGAGGGAGTGGCAACATGATCAAGGTCAAAATTGAGAGTGTGAGGGTCAGTTTAATGTCTCAGCACCGTATTGCGGTGCTGCAGGAGGAAGAAGGGGATCGTTATCTACCCATCTGGATTGGTCCCTTTGAAGCAGAAGCAATCGCTATGCATCTCCGCAATGAGAAAGTTCCGCGTCCCCTAACCCACGATCTCATTCATTCCCTGATTGAAGAGTTGAATGGTTTGGACCACGTACTCATCCATGATCTGGAACAGGACATTTATCTGGCCCGTCTGGTTTTCAATCATGGTCCGGATGGCCAATACGAACTGGAGTGCCGTCCCAGTGACGCCATTGCCATTGCCGTACGCTGCAATTGCCCAATATTTGTGGTGGACCAGGTCATGGAGGTTGCGGCTAAAGTTCCTGATGAAGAGATCCCTCTCGAGCTGAATGAGGAAACCGCATCCCCGGATATGGAAGGCCTGAAACAGGGCAGTGAAGATCTGGAAGTTTTTCGTGACGTGGTAGAAGGTTTGGATCTGGACAGTCTGCACAATCGCTGATACAGTGTTGACCGACCTGACCATGCATGGTATGCATGTGGGTTTGTTCCTATAGGGGGCGATTTGTTGTGAGGCCTGATCTGCAGGATTGCAGTGAGACAGACGCGGGCCTGAATTGGTTGTTATATTGCATCGATCCATGATCGAAGATACAGAAATCCTGACCGACTCGCTCACTGATGCGTCTCTGGTTCCCACCAATCTGGATGCAGAAAAAGCGGTGTTGGGTTCTCTCCTATTGAATCCCCAGGCGCTGGTGGACGTCGAAAATGTACTCAAACACAGTTACTTCACGCAGGAGGCGCATCAAGCCATCTTCGCTTCGATGTCGCGGCTTCGGGACCGGGGAATGGAGGCTGATCTTGTTTCCCTGATTGATGATCTGACGGAGCAGGACAAGGTAGCCACCATGGGGGGCCCCCCCTATCTGGACTACCTGATTCAACACTGTCCAACCTCCGTCAATGTCCTGACCTATGCCCGAATTGTTGAGCGCAAAGCCCTGCTCCGCAACCTCATTGCCGCGGCCAGTGAGATTATCCAGCAATCTCAGGAAGGGAAAGAGGACGTCGAACAGATTCTGGACAAGGCGGAACAAGCCATTTTTCGGGTAAGCCAGGAGAGGTCCCGCAACCATTTGGTCCCAATTCAGGAAATCATGCCTGATGTGTTGGAAGAACTGGAGTCCAGTCGCCACCAGGAGGCGGCTCCCGGACGGTTGCCCACCGGTTTCCGGGCGCTGGACAAGCTGCTGGGAGGCCTCAACAAGAACGACCTGGTGGTATTGGCCGGTCGGCCCGGCATGGGCAAATCCAGTTTTGGCTTGTCGATTGCTCACCATGTAGCCTTGAATCTCAAGAGCACCATTGCCATCTTCAGTCTGGAAATGGGGGCGGAGCAATTGGGACAGCGTCTGCTCGCCATGGAATCGAACACTGACCTCCACCATCTACGGATGGGACAGCTGGATGGACATCAATGGCAACTGGTGCAGGAAGTGTCTGACCGACTGGGCCAAACACGCATATTTGTAGATGACACACCGGGGGCTTCCGTGTCCGAAATAAGAGGCAAGGCTCGTCGTCTGCATGCACAGGAAGATGTGGACCTCATCATGATTGATTATATGCAACTCATGTCTGGCACGGATGGCCTGATGTCGCGCCCTCGTGAAAACCGGCAGCAGGAAATTACCTACATTAGTGCTTCCCTTAAGAATATGGCCCGCGAACTTGAAGTGCCGGTCCTAGCCCTTTCCCAACTCAGCCGCGCCGTAGAATCTCGTCAGGACAAACGTCCTATGCTGCAGGATCTGCGGGAAAGCGGCAGTATTGAACAGGACGCTGATGTCGTCATGTTTCTTTACCGTGACGACTATTACAACGAGGATACACTGGAGCCAAACCTGGCTGAATTGATTGTGGCCAAACATCGGAATGGGTCCCTGGGCAAAGTGAAGTTCTATTTCCATAAGGAACATACGCTCTTCCGGGAACTTGAATTCCGATCCCAGGAACAGTCTGAGGCATGATGTCGCCCCGCCTTACCGGATTCATGGGGTTTCCGGAAGGGAAGTTGCCCACGGTAGCAGTCCCCCGCTTTTTCTTTAGCCATCTCTTGCCGCAGGTCGATGATCTGGCCGAATTGAAACTCACTCTGTATTGCATGTGTCTGCTAAATGCTGTCCAGGCAGAACGGGAATGGCTATGGGCAGATGAATTGCGGTGTGATGCGGCTTTGTTGGCCATGATGACGGAGATTTCCGCCCTGTACGAAGCAGTGGAGATCCTGGAGGAGGCTTTGCAACGAGCTGTACAGCGCCAATCCTTGCTGTTGTTTTCCCTGCGGGATGCCCAGACTGACCAGGCACGCGAGGCGGTGGTCCTGAATACGGCTCGAGGCCGGCAATTGCGTCATGAAGGCGTTGCCTTTCATGGCGAGCCAGAGGAGACTGGTTTGCCGGCTACCGAAGTGTCCAGGCCTTTTCAGTTATACCAGCAGAACATTGGCTTGTTGACGCCGCTTGTAGCAGACCAGCTCCGGGCCCTGGAAGAGGAATTTCCGATCCCGTGGATATGCGAAGCGATTACCATCGCTGTACATAACAACAAGAGGGCCCTGGCGTATGTGGAAGCGATTCTGGAACGCTGGGCCGTTGAGGGCAGGATGGGCGTAGACGATGCAGGAGAGCAAATGGAGCTGGACCTTGAATCTTCCTAATGGCGTGCCCCCCAGTTTGGCCACGGCCAGGGTGGGTCTTGGGAAGGAGTCGCAGCCGGATGTGTGTCCGGATTGCCATGGAACAGGATTTTTCGCGCGCGATGTGCCCGTGGGACATCCTCACTTTGGCCAGGCCTTTCCCTGCCATTGCCTGATGGCGGATCAACTGCGGAAGCGCATCACCAAGATGGGAGAGTTTTCGCAACTGGATCTCTTGCCGGAAAAGACCTTTGAGACTTTCATGGAGGAACCGCCGGGATACGATGAGCAGAGCCGGGCCAGTCTGCGCAAGGCGTTTTCGCTCTGTAAAGAATTTGCAGCGGACTCCGGGAAATGGCTATTTCTGCACGGACCCAATGGCTGTGGCAAGACCCATTTGGCCGCAGCGGTGGCCCACCAGGTGCAGGAACAAGGTATGCCGGTATTGCTGTTGCCTGTGCCCGATCTGCTCGATCACCTGCGGGCTGCCTTTGCGCCTAATTCACCGGTTGAATATGACGAGTTATTTCATCTGGTGCGTGACGTCCCTGTTTTGGTTCTGGATGACTTGGGGGCGGAAAAATCGACTGAATTTGCCCGGGACAAAATGTTTCAGTTGCTTAACCATCGGCTTCTCGCGCGCAAGTCGACCGTCATTACCTCCAATCAGATGGTGTTTGCGTTTGAGGATCGTATCCGGAGTCGCTTGGCCGATGCCCGCCTGGTAACCCGGGTGACCATTGATGCGCCGGATTTCAGGGGCTATAACTCGCCTCATCCCCTCACAGATCTCAATCTTGAATTGAATGTCCTGTCCTTGCACCGGGAAAGAACGTTCGCTAGCTTCAATGTAACCCGGGCCAATGACACAGCCAACCAGATTTCAGCCATGAAGCAAAAGCTGAATAAGGTGCAAGAGTTTGCGGACAGACAAGAGGGTTGGCTGATCCTGAATGGCCCGCACGGATGTGGGAAGACCCACTTGGCCGCGGCCGTTGCCAACGTTTGGGAAAGCACGGGGCAACCAGTTCTCTTCGTCCCCCATGCGGAACTCAAGGATTTCCTGCGCACTACGCTTAGCCGCAATGCGGACGCCTTGCCGCGGGTTACAGAGCAGTTGCGGAAAGTTGCGTGCTTGGTGCTCGACGATTATCGGGAAACAGCCACACGCGAGGAAAACTGGGCCAGCGGAAAGGTGCGCCAGATTCTGGAATATCGCTTTTATGCCCGCAATCCTACGGTAATCACGCTTTGTATGCCTGAAGACAGAATGGATGATTGGCTACATTCGCGACTTCACGAACTGGATCATGTTATCCATATCCCGGTGAAGGAATTTCCTCGCCGTCCCCGTTCTACATCAGGCGGCAAGGGGTACAGATCCCGTTCCTGACCCGCTAGTCCCAAAGACAGTCTCAGACTGGGCCCTGCAGGGCAGGCATGGTTTTAGGGCCTGGCCGTTAGGTCACACAAATTTCTTTAGACCGTCCCATTCCTGCCAGATGTTAGCGTAGGCGTCATGGCCGTACGTATCACACTCTTTGTGCTTTAGACGGGCAATGGCCGCATGCCGCACCCGGGCCGACAGATTGTATCCGCCGGCATGATAAATCTGGTGATGGGCCAGGATCAGATCACCGGCCTTGCCGGTAACCATGACGGGATCGCAGGGCATTTCAATTCTAGGAGTACCTTTGGCCAGGACGGTGTGACCATGTTGTCGGAAATACTCCGCGAAAGTTTCATGGGATTGCGGCCACACCGTGAAGTTACCGCTTTCGGCTTCCGGTACATCGTCCAGGTAAATCACAGCAAACATGGAAAATGAGCGTCGGTAATAACCTTTGGGCATACCGTTCGAACCACTGCCAACACCATCTATATGTCCTCCCAACCGTGGTGAGGTGGTGTCTGGAGCATCGGGAAATCGGGGATAAGGTTTGGCAGATTTAACATCCAACACATTGCCCGTTCCCAGCATCGACTCCGCTATGGCCATTACATTGGATTTCCGATACAGATCCAGGATCACGTCAGACTCCAGCAGTTCGGCACAGAAGAAGGGAGACCGGTGTCTTTCCCGATCTTCCCCCGTCTTGCCCACGTGACCAATGGAATGATTCACCGCCCTGAGTGCCCGGTCAACCAAGTGCCGAGGAATGGCATTCGGTATTTGCAGATAACCTTCACGGACAAAGGTCTGTTTCTGAGAATCTGACAGCATGCAATTACCTCCCGGAACTTTCCGATTCCCAACGATTGTTTCTGTTGGATAGGGCCCGATTGTACCAAAGGGCAGGAGATGGCAAGACCATAGAGGTGTAAATGGCACCCACGTCGCGGGGCGGGGAAACAGCATCTAAGCCTGGTTTGTACTGCCCTCCCCCTCAGAGCGAAGTCTTGGAAATTCGGCGGTTGCGGCGGGCACTTTGCACTACATGTCTCTTGGGCACGCTTTTTTCCCAAGGCCCGAGTCCTGTCCGTCAGAATTCCGAGAGCCAGAGCGAGACTGGAGCAATCCATGATCATAACCGTCCCCCATGTCAATTACAGGGTTCCAGAGGCTGGAGGCTCATATGCCCCTTAGCCATAGAGATTTCCGTTGTATAATCCGTCTAGGTGTATTTATCATGTGGGGTTCTGAAGCGTGCTCCGAAGATCCTTTCTGTTCCATGGTCTGATCCTTCTTGTCAGTACTGGCTTCATCCTGTCCTGTACGTCTCCGGAAGTCTTGGCTCCGCCGGCAACAAGGACTCCGGATCCCTCTTATACTGAACAGACACCCCCTGTCGTAATCAAGCGGGCTCAAGTCCAGCAGGCAGAGGCGATGACCGTGGAATCGGTGGAAGATACCGAACCCGCGGAGCCAACTGCCGTGCCCACACCTACGTCATCTCTTTGCGTTACCGTCGATAGTCAGTATGGAGTCAATATACGCGGCGGTCCCGGCGTCACATTCGCCCAATTGGGCTTTGCCGAAGACAAGGCTCAGTTTCCCTTGGTGGAGGAAAATCCTGGCGGTACCTGGTATCGGATCAGAATGACCGATGGAACGGGAGACGAAACCTGGATTTCTGCCGACTTCTCCAATCTGGAAGTCTGCCAGAATTGATCTGAATTCCAAATCGGCTGCGGAAAATGGCCAAGAGGTTGCCATGGGCTGTCCGACAGGCAGTCATTCTGTGGCTGTGGCTATTTTTGGCCGGCAGTGCCAGTGTGGTCGTTGGGACCACACCCCCCGGTCGCCTCTGGCTCGCACAGATTTCAGGGGAAAGTTTTTTTCTGCCCCAGATCAAGGCCTTTTCAGATCTGGTGCGCCAGCTCACCAGACCGCGTGTGGAGACCGCGGATCACATTCCTACGTCCACTACGGTCTTGTCCTCCTATGGTGTGAATACGTTTCTGCATCATGAGGTCGGCCAGAATCGGCGCAATGCGGTTATATCCTTGGCGCGTGCCGCCGGTTTCACCTATTTGCGTCAGCCCATGCCCTGGCAAGATGTGGAAATTCATGCCCGGGGTGATTTTGAGGATCGACGCAATGACCCCCCACGGTCGGCCTGGTACAAATACGACAATATCTTGCGATTGGCCCAGGATCAGGATATGCAACTGATTTTGCGCCTGGATAACCCACCGAAGTGGTCGCGGCATGATGGCGATGCCCGTCACTCCCAGGCGCCGCCGGATGACTATGCGGATTATGCCCATTTTGTGGCCCAGGTCGCTTCCCGGTACAAGGGCCAGATCCGACACTACCAGATTTGGAACGAACCCAACATTTACCCCGAATGGGGGGAACAACCTGTATCCCCCGAAGACTACGCCCGACTCTTGCAGCAGGCGGCGACTGCCATTCGGGCTGTGGATTCTGAGGCCGTGATTGTCTTGGCCGCCATGGCCGCCACTACCACGTACGACGGCGATACCCGGGCAGGCGGAAACCTGAATGACCTGGTGTACTTGCAACGTCTGTATGATGCGGGGGCAGCTCCCTACTTTGACGTAGTGGCGGTTCAGGGCTATGGATTGTGGTCGGGCCCACAGGATCACCGCATGCATCCACTGGTCCTGAATTTCAGCCGGGCCCGGTACGTGCGGGATCTTATGGTTCGCAATGGGGACGCCAAGAAACCCATGTGGATCGCAGAAATGAATTGGAATGCTGTGCCACCCGGTATGGCGGCGCCCTTTGGTCGAGTCTCGCTGGAAGAACAGGCTCGATACATTCCCCAGGCCTATCAACGCCTTCAGGAGTGGCCGTGGGTGGAATTATCCAATGTGTGGTATCTCAAACGGGCCCAACCTTATTGGGAAGAGAGGGAGGATCCCCAAGCCTATTTCCGCTTGATGACGTATGATGGACAGCTGATGCCTGTCTATAATGCCATTCAGGCTTATCTGACGGCAGCCGATCGCTAAATTGAGGCAAGAGGGAATGCCAGAATTGATCGTCAAACGTCTTACTGTAGGACTGCTGGAAGAAAACTGCTATCTGCTTGGTTGTCTCCAAACCAAACAGGCCATACTCATTGATCCAGGTGATTCGGCCCGGGCGATCCTGGCCGAAGTGGAGAAAGACGAATTAACACTTGTGGCCATCCTCAATACTCATGCCCACTTCGATCATGTCATGGCGGTGAATGCTATTGTAGACGCCACCGGCGTACCCTTTTATCTCCATCCCAAGGACGTGCCCACCCTTGAGAGATGTGTGGATCATGTTTATTCGTGGCTCGGTGTGCGCATCGATCCGGTATACACACCGGATCATTTCCTGGAAGAAGGCCAGATCCTTGCTTTTGGCAGCATCTGTCTGGAAGTTCGCTTCGTACCCGGGCACTCGCCGGGTCACGTTGCGTTCATTGAGCATGATCGACAGTTAGCGCTGGTGGGAGATACCTTGTTCCAGCAAAGTATAGGCCGCTATGATCTGCCTGGGGCAAATGGCCCAGAACTGGTTGCATCCATTCGGGCACAGTTGTTAACTCTCAAGGATGAATTTGCCGTACTGCCCGGCCATGGGGATGAAACCAGGATTGGCATAGAAAAATTGTCTAATCCCTATGTTGGCCAAAACGCATACTTGCCCATTGGCTAAAGGGTACCCGTGAGCTATGACAGCGTCGGTACGATCAATTGGACGGTGGCTGAAATGGGTACGAGGGATCGGCCAGACCTCAGCGATAACTCAGGCGACTGGAAACGTTGCCCCCGCCGCCGACAAGGCGCCAGAGGCTGTTTTTGAGACGGGACACCTGTTGGAAGCAGAAGCAGTGCGTGCCCTGTTGGAATGCCATGATATTCCGGCCATGATCCAACGAGAACCGGTTAGCCAAGTCTATCCTTTCACGGTGGGGGATCTGGCCACGTGTCGCATTTTGGTACCAGCCGCCCTGGCAGATGAAGCGCGGCATTTAATAACAGAGTCCAGTGCCGCCTCCCCTTCAGGGGTGGAAAAGGAGGGTATAAGTGACGAAAGTCAAGACTCACCGCGGTGGGAAAGGGAGTGAGTCCTGATGTACCGGGAAGTTTCCAGCCGTGAAGGATTGCTGTTCGAAAGAAATACCCGAAGTCGTTGGACCTCACGGGTACGCATGTCCATTCTGGGTATAGGCATGATTCTGCTAGTGATAGGTCTGATTGTGGGCGCCACGATCCAAACAGGGATGTATTTTCTGACAGTGGATGAATTCCACGCACGGCAAGACAGTCTGACAGGTTCCCGTGTACGGATCAACGGTGTACTGGCAGAAAACAGCGAGCAATGGTATCCCGAAGGTCCGCGTCTTGAATTCCGCATACGGGATGCCGGGGGCCAGCATGAACTGCCGATCGTCTTCCACGGTCCCCGCCCAGACAATTTTCAGCGCGCAGCATCGGCGATCGTGGAAGGTTCGTTGTCTACGGAAGGTGTATTTGTCGCCGAGAGCCTACTGCTCAAATGCCCCAGCCGCTATGAGGAAGCGCCGGAAGAGATATTCGTCAAGGCTGGCGGATCCTAATCCTCAGCACCACCCTGGGGGCTTGTTTCACCATGGAATTCCTCACTGTTCGAGACTTGACCAAGTCCTTTGGTTTTCGGCCTGTGTTGCAGAAATTGGATTTCTCCCTGCAACAGGGGGAATGTGTCGCCCTGCGGGGTAGGAACGGAACGGGCAAGAGCACTCTGCTGCGAATTCTGGCAGGACTCGCTTCCCCGGATGAAGGCCAGATTTTTTTTGCCGGTGTTGCGCAACAAGCCGCAGGTCCGTTACTGCGGCGCTCAATAGGATTTCTGGGACATACCCCCGGTATGCATCCTGCCCGTTCACTCAGGTCTCATCTGCAGTTTGCCGCTCGCGTCTATGGAATGAAGAGGCCCTCGCAGCGGATCCTAAGCCTGTTGGACAGCGCTGGTCTGCGCCAGGTAGCCAACAGGCCCTTTGGTCAGCTTAGTCGGGGTATGCAACAGAGGGGTGCCCTGTGCAGAGCCTGGCTCCATGATCCCAGGCTCCTGTTGCTGGATGAACCGTACGCGCACCTGGATGAGGACGGCCTGGAATTCCTTGATCTACTCCTTGCCAGTCGCCGCGTAGCCATACAAACCATTCTGTTTGCCACCCACCAAAGTGAACATATTGCCAGATGGGCCGATCGCGAAGTCTTGCTGGTCAATGGGCGTTTGCAGACCTCTTGCCTGCCGCCTTGATAGGTATGAATGCAGTCATGGCAGGGAATGGGCCGGTAGCTACTTCCTCTCCCGAAGTCGCCTCTTATGATCCGGGGCAGGATGTCCAGCTTCGCTATAGCCGTCCTGTTTTCATGCTGGTGTGGCAAACGGGCTGGATTCTATGGGAAGATCTCCGGACAGAAATGCAGGGCTTTCCGACGCTGGTAACTATGAGCGCTTTCGGAGTTCTTGCTGTACTCTTGCTAGGACTCGTCATGGATACCCTGGGTATGCCTGGGGAACGTTTAATTGCCGGTGTGCTATGGTGCGCCTGCCTGTTTACAGGGACACTGGGACTCGAGCGTCTCTTTGCCTCTCCCCAGGCTCGTGAAGCCATGGTGTTTCTCCTCGTGGCGCCGATAGCCAGGCCGGTAATATTCTTGGCCAAATGGCTTTGGGCTTCACTCCAGATTTTTTGTGCAGTTCTCGCTGCGATGGTCGCTGCGGTGGTCCTTTTTGATACGCCCCTGGTCCAGGGCTGGTTCTGGTTTGGCCTGGTCTTGGGTTGTATGGGGTATGCAGCAGTCGGGACAACCATTGCTTCCTTGACCGCCAGTCTTGGTCAGGGTAGTGGATTGGTCGCGGTGGTTAGCCTGCCTCTTGTAATCCCCCTCTTCCTTGCCGGAACAGGAATGGGACAGGCTGTCTTGACTCAGGAGCCCTGGTCAGAATTCCAGCACTGGCTCTATATGCTGATCCTGTATGACTTTATCGCTATAATAGCAGGCTTGTTGGCGTCAGAATACCTGTGGCGAGACTGGGCCTGAAAGGGCAAATACAATTTCCATGAATTCCAACTTGCAACGCTGGCACGGCTATGCCGCCCATCTACTGTTTGTGGTAATGGCTCTTGCGCTGTGGGGAAATCTCCTGTACGCTCAACCGGCCATAAATCTTGAGGGAGCCGAACAGACAGCCCAGCGTATTTTCTATTTTCATATGGGAAGTGTCGTGACGGCTTTGCTGGGTTTCTTCTTGTCTCTGGTGGGTGGTGTTCTCTACCTAATGCGCAGAAAACTGGCATGGGATTCTCTGGCGGCAGCCGGAATTGAAGTGGGTCTAATCGGGGCGCTGGGGGTTCTTGTTACAGGTAGCCTATGGGCTAAACCCACATGGAACACCTACTGGACCTGGGATCCGCGACTGACCACCACTACCGTCTTGGTGCTGGTATATGTAGCTTATCTGTTGCTCCGCAACGGTGTTATCAATCCGCGCACCCGAGCGCTGTTCGCCAGCCTCTATGCCTTACTGGCATACCTGATGGTACCCCTCACCTACTATTCTGCCATCTGGTTTCGCAGTATTCATCCCATGATGTTTCTTAACGCCAGCAATCCAGATGCTGCCGGGGATTTCAGTCCCTCAGTAGGTCCTACCATGCGGATAGCGCTACAGGGATCGCTGGTAGCCTTCGTCCTGCTTGGGGGCACCCTGATTCTGTTACGCTGGCGCATGCTGAGGCTGGAAGAGGCTATGTACTCCTTGTTGGGCGTGATCAGGAGATGACAGCATGACCTATCTCTTCATGGCGATGCTCATACTTTGGGGCATTGTCCTTCTGTACGTAGTCTTTCTGGTCAACAAACAGAAGAAATTGGAAGAGCTTGTACACGAACTGCAACAGGAACTGTTGGCAAGAGAATCTGGCGAGGAGTAATCGCCATTACAATATTACGGCAGTAAAGTCTGTAGGCTTTCTTTGTTGCCCGACTTTCAGGTCAAGACTTGGGAGGTTTTCTGAAGTGACGCATCAATCAGTAGCTTTGCCTTCTCAAGCCCTGCGCGTGACGTGGGTCACCACAATCTTGCATGCTCTCGCCTTTGTCTTGGGATTCACAGTGGTGTTTACCCTATTGGGTTCGGCCGTAGGACTGATTGGCCGCAACATTGCTCCCGTGTTGCCTACGATCCAACGGGTGGGGGCTGTACTGCTGGTACTTTTTGGATTGGTCACCATTGGTGCCGTTCAGTGGCTGCTCGGCATTCTGGCCCCCCGCTCCAAAGATAATCCTGCTCTTGCCTTGCTCTTGCAAGGGTTTTATTTCGTTAATTCCCTTCTTTACACGGAGCGTAGAGTGCAGGATATCCATCAGGTGAATCGCGGCCTGGGCTATTTTAGTAGCTTCCTGATGGGAGTTAGTTTCAGTGCTGGGTGGGTGCCTTGTGTGGGACCTATTCTTGCCAGCATTCTGTTCTTGGCCAGTGATAGTGCCACGGCCCTTTCCGGTGCCCTGTTGCTCATGATTTTCAGCATGGGACTAGGATTGCCCTTTCTGATGACGGGGGCGGCCTTCGGCACGATTACCCCATATCTGCGGCGGATGAACCGGCATTTGCGGATTGTTAGCTACATAAGTGGTTTGTTCTTATTCGTGCTGGCCTTCTTTCTGTGGACAGACAGGTTAACGGCATTAACCGCCTCTTTTGGTGCCTTGAATGCAGTGGTTTTGGAATGGGAGGAGGGGGTAACCCAGGCGTTAGGCTTAACCTTCGATCTGGACGCCAGTTTCCTCGCCAGCGCGCCCTTAGCCTTTATGGCCGGTCTGATCGGATTCTTTAGCCCTTGTGTCCTGCCTCTGATACCGGCCTATATTGGGTACCTTAGCGGAACTTCACTGGCGCGTTCCGAAAGATGACTCGCATTGGGCTGCTAGTAATTATCCTTTTCCTCCTGACAGCCTGTTCATCGCCTGACATTCGGGAAGCCAGTAGTCTGGAGTCTGCTGATGGGCCTGTTAACCAAAGCGGCGAACCCACCGTCTTACTCAGTCCGCCTTTCGATCTTGGGGCAGGATTCCCAACTGGTGAGGTCGGAAGCGACATTGGGAAAAATGAGTTGCGTGAAGGGCAGCCAGTACCCGATTTCACCATGGTATTTCCCGATGGTCAGACAACCACCCTTTCCGACCTGAAGGGTCGCGCCATCCTATTGAATTTCTGGGCCACCTGGTGTGGCCCCTGTCGTCATGAGATTCCCCTGATCCTGGCGCAACAGGATGAGCATCTAACGGACTGGCTAGTGCTGGCCGTTAATGTCAAGGAGCCTCAGCAAAAAGTGGAGGTGTTCGCTGAGGAATTCGAAATGGAGATCCCCATTGTGCTTGATCCCAAGGGAGAGGTGGTCGACCTGTTTCAGGTCAGGGGTTTTCCCACTTCGGTGTTCTTGGATAGCGAGGGCAATCTGGTTGCTACGTGGACGGGCGTATTGGATGAAGCCAAGCTTGTGCAACTGCTTGAAGCCAGTCTGCAGTAGATTTGGCCTGACGGAGGATCAATTGGTTTATTCCTGTTAGGAAATTCGTTTCCCCGGTAGGGAAAGGACAGCCGAAGTTCCAAGGAAGAGAAGGGCATTTACAATTTGCCATTCCCGGCCTAGCTGCAGTTGACTGGTTCAATCCATCCAGGGAATAGGACGCTGTTCCGGGTGTTTGGGTGCTTCCAGTGGTAACTCCTGTATTTTGGTTGCCAGGTGTAATGTGTTCCTGCGTACATAACATTTCCGGTTTGTTGTTTCTGGTAAAGCTGGTGACATCCTGGAATGTAGAATTTGTCCGGGAATGGCAAAACAGGAAGATATGACAGCCGAACAGCCAGTCTGATCCTCCCCGCGACCAACACTCTGTTAGTCTCTTTGGTTTCCGCCTCAAAACAGATACAATGGAGAAAGCTCCAAGTTTGCTTTTGTGGCGGTCCTGCTATTGGATATATTCGTTTCAGGAAGTTAGTCCCTGAATTGGGTTAAGTGCCGTCGTGAAAGAACAGAGGACAGCATCCGCTGCCGCGGAATTCTCGGTACCCTATTGGGTAATTCCCGTCCTCCGCTTCATTACGCAACACTGGCTTGTTCTGATTACCCTACTGGCCGGTGTGTATTTCTTGCTTGCCTTGATAGCGCCGATCTCCTTGTCCCTGGGCTGGATAAAGGTGGCGGAGGCAATCTACTCCCTCTATTCCCACACCTGCCATCAACTGCCCAAGGCAAGCTATTTTCTGCTGGGCCAAGAAGCTCTCCTGCAAATTCACGGCGATTTGGACGGTCTTCGCCTTGATCGATCTTTCCTGGGTGAAACCAAACTGGGGTACAAGACAGCCCTGTGTCAAAGGAACCTAGCCACTTATGGGACTTTGACCCTGATGGGACTGGCGTCCATCGTGACAGGGCTTCGCCCCAGACCCCTGCCATTCTGGACAGGAGGACTCCTGATTGTGCCCATGGCAGCGGATGGTCTGAGTCAGATGCTGGGCCTCCGGGAGAGTTATTGGCTTCTGCGGTCCATCACAGGTTTCCTGTTCAGTACCAGCTTGGCCTGGACCCTCTGGCCACGTATCCAGCATGCTATGGATGAAGTAAGGCAAGCTCTGGACCGCATAAGAAACAATTCGATTGGCTAGTTTCAAGCAATCTGCCACTGACCACTCAAGGAAAATGTTAATGGTCCCTACTTTCTTTGGGGGCCAATGCCTTCTTCATTTTTTTGTTGCGACAATTCTTCAAGACTATTCTCCTGGATCTTGATGATGCAGCACGGGTTGATGGGGGCAACACTTTCACCGTCTTCCTCCGGGTTCGCCTGCCCCTGATCCGACCTATGCTTGGGATTATTTGCGTGTTTTCCTTCATGCACAATTGGAACGATTTCCTGGGCCCCCTAATCTTCCTCTCGGACAACGACAAATACACCTTGGCCCTTGGTCTTCGGTTTTTCCCGGGTCAGTTCCGGATCGAATGGGCTTTGCTCATGGCAGTTTCCCTGATTGTACTGATGCCTAACATTGTCCTTTTCTTTATTGCCCAGAAGTACTACATTCAGGGCATTGTGGTGAGTGGTGTGAACGGTTGAGAGGTGTTTGGGGCCGAGCGGCCCTATCCTTTTAGTTGATGGCTTCGTCAGGCAGTGTTTTGACACGGGGACAGGCCAAGCGTAAGATCTTGTCTGCTTTAATGGCCTTCCATTTATGATTGCTCCAGGATCCAAGTGAGAGTTACATGCCCAATATCCAGTCCGCAGCCAAACGGGCCAGACAGAATCCCAAGCGCAGGGAAGCGAATCGGTTTTATCGAGCCCGTTCCCGCAACGCCATACGCAGAGCCAGATCGTTGATTGAGGCGAACGATCCGAACGCTCCAGAAAGTGTTCGCCTGGCCACCATTGCGTTGGATAAGGCAGCTCGGAAAGGGGCAGTTCACGCCAATCATGCCTCTAGACTGAAATCTCGGCTTGCGCAGCAATTGAATGCGGCAGGCTGATTCTTTTACGGTACCTCACTGGCTTTTTCTCAGATCTGTTGGGTGTGGCCAATTAACTTGCAATAGCCTGTATCCAGGGTTTCACAGGCCAGCTACGTTAACCAAAGTGGTATAAGACACCACAGTGGCATCGCGTCGGTTTGCTTTGTTGTCGTTGTCAGTGACGAATTGACGCATTTGCCTTAGACCAGTCAACCCCTGGGACCAGGCTTCCTGTAATTAGGCTCCTCCGCACCGGAAGACGCAAGAGCAACGGGTAACCGTCTGCAGGGCTTGGTAATGTGCCATAGTCTTGTACCACGTGTTGGACGGGACTATGGCAGAGAGAAAGTACATTCTGTTGCCTGTAGGACAAATGGCAACATTAGCCTGTCAGCTTTGCCGCCAGATCGAGTACAGGAAATCTGAGAGAGTGCTAGATCTGAATTGATCGTCGCCTGCCCAGAATTGATCTGAAAGGAGCCCTTGAACCTGAACCAGACCGGCTTGTGACCAGACATAACCGGCTTCCTGACTGCAGTGACAATGGCTGAGGTGGCCTGAATCCCTGACATACATGCCGTGCTTTGTCCAAAATCCAGCTTGGTAATGCCTTTCCCTATCATTAAGCGGTCGGAAAGCTACAGATAAGAGAGCGCGCGTTCCACTCGCCGGCTGCGCGGATGTCATGCCTTTACACCACAATGATTGTGTTCGGGGTAGCACGTTGTGGCAAGGACAGTCGTCCTGACAGTGTTGTGGACTCGATCCCGTCTGTAGCCATCTCGATTCGGACCAAAATGCGAAAGTTGGGAGGCGCGGCCGTTCGTGCCGACCCGAGCAGCACCTCTTTCCCTCGTGGGGTGCTGTTTCAATCACGAGGAAAACCGCTGGTTTGTCTCCTACCTTCAAATCCTCATTCCGCCATCGCTGCCAGAACCACCTCCCTGCCAGTTCACGAATGTTGTAGCATTGAACAGGCACCTATTGGGATTTGGTGACACAGGTTTTCATGTCCAGGCAGGTGAATTCATGTCACTTGAACTGAACAGTTTCCAGCAAGCGCTTGCCTCTCTCTCCGCAACGCTGGAAAAGAGCGAGGATCAGGATCTGATGCGCGGTCTGGACGAGACTTTGCAGGCCGTGATTCGGGCCGGTGCCATCAAGAATTTTGAGATCGTCTACGAACTGAGCTGGAAATTCATCAGACGTTGGTTGGAAATGAACGTCAGCCGCGAAATTGCCGATGGGGTGACACGGCGCGAACTATTTCGTCTTGGTGTGGAAAATCGGCTGATTGATGATGTGGACACATGGATGCTCTATCACATGGCTCACAACCAGACATCCCATACCTATCGTCAGTCTACAGCTGACCAAGTATATGGGATGGCGCCAGGTTTGTTGCTCGATGCCCAGCGGCTGTTACACAACCTGGAGGTTCGCAATGATTGACCTCAGTTCCGATCATCTGGCCACAGTCCGGCACATCCTCGCGGTGTATGTCCCGGAGTGTGATGTAGGTGCGTTTGGGTCACGGGCAACAGGAACGGCCAAGCCCTACTCAGACCTGGATCTCGCCGTGATAGGGGCACATCCCCTTGACTGGCGTGTCTTGGGAAGGCTCAGGGAAGCATTTGCAGAGTCCGACTTGCCGATGCGTGTGGAAGTCCTGGACTGGCATACAATTTCGGAAAGTTTCCGCGAAGCCATCAGGCAGGACTTGATCACCGTTAGGAGGGGAAGGACAGATGATCCTGATGAGGGCCAATGGCACTCTGGCCAGTCACGGCCGCCGTCGAGGCCGTTATACTCTCTATAAACATAAATGTGAGGGTATTCTGATCAAGGCCAGCCCTAGGGGCCTGACCTGCAGTACGGACTGAAGCTGGCTTAGCTAGCTTGGCGCGAGTCTAGGTCCATCTTCGGCCTGGGCGACTGTCCAGAAGTGTTCCCACAGCCCGAACTGACGACTCCTGTCTGAGTTGCCCGCCACGTACAGTCCGCCATAATCTGGCAGACCTCTCGTAGTTGAGCTTGGCGGTTGTCGTTAGGGGACTAGAAGGCGGGGGACGCGGGCTGCGATTCGCGTAGCCACATCGTAGGCAATAGTGCCCTCGTCCCGCGCTACATCGTCACTCCAGAGGTCCAAACTGTCATCTGCCCCCAAAAGGATTACTTCATCCCCTTCCTGAACAGATGCTTCTTCCACCTCTGTTACATCCAGAAAAGCCTGATCCATGCAGAAGTTGCCCACAAAGGGCACAATCTGACCGTGCAATAACGCATGTCGCCGGGCTGAGCAACACCGTAGCAGTCCATCGGCATACCCCACGGGCACGACGGCGATACGCGTGGTCTTCGCAGCCCGAAAGGCATGATCGTATCCTGCGCCCATCCCTGCAGTTAACGTACGCAATTGGGCAATGCGGGTACGCCAAGTCAGGACAGGCGCGATGGAAGCAGGATAGTCAAAGGAGTGAAAGTCGGGGTGTAGGCCAAAAAGGGCGCCGCCTACCCGCACCATGTCGAGATGGGCGGACGGCAGGCGCAAGGTAGCGGCGGAATTTGCACAATGGCAAACAGAAGGACGCAAACCAGTACTCTCCAGCTCCTCTATCAGATCAAGAAATCGGCGTAACTGGAGCATGGTCGGTTTCAGATCAGGGGCATGTGCAGAGTGGAAATGAGTGAACATCCCTTCCACTCTCACAGCTGGCCCCAAACGGGCAAGTTTTGCCAGCATCGTCGGAACCGCCCCAGGTGCCAGGCCCAATCGGTTTAAGCCTGTTTCCACCTTGAGGTGGACGGGCAAGACTCCCAGAGCCGTAGCCGCGAAACTCCCTAAGGTCTTACACTGTATCAAGTCATGGAGAGTCACTGTGATGTTGTGTCGGGCAGCTGCATCCCAGCTGTAGTCCGGGGTATGCCCAAGGACCAAAATGGGTTTGGTGACTCCTTCCTGCCTCAGGACGAATGCCTCACTAAGTGTGGCGACACCCAGCCTCTGCACTAGGTCATTTTTTTGCAAGACCGGAGCCAGGGCCACAAGACTGTGTCCATAAGCGTTGGCCTTGACAACGGCCATCAGTTGGGTGGAAGGCCCCAGTCTGTGCGCGATGGTTCGTACATTGCTTTCGAAGGCAGGCAAGTAGATTTCCGCCCAAGTGGGGCGGAAGTCATTGTGAAAGGAGCAAACGGACATATCGATACCATCACTGCATGACAACAGCTCCGTTCCCAACGGAGCCTACTCACCCCATTATGCAGTGTTGTGGTAATGCCCCAATGTAAACAGGATTACAGCGCTGATGGCAAAAAAAACCGATCCCAAATGGAATCGGTTAATGGGTTCTCCCAGTAGTAACTGTCCTACCACGAGTGTTGTTGTCAATAGGGCAATGACGGAGTAGAGGGCGTAGTAGGAGGCCCCAAACCGAGTAAAGAGCAAGTAGAAACCCGTCAGGGTCATGTACAATCCCAGACCGCCAACGGCGGCCCAACCCAAATTGTGCCGGAGCTGCTCCGCCAAATTGACGCGCGACATGAATAGGAGAGAGGTCAGACTCAATACAAAACAGACCCCGACTATGATGGTCACGAAGGCAAAGGGGGAGGCTCCGGCGTCAGACTTGCGTTGACTGTAGGCGAAAAGGGCATTGCCCAAGGCGCCGAACGTGGCAATGGCGATGGCCAGTCCCATGCCACGGAGAGTTAGGTAGGACATCAGGTTTGGTGCAGCCGACTAGAGAAGGGTCCAGTCAAACAGGACACCCAGGGCGGCCGACCGATCAGTAGTTAGCATGGTATAGGCTTCCTTGGCTTGCGTCGGTGCATAAGTATGGGTGACCAATCCCTGGACATTCATCTGACTCCGGGCCAGATAGGCAAAGAAGAGTTCCGCGATGCGCTGATTGGACCAGGGGACAAAGTCAGTGGCCTCTTGGGGCGGATGAGAATCATGGGCCCCCACAATTCGCAGTCCCTTCGTGATAACATCGGAAGACAACTGCTGACCAGACGGTATCCCCGTGTCGCCCAGGAGCAACAGTGTACCAAATTTGCGTGGCAGGGCCAGAGCGGAGGCGAAAACCTGGGGAAAACCTGTGACGTCATAAACGACATCGGCCATTCTGCCTTCGGTAATTTCGGCAACGTAGGGGGTGGCTTCCCCGGCGGGCATTTGTAACGTGTGGGTGGCTCCCGAAATCTCAGAGGCAAAGGTCAGGCGCGGATCCGCCATGTCGATGGCAATGACATGGCGTGCTCCCATCAGCCGCGTATATTGCACCACCAGTTGACCCAAAATACCCAAACCCACGACGACTACATCGTCCCCCATGGTATGAGCGGCCCGTCGAACGCCATTCTGTACAATCTTGGCCAAGGCAATCCAGGCAGCCTCCTGCGTGGTTACGCCGGAAGGTACAGGTGTGACCATGTTTTCAGGCATGACTGCAAATTGGCAATGTCCTGCCCGGTAAGCTACAACCTGCCCCACTTCGAATCCGCTGACTCCCTCACCCAAACCAATTACGACCCCACCATTGCTGTACCCTGGGTAAAAGGGGTACTTGACCCAGTGGTGCCAATGGGTGCCTGGCTCGAAATTACGTTGATAGCATATGCATTCGGTGCCCGTGCTGATGAGGGAGGCATGCGTCTCCAGCAACAATTCTCCGGGACCGGGTTCTGACACTGGAAGTCGGTCCAAGACCAATTCCTCTTTACCGGTAAAAGTGATGGTCAGTGAATCCATATCAGATCACGTTTCCTTGTGTTGTGTGAGGGCGTCGGCCAATATCTGCATGGTATGGCGTACCGGAATATCGCTGCCACAAGCGCGCAGATGATGCTGGATTTGGGTTTGGCAACCGATATTGCCAGTTGCTACCACATCCGCTTGCGTATCCAGTACTTGCTGAGCCTTCAAAGTACCCAGTTCCCTGGCCGTTGCGGGTTGTTCGATATTGTAGATGCCAGCCGAACCACAACAGAAACCCGAAAGGCCCAGTTCCACCAATTCCAGCCCATCCACCTGTTCCAACAGCATCCTCGGTTCCGATGCGACTTGCTGGGCATGTTGCAGGTGGCAGGCATCGTGGTAGGTAACCTTCTGCCCCTTGGGCAATTGCAGAGGGCACAAGTCTCCCAGTTCCACCAAGAAGCGACTTACATCCTGGGACCGTTGCGCCACTCGCGTAGCTTCCTCTGCAAAGGAAGTATTCTTGAAGAGCAGGGGATACTCATGAATACCGGAGCCGCATCCCGCTGCGTTGGTCAGGATCGCGTCAACATCCTGGGGTAGGGCTGTACACAGATTCTGGGCCAAAATACGTGCCTTGTCTCCGCGACCGGCATGCATGTCCAGCGCTCCACAACAGGCCTGCCGGAAGGGGGTCAAGACCTCAACCCCGTTGGCCAGCAGCACGCGGACCGTGGCCCAGTTGATTCCCGGTGCCAAGACGGTTTGGGCACAGCCAGTGACTAGGGCTACTCGAGCCCGCACAGGCCCTTCCGGCGTAAAGGTTTGCGGCAGAGGACGAGACCTGGGAAGACTCTCGGGTACCAGTTGTGTCAAGGGTTGCAGACCTTTAGGTATAGTCCTCTGGAAGGGACGGGTCAAAACGGCCAGCTTGAGAGCTAACCGGAGGCGACCGGGATAAGGTAGAGTAGAGAGAGCCAGGAACCGTCGTAGCCTATGGAATCGGTCGCGCGAGGGAGGAGTGGCCTGGGCCATGTCCCGGAATGGTGTCAGGAGCTCTCCGTATTCCACACCGGAAGGACAGGCTGTAACGCAGGCCATGCAACCCAGGCACTTATCCACATACGTCATGACTTCGGAAACCGGCAACTGGTGCTCCAAGGCTTCTTTCATGAGGAAAATCCGTCCGCGAGGCGAATCCAGTTCCTCACCCAATACCTGGTAAGTAGGGCATGCCGGCAAACAGAAGCCACAATGCACACAATTGGAAATGGCCTGGGCCATTTCTGGGCCAGTCGGTGGTGCCTGGGCAAGGTCAATCGAATGTTTCATGAGGAGTTAACCCCGGCAAAAGGCAAAGGACTGGCAAACCGATTCTGCGGGTCCAGAACTCTTTTGATTCTGGTCAGGAAAGGATTTACCGGATATACACCGTGCAGGGCTGGGGCCTTCCTTGCACGCAAAGCCAGGCCAGCCAGGCCTTCATCCTGGAGAATGTCATCTACAGGTTCAGTTGGATTGCCATGTAGCCAAAGCAGATTGCCGGCCATACTGTAGCGACGCTGCAACTGGGTGTGCCGCAGTTGCTGTTCCATCCCTTCTATGCGGGAGGGCGTAATGGGCACTCGCCAGACACATTCGGCTTCTGTATTGGACCAGGCATCGAACTCCTCCCAGAGGTTCCTGTCGTCCAACAGGATTTCCGAATCCTGTCTCAAATATTCTGCCAGTCGTGTCAGCCGTGCGGACAGAGCCTCCGTATCACCGCCCAGACGGACAAATAGGCGATTCGAATCGCCTTGAGGTTGTAGGCAGAGGCCAGAAATATCAAAAGGTCCCCGGGCTGCCTGCTGCAACAGCTTAACCCCCAATCCAATGTCATGGGTGTTGCAGATTAGCGTACCGTAGCTGGGAATCAAGGGAAAGACCTTGAAAGTAACTTCAACCATCAGGGCTAGACCACCAAGACTGCCCACTAGCAACTTGGGGATATCGAATCCCGCCGCATTCTTGACTACACGGGCACCGCTATAGAGAAGCTGTCCTTCCCCGTCCAGGAAACGAACGCCCAGAATAAAGTCTCGGATGCCGCCATAACGCCAGCGCCCTTCACCACTCAGACCACAGGCCAGCGTTCCACCGAGTGTAGCCCCATCGTGGGCAGGCGGACAGAAGGGCAGGTATTGGCCTTCGGCTTCCAGCAGCTCCTGGACTTCCACAATGGTTGTGCCAGCGAAAGCGGTGAAGGTGAACTCTGTCGGATCATACTCAACGATACCGGCCAGATCAGTTGCCGGCAGTAGGGTGGCATCTCCCGATGGCCCCGCAGTCTTGCTCCCGCCGCCCTGAATTTGGATGCAGGAAGAGATTGCAATCAACTCACTCAGGGAGTGGATACAGTCACGAGCGCTGGAACTATAAGACGCCGGCAATTCCAGATCCCCTGCCTGGTACAAGGGGGCCGGCATCGTATCATACTTGAGCATCTTGCCCTGATTGGCTACGCCGGCAGGATCCATCGCCAGGCGCAAGTCGTAAAGTAGCTTCAAGTCCCTGCCCTGATATTGGGAAGGGAGGTAATCTCGCTTTTCCATGCCCACGCCATGTTCGCCGGTAATCGATCCTCCCATGTCTATGCACATGTGCAGAATCTCACCGGCCAGCTCTTCGGCCCGATGCAGCGCCCCTTCTTCCCGGCCATCAAACAGGATCAGCGGATGCAGATTACCGTCGCCAGCATGAAAAACATTGGCTACGCGAATGCCGTACTGATCCCCGAGCGACACAATTTTCTGTAAGGCTTCCCCCAGACGGGAACGGGGAACGACCCCGTCCTGGACAATGTAGTCGGGACTCAGACGCCCCACCGCGGAAAAGGCGCTCTTGCGTCCCTTCCAGATCCGCATGCGTTCCGCTTCCGTCTTGGCTACCCGGATTTCATAAGCTCCCGAATCCTGCAATAGTTGGGACAACAGGGTGAAGTCCAAGGCTACTTGCTCTTCTTCTCCTTCCAGTTCGACGATTAGAATGGCGGCCGCATTCTTGGGATATCCCGCATTCACACTGACTTCAGCGGCTTCAATGGAAAGACTATCCATAATTTCGATAGCCCCAGGTAGGAGACCACTGGCAACGATACGGGAGACGGCATCTCCCGCCGCTTTCTGCGACGTGTAGGCAGCCAATACCGTCTTGTACATGGGCACCAGGGGCAGCAGCCGCAGTGTCATTTCCAGCGCCACGCCAAAGCGACCTTCCGAACCGACAAAGAGTCCATGCAAGTCAGGACCTATTCCCTCCAAACTGGGACGGCCAATGGTCTCCACTTCACCGGTAGGCAAGACGATCTTCATCTCCAGTACATGATTGCTGGTCATGCCGTATTTGAGGCAGTGGGCACCCCCTGAATTGAAGGCTACATTGCCGCCAATGGTGCAAATAGGCTGGCTCGAGGGATCCGGGGCATAGTAGAGACCATAGGCTTTGACAGCCTCCGATACATGCAGGTTGATTACCCCGGGTTCTACACGACAAATCCGGTCTTCTGGACGGATTTCCAGGATCTTGTTCAAGCGGTTAAGCGCCAGTACCACACCCTGTTCGATGGGCATGGAACCTCCCGACAGACTCGTGCCAGAACCCCGGGCCACAAACGGTGTGCTCGTGCTGTGGCACCAGCGAACCAGGTCAACGATCTCCTGCTGGGTTTCCACCAATACGACTGCGAGCGGCCGCGCCCGAAATGCCGTGAGCCCATCTGATTCGAAAGGTGTACGTTCCGTTTCGGAATGCAAGACTCGAGCCGGATCCACAATCCTCTGCAAATCCGCAATCATTGCCGATGCGGCCCGCTCAGAATCTGGAGGCAAACGCTCCTGCACAGCATTCATGGCCTGCCTCCTGCCAAAGAAACAGGTTTTCTTTCCTTCACTACATCAAGCACTTGACAGGCGGTTTCATAGCGACCGAAACTGGGCATGAGATATACCCCCTGTACGTAGGGAGCATCCATTAGCTGCAAGAGCAATTCCTGGGCCATCTGCACCCCCGCCTGTCGTCCTTTCTTGCCTGCCTGTTTCATATGAGCCAAGGCCTCCTCCGTGAGTGTGATCCCCGGGACTTCGTTATGGAGGAAACTGGCGTGTCGGAAGCTCTGCAGGGGCAGGATACCAATCAGTACGGGGACAGGCACGGGACCATACAGGCGTTCATAGACGTGAATGAAGCCAGCCCAAACCGCGGGATCGTAAATGGGTTGGGTCATTATGAAGTGCGCCCCATTGGCCAGCTTGCGCGAGAGTCGCTTTGCCTCCTCCTCCAAATCGCTGCGCGTAGGGTCACAGGCCACACTTATACTGAAGTTGCTATTTTGCCCCATGGTTTTGCCCAGGAGATCCAGTCCCTGGTTGAACTGATTGAGAATCCGTACCAGACCCACGCTGTCAACATCATAAACAGGCGTGCTCGTCTGGCTATCTCCCAGACTTGGCGGATCACCCGTCAGGGCCAGAATGTTTTTCACTCCCAGGGCGTGGGCCCCCAACAGATCAGCCTGCAAGCCCATCAGGGAACGGTCCCGGGTCGTGAAGTGCAGAATCGTATCAATCCCTACCTGTTGCTGGATCAGAGCCGACATCACCATGGCACTCATGCGCACCCGAGCCATGGGACTATCGGCCACGTTGATGGCATCTGCTCCTCTTTCCATGGCCAGCCGGGCTCCCGCAATTTGTTTGGCCGGATTCATGCCACGCGGCGGATCCACTTCGACACTGATGACGAATTTGCCCGCCCGGATCTTTTGTAGCAAGAGGGATTCAGACTGGGAATCGTCGGCACGATCCAGATTTGGAACCTGAAAACGATGACCCAGGGCCTCCTCCTGATCCTGCCTATGCAGTGTGCCATTCTGGACAGAGGCTTTGACCAAGTGCGTATCCAGGGCCACTCGCATGGCCTGGATGTGGGCTGGGGTAGTCCCGCAGCAACCGCCGATGATAACCGCACCTGCGGCCAGGAAATCCGGTACCATGGAGGCGAAATATTCGGGACCAGAGGCATAGATGAAACGGCCGTCCACTCTGGCAGGAAGTCCAGCATTGGGCATAGCCGACAGGGGCACAGTGGGAAGAGTACGATGATACTCATCTATGGCTTTGAGTACATGGGCGGGACCAACGGAGCAATTGACGCCTACAAGTTCAATCTCCAAAGCCTTGAGGGATCGGATAGCCCTGTGCGCATTCACACCGAACTGACTTTGGCCATCTTCGCCGAATGTCATGCTGCCCAGGATGGGCAGATCCGAGAGATTCCGCACCGCCCGGATAGCCTGTTCCAGTTCCTGCAGATCCGACATGGTTTCGATACAGAAGAAATCGATACCACCTTCCAGCAGGGCCAAGGCTTGACGCGAAAAAACGGTAGTTGCCCGTTCGGGAGTCACGGGACCATGCGGCATCAGGAACTCTCCCAGCGGCCCGATGCATCCTCCAATGAACAGCCCTTTGCCCGTGGTTTCCCGTACATCCCGGGCAATACGGACAGCAGCGCGATTGATTTCCTCTACCTTGTGGGCCAAGCCGTAGGTAGCGAGTCGTTGTTCATGTGCCCCAAAGGTATGTGTCAGCAAAATATCGGCACCCGCTGTGGCATAGGCCAGCTGAATGTCGCGGATCCAGTCAGGCTGGGAAAGGCAAAGTTCCTCCAGGCATTGTTCCAGTCCGGCTCCCTGTGACAGTAGCAGGGCACCCATGCCCCCATCAGCGATCAGCGGCTTCTGTTGAAGAGTGGCCAGCAGCGGGTGCATATAAAAATAACTATGGTGCTGGGATAGGGATGCAGGGTTGCATTATACGGCTGATGTGGAATTAAATCGCCGAAACGGCGGTGAACGTTTGAACATCCAGGCCCAAGAAACGACGCAAGTAGAGTTTGAGCGTATGGCTGGCCATGTGCGCAATCACATGTGTCACTAAACCGATGACCGTTTTGCGCAACAGGCGTTCCCGGTGGCGCCCCGTGTGCTGCACTTCATGGAAGACCCCTTCCATCCGTGCGCGCTGACCGTGGAGCCAGCGGTCCCAGGCGGGGGCATTCTGCCCGTGTTGATGGATGAGCTTGGGAGTCCCGATACGATTGCCCTGTAGGTCATACGGGAGCTGTTGCCCGTCACGCCCCAGAAAGCCCTTGTCGCCGAAGATGTCACCGTGCCACAAGACGGACAGTACGGTGTCGGCCGCTATGCGCTCTTCGGTGTGGGCCGGCACGAGTTCATAGACGACGGGAGAGCCTTCCCAGGTGGACAACAGGACCCGTTGGTAGCCGAAGTACTTTAGATGCCGACTGGGACATACGCCGTCGGTCGCTGAGCCCACAAAATCACTGTGTTGCTTGCCGCGCTTGTAACCGACCACCGGGATGGGCTTGGTGGCCAGGAGCAACGGGGTGGCCAGGGTCACACCGAGACGCACGGCCCAGTGCCGCCGTAACTCTTCCACGAGCAGACGCAGGCCACGCGCACGGCGATTGAACGGGCTCTGGTCCAACAGTTGGGGAAAGAGGGCCAAGTAGTGCGCGCGGATAAACCCCAGGAACTGCCGCTCCCCGGGATAAGGCAGGTAATCCATCAGGAGCAGAAGAGTGATCACTTCGCTGTCACTCAACACGGGCTTGGCCCCGACTTTGCCCTGCAACAGAGACACGCCCTGTTCTTGATACCCGTCGTCTACCAGCACATACACAATCGTCGCCAAATCCACAAAGGTATACTAACCATGGGGAAAACCTCCGAAGGGTGAGTGAACTCCCTTCATTCTGCGAGGTTTTCCCCTTTATTGTCAACCATTTAATTCCACATCAGCCGTATTATAACAAGCGGGCCAGTAATCTTGCGTTCACGGGACGCTGCCTGTCAGAAGGCATGACTATCCAGCCGTGAAGTCAAGACCCTGATGGTCACTGGCAGTATCGACGGCAGGTCCTCACCGCGGCTATAGCCCACAGCGCTATGAAAGTTTCGTAATAGGCGTTCTTCCGGTCAGGAATGCCTTGGCGGACTTGGCCCAAAAATCTGCTAAACGGGTTTGGGGCCAGCAATTGGCGGCAGGGGTGCCTGCTCCCGGTCCCCTACACGGGGATCTTGGACAGGAGTTCAGTCTTGCCGTTGGCAAAATCAGGCTGCGATTTTGCCCCGCATCCGGGCATAGGTGGCATAGTCAATTTCCACCCTTCGTTTGACATAATCTTGAGTCAGCGGGGCCCGCTTCTGCCAAGTCTCCAGATCTTGGGTTACGGTGAAATCCAGGGCGTCAGCCCCGCTTCCACTACCGTAACTGATCATAAGAATCCGCTCACCGCACTGGGCCTGATCCAGGATGGCACTTAGACCGATCAAGGCGGAACCAGCATAAGTATTGCCTATATCTCCTACCAACAATCCCAAGTCCCACTGCGCTTGGCAAAACCCCAACTCCTGCATCACACGTATGGCAAACTTCAGATTGGGTTGATGCACGACCACATGCTGATAGTCAGAGGTAGAGGTCTGAGCCTTCTGCAGCAAGTGATGGGCTGCCGCATGCACATGCTGGAAATAACCAGGTTCCCCCGTGAAGCGGCCAGCGTGCTGCGGGTAGGGTTCAGTGGCCCGTCGCCAAAAATCGGGGGTATCCGAAACCCAGCTCACAGCATGATTTACGGCGACCCAAGACTGGTCAAGGGGCCCCAGAATGAAAGCGGCCCCGCCCGCCGCCGCGGTATATTCCAAGGTGTCACCGGGTCGGCTCTGTGCCGTGTCCATGCCGGCAACGAGGGCATATTCTCCCATGCCACTACCCACAAATCCCAGACCTGCCTGTAAAGCCTCGGTACCGGCCTTGCAGGCAAATTCCAGATCAGCCGCCCGCGTCAGGGGTGTTGCACCAATGGCTTCGGCCACGATTGTACCGGTGGGCTTAACCGCATAAGGATGACTCTCACTACCAATCCATACGGCTTCAATATCCTGCGGGTTGATCTGGGCCCTTTTCAGGGCGTTGCGAGCTGCCTCCATGGACATCGTGGCGGTATCCTCATCCCGGCCCGGCACTGCCTTTTCCCTGATAGGTATTGCCTGAGTTGCCTGAGACCATACACGACTGATTTCCTGGGCCGGCAAACGATAGCGGGGTACATAGGATCCATACCCAACGATGCCCACCGGTCGGCCGATGGCGGGTTTGGTAGCCATGACTTCAGGTTGACTCCTGTTCTGAATTTCCAGTATGCATATGCTGCCATATGGCAAGGGCCTCATGGGTGGCTATTTTATTGGTTGCCACCATCCGCTGGGTAACCTGGGCTACCAAATCTGGTGGAACACCCGCTGCCAAAGCCACTTGTCGTGCATGCAAGCGCATGTGGCCCTGTTGAATACCTTCACTGGTCAAAGCATATAGAGCCGCCAGATTCTGGGCTAGTCCAACGGCACAGGTTACCCGCGCCAGGCACTGGGCATTGGGGTTTCCCAGGATCTTGTGAACCATGCGGGCGCTGGGATGGGCCCTGATGGTTCCCCCTGCAGTACCCAGAGCCAGCGGTAAGGTCAGCGTGCCATGGAGGGCTGGCCGCGGGTCCACATCCCAGTGTCGTTCTGTCCAGGGATCAGGCAAGGCATGATCAGGAACAATTTCCGTCCAGCAGGTCAGGCCGCTGTAGTGACCTGACCTGCTGGCCCAGGCATGGGCCCCAGCGGCTACAGCCCGCCAGTCATTGCCCGTGGCCAAGGCCACGGCTTCGACCCCGTTCATTATTCCCTTATTGTGAGTAGCAGCCCGGTAAGGATCGACTCGAGCCAGGGCATCAGCCCGTACAATTGCCTGAATATGTTTTTGGACATCAGCCTTTTCGGTGCCCAAAGCGTACCAGGGATACAGGACTTCGGCTTTGGCTAGACGTTGGTCTGCCAGATTGCTCATGATACTCATGACACTGCGGGCACCCAGCAGTTGCTCTACCCGCGGCGCCAGGAATTCCAGAGCCGTATTCAGTACATTGGCTCCCATCGCGTCGGCCACATCGTATGACAGGTGAAGGACAAGCATGGACCCCGCGTCCGAATGGGGCAGAAATCGGATCTCCAGATCTATGGGTCCCCCGCCAGCGGCGGCGACAGAGGGACTGACGGGAATCTGTTGGAGGAGACTTTCTTTGGCACTCCTCACCTCTTGCTGGGCTTTCTGTGGTTGTGGCACGTCCACAAACTGAATCTGACCAATCATGATGTTGCCCGTGGACAAGGTATAGAAACCTCCCGCCACCCGGGCCATTTTGGCTCCCTTACTGGCGGCTGCCACGACCGAGGGTTCCTCTATCACCATAGGGACCAGGTATTCCTGTTCATCGATCCGGAAATTGGTAGCGAGGGACAGCGGCAGGCTAAACAGGGCAACCGCATTTTCGGTCATCTGGTTGCCCTGTGCCAGAGACAGGCCTGTATCCAGGCTTTGCAGATCCCTGGAATCGAGGTTCCATTCTTCCAGCAGACGGCGTCGACGTTCTGCCATGGTCATGTGGTGGAATCCGGGCATGCGTGCGGAAGGAGAAACAGGAGACATGGCCTGGCGAACGAAATGGTTACTGGAAGCGGGACAACAGAGGTTCCAAGAGAGGATCCACTGCCTGAGGCGTGAAACTGAAGTAAATCAGGATACAGAGCAGTGAAGCTGCCTGTAAACGTTGGAGTGTCAGCTCCAGTGTATGGGTGGTTTCCGAAATCGGTCGGAGCAAAATACGCAGCACGCGGATCAGGCCCACGGCCGTCAGAGCGGTACCCAGAGCCAGCACCACGGCAATTTGCCAATCGACCGTGGCGATAAATTGCCAGGTGACCCAGAAATGACCAAAGCCACTACTAAGAGGAAAACCGACTAACCCCAAAGCACCAAACAGAAAGAGAGACATGTTCCAGGGCAGGCTGTTACCCAGTCCGGCCCACCCAGTGCCTGTTCTCGTTCGGTTGGTGTCCAACTGGGTAAGGCCTGTAATGCAAGCCATGAGACTGACTACACGGAGCAGAAACAGCCCCAGCATAGTGTCCCAGTTATTCTCTTGGGGCAGGGTGAAGACCAGCAAAATCATGCCCCAGTTCAACATGGCCGCGTAAAACCAGATACGGCGGGGATCCTGTGACCCAAAGGCGGCAATGCCGCTCCACACTACCGTGATTACGGCTGCCCATCCTAACCAGGCATATAAGGGTTCAAACTCGCGCAGAGGCGGATGGAAACTCAAGGCGCCATGTAACACCAGTATCGCCATGAACTGGTAGAGCAAATCGGCGACTACGCTTGGCAGAATGAAACTGCCATGGCTCTCGTCTTGCTGAAGTTGGTACAACGGGAATGGCAGGCACAGCAGAAACAACCCGACGGAAAGCAAGACGTTGACTCGGGAAACATACTCGGAATTCTGGGGATCGAACGGAATTTGGTGAAAGATGATCCAATTGGCCATAACAAAACAGGGTATGGCCAGGAGAGGGGCCAGGACAGTCTTGCGCACCACAGGCAAACGGCTTCCCACACTGCTTGGTAGCCAAGCCGTCAAGGGTAGCAGAAACAGGGGATAAAGAAATGGCCGGATTAGAGGACTGGCCGTAATCATGAGCATCGCCGAATAGCCAGCCATCAGTAGATACAAGCCAGGGAGAAAGTTGGAAGTTCCGCGAGTCAGAAGGGTCAGCACGCAGGTGGCAGCCAATATGGCATGCAGGAAGATCAATTCAGGGATGATGGCTTCATGGAGTTGCAAAGTGAGGTTGAAACTGGGTATTTCCCAGGTATCCCCCAAGACACCTATGACTCCCACACCCTTTTCCCCCAGATTTGCCACTACCAACATGATCAGGCCCGTTACGCCCGTCCCAGTCAGGAGCGAGAAGAGAGGACGGCGCCGCAAGGCCAGTACCACGATACTGGTGACCACATGCGTTGCCAGGAGAATGGCCGGCAAGGTCAATCCGTGCTCGGTCACAACTGTGCTTCCTCGTGGGTCGACAGCCAGAGGGGAAAACGCAGGGTTTGATGGCCCAGGGCCAGAAGCATGGCCAGTTCCATAAGATTTAATAGGAAGAGAAGGGCTGTAGTGCCCTCATAAGTTCCTAGAACCAGAGCGTTTACCACCAGGACGATTAATAACACGCCAAAGCCAAAATGCAATGGAGACTCCGCAAGACTCAAAAACAACCCTCCGGCCAGCACTAGCCTAAGCATCATATGCAGGATGGCAAGTTCCTGCATGGATTCAGGCAAGAAGGGCAGGATCTTGGCACCGGGCATCAGCCCTGGTACCAGCAGGATGACCAACGTCCCGACGATACGAAACGCCAAAGCAGGCTTGAATCTGGGAGCTAGCCCAAAACTGCCGATGCTACAAACTATCCCACCGACAGCCGGCACCAGGGCTATTCCCACCAAGTCAGGCAGGTGCCCCATTTGTAGGTTTGGCAGGAAGGCCACAAAACCTGTGGCAATCAGTATCAAGGCTGGCACGATAATGCGCAGGTCCCAGACCAGGACCATGAGGCAGATGGCAACAATGAGCCATGTTTCAACCCAGCTACTCACAGGACTGTCCAGCGCGTCATTGCAGGGCAGCTCGCAGCAAGAGGATCAGGATGAGAGCCCAACCTGGGAAACCGTGGCCTTCAAGCACGGTCACCATATTGGACCAGACCAGGGACAGTCTCGATGCCCCAAACTGAATGCCGCTGGACAACCACTCCAGACTGAGCATTCGGGCGATAGACTGGCAGACAGGGGCCAGCGGGTTGATCGGCCACCATCCCTGTACCCCAGTGGACAGGAATGCCCCCACCAAAACGGTGGTGCCATATACTGCCAGGGCTGGCAACGGGAACGTACGGGTACTGGCTAGTAGAGAACTGGAGAGTGCAGGTTGAAGATCTGCCATCGCCGCTATAAGACTGGGCCACAAGCCCGCGATCAGGATCAGGCCCGCCAATGACACAGCCGCTACCGAAAACCCATCCCGCGGACTCGTTGAGTCGGATGTCCTGGATTGAGAGTGGGACAGGGGCCGAAAAACCCCTACCGCCAATAACAGGATACCGACAATGAGGGCCGGAATTACTAGACCTTCCCTGAAGGGAATCCGGGTTGGAAACCAATAGGCGAGAGACAAGAAGCCTGGCGTCAAAGGCAAGCCTAACAGGCTGGCAGCTCCCACTATGCGCATGGCTCTTCCCAGACTATCCAGCGGCAAGCGTTGCGCTACAATCCACAAGGTGCTGCCCAAGGCAAAAGAGGTAAGGGGGAAGAGCAAGGCACGCACGCCAGGTTCCGGGGCCAGGGTGCCTGACAGGGCCGTCAGGCTCACTCCTGTGGCCAGCACGAAGGTATCCGTCAGAGACTTGCGTTGTTCCTGCAGGAAAGTCAGGGAACTAATGCCGAAAGTCAGGGCCATAACGGGCAGAATGTACGTCAGGATCTGAGGATGTCGTTGTGACAAGTCCAGGGCTTGGCCTAGTAGCCAAAGCCCTGTGAGGGCAGGAAGGATATGGCTAAAGATGCGTTCGGCGGCGCTGAGATTCAACATGCCACTGGGCACCAGCCAGAAATGTAGCGGATAGGCTCCCGCCCGCATTGCTGCAGCTACAAACAGGGCATACAGGGACTCGGGGGGCAAGCTGGTACCCACCAGCATATGACTCGGCCCGTTTACCCCGGCCGGGAACAGACCAATCAGCAGGACCAGCGAACCCAGAATGCCCAGCCCCAGCGAACGGTGATAGACCAGAGTGTAATCGTGTTGAACGGCTTCATGCTGATTCATGGTCAAGGTATGCCGGATTACAATGATCACATCAAGCACAACCCACATATAGACCAGCGACAGCATATTGGCGCTGGAAACCAACAGCCAGACGACAGCGACCGTAGCCAAGTTTAGGGAGAGAAATCGGCTGTGGTAAAACCGCTGGGTGTGAGACTGCAGACTGTCAGCTTGACCGTAGCTGCGGCCAGAAATCAGCAGACCGACGATCCCCAATATCCCCACCAGGAATGAGACATACCAGTTCCACCCCATATCGATCCAAATCAACTGGAATCTGGCCTGTATCTGTGGATTCCACTCCCAGACAAAAATGGAAACTCCCGGCAGGAAGGCAATGCGCAGGAGTAGCACGAAGGCGCCCAGCATGAAGCTGAGGGCTATCCATCGCAGGTGGCTGGGACGGGTACGGGTGGGGTGAGCAAACGACAAGGCCACGGGGCCCAACAGCAAGACCAGGGGAGGCAGCAAGGGAGAAGCGACGAGTCGGCCAAGAACTTCCAAGTCGGACCAGCTCCTAGTGAAGTCTAAGTGATCAACGGCTTTGCTCGATATCGCCAGTCATCAAGCCCCTAACCCAGATCAGCCGGGTCGTCAGCGCTCCCCTGGAATACGAACTCGGCGAAAGGCCGACGTTCTCGGCCCATGACTTCCCGGGCCCGCAAGTCCTCAGCAAGCTCCTGAGGATCAGCCCGGTACCCCACAGCCAGGGCCACGACGGGTGCCCATGTTGCTGGCAGGTTCAGGGCTGACCTCGCGGCCTCGGCACTAAAGCCTCCCATCTGATGGATGTGCAGCCCCATGGCAGTGGCCTGTGTCGCCAGATTCGCTACGGCCTGCCCGGTGTCATATACAGCCTTCGCGTTGGTGCGGCCCTGGCTGGAGACTGTGTTGGCGGAGGCAATGGCCAACAGACTGGCGTTCCGGGCCCAAGACTGGTTCATGTCCATCAGCGTGTCCAGGATACGGGCGAAGCCCTCTGGATCGTCGAATCGTTCCGCATAGACAAAACGCCAAGGCTGTTCATTGAATGAGGAAGCCGCCCAACGAGCCGCTTCAAAGAGACTCCCAATCTGTGCAGGCGTAAGGGGAGCCGGACGGAATGCCCGGGGACTCCACCGCTGCGCCAGAGGGGTTGCGATGGGATAGGTGGTTTGGGCCAATTTCAACTGATCAAGGCTCGGGATCATTCGGGTGTCCTTCCTGATTTTGAGTTTAAGAGGTAATGAATGCTATACCGTCACTCCTGTCTCCACATCGGCATTCTATCCTGTTTGTTCCCTTACCAAAGGGAAATCTGTAACGGAAGCACTAGACTATAGGGCTGACCGGTATGCCTGCATAGGGGATCAAAGGCGGAATCACCCAGCCCTGTCGCCCGTCCTTGACCTGACACCTCAGGGGGTTCGCACAGCCAGGAACTCCGTATCCAGCTCAGCATCAATACAGAAGGCTCCCATGGTTGCTGGCAATAACACGCAGTCCAGAGGACGCATTGCCTGTATTTTGCTCCCGGACACCAAATGGCATTTCCCTGCAACAAGCACGAGAACCTCAAAGGATGCGGGTGAAGTAACCCCTTGCACCGAAGATCCGGCGGCCAGCTGGACACGAATGGTCTGGAACTGCGGACAGGAAACCAGCAACTCGCCCGGCACGTTATGCCACCGGGTGGTTTCCGGTGGATGCGGACCCCGTACCGGGGATGCAATATCTACATGGGTCATAGCTTCGTTCCAATGCAGATCTCTGGGATGGGCAGGGTCCTGGGGGCGGTCCCAGTCGTACAGGCGGTAGGTAGTATCACTGGCTTCCTGGATTTCAATGAGAGAGATGCCAGGGCCCAAGGCATGTACAGTGCCGGCGGGAACAAAGAAGGTTTGGCCCACCCTAACCTCTTCGTGATGAAGCAAATTCAACAGGCTTGCCGATGGGCCCGCCGCCAACAGCTCATCGCGTGTACAGCCTTCGCGCCAGCCCAGAATCAGGCGAGCATCGGCCTCTGCTTCTGTCATTACCCACATTTCTGTCTTGCCAAAGAGCTCACCGGTTGCGCCATTGCGGCCTTGGGCCGGATGAACCTGTACGGAAAGCCAATCATCCACGTCCAATAGCTTGAGCAAAAGGGGAAAACGTTGGTGGGACAGAATGTCCGCATGCCGATGTCCTACCAGATTGAGCCCAAACTGGTCTATCAGTTCTGGCAAGGTCTTGCCCGCCAGAGGTCCTGTAGCGACGGGTGTCATGCCGGCAGGGTGGCCAGAGAGAATCCATACTTCCGCCAGTCGTGTGTCCTGAGGCAGTTCCGGGAAGAATCGGGCCAGACGGTGTCCACCCCATACCCTGTCCTTGAACTGGGGAGCAAAACGTAAAGGGTACTTGAGCTCTTCCGGGACGGATCGAGAGGTTACGGCTGGCGCAGATGCAGCATCTTCAGGATTGCCTTCGGAAGGGGGTGATGGGTAAGGAGTCTGCAGCCTCGGGAATCTTTGCCTGATTCGCCTGGGTATCTGGATCCACGGTGAGGGTTCCGGAGATGGGGTTTCCTCACTGTCGGTGAGGAAAGTCAGTGGCTGATCCAGTACCCGATACCAGGTATATGTGGCCAGCAGCTTGATACTGGCGGCTACGGGGGCAGCGAGGATGGCCCCCAGGATGCCGGCCAGGGAAGACCCCATAAGCACACTTAGGAATACCACCAGCGGGTGCAGACGCAGCTGGTTGCCGATCACACGTGGCACCAGGACATTGCCCTCCACCACCTGCAGAATGATCATTACGGCAGCGACCAGAATAGCGTATTGAGGGAGTGACAGGCCAAAGGCCGTGGTGCCCTGAAAGAGCGCCACACCGATGGCCAAGGCCGAACTGATGACCGGCCCGATGACCGGCAGAAATTCCATGGCCCCTGCTACCAGGCCTAAGCCAACAGCATTCCGGACTCCCAGCAAGCTGAGGAGGATACTGACCACCATGAACATCAGGAGAGCGATGGTAACCTGCCCGCGCAGATACCCCTCCCAGATCCGGGAAAACCGTTTCCACAGGGCCTGCATATCATCCTGTATGCTGCGAACCGGACCCATTTGGCTGATATAGCCCTCTACTTTCGGGATGTCAATGATGACGTAGAGGGACAAGATGAGAATCAGAAGAATGGTGCCCAAGAGGTTGAAGGTTCCGCGAGCCAAGTTGGTCGCAAAGGAACTGCCCTGGCGCAGCAGGGGATTCAGGAGATTCAGGGCTTGCTCGGTAATAGCGGCCAGATCCCACTGCATCACGGCTTCACTGGTGGCGGGCAGAACGAATCTTTCCCATTGATCGTTCAAAATGGTAAGCCCTGTCCGCGCCGTGAAGGCATCAACCAGCTCCGAGGCAGACAACATCAGATTCTGAAGAACCCCCTGCAGATGGGTAGACATGCCGGGCAGTGAATCCACCAGGACCCCAATTTGCTGGATCGCTGTACTGCCCAGCCAAAGCGATCCATAAAGTCCCAGTACCAGCAGGGCCAGGTACACCAGTACGGCTGCCGATGCTCGGTTGAGAAAGGGCAGTTGGGCGAGGCGTGTTATCGCTGGATGCAGAAGATAGGCCAACAATACGGCTATGACTACGGGTTGCAGCAAATGGTTGAAGCGCCAAAGGCCCAAGACAACCAGAAAGAGAAACAACAAAGAGGCCAATAGCTTCGTATTGGCACTCCATGCACCTCCGGGCGCAGGAGGCATCTCGGCGGACGCGGGCGAACTCATAGTCAAAGCTTACCGGTAATGGTAAGGTTGGCCTGGGAAGCCAGAAACTTCCTGAGGCCGTGTCTTGTGTCATCGAAAACGATGGACACCAACTCGTCTCCATCCTCCTCACTTGAACTGATAACCGTACCGGAACCAAATAGGGGGTGTCTCACCTTCATGGCCGGTTTGAACTGCCGTGCGGTGGGTGCTGCTGTTTCCGCAACCGTATCTGCGGTTGCGGTCCACTGGTAACGGGAACGGGAACGACGATTCCGTTCCCGCCCTGCTGTCGAAGTTCCCATGCGAGCGGGGGTATACCAGGCCGGATAGGTTTCCTGCATCAGGGCCTGTCCCGGAATTTCATCAAGAAAGCGGCTACGCTCACATGGCTGTTCCCCGTAGTAGGAGGAGCGGGTGCTGGATCGGGTGAGAAACAGCAGATCCATGGCGCGTGTGATACCGACATACAGCAGTCGTCTTTCCTCTTCCAGGGTTTGGGGGGAATCCGTGCTGAGGGCATGGGGCAACAGGTCTTCCACCAACCCTGCGATATACACGACGGGAAATTCCAGTCCCTTGGATGTATGCAGGGTCATGAGGCTGACCCTGGGTTCATCGTCTTCCAGTTCGTCCTGGGCCGAAACCAGACTGACGTGCAGGAGAAACAGTTCAACGGGATTGAGGGCCAGTTCTTCCTCTTCCAGTTCGGGAGGAAGATGGGTCGCTGAGGAAATCAGTTCATTCAGATTTTCCTCCCGGTCTACGGGATCGTCTTCCCGCAACGCACGCAGATAGTCCCCATAGCTGGAAGTCTCACTGACATGGCGCAAGAATGCCCCGGCATCCTCGCATTTGTCCAATTCCTCCCGCCAGCTTTGCCATAGGGTGTGGAAGCGTTTCAGGGCCGCTACAGCACGCCGGGAGAAAGGAAGAGGAAATTTCTCAAGACGTTCCCGGTCGATATCCGGCACGTGTTCAGGGTCCAGGCAGATCACGTCCATGGTGGAGGCTATATCCAGATGCCATTGTTGGCTGCACTGCAGGAGTCGCTCAACTGTCTTGGCACCGATACCCCGAGTGGGTCGGTTAATGATGCGGATCAGGGACTCTTTGTCCCTGGGGTTGGCAATCACCCGCAGATACGCCAAGGCATCCTTGATCTCGGCCCGTTCATAGAATTCCAGGGCACCGATAACACGATACGGAATGTCGAGACGACGCAAGGCTTCTTCCAGTTCACGGCTTTGCGCGTTCGTACGATACATGAGGCAGATGTCATTAAGACTGTAGTCGGAATCCTGGATCAGGGCCTTGACGCTCTGGCTGATCCAGTCCGCTTCGGAACTGGATGAGGGGGTCTGACACAAGAGGGCTCTTTGGCCGGGTGGACGATGGGTAAACAGCTTCTTGGCATCCCGGTCCGAGTTGTGGGCAATGAGACCGTTGGCTACCCCCAGGATCTGCGGAGTGCTACGGTAGTTCTCTTCCAGCAATAAGGTGCGGGCCCCTTTGAAATCGCGGCGAAAACGGTTGAGGTTCTCATAGTTGGCCCCACGGAAGGCGTAGATGGACTGATCCTCATCCCCCACCACGTAAAGGTGCTGTTGGGATTCCGGGCAGTGAGTCAGCAACTTCAGAAAATCGTACTGAACCCCATTGGTATCCTGGAATTCATCCACCAGGACGTGACACCAGCGTTGCCGGTATTTGGATAGTACCTGTGGATTGTGTTTCAAGAGAAGATGGGATTGCATCAGCAGGTCATCAAAATCCAGGGCATTGCTTTCCCCCAGACGCCGTTGGTAAGCAAGGTAATAGCCTTGAAGCCGTTGCGCAAAGGGATCTTTTACCCGTTCTGCATAGACTTCTGGCGTAATGCTCTGATTTTTCAGTCGGCCTATCTGATTCCGCAAATCATAGAGATTGAAGTCAGACGAAGAATCAGCCTTCAGCATCTCTTTGAAAATCCGATCCTGATCCTGGCGGTCCAGAATGGTCCAGTTCGGTTCATAGGGGGTGTGTTCCACTTCCGTTCTGAGAATGCGTGCGCACATGGCATGAAAAGTGCCAACCGCCAAGCGCGTGCCATAGGAAAGACCGGGATGAGGTGTGTCCAGCAGGGCGGCAACCCGCTCCTTCATTTCGTTGGCTGCCTTATTGGTGAAGGTTACCGCCAGGATGCTCCAGCGAGGCAATCCAAGTTCACGAACCAGATAAGCCAGCCGGTGGGTCAAGACGCGCGTCTTGCCGGAACCGGGTCCAGCCAGAATCAGGGCAGGACCCAAGGGCAACTGTACAGCTTCCCGTTGCTGAGGATTGAGTGTCGCCAGCAGATCAGTCATTAGTACTCGGATTCCTCAAGGCTCTGGGCAAGGCGGCGATAGCTGTCGTAACGGGCAGGATGCATTTCCCCGCTTTCTACAGCAGCCCGTACGACGCACCCTGGTTCATGGAGGTGCAGACAACCGGCAAACTGGCAACTGTTGTGCAACTGTGCAACTTCAACAAAATAGTGCGGCAGTTCATTGGCCGCTATCCCGAACAGGCGGAATTCGCGAATGCCCGGCGTATCGGCGATATAGGTATCTGCCATGCCTGACAAGGGTATAAGTCGAGTAGCCCGGGTTATATGAGAACCCTTGCTCTGGATCGCACGTACGGGTCCGGTCTTCAGGTCTAGCCGAGGATCAAGGCGGTTGAGAAGAGTGCTCTTGCCCACCCCGCTGGGTCCAGAAAGCACAGAAATGCGCCCAAGGCATGCTTGCCGGATTGTGTCAAGACTTTCATCACAATCCAAACCTGTATAAACAACCGGGTATCCCAAATCCTCATATAAGGCAAAGACGGACCGGGCTGTTGCCAGATCGGTCAAATCCACTTTAGTTACGCAGATCAGAACCCTTAATTCGTACGCTTCTGCAATTACCAAATAACGGTCCAACATGGCCAGGCGCGGGATGGGTTCCTGCACGGAAAACACAGGAATTACCTGATCTGGATTGCTCAGTATCACATCCTCAGCCGGATGCGTGACATAGGGACGTTGTCGACTAAGGACGCGGGTGCGGGGCAGAATGACCTGTACTACCCCTTTACCGCTCTGGGTCGGCAGTAATTGCACCCGATCCCCAACAGTTATCAAAGTATCTTTCGATACTGCCTGAAACAGACGGCCAGCCACGGTACAACGTACCTGTTTGAACTCTTCTACCTGTACATCGCATTCATGACCACGTACGCGAGTAACTACCCCTTCCTGCCAAGTTTCTGCCATCTTGGCCACAGACCGAGCACGGGCTTGACGACGTCGGGGGACCTGAGGTGCCTCGTCCAGATAATCCCAATTTGCGTCTGAGGAAGGACCCGCGGTCCGGGGAGAAGTATGTGGTCTCATAAACTCAGGCAGCCTGCCAACAGCAAGTACGGCCCGTCAATTGTGAACAGTGGCTAGGACAGAAGCCTTGGAGTGTTGGACAGGCAAACTCGTCCTGACACACCTCGACTAGGAGAGCCAGGGGCAATCCCATTACACTGGCAGCACATCCATCCAGGGCGACAACGGGATCAAAGTTTCGATCCTGTAAGGCATATCCGCCTGCCTTATCCATGCATGCGCCAGAATCAACATAGGCCTTCATTTCTGCTTCCTGGTAGGACCGCAAACTCACGCGGGAACTATGGGACCTAACACGGGCCTGCCCTGTGGTTGCATCCAGCACACAAATTCCAGTGTGGACAAAGTGATCTCGTGCCTTTAGCATTCCAAGAAAGGATAAAGCTTCGTCAAGGTCCGCGGGTTTCCCTAGCAGGGCTCCTTCCACTTCAACCGTAGTATCAGCGCCAACAATCAACTGCCGTTGCTGTTTCAGACCCGACCGTACATGGACTAGCTGACTATGAAGCATGAAGGCCTTAAGGGCAGCCAAGCGCGTGACCATGGTCACGGCATCTTCCTGCATCAACCGTTCTTCATTGGCATTTACCGGTTGTACCTCGATTTCCCAGCCCAATAGCTGAAGCAACTGATAGCGACGGGGACTAGCGGAAGCCAGTATGAAGGTGGGAGGAAGTGGCATGAACTCAAAGCAGGTATAGATAAAGGCAAGAAATCAGAGTGACTTACTCTCCTGTCAGATTGGCAGGGCTTCCCGCCATACCAAGTATAATCTCCGTTGTCCCTTTGACAGCTCAATAGAGTTGCCATCATTTTACCAGTCCGGCCGGAATCGAGATCTAGGAGTATTTTCTGATGACCGTATCTCCTGACAATGTTGCAGGCAATAAGAGCTTAAACAGGTCCGATCCCATAACTCGTACCGCTATTATCGGATGTGGTGGCATGGCCCGAAATCATGTAAACAACATTCTGCAAGATCCGCGGGGTACATCGCTTGAGGTTATGTGCGAACCTGTGGAGGCCAACTTTGCCCTCATGCAGGCGGTCTTTGCCGAACACGGTCTCAAGGCACCCCCTAATGTGCCTGATTTACAAACCATGCTGGATCAGTGGGCGGAGGACCTGGATGCCGTATTCATAGTCACTCCTCATTCCATGCATTACGACCATGTCTCACTGTGTTTGGAGGCAGGCGTGGATGTACTGGTGGAAAAGCCTATGGTAGTCAATCAGGAACAGGCGAAGTCTCTTATAGCCCAACGTGACGCCACAGGACGACTGTTGGTAGTAGCCTTTCAAGGCAGCCTGTCGCCCCATATTCGATGGACTGCTGACAAGCTGAGAGATGGCACTTTAGGTTCCATCCGCGCTATCAGTGGAACCGTGTGGCAGAACTGGAAGCGACTGGGGGACAATCGCTGGCGGTCCGATCCTGTTATCTCTGGCGGAGGCTTCATGTTTGATACGGGTGCCCACATCATGAACACCATCGCTGATCTGGCTGGAGAGGACTTTGTTGAAGTAGCTGCCTGGCAAGACAACGCAGGTACCCAAGTAGATATCATGACCACCGTAATGGCACGTCTGGAATCAGGTCCCTATGTCACCATCCATGCCTGCGGGGATGCCCTAGAACCCAGCTGTTCTTCGGAAATCCTGGTGTTCACGGAAAAGGCCCGCATTAGGGCCTGCATGTGGGGCAGATATGTTGAAGTACAGAAAGCAGGGGAACAGGAATCGAGGGCTGTTGAATTGCCAGCCATGAAGACTGCCTGGCACCGATTCCTGGATGTGCGTAACGGTGTCATCGAGAATCCATCTCCGCCCGAGATCGGTCTGCGTATGCTAAAGCTATGGGATGCAATTAAGGCCTCTGCAGAGCAGAAGGGACGACCTGTCCGCTGCTGACCCGTTGGCTTCTCCTGGAACCTACTGAATCTATTTCTTGCAAAAAAGGACAGAATCATGACCGTAACCATTTGGAACGAATTCCGACATGAGAAACTCCATCCCGAAATTGCTGCCATCTATCCCGATGGCATGCATGAAGCCATTCGCCGGGGGCTGGCAGAACACGGTATTACCGATGTCCAAACGGCGACGCTGGATGAACCGGAACACGGCTTGACAAACGACGTGCTGGCTGACACAGAAGTTCTGTTGTGGTGGGGGCATATGGCTCATCAGGAAGTCCAGGACGACATCGTGGAAAGAGTGCAGACCAGAGTGCTGGAAGGCATGGGACTCATCGTGTTGCATTCCGGCCACTTTTCCAAGATCTTTCGCAAGATGATGGGTACATCCTGCAGTCTGAGATGGCGGGAAGCCAGCGAGAAGGAACGCATTTGGGTAGTCCGTCCCGGGCATCCCATTGCCGCCGGTCTCCCCCCCTACTTTGAGTTGCAGCATTGCGAAATGTACGGTGAACTGTTTGACATTCCCCAACCTGACGAACTGGTATTTATCAGTTGGTTTGAGGGGGGCAATGTTTTTCGGAGTGGTTGCTGTTTTCATCGAGGCAATGGTCGCATCTTCTATTTTCGCCCTGGACACGAAACTTTCCCGATCTATACGGAACCGGTCATTCACAAGGTCCTCGCCAATGCTGTGCATTGGGCTAGGCCGCAGTGCGGTCCTAAATTTCCCTACTCAGTACCGGGAACTTCGCGTCTTGTGGCCATCAACGAGAAGGAGGCCCTTGAACCCATTGCCGGAGAAGTAGAGCAACGGGTTCGAGTAGGCTGAGTTCACCCCTCTTGTTGTCAGCCTGCGAAGGGCTGACAACCGAAACGTTAGTCGCGACCGTCCTTCCTGCGAGAAAGGACGGTCGTGTAGAAACTCGACTGCCCGCACATAACTTGAATGTAGTTTCCATAAGAATCCAGGGCGCTACAGCTGGGGTTCGCCCTGAAAAATTGGGCATCTGGATTCGGGTCACCGTGATACCGAAGGTTGATAGCAGGCAAGGGGAAGCAACAACCCAAGGTGATGTTGCCTTATTCCATTGATACGTGAATCTGATGAGCCGTGAGACTGGGAGACAGCATGCCAGCACCCTGTGGGTCGCCAAGCAATATGGCTTGCACCGCTTCATCTTGGCACAGCTGCCCTACCACCTAGTATGATCAGAGGTGGGGTACCCACCGCAGGAGCGGCGTCAGCCGCGACGGAGTGGAGACTACCACCCTGGGGCATGACCGACCGTCTACCTCCCTGGTCCGCGACTAC
>DAOUJU010000013.1:0-156129 GCA_034422235.1 Anaerolineales bacterium | reverse complement strand
TGGAAGGTACAATTCCCTGTCTGTCAGGAAGCGGTAGGCAGTCGCAATGCCTATCGCTTTCGTTTAGGATAACACGCCACCTGCCTAATCCCCGTTTGGCTTAGTCAAGTATAAGCCCCTTGATTATCCGTTGGGCCAAGGTAAAGCTCTTGCGACCGATGGCCTGAACCCGTGTCATCACGCGCAGGCGCTCCCCAAGGAAGCACTCACGGCGGTAATTCACGTTCAGGTTGACAACCATAACGCCGTAACGCTCTCGACTCTCGTTCCATAGTCCGCAGGACCAATACCAATCTCTGCGGGCCCGTTCCAGGTATTTGACCGCTTGCACGTGATTGAGGTGGCCGAGTCTGTCGCAGTGCGACTTGAACACTTCGATGATCGTCTCCAAATCTGCCATCAGACGCCTGAACCTCCTTTGTAGCGCATTGAGGGATATCTTGTCTGCACCTGAAGCGCCATTTTACAGGAGAAGGAGCGGCGCGGAAAGTTCCTGTGAGGCAGCCCTCTCTTTGTCTTGTAGAACACGGGCAAGCTGAGTTGAGCATTCCCTCTTGGCCTGGAGGCAGGCTGGCACCATTCGATCCGGTAACGAGAATGTGCTACTGGGGTGGTGGGGACAGTGGCAATGTCCGGCTTGTGGGGACCGGAATGAAGACTGCAGGCTGGCAGACGAGCTTGAGAGGGGCAAGGTCTCAAATGTGGGCCAAGCAGGACCCTGCACGGGATGGAGTAGCAAGACGACTCGCCCACAAGAGTCCGGTTGGCCACGGGATCAAGCGACTCACGATTTATCGGGGTGTCTGCAGCGGGTTAGGCAACAGTCACTATGAGGACACGGTCCGCACACGCTCTGGAGGCTACCACCGTTCCACCCACACCCGGAACTCTTTCAGTCACCCCTTTGTTCTTCTGCCGACTGCGCCAACGGCAGTACGGCGAAAACCAAGGCCGCTGCTATGAACAGCGCCCCGATGTAATAGATAGTGGTGGCAAAACCAAACGTTTCATAGAGAGCCCCGGCGATGATCGGCGAGATCATCGCCATCAGGAAACCAAAGCAGGTCACGATACCCAGACCTGTCGACGCCACTTCGCGGCCAACCACGTCAAAGACGGCTGCGGTCAGGATAGGCTGGTCTGGATAGAGGAATAGTCCCAACAGTGCGATCGTGACGGTCAGTGATATGCCAGCGTCGAAAATGGTCAGGGCGAGGGCAATCAGGCATGACCACATCAATCCGGGTACCAGCACATTCTTGCGGCCCAGCCGGTCCGACAGGACACCCGCCAGCGGTTTGGCGATCAGTCCAACCGCGATCAGCAGACCCACATGAAAACCCCGTGCCGCCGTACCCATCAGAAGTTCGTTGCCAAGGTACAAAGGCAGGATCGTGATCAGCGCTACCAGAGCCATCGCCCGGAAACCCCGCACTGCAGTCAATCCCCAAAGAGCAGGAGTTCTCAGGAGACGCCGGGTGGCGTCCACGCGCTGGGAGACCACCACGGATGGCTGTTCCCCTGACCGCCCGATATTGCGCAGGGTCCAGACTGCCACCGCGCCCAGGAAAAAGGGAATCACGGCATATACGCTGATCAATTCTCGCCAGCCCAGATACACAAGTAGGGCGCCGGTGACCACGGGACCAGCCACATCACCAATACTGCCCCCAACTCCGTGGGCGGCCAGTACGGCACCGCGCCGATGCGGGAAATAGTGGGATAGCGAAGCCGAGGCGGGCAGGTGCCAAATGGAGTGGGAGACGGCTACCACGGCGATGCCAACCAGCAACAACGGATACACCGGAGAAACGCCCATGATCAGGCAGCCTACTGCAGAGATGCCCAGGCAAGAAGCCAAAAGCTGTCCCCAGTACCGACGGAGAATGTCAACTACCACGCCTCCAGGTAGGGCGACCAGTCCAGAAGCTAGTTCACGGGCCGACAGGATGCCGCCAACACCCACGGAATTAAGCTGAAAAGCCGCCTGGATTTCCGGTAACGCCACCACGAAGCTTTGCACAATCCAGTGAAACACGGTATGCCCGGCAGCCAGTCCGGGAACAATGAATCGACCCCTGGGAACAGATACCTGTTGCTCTGTGAGGTGTTCCATAGCGTGATACTCCACTCTTGTACTGCTTCCTTGAGCCAATCCGCCATTTTGCCGCATTGCCTTGACAGACCTGGAATTCTCTCCCATGTCGTGACCCGGCAGACCAATCAGCCAGGCCCCTGGCCGAGAGTTGGCAGATGACTTGTATGACCGAGGGTCCCTGCAAGAGGCGACAGGCCGGCTTGTACCTGCAGGAATCCGGGGCATGGTAGCAAAGTAACGCCTTCGCCCTCGGTCAGACTCCAGGCATCGGCTGAACTGTCTGGTACAGAGGGAGCAGCACCAGACACACTATCGGGGGCGGCAGAAAACGGCCCGCCCCCACTCTCTGCGAACCACCGCCTTGGCCATTCTCCGCCGGAACTGGGCGCCAGCCTGAGCAAATTCCCCAGGGAGCATTCCTATCGGCGTGGCCCTCTCCACAGGCAATGAAGGGCGGTGAAGGTCCGTCTCCAACACCGGCTACGGAACGGTTCCCGAAAACGTCCTTGCCGAACGGCTTTCCTGTACTGCAGCGAGAGGTCTGCTTGGGGGTGATATCAACACACCAAGGAGCACTTCCTCACCTACCCTTAGCACAGATTTCAACTCTCCATGGGTGACAGTCCAAGTTCAGCGTGCAACAGGCCCCATGCCGTCCGTTGTGACTGTAATCTGGTTATAGTGCCAGGTCGAAGCGGTCAAGATTCATCACCTTGTCCCACGCAGCCACAAAGTCCTCCACAAACTTCGGTTGCGAGTCGTCACAGCCGTAGACTTCGGCGATGGCTCGGAGTTCGGAGTTCGAACCGAAAACCAGATCCACCGGGGTGCCGGTCCATGTAAGATCACCGGTCTGACGATCACGGCCCTCAAACACATCCTGAGATGTGGAGGACACCTGCCACTCGATATTCATGTCGAGCAGATTCACAAAGAAGTCATGGGTCAACGTACCTGGCCGCTGGGTGAAAACACCGTGCCTAGACTGCCCGGTGTTCGCATTCAAGACGCGCAGGCCACCAACGAGCACGGTCATCTCGGGCGCGGTCAGTGTCAGCATGTAGGCCCGTTCCACCAGCAGGTCCTCGGCCGATTGTTGGTGTCCGGCCTGGAGGTAATTGCGGAACCCGTCTGCGGTAGGTTCAAGCACAGCAAACGACTCCACATCCGTCCACTCCTGCGACGCGTCCGTGCGCCCGGGTGTAAAAGGAACCCGCACGTCCTGGCCTGCGTTTCTTGCCGCCTGCTCAACGCCTGCGCCCCCGGCCAAGACGATCAGGTCAGCCAGTGAGACTCTCTTCCCACTGGTTTGGGAGCCATTGAACTCTGTCTGGATCTGCCCCAGCGTCTGCAATACCTTCTCCAGTTCGGCCGGGTTGTTCACGGCCCAGTCTTTCTGCGGCGCGAGGCGGATGCGCGCCCCGTTCGCGCCACCGCGCTTGTCGGTGCCGCGGAACGATGCCGCCGACGCCCAGGCGGTCGAGACCAGCTGGGAAACGGACAGCCCCGAGGCGAGGACCTTTACCTTGAGGTCGGTGATATCCTGCTCCCCGATCAACTCATGATCGACAGCAGGGACAGGATCTTGCCACAACTGCGGCTCGGTAGGCACCAGCGGTCCGAGATACCGACTGCGGGGCCCCATATCGCGGTGGAGCAGTTTAAACCACGCCTTGGCGAAGGCGTCGGCCAGATCCTCAGGATTTTCGAGGAAGCGCTTCGCAATCGGTGCGTAGACTGAGTCCATCCGCAGGGAGAGATCCGTCGTGAGCATCATGGGGGGGTGCTTCTTCGAGGGATCGTGAGCATCTGGCACAGTAGCCGCTGCCGATGCATGACTGGGAACGTACTGCGATTTCCCCGCTGGACTCTTCGTCAGTTCCCAATCGTAATTGTGCAGGTTCTCCAGAAAATTGTTGTCCCACTTCACTGGATCAGTGGTCCAGGCACCTTCCAAGCCGCTGGTGAAGGTATGGCTGCCTTTGCCGCTGCCAAAGCTGTTCTGCCAGCCGAGACCTTGCTCCTCAATGCTGGCGCCCTCGGGTTCGGGGCCGACGTGATCCTCAGGTGTAGCCCCATGGGCTTTTCCGAACGTATGCCCACCGGCAATAAGCGCCACCGTCTCCTCGTCGTTCATCGCCATGCGGCTGAACGTAGTACGTATGTACTTGGCGGCAGCAAGCGGGTCCGGGTTGCCGTTCGGTCCCTCCGGGTTCACGTAAATCAGACCCATATGGTCGGCCCCGAGGGGCTCCTGCAGTTCTCCGTCGTCACTGTGGCGTTCGTCGCCAAGCCATGTGCCTTCAGGTCCCCAGTCAGTTTCGTCAGCTTCCCAGACATCCGGACGTCCGAAGCCGAAACCAAAGGTCTTGAACCCCATCGCCTCCAAGGCGCAGTTGCCGGCGAAGATGATCAGGTCAGCCCACGAAATTTTCCGGCCGTACTTCTGCTTGATCGGCCAGAGCAAGCGACGTGCCTTATCCAGGCTCGCGTTGTCAGGCCAGCTGTTGAGGGGTGCAAAGCGTTGGTACCCGGAGCCGCCACCGCCCCGGCCATCGGTGATGCGGTACGTACCTGCCGCGTGCCACGTCATGCGGATAAAAAGCGGGCCATAATGGCCGTAGTCTGCTGGCCACCAGTCCTGCGAGGTCGTCATCACCTGTTCAATGTCGTTTTTCAACTCATCGACGTCAAGGGTCTTGAACACCTCAGCATAGCTGAAATCCGCGTCCATCGGATCTGACAGGGGCGAGTCTTGGCGGAGAGCCTTCAGGTTCAACTGATTTGGCCACCAATATTGGTTATTAATCATTTTGTCTCTCCGATTGGCAGTTTGTTGTCCCTAGAATAACTTTCGGGCACCGTCGTACTCCTTCCATTCTATAGGTTCAATCGTCATTTCGCACCGTCTGGCCGAGAAAGTTACGGGGAAACTGCACGAGTCAACGCTTGACGTCGACGTCAAGCTCTGCAGCCTTGCCCGACGGTAACATATACTTCGCGAACCCTGGAGATGTGCTCCGACGGTAACAACATAATATACGATAGTGATTCAATCAGATTCATCTTTGTCCCGGAATGCCAGTTCGCAATGGGTCCTGCAAAGGGGTTCCTCCCGATCAGGGCGAGCACCCATCTGCATGGGTAAGGTGGGACGGTTGCAGATGGTGTGAGAATTGGGGTCATAGGGCAAAAAGGACCATGGCAGTAAGACTTCCCTATTTGTCGACATATGGAGCTTAATTATGCCCTACCGATGGGTGAATACGCGCACCTTTTTACGCCCAATTCCCTGAAAATACAGACTTTCCCTATGCAGCCCTAGCGCCAGGGACTGAAGTCCGGTTTTCGTTTCTCCAGGAAGGCGGAGGCACCTTCCTGCTGTTCTCCGGTTTCGAAGAAAGTCGGCGCAATTTCCTGGATTACCCCGGCCTGCGTATATGGCAGAATTGGTTCCATCTGTTTCTTGAAAGTTGCCTTGAGAATCTTTAGGCAGGTTGGGCTGGCCGCCAAGAGGTCCTGGCACCACTTCGCCACCTCTTCATCCAGCTTTGCCTTAGGCACTACCGCATTGACCAATCCCCACTGCAGCATTTGTTCCGCCGTGTAGCGCCTGCAGGTCATCCACATCTCCCGAGCCCGTTTGTGCCCCAGAATGTTGGCAGCGTGAGCCACGGTGCACCCCGCTGCCGGGGACCCAACCCGCGGCCCGTTTTGCCCAAATATCGAGTGCTCGGAAGCGATGGTCAGGTCACAGAAGTAAGCCATATGATTGCCACCGCCAATGGCATAACCATTGACTCGCGCAATCACTGGCTTGGGGCAATCCATCAGTACATGATGAAAGCGGTATTCATGGTCCTGAAACTCATCGGAGGCTTCCCATTTGACATCCCCACCGGAACTGAATGCCCGTTCTCCGGCACCGGTAAGTACGATCACTCCCACGTGGCGATCCGCCGCCGCTCGTCCTACCGCATGCTGCAGTTCATTCAGGGTCACCGGGGTGAAAGCGTTCAGTACGTGGGGACGGTTCATCGTGATAGTGGCAACAAGATCCTTGACTTCGTAGAGGATATCCTGGTAATGGCGCATGATTATCAGCTCCAGCAATTTAATGAAGGCCTCGCCCCAAGAGGCGAACTTGAGAAAGGACGATTACCTTGCAGGCAGGTGAGAACAAAGTGGCCTAAAGGTGGTCCGGGGAGTTGCCCACATATTCGGGGAAGGACTCTTGGGCCACAGCACGTATTGCATCTATGGCTTCAGAGTTGAGTAACGAGGAAGTATCTCCTGTTGCTTCTCCCGTAATGGCCGCCCGGACCGCCCGTCGCATAATTTTCAGGGTCCGGGTCTTGGGCAGATCTTCGACAAAGAGAATGCGCGCTGGTTTGAATGAATTGCCCAGCGCCCTGGCGACTTCATCCGCGAATGCGCGTTCCAATTCGGTAGTTGGCTCGATCCCTGGCTGCAGCACACAAACGACCACAATCTCTGTTCCCTTGATCACAGCTGGCTTGCCGACCGCAGCCACCTCGGCCACTTTTCCCGTACTCATCAAGACGTTTTCTACCTCAGAAGGTCCCAGCCGCTTGCCCGACACCTTGAGGGTGTCATCAGAACGTCCATGGAGGTACCAATGCCCATCTTCATCCCGTGAGGCCAGGTCCCCATGTACCCATAGCCCGGGAATGATTCGCCAGTAACTGTCCAGATAGCGTTGATTGTCTTTCCACAGCCCCTTGGTCAGGCCGATGGAAGAGTGCTTCAGGACCAACTCTCCCATTTCCCGGGGAGCGACCGCATGCCCTTCCTGATCCACCACATCAGCCCCCATACCAGGAATGGCGATAGAGAAGGAACCAATCTTCAGGGGATGATGTAAATCACAGAGCAGAATTGACCCGCTGACCTCCGTCCCGCCAGCGCTGTTCATGATAGGAATCCGTTTCTTGCCCACGACCTCAAATAGCCACTGCCAAGGCTTCTCCGTCCAAACCTCTCCGCCACTGCAGATGATCCGCAGGCACTCCAAATCGTACTGTTGGACGTTTTCATCACCATACAGCATCTGGGTCCGAATCAGGGCCGGCGCCAACTCCACCCAGGTCGCCCGGTGCTTTGCAATGAGTTTCCAGAAACGGCCTGGCTCAGGGTAATCAGGGACTCCTTCGGCGATCAGCATGCTACCACCATGCACCGTGGGGATGACCGCACTTTTTGAGCCCACCATCCACCCCATGTCTGCCATGCAGAAATGCCGATCCGTTTCCCTGAAATCGGTCAGGATACCCTGGTCCAGTACCATCTTGGTCACCAGACCAATATGGGTATAGACACATCCTTTGGGCCTGCCGGTCGTACCGGACGTGAAATGAATCACAGCCGGATCATCCGGTTTCATGGCTGCTGTCTCCGCTTCCGGCGAAGCTAAATCCAGCAGTTCATGCCACCATATGTCGCGTCCCTCAACCCAGGGGCAGGGCTCCTCAAGGTACTTTACGGTAAGGACATGCCGCAAAGTCTTAACGCTGTGAACAACCTCACTCAATAGCTGTTTCATGAGAATCTTTTTGCCCTTGCGCAGGGCACCATCGACGGTGACGAGGACCTTGGCCTCCGCCAGTTCCAGGCGTTCTCTGATCGCCTGGGCCCCGAAACCGGAGAACAGAGGTAGAACAATCCCACCCATCTTGACAATGGAAAAATAAGCCACAAACGTTTCAGGCAAGGTAGGCATATACAAAGCAATGACATCACCTTGGCCATAACCTAACGTTTTCAAGGCGTGGGCGAGCTTACAAACCTCGATATCGAATTCCCGGTAGGTATAGGTGCGGCAATCGCCCCTTTCTCCTTCCCAGATCAGGTAGGTCTTGTCATAGAGAGGTGTACCACGATGCCGGTCAATACAATTCAGGACCATATTGGTAGTTCCGCCCACACACCACCTGGTCCATTCCATACCTCTACTGTCATCCATAATTCTGTCGTAGGGTCTGAAGAACCCAATATCCGCGAAACGGATGACCGTGTCCCACAGCCAGCCGGGGTCGGCGGCACTTTTCTGGGTCAAAGCTTCCGTATCAGGCAATCCGGCAAACCGGAGAAAATCAGTGAGTTTGCTCTTCTCGATTGTGTCCTGATCTGGATACCACACGAAGTTGCGGTCCCGGGCAGTGGTCATCATCTCGCTCCGCGGCAGGGATCTTCATCCAGGCACAGGTAAGGCGTTCGGCTTACAAGAGCATGCGTGCCGATCATCAGGTACAGTGCGATGAAGGTGGATCTAGCCAGGACTGACACAAAACCAACCATGGAATCTGTGCTTGCACGTCTCGTTTAGCAGGTCGTAGGCTCTATCCCGCCATGAAAGGGTGCGGGGGACAATCCTGAAGGTGAACATTGACGCCAAGCAGTCCCATTATCCCGCCTGGCTGGATAGAGCGGGAAAGAGATGCCCACCAAGTCACGCAGGGGGCCTTGCTAAATCCAGGCAGGATTCTGACCGTTAGTCGGCAGACCTTCCTTCCTTCTGCTCTCACCTCAATAAACACCTGGCGTAGCGCCTCCGTCAACCGCAATAGCCGTTCCCTGAATGTGCCGAGCCCGGGGTGAGCATAAGAAACAGACGAGCTCCGCGACATCTTCCGCTTGGCCCAGTCGACGAATACCTTCCTTTCCCATACTTGCTTGCAGGGCCTCCTCAACGGATGTTCCTGCCAGACGAGCCCGGCCGGCAAAGATCTCCTCCATCCGTTCTGTCACAGTCATGCCTGGATGAATCGTATTGACATTCACATCATCGCGGAGACCAAGACCCGCCAACGCCTTGCCGAAGTTCGTGAGAGCGGCATTGACGGCTCCGCCAATCATGAAATCCGGATCTGGCGTTCTGGCAAATCCTCCCACAATATTGATGACTGTGCCTTGACGGGCCTTCAGCATAGGCCACAGCAAGCGGGAGAGACGGACCGCACCAAAAAACTTCAGGGCGAACCCATCTTCCCAAACGCTATCATCCTGTTCCAGGAAGAGACCACCCTGGGTAGCCCCGGCGCAATTGACCAGAATATCCACCTCTCCATACGTTTTCTCTACCAAGACGTGAACAGCCTGGCATCCTTCCAATGTTCTAAGATCCGTAGGACAGATTACAACGCGACGCCCTGTTTCCTCCGTGATGAGTTGTGCCGTAGTCTGGAGATCCGCTGTCGTGCGAGCCGCGAGTAGACAGTCACAGCCTTCTTGGGCCAATCGTCGGGCTATGGCCTTACCGATTCCCCGGCTGCCGCCGCTGACAACACAAACTTTGTGCGTAAGTGTCCCTGACATATCTCCTCCTGATTAATACACAGATCCGCAGTATTGGGTAACCAAAGAGCAGTCCTTCTTGCCACTAAACCTCTGTGCCCCACTTGCCTGACTAGTTTCTTCCCGGTCTATGGAAAGACAACCCGCATTTCCAGAAGACCAGGACGGTTGATACCGAGACTTGAAAAGTGGAGATGAGGATCCAGCTCGACCAAGTCGGGATTTCGGGCGTTCCCGTTCTGTATTGCCTGAACCCCTTGTCGAAGTTGGTTTTCAGATGTCATGTCCGACCGTTAGCATGTCAACATAGTATAGGATTCCTGGCATTGAGTACACTGGCAGTGCGTCTGGTTCTTTCGGTCCATGGCCATGGGGATGAAGGAAAACGCGTTTCAGGCCGGAAGGCGTTGCCTTGTATTTCGACAAACGGGCACAGGAACAAAATGACACCGTACAGGTGGAGCACAGATGGCTTGCACAACAAAGGATTGAATGCCAATGGAACTCTATATTCTCAGGCACGCTATTGCTGAGGATCGGGGGGCCTCAGTTTACAGCCACGATTCCTTACGTCCCCTCACGGAAAAAGGCATTGAGAGAATGAACCGCGGGGCACGAGGTATGGCTCGCTTGGGAATCACTTTTGATCTGATCATGTCGAGCCCCTATGTAAGGGCCAGACAGACGGCAGATATTGTCGCCGCCCTCGGTCCCACAAGTTGCGTGGAGCTGTTCCCACCCTTGGCAGCCGCTATCTCCGCTTTTGAGGCCATCACTGAGATTTCTCTGCGTGCAGAAGGCCTCAACTCCGTCCTCTTGGTCGGCCATGAACCTCAACTCTCCCAGATCGGTTCCATCCTGCTCGCCGGAGACACCGTGCTAGACCTGAGACTAAAGAAGGGAGGGATGTTCAAGCTCACGTGCGAAAATCTCTATCCGGGATCTGCCACTTTGGATTGGTGGTTAATGCCCAAGCATCTTCGTCAGCTTGCGGGCTAATCGGCCAAGTTGGAGGTTCTCAGGACAAGAGGAACTAAGCTCTTCTCAATATGCTGAAACGCAGGGCGTTTACCCGCGCTTTAAGACTTCCTTAAACAACCAAACTACGGCGCATTTCAATCGCCCTCCTCTTGTCCGCTGTGTATTGACGGTTCTGCTCTGGACTACAGCTCATGGCGCTATAGGCAGAGGAGGAGGAACAGGAATCCTGGGTGGATAGGTAGCGGAGAACCGTCTTGCCCGGTTAAGGCCAGAGACTTGGACCGTGACACAGCTCAGTCATTCCACAGGCGATTGCCCGCGGCCACCCGGTGGCGAATGGCAAAGGCATCCTCTCCTTCTGGATCATCCAGGAGGCTCTCCAGATAGGATTCCAACAGTTGCTCCATCTCCCGCGCGCGGTCGGGCAGGGAGTTAGCCAGATTCACAGTCTCCTCTGGGTCCGCATCAAGGTCGTACAGTTCCAGTGGTGGGGCGTCTGTCCAAAGGGTTCTCGACGGGGCCACCGGGTTGTCGGTGGCGGGTTCCCTTGCTCCCCATTGGAGGTAATTCTTGATCAGTTTCCAGCTGCCACGCTGGATGTAGCGCTGTGGCATACCACGGTAGGCTCCTTCACCAAACTGGTAGGGCCGAACTTGCTCCCTCTCCTTCCTGATCAGGGGCAGCAGGGAAAAGCCATCCAGTCCAGGCAATGGCTCAAGCCCCAAGAGGTCGAGCACAGTGGGGAAGAGATCCACGTGGTGGACGTATGCTTCAGAGCGACGAACCTGCGGCTCAAGGGTGGGGCTGTACAGAATCAGGGGCACACGCACGTTGAAGTTCCAGACACCCCTGTGATCGAAGTGATAATCCCGTTCGACCATGATTTCACCGTGGTCACCGACAATGATGATCGCTGTCTCATCAGCGATGCCGCATGATTCCAGAGTTTCCAGGACCTGTCCCAGTCGGTTGTCCAGGTAGTTGATTTCCCCGTCGTACCGTGCCAGATTGGCTCGCTCCGTCTCCTTGAGTTCAGCCAGAGGCCCAGCGCAGTCCACATAGTCAACGCCTGACTTGGCTTTCTTGACCTGCAGGTCACTGTCCAGATACATACTGTCGTAGGGTTCTGGCGCATTGTAGGGTTTGTGCGGATCCCAGTAATGAGCAAAGACGAAGAAATCCTCGCGGGCGTGCTCCCGGAGCCACGGCAGCAGCCGATCATTGAGGTCATCAGCCAGAATCCAGTGATGGCGCGGCTCTGACGTGCGCGTGACATTGACATAGTATTCGTAACCGCGCACGAACCAACTGGGATGACTCGCGAAGTTGACAAGATTGTCAAAGGCGGCCGTTGTATAGCCTTGATCCCAAAGCACCTCAGCCAAGGTTGGGGTGGCATCGTCCAGGGTGACTACCCGCTGATTAGGCGACATGAAGGGATTGATTACCATTTTATGATTGGCGCAATACTTCCCCGAGACGATGCTGGTGAAAGAGGGGAGTGTAACGGAAAAGGCGCTGGAGCAATTGAGGAAGCCCGTGCCCTGGGCCATCAGTCCATCAAGGACAGGGCTGGTGGGCCGGTAGTATCCATATCCACTGAGATGATCAGCCCGTAGCGTATCAAGAGCTAGCAAGAGGATCTTCATAACGTAATGTACTCCTGTTCTGGTAAAGGCCAATGGCTTGGCAGTCAGCCAGAGAATTCACTGGCGAGGAAAGGAACTGACTTCAACCCCGAATTCAGTATGCATCTTCTCAGCCCTTCAAACCGGTCATGACGATACCCTGTACAAACCAGCGTTGGGCCACGAAGAAAAGGACAAGACTGGGGATTACGAGCAACATTGTGGCTGCCATGAGAAGCTGCCATTCGATCCCGCTTTCGGTACGGAAGTAGTAGAGACCCAAAGTCAAGGGATAGAGCTCGTCCGTTCTCAAATAGAGAATCGCATTCATGAAGTCACCCCAGTGGCTCTCGAATGAAAAGATCGCGACGGCAACCAGCGCGGCCTTGCTCAAGGGCAGAATGATCCGCCAATAAATGCTCAGGTAACCAGCCCCATCCACGATGGCGGCTTCATCCAGCTCAACCGGCAGCGTCATGTAGTACTGGCGCAGGAGAAAGACCCATACGGGTCCACCGGGTATAAAGAATGCTTGGACGATGAACGGCAGAAAGGTGTTGATCCATCCCAGCTTGACAAAGAGAATAAACTTGGGAATCATCGTCACCAGGGCGGGCAGCATTATGGTGCTGAGCATCACCATGAACCAGACATCCCGGCCCGGCCAGTTTAGCCTGGCAAAGGAGAAGGCTACCAGTGAAGACATGATCACGTTGGCGGCCACGGGTACCACGGTGATGATGACACTGTTCAGGAAATAGCGGGGGAAGGGAATCTGGCCAAACAAGGCATCATAGTAGTTGCGCCACACCACGGGATTCGGGATCAGGGATACGAATGCTTCGTGGATGAGTTGCTGATCGGACTTCAGCGAAGTGGACACCATCCACAGGAAGGGGAGCGTAAAGGCCAGGGCGCCGGCAGCCACCACGACATATCCCAGGGCCTGTCCCGTCAGCAACTTGGCAGCCCGTTGGCGCCTTCGTCTCAGGGCTGACTGCGCTACGAAAGTGCTGTTGGTCCCATACGCACTCCCATGCTCTTCTTTCATCACTTCTCGGCTTTGCGTCTCCCTTCGTAGTACACCCAGAATTCCGATGATCGGAAAATCAGCAGGGTTAGGATCAGGATCGCCACGAAGAGGACCCAGGCCATAGCGGAAGCGTAGCCCATCTCCAGAAAGCGGAATCCAATCTTGTAGAGGTAGACCACATAGAACATGGTCGAATCGATGGGTCCCCCGTCGGTCATGACAAGTGGTTCGGTGAATGTCTGGAGTGCGCCAATGATACCTACCACCAGCGTGAAAAATATGGTGGGGGAGATCATCGGTATGGTGATCTTGCGAAAGCGCTGGACAATGCCAGCACCATCAATTTCGGCTGCTTCATAGAGTTGACGGGGTACCCCCTGCAGGGCGGCCAGAAAGATGATGGCCGTACCCCCGACACCCCATAAACTCATTAGGATCAATGCCGGCTTCGACCAAACGGGACTGGCCAGCCAGTTGGTCGTAGGCAGGTGCAAAACGCGGAAGACAATTCTCAGCACGCCACCGGACATCAGGTATAGCCAGAGCAGTGAAGCAGCCACCAGGGGCGTCACCCGGGGCAGATAAAACATAGTGCGGAAGATGGCCATGCCGCGCAGAGGAAGGTTCAATAGCAGCGCGATGGATAACGCCACAATAATCCCCAGCAACACGGCAAAGAAAGTGTAGTAAACGGTATTGTAGACCGCCTTGCTGAACAGGGGATCGTCCGCGAAAAGCTTCACATAGTTCTCGAAGCCTATCCACGTAAATTCATCCAACCGATAGCTGGTGAAACCGGTGTACAGAGAAAAAACCAGAGGGCCCAGGGTAAAGAAAATAAACCCCAGAATCCAGGGCGATGCCAACAGATAGCCGTAGAAAGCTTCCTTTCGGCGCCAAGATCCAGCAGCACGATCTTGCCTTGCTCTGACGTGCATGGAAATACCAAACTCTTCAGCCAGTTGCTAAGCAGAAGCCAACGACAGATTGAGACTAGAGTCTCAGACTGTCCACAAGAGGCAGTGGGTTACGAAACCCATCACGCGATTTCCCTCGTGATAGCTTGTCCTGCTGACACCTGAAGATACCGGGGCAAGAGATAAATGCTTGCCCCGGTATCTCGGTGAAGGTTCTCAGGAACCTCTAAGGTACTCTCCTCACGAGTAATATTTGCTGAGAATCTCATTCCATTCTTTCTCGGCGGCGTCCAATCCTTCTTGGGGTGTCTTTTCATGGAACATGACATTAGCCACTTCACGCCCCATGGCCGCGTGCATGCGGCCGGGTTCTGGCATGAAGACCATGGAGCGTCCATGCAGATCGGCTTCTTCCGCCATCGCTATATCAAGGGGATTCTCAGACCAAAAGCCCGCGTCAATCACGGCTTTGCTGGCGGGTAACTGTCCATACGGTTCAAGCCAACGCACGCCGTATTCCGGCGAATTGAGAAACTCGACTAATTTCCAACTCTGATCCGGATGGTCTGAATCGTGCCAGATGAATTTGGCGCCTGGGCCCGCCCAAGCGGCCTTGGTCGCCTTGGGACCGCGACCGGCAATGGCACCCGCGAACCACACGTCATCTAGCTGGTCGGGGGCATGTCTCCGCATATTACGGACAGTACCTGAGCCATATCCGACTGGCACTCTGCCGCTCACGAAGTCCGGCACCGCAGCTTCAGGCAACTGAAACACTTGGTCCGGGTAAATGGTATCCAGGATCTCCAGCGAAAACTCCATGGAAATCAGGCCTTCTTCGCTGTTGAATGCCGCCCGCGAACTATCTTCGGTCAACATGTCGCCACCGGCCTGATAAAGCAGGGCCATGAACCACTGGTTCCCTGGAGGTCCACCCCCGGGAAATGGAGGATATCCGGCTTGGATCAGTACATCCCCTTCGCGTATCGTGGCCTTGACCGCAGCGTCAAATTGCTCATCCCAGGTTCCGGGAACTTCCGTCACACCCGCCTCTTGGAAGAACGACTTGCGGTAGAACCAGGTACGTACATCCTGTCGGTGAGGAATCCCATAGAGCTGACCTTCACTGATGCAGGCATTAATCGCCGACGTAATGAAGTCTTCTTGGCTGATCAAAGCCGAATTGGCAATATAGTCGTCCACCGAGATCGCCCAACCCTCGCGGTAGACATCGCCGAACCCGGCCAAGGCCGGCTCCCAAACATCAGGCATAGTGTTGGAGGCGATGGATGTCGTAAGCTTTTCGAAAAACGGCGCTCCCCAGGGCAGCCATTCAAAGTTGACATCACTAATATCAGGGTTCATCTCCAGGAACTCGGGAAGCAGCTCATCCGAGATGACCGCACGGACTTCCTCATTGTGATCTTGGGTCCAGGTTGCGATCTCGACAGGTGCCATCGCCGGTTCCGCATCTGCAGGGGCGGCCGGAGCAGGTACGCAGGCCGCCAGAGCCGTACCGGCTACCAAGGTGCCCGATACATACAGGAAATTACGACGGCTGAGTGTCTTGCTAAAGGTCGACATCATGTCATTTCTCCTTGGCAGGTTAGATGACTACCTACCACATGAATACTTCAAGTACAGAGATAGATGACATTACCACTAAAGTGCTCCAGGTGACAAACGGCTTTTCTTCCCCCCCCTTGCCGGACCGAAATTCGTCTGAATACGCTTGTATTCTTAGGGAAATTACGCCCAGCCATTTATAGGCAACAGTCTGCCAAATTCCTGTAATTCTTCTCCTGTCAACGTCATAGCCGAGTTATTTTCTGAAGATTTTCCCAAGGGCAACCCCGCAGTATAATGACCTTGTAGAGACATGGTGGCATGGCAAGACGCGGTTCACTTGGCGAGAGTGAATGAGCCCAAGCCGCAGTCATGGATAAGCATGTTGCCAATCGCCGCCGCGCACTCAATCCCTGCAGGAGTTTCATTATGACTGAAAGGCGTACCCTCTCGATTGGGATCCACTACGAATATCCGTTCGGCGGCATGGCAAGACGCAGCGAATGGTTGCCACAGGGCCCTGCAGACTACCGGCGAGACCTGCTGATGATCAAGGATACGGGCTTCGATTCCATCCGTATACGGATCGGTCTGGATAGCCATTTGGACGATGTAGCCAGCCTGCTGGACATTTGTGACGAATTGGGACTTAGGGTGCTCTATGGATTTGCCACTTTCTATGTCCATAACGATTTCCTGGAGGAATTTCCTGACGCCAAGTCCATTGACCGGCATGGAGTCACCTATCCTCTTCATCCTCATGACTACCGCTGGCAGCGGTGTTGTATCAATCATCCGGAATACCGGAAGCGCCGCGCTCAACTGCTAACGGACAGTGCCGTGCGGTTTGGAGACCATCCCGCCGTCGGGGATTGGGACGTACACAACGAACCCAGCCTGGGACCAGGTGAATGCCCATGCTACAACCCCCATTCCCTCCAGATTTATCGAGCGTACTGCGAGAAAACCTACACCGATATATCAGGTCTTAACGAAGCCTTTGGTCTGGCCTTCAATGATTTCGATGACGTGGAACCACCCCGCGTACCCAACGAGGCACCTGCCAGCTACTGGCGTTTCTGGCGTGAGTTCATGAGCCAGAATCTAACCGATTTTCTCATGGAGGGAGTAGATATCATCAGGCGGACTGTGCCCCAGGCGAACGTCAGCTTCAATTTTACCTATCCATGGAAGCCCGATCGCTCCGGCCAAGACTGGTGGGTGGTAGATCAGTTGGGATACGCTTCCACAAGCCTGTACCGGGGCTCGGATGAACGTACCGCCTCATGGGCAGGATCCAGCCTCTCCCTGTTGAAAGCCATGGCTGGCCCCAAAGAGACATGGGTGACAGAATTCCAGGGTGGTCCCTTTAAGCAGGAATTTCTGTGGCGTGGTCCCCAGCTGGAAGCGGAGATTCACCAAGTGTTCAGTCATGCCATTGACGCCCTCTATCTTTACCGGTGGGAGCCATTGCTCGCAGGAGCGGAGCCCTGGATCAACGGCTTGACGGACGTGGACAACTACGATACGGAACGACGTCTCAGAGTCAAGGAGGTTATTGCGAATCTCCGGCCCCATGAACACATAGTGGCGAGGGGTCACAACGTCAAGGCTCGGGTCGGAATCCATGTATCACGGGAATGTATCTGGACCAGCAGCCTCCAGGATGTGCCCACCAGTGACATCACTACAGGCCAATATGGTCTGTTTCTGGACTTGGGCTATGAAGTCACGTTTCTGACGGAAACCCTGACGTCTGACATTGACGTCGAATTGCTTTGTATCCCCTATATGCCAGCCATCACCAAGGACGAGTGGGACGCTTTGCAGGCCTTTATGGAATCAGGGGGCAAGGTAATCGCGGAATTGCCCATGACCAGTCTGGAGCAATGTCAGGAGGCCGGAGGGCAGCTAGGGCTGGAGTGCAAAGAATGGATCGAACCCATTTACTTTATAGCCGGCTGGAGCCTGGAAGATACCGACCGGAAATTCTGCGGCTTCGCGTTTCACGACCGTGTTTTGCTGAAAGGCTTTGCGGGAGAGCCAAGAGCCTATTACCAGGACAATGGGGAACCGGCCCTGATTCAGGGTGGCCCCAAGGGCAACCTACTGATACCCACGTTCGCCATGGGACGTTCTTACTGGAGTTCGTTCCACCATGGCCTACGCCACTTGCTGAAATCCTGGCTTCCGGATTCGCTGGAACCCGACATTTCCGTACAGGGAGTCCCCGCTGAGTATCGAACCTTGATGGAAGCGCGTCTGGTGGAGAGCGATGAAGGCAATTTGCTGTTCACTATCAATCGTTCAGGTTTCGATTGGGAGGTCACCGTCCAGCCAAGAGGTTACGAGGCCGTCACGCTGCAGCTACCGCACTATGGGGCCATGTACTCCTTAGTCCAACCCCAATAAACGGGCGACATTGCCACCGAAAAAGAGCGACTTGTCTTCCTCGGACATGAACTCGGCGTGTAAGCGCACATAGTCCATCGCCTGGCGGTAGGTAACGCTCCGCTCGGCCGCCGGCATATCGGAACCCCAGATCAGCTTTTCCGGTCCCAGTTCATCGTACAGTTCTCTCAGCATGTCCTGTGCCCACGGAAATGGGTATTCGGTGTCCGGGGCCATCAATTGCAACATGACTTCCAGATACATGTTGGGGTTCTGGAGGCACGTCAGTACTTCGGCAGGAATATCGAAGCGCTCGCCTGGTGGCCTCATGATGATGCTCTCGATACCGTGGGTGAAAACACAGCGAATATCCGGATGGGCCCTAGCCCACCGGTCCAGCCGCATGACCTGTTCCAGGTAATTGCGGTACCGATCCCTGTGACTCGTGTAGAGGTACCAGAAAACAGGAATATCCAAGCGGCGCACTGTATCCCATAAGGGCTCAAATTTGACGTCGTCCAAGTGATCGACCCAGCCAGTGAAGGCCAACGCCTCCACCTCGAAATAGAGTCCTTTCAATCCCAGGCTCTCAACGGCGTGCTCCAGTCTAGCCTGTTGGACCTCCTGATCTGCCTCCCACTCCCGGATCTGGGCCAAGGGGAGGAACCGTCCGGGAAACCGTTTCGCACAGTCGCTCAGGATCTCATTGAGGCTCCCGTAGATATGGTCATGTTGCAGAATAGCCATATCTACCCCCAGGTAGTCCATGTAGGCGATCATCAATTCGGGGGGCGCCGTCATATCTCGGAACCAGCAAGGGTACCACTGCAGATAGTATTCTTCGCCATCCACGGTGCACTCCAATTGACCATGTCCGGCAACGCGCAGATTGACATCAGGCATATCCGCAATGCCATCACCAGACGGTGTCAGCAAGGATTCATCCGCCCGGGAACCGTCCTGGCGCCGACGCCAGCCTTGGGTATGGAATTGTACGTGATGCTGAATGATCTGCAACTGCGTCTCCGCTGTTTGATCGCCTGAGTCGGAGCCCAGACGTGGAAAAACGTGAGCATGGGCATCGATAATCATTAGATTTGCGCCTCCTTCGACGTGGTCGGTGAGAGAACACTCATTCGAAAGACATTCAAGTCTAGCATGAAGGTTGCAGCGAAAGAATCCACCGTCTTGAAGGGGAGAAAACAGAACACCATCAGGGCAATCACATTATGAGTGCCCGTAGTGACTCCGTTTCCATTTGGCATAGCAGTGCAGACGAAGTCACCGGCGGGAATGTTACGGTACACTGTATCGGGTGCAACTTTCCGGCCAAATCGCATGCAGCATGTCGGCCAGCTCCATCCTGCGGTCATCCGTCAACCGGGACATCTGCTGCAGACGCCAGCGTATGGCAGGCATCTCCGCGACGCCACCCACTTCCAGAAGGGACCAATCCGGGGTGCCGTGAGTGAATGACAACAACAGGTCTTGATGGTGCTTGGGCATCTGGAGACTCATGGTTCGCTCCAGTTCCACCAGGGCACGTTCAAGGGCGGATACCTCAACTATCTGCCATGACATATCCTGCAGATGTTCCCATTCGACATCCTGTACGGGTCGATGGTACGGGCACAGCATGTGGGCGAAGGGCTTGGCCTGTGTCAGTAGATTCACCACAAAGGCGGTACGCACCTCGGGCGTGATGGCCTCTGCGTCCAGAATGATACGGGTGTCGAACAGGTCCCGGACATGCTGGCGCGTCAACGCGGCATTGAACTTGCCGGCACAGGTTTCCGCAAAGGACAGCAACTGCAATGACATGTCCGGAAACATGCCCAAGGCCGCCGGTTGCGTCCCGCGCCGGACAGGGGCATAGAGACTTTCCCTGTGAACCGGATTGACCTCCAATTTGACTTCGGCTCCTTCCAAGGCCACCAGGAGCTTGCCGATGGCGCTACTACCCGGAAGAGGCACCTGCCTTATGGCGGCGGTCTATGCGATTCTGGATTTGTCGCATGGCCAAATCGGTCCGTCTGAGGAATTCTTGCCTGGACACCCGGGGTAGAAACACCAAATCCAGACCTACTGACATCCGGGGGGAAGTTGAACCAGAACACATTTGAGTGCGGTGCCACCCTTCAGGGCGAATTCGGATTCAGGCTCCACCAGGGGGCAGATACCCGCCAACAGGCGGGTCTGTCTTTCCACCTGTTGGCGGCTAGAAAGCAGTGTTGACGTCATCCCGGTCCCAATAGAGATCCCTGGGCACTGTCAGATTGAACTCGGCGCAATAGCGACCCTCCATTCCCTTGGGTACCAGATGCAGATGCCCCGTCCCCAACTGGACCTGCGAGAGGTCCAGTTGGCTCCGCCAGGGCAGCTGGTTGTAATCCGCCATCCAGAGGAACAGGCGTATGGCCTTCTGGTTGTGACAGGTGCTGAGCCAGTGCTGCATGGCAGTCGGTTGGGGGACAAGGGATTCGCAGACTTTCAGCGGATTGTCGAATTCTTGGCTACTCCTCCCCGTCAACATTCCCCACATTTCCAGGGCAGCCCGTTCTTCCGCGGCTACCACTAGCGGCCACTCCCAGGTCCCCCAGGCCAAACGAACAAATCCATCGGGAAGCCGCGAGTCGCGCCAGTCCCAGGCCTGCGGGCCGTGGACGCCATGGCCGATGGGGGGAGCATCAGGCCAGAACCGAGAGCTGTTGAAGCGCCGGAATCGTCCATTGCAGGGGACATCATGCACCCATGAGGGCAGAGGCTGGGGACTGTACAGATGCACGGTTTCCCGCCCCCGCAAATTCAGATAGTGACGGTGCCCCTGGAGATGCAGTGCCGTTTCCCCCCCAACCGCCACGGGGAAGTTCATGAAGGCCTGCAGTGAAATGACAACATGCTCCCACCGCAATTCGGGACCCGGCCGCCGATATATGCCATAGGCGGGACTTACCAGCCAGCCCTGCCGCACATACCGGGAACGCATGGAGGCCGAAATTCCCAGATTCTCCAGCCACGCGGCATCTACCAGAAGACCTTCAGGCAACCTGTATTGCAGTTCCAGCAGGGCCCGTCTTCCCATGACTCCTCTCCCCATTCAGTATATAATACTGGTCTATTATATACTTTTTTGCAATATCTAGCGCAGGAACATACTGAAACCGCCTGAGTCCCAGGTGCCACACCACCCGTGTTGCAGGAATGACATACCCAGAATGAGATGCTCCCGCTCCAGCCTGAAAACAGCAGATCAGGGAGATTGGTACAGATCAGGAAGAACGAAATGCGTGCCTGTGCACGGCAAGGCGATCCCCGTGTCCATTGCGCCAGGTGACCACATGAGGCCCTGAAATCTCCTCACAATACCCAGTTATGAGGTACCTGTCCTGGTTCCGCGGCTTCCCCATTGAGTTGGGCCAGTAGTAGGACGCCCTCCCATAGCCATGCGTGGTTCTCCCGCTTCAGCCACAGGCTGTAGAGGATTCCCCGGGGTATCACCGAACGCACGCAGGAATCCCTGAGGGAGCAGCCTGTTCGTGGTCGTGCCGGGCTATGTTGTATGCTCACCCCAGGTTGGGATATGTGCGGCGACCCCAAAGGGATGAAATGTAGCCGCACGATGTCGGCCAAGCCCTTTGATTCGCGAGCACATGGCGTGCTTCAGTTGATCTTGCCAAGAAACTATCGGATGAAGTTAGGGAGCCCCCGCCGTCGTTATGTCTAGCCCCCTTATCCCCATGGATCGTTTCCCGAGAGTCCGGCTCGGTCACGTGCCAACACCGCTTGACGCCGCCCCGCGCCTTGGTGCCACCCTCGACATTGAGTTGTGGATCAAGCGCGACGACTGCACGGGGTTGGCGCTGGGGGGCAACAAGGTGCGCCAGCTTGAGTTCTATCTGGGCGCGGCGCAGGCCCAAGGCGCCGATACCGTGCTGGTCACCGGTGCGGTGCAGTCGAACCTCGTCCGTCTGGCTGCGGCTGGAGCCCGACAGCTCGGCATGGATGTGCACATCCAGCTCGAAGAGCGCGTAGATGAAGCCGGCGACTTCTATCGTTCGTCGGGCAACCTGCTGGTGAACCGTTTACTCGGCGCAACACTGCATTCATTTCCGGTCGGTGAGGACGAGGCAGCGGCCGATGCGGAGCTGGAGTACCTCGCCCAGGCACTCGCTGACGAGGGTCGCAAGCCCTACGTGATTCACTCGGCTGTGGGGCACCCGCCGCTCGGTGGGTTGGGCTACATTCTGGCCGCTGAGGAGGTCGTGAATCAGGCGGTAGCTCTCGGCACCGCGTTCGACGTGGTGGTCTGCGCCTCGGGTAGCGCACTCACCCACGCGGGGTTCCTGGTCGGGCTACGGGCCGTGGACGAGACAGCACCGGTGTATGGCATCTGCGTGCGGCGCGATGCGGGCCGACAGGGCGTCCGGGTGGCACAGGTAGCGGCCGAACTGGCAACAATGATCGAGCGCCCGGCGGCATTTGATGCAGGCGAGGTCAACGTGTGCGACGCCGTGCTTGAGCCAGGTTACGGCAAACTCAACGATGCGGTGCGCGAGGCGATGGCGCTGGCGGCGCAGCATGAGGCGCTATTACTCGATCCGGTCTACACCGGCAGGGCGATGGCAGGCCTGATCGCCCATGTGCGTTCAGGTCGCATCGCCACCGGTAGCCGAGTTCTCTTCCTCCATACTGGCGGTCTGCCAGCCATCTTTGCTTACGCGGACCAGCTCGGATCCTGGCTGTCAGAGGCCCCCTGGGCGCCGGTGCACTGACCGGACGGCGACGTCAACCTGCGGGGCTTCATCCTCTCGCAGGACCCAGCCGCGGAACGCCTGCCCCCGGGCACTACATACCAGTTGCCAGTTCAGACCCATGTCCCCCAACGGGACATCTCCCAATGTCTATGCCAACTCACTGTCCCCATCCAGACCTGCACTGGGGAACAGTGACCGTGGTACCACGGCCTGTTAGCCCTCCACCACCCAAGGGATACGCAATACACCCACACCCAGCGCGGTGCGGCTGGAAGGCTCCCAGAAGCCTGTCAAAGGTAAACCTGCGTTACCCTCAAGTCCGACCCATCGCCCAACAGGTGATCTCCCCCGTTGGTGCACCAACAAGCCCCTAATTGACTCCCCTAAAGGGATTACGGCCAAGATGCGAAGCCTGAGTAGGACGCACCTCCGTGCCTAAGGCGTTGTTACATGGCCGCGTTGGTAGCCTTGCGAGAATAACAGCTCTTCTTGCATAGACTACTGTTCATTCTCTGCGATATCGATGCTCTAGTGAGGATTGCGGCCCACTTGAGCCTCTTTCAATACACTGCGGGAAGATCTCAAAAGCTGACTGGGGTGCAACAATATTCGGATCCTTAACTATGATTGACGACCACACACTTGGTGAAGGGAATGCCATCTGAATTCAATTACTGAGTATGAAGCTGTTACCCAATGGGGTGATATGAAACATGGCAATAAAATCCATGCCCAAAAGAACCTGAAAATCGCTAGGTTGGTAAGGCTTCAGCCAAGCATGCAGCTCCATTCCTGAAAGCGTCCTCTCTTTCGCCATCCCTACTCCAAGTACATTGATCACTCTTTTTGCAGGTATGTCTACCCTTATCCTGAAGTGTGAAGTCTGGAGGGGTACTCCACTGGCGGGTACGATGTAAGAAACGTCTTATGGGTACCAACTGCATGGCAGCAGCCAGACTTGGCACCCCCCTGTGGTTTGTACCCTAGTATCCAGTAATGCGATAAAGGTATGGGGTTAAATCTGGGTTTGCGGCACAGTTACCTGCACAAAGAAAGTAATTTTGTTATTAATGACATTCCCTTGAAACGTGGCCATAGCCAGCACTCAAGCTGTGTCGTTAGAGTTGATGTATATCGCCTGAATGCCCAAAGAAATAGGCTGATCACCTACTCTTTTGATCAGGAAGTTGCCTAGTCCGAATTGATCACACGCGATCCTATAGGCATCTCCCATGTCATTGTAGAAGGCCACGACATTTCCTTCATACATCAGAACTACTTCCCCAAAGTGCTCATTTTCCAGATCTTCCTTAATCGCATTGTAGGCAATTTGGTTTTCCAGAACTTGAGGATAGGCTTCAAAAAATTCTTGAATTTCTTTGCAGACGAACACCACAAATTTCTCTCAATTGGTACTGTCCAGAATTCTACGCAGGCGCTCTGGCATGAAGAGATGCTTTGTACCAGACGCTGATCAGTACATCCAATGTAATTGGTATCAGTCCGATCAAATCCCTGATCCTGCAGCAGGTCTGACGTGGGGGTATATGGGGGTAGTACGGAACATCAGACAGGGCTTTGCATCATCACACCGATTCTGACATTCCAGCATCAGGCAAGAGCGCAATGCCCCCAGTCATCATGCTACAGGATCGTATAAGACCTCATACCCGACTTCTGTATTGTTATCCTCCGTAAAATTCAGTCCCAAACCGATTACAGGAAAACCACGGCCCATGTCGGCCAGTCCATATTCGCGCTCCCGAATTTGGGCCAGAGCAGCCGTTACTGTCTGCTTGTGCTTGAGTTCCACCAGACAAACATGGTCAGGGAAGCGCAAGACGATATCAGCACGCCCTTTGCGTCCATGCCTTTCGTGTTGACCTGGTTTCTGCATCAGGTTACCGAGGGCCATGAGCACAGCATGATAACAGTGTTCCGAAGTCAGGTGGTCGTAGGCGATCCCGGCAAAGACTCGATGCACCCGTTCCCGAAAGTCCTCATAGTCGCGACATTGCAGGGACTTGTACATGTCATTGATGTCCTGCAAGGCCTGGAGCAATGGGGGTAAATCGTCCATAAATTCTCGTAAGAGAAATTGATTAAACGTCGTACGTACTTCATGATTGGCAAAATCCAGCAGAACTGAATTGGCCGTTTCTGGACCGCCAGCTTCCTTGAATGACCAATATCCTGTCTGCACCATCAATGCAGTCCAGTTCGGCTGTTCCGCATTGTATGTAGTCTCCATCAGAGTGTGCCAGTCCGCCGTCGGGGCAATGTTCAGGTCATAGCGACCGCTGCGCACAAGACGGACCAAGAACTGAGGATTGCCAGACTCACTCCAGAAATGGGGCAAGTGTTCCCGGTCGAATGCATTCCCCGCGTCATACATGCTGTCCAGACAGCACAGCAGTGAAAACGGGTTATAAACATGAGGTGCGTCTTGGGCAAAACGATACCCGTTGTACTCAGCCTGCAAGCGCGGCTTGCATTGACTTAAGGGCCAACCCGTTTCCCTGGCAGCCAATTCCAGATAAGGGGCCAGAGTTGTATCCAGTTCGTATTCAGTGAACCCACAAAGAGTAGCAAAGTCGTGACGGTGCGAGAGATCTCGCAGATTGTTCAATCCCGAAAACAGACTGGTTTTGACAAAACAGCTGACACCCGTAATGAATACAAACTCCAGGTATCGGCCATGGCTCTTCAAGACCTGGTAAAAGCTGTGCAGGACTGCCAGCACACCTTGCAAATCAGATAGGCCAGAATGCATGTCATCCCGCTCCAGGCCAATGAGACGAGTAATGGGAGCATCGTATTCGTCAATCAGGACAACAGGTTTGCCGTCGCTGTTCGCGGATAACCGACGCAATACATAACCCAGAGCCATCGGAGGAGCAACAGACGGGTCCATATCGGTGGCAGTGCCGTTGCCTTGGGGTGAAAGATCCCAGCCTTCCTCCTGCAAATCAACATATAGACTATGTACCAAGTCTCGCAGTGCCTCTCTGATGGCTGATGCGTTGTTACTTTCCACATCGGTCATATTCAGATGAATGACGGGATGCTTGGGATGTGACCATACATCCTGCTGCTGAACAAAAGTATTGGTAAAACGTTCGCGTTCCTGCCGAAAATAGGAAGCCAGTGTTGATAGAAACAGGCTTTTGCCAAAACGGCGTGGCCGGGCCAGAAATGCAAACTTGACCTTCTGGGTACGCAGTAGATGTATATGGGATGTCTTGTCCACATATAAACCCTGTTTCTCCTGCAACAGGGAGAAATCATCCTCATCCTGCAGGATGAGAGGCATATTGTGTGCTAGCAACGGATGCACTGATGATTGCATGCAGTAACGTTCTTTAGTCCTTGGTCAAGAAGGCATGGTTGATGATACACAACCCAATCGACTTGGCAAGCAGCGAACCTACCTCACTCCAAATCCGTTTCAGCCTGCTCCAAGTTCATGACTAATAAGGCTTCCAGCGCTTCATCCTCTGATATATCTGGCGCCCAGCCGTAGGCAGCCGCGACAGCGGCATCAAGAGTGTTATGAGCATGGACCAGCCACTGAGGACGCCGGTTGTACAGTTTCGTCAGTGTTCGGTCCTTCAAGGCAGTGGTAGCCATCTTGTCCCTTGGAATGGGACGGGATGGATAACCCGGCACCGATTCCTCAATCCACTCTACCCATTCGGGTGGGTTGAGCCAGTGGTTGCGAAGAGCTACAAGCCGTTGTGCAGCCTTAGCAATGGCTATAGCCCGTGGATCGTTGGCGTAGCAGGCAGCAGACACATAGGGTTCCAGACCCTTTGGGAACGGGAAAGTCTGGAAGGTGGTAGTCGTGGTATAGCAGGGATCGTTGCCCTTTCCTATCCATGCTCCCAGTCTAAGTGACCAAGCCTCGTGGAATCGGCTGTGCAGGATACCGAAAGTAGTGTCATCCTCGCGTGCAATGACGATTAGCCGATGATCGGGGCAAGTTCCCGCATCAAGCCAAGCAAAGACCCTGTGACGAGAGGCTTCAGGAGTTACTATGAAACGTTGCAATTCATGGAGTGCTTGCCACATACCTGGTCGAGCTTCTCCATGAATCCACCATCGCTCCCTGCGGCTTTTTCTTCGATTCTTCATACGGACTGGCTTAACATTGCTCCATACGTGAGTAAATGGGGCTTCAAAGAGTGCGGCGTCAGATTCACTCATGGAAGCACCGAAATCGATTATCCATCGATCCGATGACCGGCCCATCAAGTCTGCCCCGTTCACCAGGGGCTTGAGCACATCAGCATTGGTCCTGCCGTTGGGATTGGAGGGAAGACATAGCCACTCCCGTGCCAAATCCCCTGGAATGTCAAAAGCTCCCGCCTTTGAGTTGCCTCGAAAGGTAACACCTCTGTTTCCAGGCAATGGCTTCGATTGCGTGAGATTAAACCTGCCGGCTGTTAAGTCTGCATGAATACGTGAGACAGGTTGGCCGTTTAATACCGATACCTGGCTTTCTCCATTCCCTCGACTTTCGAAACAAACCTGTGAGACACGTACAGCTGCCCCATCCAGGACCCAGGGTTCATCGGACCAGGCTTCGAAAATTGCCCCCTGCTGAACGATACGATCCAGCACAGCCCGATTGCGGCCTTCCCTAATTGAATTGGTTGCCACTAGCCCTGCTCTTTTTACCTTGCCAGCAGCTATCAATTGAGCCGACTTGGCAAACCAATAGCAAACCAGATCCGCACCGCCCTTAACCCTATCCTTGTACAGACGGCGCAAGGACATAACATATTCATCACTCAGACGGCCACGCATGCGTTTATCCCCCAGAAATGGGGGATTACCCACGATCACATCTGCCTCAGGCCACTCCAGTTCACTTCCATCCTCATTCAGGAGTGCATCACGGCATTCAATGGTTTGCAGGGGTTTCAGGATGGGATCGCGGGAAACATCAAAACCGTTTCGACGCATCCACTGGATTTCCCCAATCCACACCGAAACACGTGCCAGTTCAGCTGCGTATGGGTTAATCTCAATTCCCTTGACATTGGCTGGACCAATGAGTGGGAACTCTCGCTGGAGGCCCAAGGACTCAGCTTCCAGTTGCACGCGGTGTTCCAGGTCCTTGAGTGCATGAAGCGCCAGATAGAGGAAGTTACCTGAACCACAGGCGGGATCAAGTACTGAGAATTCCCTTAGGCACTCCAGATAAGCACGTAGATACTGTTCTGCCCTCCTGGTTTGGCGAGTCCGGGCACTTCGGGACTTAGCCCTTTGGGCCTGATCCAGGCAGTGGACAATTTCCTTATGTGTCTCTTGCCACTCCGACAACCAGGGACGAACGACAACTGGCTCGATAATCTGCATAATCTTGTCGCGATCAGTGTAGTGGGCCCCTAGTTGTGCTCTCTTGTCTGGATCCAACCCTCGTTCAAACAAGGTTCCCAGAATTGAAGGATCAATCTCTGACCAGTCCAGAGCCGACGCCTCAAGAACCAATGTTATCTCCGAGCGTGTCAATGCAAGGGCTGCATCATCGTTGAAGAGTCCACCATTGAACCAGTGCACAGCCTCGAAACCGACCCTGCCGCCGACCGCCATCACCTGAAACAATTCCCTCGCCAGCTCCACAAACTCTGCAGGGGAGTTATATGCCTGCTGCAACATCCGTGTGAACATGTCGTTTGGCAGCAGACCAACATCCTCGGCAAACATGCAGAAAACCAGCCGATTCACGAAATTGGCAACTTCTTGAGGCACATGCCCACGGGTTCGCAAGGCTTGAGCCAGTGAGGCGAAAGCAGTTGCAGCACGCTCGGTAAGGGCCTGTCGGGTTTCATCCGGTCGCAGACGTTCTGGACTGGACATAGCCCATTTGAGTTTGTCCCGTACTGCCGCATCCGCAAGATCCTCCAAGACGAACTCGTGAACCTTACTCACGCTGTTGGTCCAATTGGTATGGATACGAAAACGCACCATGTCCGAGACAATCAACAGTGGTGGGTTTTCTAGCGCCAGCGTGTATTGACGCAACTGGTTGAAGGCAGCATCCAGATTTGCGTGCTTGCCTTTGTACTCCCAGGCGAAGTGATGCCGTTTCCATACATCGGCCCAACCTGAACCACCAGTATCCTTTCGGGCACCGCGCTCAAAACAGTAGAACTGGCCAACCGGATCGGCCTCGGCCGGAGTCGGCTCATCCAGTAAACGACAAAGATCAATAAAATGCTCTTGGCTTCCTGACCGTTCCTTCAGTTCCGTTCCCTGCCACTTGGAGATAAAGGCAGTTGGGGAAGTGGAACTGAGTGGAGAGGGCTCTCGGGTAAAGTCGGACACCTGCTAACTAACCCTACTGTTCAATTCTTGCTCAAATTCACAGTACAACAAGCAACAATATACGCATTGGAACTTCGGCTACGCGGAATTTCCATGGCAAGTCAATTTCATAAGTACCATTCTCCAAGACTCCACCTTGCGAACTTGTGCCATTGTCCATTGTATATTGTCGCAGACCTACAGGCTCCTACAATGAATGATTAAGTTTGAAGTATCTCTGCATTTGTGAACCTCATATGTCTATTGGAATGTCCCTATCCCCTTTCCATCATCTTTTCGAAGTGCGCAGTACATCGGAGTAAGAGAGTATGTTGCCTTTGCCTAAGCTACTAGAGATGCGTGCTCGAGCTATAGAAGAATGGTCAAATCACAAAGAGGCCAGAGACCGATTACCTGTTTTGCTACGCAAGCTGATCAACTCAACACACGACAAAATTAAGGCAATTGACTTTCCTGCCTATGAGAGAGGGGAAGATCATGGATGGGATGGGATGGTTGAAGCACAGGGGATACATCCCTTTGTACCCGATGGAAAGTCTAGATGGGAATTTAGTTGCAACAACGAACCATGGAGAAAAGCTACTTGCGATTATAAGAAAAGGACTCAAAATGGCGGATGTTTGGAACGTACTTTCATCTTTGTTACTCCAAGAAACTGGAAGGGAAAAGAAAAATGGGAAGAGAAGTACCGTAAGAAAGGAGAATGGAAGAATGTTCGTGCTTTTGATGCCAGCGATCTTGAGCAATGGCTTGAAATGTCACTTCCTGCCCAGGTTTGGTTCATCGACCAAAACAGTCCCGAGTATACAAATGTAATTTCGTTAGACTCGTGCTGGCATTTCTGGCGAAACGTCTGTAAACCACCCTTAACTCCTTCTATGTTTGATCATCATGTAAATGAGTGGAAGGAACATGTAGTCAAGTGGCTGAATAAAACGAATGAGTGCAAGCCACTTGTGATTTCTGCTGACTCGATAGATGAAGCACTTGCCTTTCTACATGCGCTCTTCTCAGACTGTGATGCAGATCTGAGTTCATTTAGAGACAAGATCGTTGTGTTTCGAAAACCAGGCGTTCTACCCAAGATCACCTCAAGTTTTTCGCAAGGACAGTTGATAGCAGTAGTGACAGGCCTGGATATTGAGGATGAAATAAATCAATTAAATCTTGCCAAAACTTCCACACAGCAACTGCAACTCAAGGTGATTGCTATTCGTCCACGAAGTTTCCATATTGATGCTTCCAATATCGTGCTCAAGCCTTTACCCTCAAGGCCGATATATGAATTTCTGACTGATCTGAATATCAAGCACGAGAAGACCACCCGTTTAATTCGTGAATCTGGCAGATCACTAACTGTGCTCAGGCGCCGTTTGTCAGATCAGAACTCAAGTGTGCGAGTCCCAAGGTGGGCAAGACATAGCAAAGTAGCGAGAACGTTATTGCCCCTAGCGCTTGCGGGCAGATGGCAAAACGAAAGTGTTACTGACCAGAAGATTATCTCAAGGTTAGCTCATGGCCGTCCCTATCACCAGATCGAGGATGACTGTCAGGACCTGTTGTATGGTGATGACATTCCTATCTGGTCTTCCAAGGGATACACAGGAGTCATTTCCCAGATTGATACCCTATTTGCCGTTCACTCGGTTGTAACCTCTAGCTATATGAATAATTTCTTTGAAGTGGCACAGGAAATCCTGTTTCCAGCCTCGTCCGGGGGAAGGTCATCCCAAGTCTCTGATGTTCTTAGAACTGGAATATGTGACACTCTCTTATTGCTTTCAGTGTACGGAGATGATCAATTTCAGAAAACTCACAGCACCAACTACACAACGAAGGTCCACCAACTGATCCAAGACGGACTCAGGCCTGCAACCAAGAACAACCTAGGAAGGCATTCAACCCACCTAGCTTTTTTTGCGGAAGCCTGCCCCGAGTTAGTTTTCAATATTCTTGAGGACTTTATCAAAGAAAACAGGGTTCTGGGATTCGCCCCTGAGTGGATTCGGCAGTCCCTTGAAATACTGGGATGGTCACTTCCTCATAGATTTGTTTGTATTGTCCGGCTGCTCTGTCTCTTGTCACAAGCAAATGACGGTATAGAAAAGGATGCTCTCCGAGAGTGTCTTCACAGGTTGTTTTTTCGGTCTTCGCCTATGTGTGCTGCTCCAATCGATGAGCGAATAAGTGCTCTTGACTTCCTAGAGGCAAAACACCCCGAAATGGCCTGGGATTTATGCGTCAAACAGATAACGAGAGAATTGCAATCCGCATTTTGGAATTGCAGGCCGAGGTGGCGTGAATGTCAGCCTATTTATGACACTGAAGGTAAATTGCGCCAGCATGCCATTGATAAGGCGATCGGTTGGCCAAAACATACAAGAGAGAGTATCGATTTCCTGATTGGGAACCTAAACGATATTCCGATCACCAAATGGAAAGAATTTTGGTGCGTAGTAAGAGATTGGTCGCAAGCGGATGACGTTGCTGCCGACGATCAGGTATGGCTACTTGAGAAGATACGTCACTGGTTTGTGGTTGCACAGAACAATGGTGTTGCTCCAGAGGTTATTGATTCTGCACTAGATGCGCTGGAACTGCTTGAACCATCGGATCTTGTTCTTAGACATGTATGGCTTTTCCGTAACGGCCTTATCGCCACATCGCAAACGGATCTCAGCAACTCTGGTACCAATTTTGAGGCAGATGAACGATGGGACTTCGTAACCGATGATGAGAAACTCACTCCACTACGACGTAAAATCCTCACCGACATACATTCTGAATCTGGTATTGAGGGGTTGATTCGACTTGCCAGCCACGAGTGGCCTCAAGATAATCTGGGGCACATTCAATACCAAGACACAAACGTGATTGGTAAGCTAGCACTGGAAATCCTAAATCAAGAGGAAATACCTTCCTTGATACTGGCTGCATTTCAGGCACCCTATTTAGGTGAAGATCCAAATCCACAAATGATACGATTGGTTCGTGCCATAATGCAGAATCTTGGCAAAGAAGAATGGCAAGAGACAGTCTTGTCTCTCTCACCTATAGTTACCCCAACAATATTTGCCAGAATCCTGGAAGACTCTCCATTTGGGCAGACAACCTGGAGATTTCTTGACAGCAGAACAGAAGAGGAAAGAAGCAACTACTGGGAAGCTGTTAACCCATTCCCACGCCCTGAACTGAGTGCATCTGAACTCGACAAAGCAATTGAGAAACTGATCATTGCTAAGCGACCAGTTATTGCTCTGCGGACAATTTATAATCGGTTTGACCAAGTTGAGACCGAACGATTGATTCAGCTACTTGATTCTATCCCTTCGCTTCCCAGTGAGCAATATGACAAGGATTGCTCGCTCTATAATCACGAATTTATCCTGGTTGAAGCCTTCCAGAACCTGAACAAGCGGAATAATGTTCCTTCGTCCCAACTGGTTCAACTGGAACTTAAACATGCTTGCGAATTGACAAGAGACAATCGCAATTCGAATTGGAACAAGATTGTCATCCCAAATCTGGAGGTTCAAATAGCACATAGTCCGCAATTCTTTGTAACCAATATTGTGGGAAGTTCGTTGAGTGCTACTTGCCTGAACTTCCAACGCAACCTTTCGAACAGCCTAATGAGGCTACCAGGCGAAAACGAAACTGGCGAAGTCCCAACAGAGCGACTGGTAGAATGGATTCGCGAAGTGCTTTCGCTTTGTGAATGTCGTGGATGGAAACATGATGGGGAAGAGTGGATTGGATGCATCTTGGCAGTCTTCCCAGAGGGTAAGGATGGTATCTGGCCATTGGAACCCGTGCGAGACGCCTTGGGCGAATTGAATAACAGTTCAATCAACTACATAGTTGCAAGGGAACGAGAGGACAAGGAACAGTTCACTCGCAATCATAATTTATTCCCAAAGAGCCGAGGAAGTCTTCATGCTCGGCACAAGAAACTTGAACAAAAATACAGAGATTGGGCTGAATCGATTCAATCCTCGCATCCTACAGCGGCCAGCATTCTCAATGAAATTGCCTGCAGGTTTCAGCAGGACGCAAAGTATAACGAGGAGGATGAACTTAGCCTTCGTCTAGAGTAGACAGGTACTGAAAATATCATGGAAGGGAAATGATCCTTTAAGGGGCATCTCCCGTCCACGGTCGCACCAAAAGACAATATTTCTCTGATTGGGCCAAGACTACTCTGACCGAGTCAGAGAAAGCAATGTCTGACCCTCGGGCCGAAAAATATAACTCATTTGGCCATCTGGCCACCTGACATCCAGCCGGTGAAGGTCCGTGCCTTCCGGAAAACCGAAGTGCAGGCGGGCCGGTTCTCCCGTGAGATAACCACTGTTGGAACGTACCTCCCGTACCAGCAACCCTACATCGGTCCAAAGGGAAACTGTGGCGCCAAGAGCCCGCGTATTGCCACTGTCGGGCCAGAACAGATCCACTTCCAAACCCTGTCCGCCGCAGAGTTGATTCTCGTAGACCATTGCCGGGTCCAGCAGGTTGTTGATCACTACATCCAGATCCCCGTCCAAATCCAGATCCGCCAACCCCATACTCCGACCACCATCCAAAGAATTCAGGCCCCAGTCTTCCATCCATTCAAATCCCTCGTCACCGGTATTGCGGAATACCAGATTCTCTTCTACCAGTTCCGCATCGGGCAGATGGGAAAACATTTCTTCTGAATGCATACCATTGACAACATAAAGATCCAGGAGGCCATCATTATCCAAGTCTCCAAACTGGGCTGACCAAGTCCAGCCTGTGTTGGCCAGGGCAAAGGCATCCGCCCTGTCTTCGAAGACTCCGGCGGCCGACTGAACCTGCAGGACATTGTGCATAACCTGGCCCCCGGTCACCTCAAAGTCCATCTTTTCCATTAGGGGCATCCAGGCAGCCATAGTCTCTTCATCAGTCTTGAAAGGCTTCATATCAGCCGCAAATAGCTCCATGTTGCCGTCGTTATCCAGATCACCAGGCGCGAAACTCATGGTGTTGCGGGTCACTTCAGGGAACACGCGAGTCTCCTGCCACCCTGCGGCGGACTGGACAAATACCTGGTCCGGCAATTCGAAGTCGTGGCCCACCAGGATGTCTAGCCGATCATCGCCGTTGAAATCAGCCAGTAGAACTGCCAGGGCATGGGCCCCTATGGCCAGTTGCTCTTTGGTGAACTCCCCCGACAGTCCCGTCTGGGACATGATGTACGTACCGCCAGTGGGCAGAAAGGTATTGTTGGCCTCTCTGATAGGCTCTGCATCGTAGGTCGACAGCACGGCATCCAGATCGCCATCCAGGTCTAGATCGGCCCAAGCCATGCTGTACGTTTTGTTGGTGAAGAGGGAAAGCACTTGCCTTTCAAACGTGCGTTCGCCGTCAGGTCCCGGCACATTGTAGTAAGCCACGGGCACGAAACGGCGCAGGGCAAATGACAGATCCAGCCAGCCATCACCATTGATGTCAATGACACTGACATTGCGGGTGCCCTTCGCCGGCAATTCCACTTTCCGGAACTGCAATCCACCTTCGTTCCAGAATACGGCATTCTGGGCATCCAAATTGCCGAAAACAAGATCCAGCAGGCCGTCCTGATTGAGATCATTGATGCCCAATCCTGACCCGTTACTGCCAAACATGCGCACAGGCCATTCCTGGACGTAGGTCGTGAAATCCAGGGGATGGGCCACAAACTTTCCTGAACAGGGACCAGCCTGCAGGGATATAGACTCCATTTGCGGAGCTACCCCTGGGGCTGAGGAAATAGGCACAGCACATCCGGAAAGCAGCAAGGACAATAGCACGATCAGGACCCCAATGAGGGTAAGGGACTTGCGGGTCTGGGTCAGGCCAGAAGAAAGTAAAGAGTTCACGACATCAACTCCATTGAATGACAGCACCTGTGAGTTCCGATATAGTCTTGCCATCAATGGCCTGGAACAGATCAGGAGAATCGGATGCATCCACGGTATGGCTTATAGTCTTCTCCCAAGGGAGCGCACCTGATGCAATATTGCGCAGGACCGCATCCCGGCAAGGTTTCAGACCATCATTACAGGGAAAGAAAGTGGTTAGTTGCTTCTGGTGGGGAACCATGAAATTAAAGGAGACCGGGGCACTGCCCAGATTCCCTAGGTACACGAACTTACCGAAAGTGCGACAAAGTTGAAAAGCAGAATCCAGATTGCGGGGCATACCTGTGGCTTCAAACACAACATCCCCGCCTTCTGCCTGGAGTTCCTGCAGAGCCGTCACGGGATCTTGCGTGCGGCCATCAATGATATGGTCAATGCCCAGCTCCCTGGCCAGTTGCATGCGAACCGGATCCAGTTCGATCCCCACCACAATGGCACCTCGTAGTCGGGCGGCCAACATGGCACCGGTTCCTATGAGACCCAGTCCCTGCATAACCACCAGTTCATTCATCCGGATACCAGCCATGTTGACGGCGTTATAGCCTACGGCAGGCATGACAAACATGCTGCCGACCGCAGGGGATACCCCCTCGGGTAACAGCTCTATCTCACTGTCCTGCGGGACGATTGCCATGCTGGCATGAGTGCCCGAACAGGAATTGATGGCCTGGCCCTGCCAGGTGAACGGAATGATATTCCGCCGGTAATACACCACATCACCTACCTGGAACCGGTTCACGGCGGTACCTATCTCGACCACTTTGCCCGTGGCCTGATAGCCCGTACACACGGGAAAAGGGCCCCAGTCCAGATACCCTTGGATAACCATGAATTCCGTACCCACGCTGACCCCGGAAAAGAGGGTCTGGACCCGTACTTCCTCGGGTTCAAGATCGGGGACGGGAAAGGATTCCAGCAAGAATTGGCGATCCTGGGTGGCAATCAAAGCCTGGACAGTCATAGCATTCTCTCAGAAATTGGCAAGGGAAGCAGACGGTGATGGGTATGGGCACCCGGTCAGCCCTTCAGACCGGTCAGCGTAATCCCTTCGATGAAATAGCCCTGAGCAAAGAAGAATACAATCAGGATAGGTACCAGGGCTACCGTGGCCCCCACCATCAGCAAATTCCAGTACACCGTATATTGGCCCAGGAAATAGGCCAGTCCCAGGGGCAGCGTCTTCATCTCCAGCGAGTTGACTATCAGTAACGGCCAGAGGAAATTGTTCCAGCTCCACATGAAAACAAAAATACCCAGTGTGGCCAGAGCCGGTTTCGACAGCGGCATCATGATATTCCAGTAGATGCGCCAATAACTGCAGCCATCGATCTTGGCCGCATCCTCCAGTTCGGTGGGAATGGACTTGAAGAATTGCCGTAGCAGGAACGTGCCATAGGGACTGAAAATAAGAGGAATGGTCAATCCCATATAGGAATCGATCCAGCCCAATTCACTCACCAGCACGAAGAGCGGAATCATGATGACCTGGAACGGAATCATCAGGGTGGCGAGGTAAAGCACGAACAGCTTTTCCCGTGCCGGGAAGCGCAGCCGGGCAAAGGCGTAGGCACCCAGTGAGCAAGTCAGCAACTGGCAAATGGTCAGGACTATCGACACTACACCGCTATTGAAGAAAAAGCGGTCAAAAGGCAACGCCTGCAGGGTCGTGGTGTAGTTGCTCCAGGCCACCGGATCTGGGATCCAGATCGGGGGGAACCTGTAGGCCTGCATGTCATTCTTCAGGGAGGTGGAAAGCATCCACAGGAAAGGAATGATCATGCCTACCGCACCGAGGATCAGTAGGACATAGGCCGTCAACTGCCGCCACAGGAGACGGCTGGACATACGACGGGCAGAGGCTGCCGTGCCCGGATGGGACGTGACTTCAGGCGGATGAACCAGGACGGTGTCACTCATAGAACACCCATCGATCCTGGAAGCGCCACTGCACCAGAGTCACAGCCAGTATCATGGCAAACAGGGCCCAGGCCACGGTTGAGGCATAGCCCATCTTGTGCCACTGGAACCCATTCTCATAAATATAGTAGACCGTCGTCACCGTAGAACGGACAGGCCCACCCCGGGTCATGATATACGCCTGTTCAAAGACCTGGAACGAGCCTATGATCGACATGATCAGCACAAAGAAAGTGGTCGGCGTGAGCAGTGGTAACGTGATGCGCCAGAACTGACGTTGGCCTGAGGCGCCATCAATCTCGGCGGCTTCGTACAGGTGTCGCGGAATGCCCTGCAGTCCGGCCAGAAACAGCACCATGTTGTACCCCATACCCTTCCACACGCTCATAAATATGATGGCGGGCATCGCCCACACCGGGCTCTGTAGCCAGTCAGGTGCGGTAATGGGCAAGCGCAGGGCATCGAATAACCGGTTCAGCATGAAATTCAGAATGCCGGAAGTCGGATTGTACATCCAGCGCCACATCAGGGCCACGGCTATCATGGAAGATACCACGGGGATAAAATACACTGTGCGGAAAAAACGAATGCCCTTGATCGGCTGGTTAAGGGCCAAGGCCAGCGCCAGGGACAACACTATACCCAGAGGCACACTGCCCCCCAGATAATAGAAAGTGGCCTTCAGACTACGCCAGAACTGTTCGTCCTGAAACAGGGCAATGTAATTGCTCAGACCCTTGAATTCCGGTGGGGTTAACAGATTCCACTTTAGTAGGGAAAAACCCAACGAAGAGAGCAGGGGCCCGATCATGAACACGACAAAACCGATAACGTTGGGCAACAGGAACAGGAACGCCGCCCGCATTTCGCGCCGGCGGGCGGGATTGGCATATTCCGGGCCCAGCAAGCCCAGAGGAAAACGGGAAGTAGAAGTCGCCACAATCGGAATCCGTCAGGCGTGCAAAAGGTATAGGGCTGTAAAGGGAATATCGCCCTCTACAGCCCCCAGTAACCAGGTCAGGCGGTTTCCACCAAAATGGGATCGATTTCCTGGACAGCCAAAGATAGCTGTTCAGCCGCGGGTTCATTGTTAATCATGATTTCATCCATGTACTTGCTCAGCACCGCCGTTACCTGGCCATAAGCCGGAATAAAGGTGGCGATGGAGTAGTCAAGCACATCCAGGAAATATTGCTGGTGTTCCGGGTTTTCATCCGTCACCAGGGCTTGGGCAATGGAAGCCCGTCCCGGAATTCCGCGGCTGGGTTTAGCCACCATTTCTTCCAGGATTTCGGCACTGGTATAGAACTTGACGAATTCCCAGGCCTGATCCGGATAGGGAGTCGTGGCCCCGATCGCAAAGCTGCCTCCCTGCACAGAATTCCCCGGCTGGGTTTTCATGGGGAACATGGCCACATCCCACAGGAAGTTTTCATTGTCCCTGGGTGGCCCCACGCGCGAAGTCAGCACCTGCACGAATTCCGGATTCCCCCAAGTCATGCCGGCGCGGCCCGTCTCAAAGAGGGGCACATCTCCCTGCTGGGCAATCGTCGGGGAAACCCCATGTACATGCCGCAGATCGGCCAGCCACTGAATGGTTTCTATCGCCTCAGGGGTATCCAGCAGGCATTTCAGACCGTCCTGGCTCAGGAACCGGGCACCATTGGTGGACAAGGGAATGTCGATCGTCCAGCCCGCCAGATTGGGGGTCAGCCAACCCCACTGATCTACAGTTCCATCCTCGTCGGTATCCTGGGTCAGGGCTATGCAGACTTCCTGGAACTCATCCCAGGTCCAGTCACCGATGGGCAGTTCCAGCCCGTTGTCTGCAAACATGGTCTTGTTATAGATAGGCAGCACGGTGGACAAGTCATAGGGGAACGCATAGATCTCATCCTGCCAGGTGTAAGCCAGCATATTGGTAGGCCAGAAATCGGCTACATTGACTTCCGGTTCGGCATCAATATAGGACTGGAAGGACAACAGTGTGCCTTGCCGAATGTATTGCTGGGAGAACATGGACACCATACCCACGACATCCGGTATGGTACCTGCCACCGCTTCGGTCTGCAGTTTGGTCCAGTACTCGCCCCACGGCGTGTTTTCCCACTTGATCTGGATGTGAGGTGAAGTGTCATGCCACTGTTCCAATCCCCAGTTCCAGGTGGGCATGTCAGCCAAGTCACCCCAGAAGGTCAAACGCAGTTCGACCGTCTCGGGCATGGGTGCGGCCCCCTCGGTCGTTGCCGCCGGTCCTGCAGGGGCACAGGCAGCCAGAACACCTGCTACTGTCATCCCGGCTCCCATCGCCAGAAATCGCCGACGTGTCAGAAAATTAGCCTTTCCTTCCATCTCAATAGCACCTCATGAATTAGCCAAGACAAGAAATCAGATAGTATTCCGACGAGGAGTAAAACCAATTTCGTCCGCAATGCGCCGAATGTCATAGACGGCATCTCGTTCGTGCCCCGACCTGGCGTAATGGGACAGATCCAGGCCTTCAGCATCTTTGCCCCACCAGGCGCGCAAGATATCGGGCACGGGATCCGCGGCACAGGCCGTGGCGGCTACGGCATTCAGCATGCGCACACCCGGTTTATAGGATGACTCAACCGCGCGGACAAAACAGTCGATAGCATCACTTAAATACATCTGGGACAGTCGGGCCAAGGCCCAGGGACCCAGGGGATCGGTGGCCTTGACCGGTTCTGGACAGGTATCCTCGGACATGATGGACGCCAGCCGGATATTAATGACATCCAGATCCGGATTCTGACGGACGAAATACCGGGTTACTTCCTCCATCAGGTATTTGGACCAACCGTACCCATCCCGATCCAGGCAAGGATGTTCATCGGGCACGGGAACCTGAAGAGGCCGGAACAGGATATTCTGTACTCCGATTAAAGCAATGGAACTGGCCATAATGAATTTGCGGCACCCACGGTCCACCAGATACCGGATTAGACCATGGGTTCCCTGAACATTCACGCGTAGACCGTCTTCTTCGGAACAGCCACCTGTAACTGCCGCCAGATGGACTACCACATCAATCGCGTAGTCATCCAGTTGGGCGAGCACGGCCGCTTGCGTGAAATCCCCCTGCAAGGTAACGACATCATTGACATTGGTCTCCTTGCGGGAGAGACACACAACATCATGTTGAGTCTTGAGTTCTTCAGCCAGTGCCTGTCCAATAAAGCCACTGGTACCTGTAATGAGAATGGTCGCCATACAGGGCAGCCCTGGGGATACTTTCCAGCGGAACGGGTTGGCAGAATCGTACCATAACCTGTGGTGAATCCCGTGGTAGCGGTAGATATCCACCTTCAGGTTGTGAAGGGGCTGTTCATCCCGGCGGCGTACAGACTGTGCCTGACAGTATCTGGCCAGTGAGAGTATCGAGATGCACGGGTGTAATGCGGTTGGTCAGGATCTCATCACAGGTAGGGACTACCGTTTCCGTGCGCAGGTAATTGTCTGTATAGCCGTGCCATAGATATCCGTTGCCATCGTCCAGCTTCTGACCCTCACCTTCCCATAGGACTGGTCGCTTTGAGTCCAGAAATCGTTTCCGTTCCCGTTGACCGGTTTGCTCGACCAGCGCCTGCACTCTGCGCACTCGTTCCTTCTTTTCCGACTTGGGTACCGGGTCCGGATAGGTGGCGGCTACCGTGCCAGGTCGTGCGCTGTAGGGGAAAACATGGGCATGGGCAAACCGCATCTCCCTGATAAAGCTCAGTCCTGCCTGAAAGTCCTGCTCGGTTTCACCCGGGAAGCCCGCGATGATATCCGTCGTAATAACAAGATCCGGAATGGCCTGCCGGGCCCGTTTCACCAGGTCCCGGAAGCTTTCCACTGTACAGCGTCGGGCCATACGGCGCAGGATATGATCAGTCCCGGCCTGCAATGGCAAATGGAGATGGGGACACAGCCGCTGAGGCCATTCCTGCCAAGGCAGAAAGAAATCTCTCCCAATGTCCCAAGGCTCCAGGCTACTGAGACGTAACCGGGGTATATCGGTTTCAACCAGAATCATGCGAACCAGATCAGCCAAGTCGAATTTTCGAGACTCTGTCAGGTCTCGACCATAGCTGCCAAGGTGTACGCCGGTCAGAACTGCTTCCTGATATCCCAATTCACACAAGTCCCGGATATGACTTACCACTTGCCTGGGACTGACGCTACGTCCGTGGCCTCGGACCAACGTAACGACACAGAATGTGCATTTATTGTTACAGCCATCCTGAACCTTGACGAAGGCCCGGGTCCGTCCCTGCTCGTCCTCGGCAATGGGGATGCCATCCGGCTGTACCATTTCCAGGGTGCGGGCATCAGGCAACGCACTGCTCCATTCTTCCAATAGTCCTGCCAACAGATCCTTGTCCTGATTGGGGGTTACTTTCCAGACACCAGGCAGGGCGTTCACGACTTCTGGTTCCAGGGTGGCATAGCAACCCGTTGCGACAATCCGCACGGCTGGATTGTTTTTTTGTTGCAGCCGAATCAACTGCCGGGACTTGCGACTGGCTTCAGTTGTAACGGCACAAGTGTTGACCACCGCCACCTGTGCCTCTGCGACGGAATCTACCAGGCGATGGCCTGCTGTCCGCAGTTGGTGGGCCAGCAGATGGTTCTCGCCATAGTTCAGGCGACAGCCCAGTTGCTCCAGAAAGACATTCACGCCGGTACTGACCTTCTACTTCGATTTTGTCAGGCCATTGTGCATCGCCTGAAGGCAAAATGCCGAAAAGCCTGTGAGGAAATCCTGCCAACAGAGTTTCGGGCCTGTTTCCTTCTGTTTCAGCCGATACTGGCCCGCAGACTGACAGACCGTATCTGGCTCAACTCTGATCAAGTACGCAAAGCGGATAAATCTACTCTTTACTGAGATCATTGTTTCCATTCATGACTGGCAGGGCCACAAAGAAGGTAGTTCCCTGGCCCAACGAACTGCTAGCCCACAATTCTCCATCGTGGGCATCCACAATGGACTTGGCCAAGAACAGTCCCAGCCCTGTACCCGAGGTACGTCGTTGTGAACCCCGATCGACGCGGTAGAAGCTTTGATAGATGTTGTCCAGTTCGTTTTCCGGAATGCCGATTCCTTTGTCTGCCACGTAGGTCACCAATCTGTGTGTAGTGCCCCGCTCCGGATCCCGTGCTTCCTGCCAGCACCCTACCCGGATATCACCTCCATCAGGGGCATACTTGATGGCATTGCCCACCAGATTGGCAAACACCTGCCGCAGTTTATCTTCATCAGCCACCAGCACCGGCAGGGGATCTGGAGGAAAATCCAGCACGAAGGTGTGGCTCGCCGTTTGCAGCTGGGCGCCTTGTACCACGGATTCCAGCAGCGGTACCAGCTCTACGGGATATCGTTCCAGCCGCAAGGCTCCCGCCGCTACCCGGCTGACATCGAGCAGATCGTTGATCATGCCTTCCAGCCGATCGGCTTCATCCGAAATGACGTGCAGCATATCCTGGGATTCTTCCTGGTTCCATGCCGTGTCAGGCCGAGTCAGCAACTCCACGTTGCCCTTGATTACGGTTACCGGAGTCTTGAGATCATGGCTGATGGCAGAAACGAAGGTAGTCTTGAGCTCCTCTTCTTCCCGAAACCGGGTGATGTCAACAGCATTGACAATGACATTCAGCAGCTGCCCCTGGTGGTCACGCAAAGGGGTATACGTCACAGATACTGTTCGCTTCTTGGCCCCTGGTCGCACAATCTCGCCCTCACAGGCAATGGATTCGGCATCCGGCAAGTCAATGGCAGACGTATCCTGGCAGAAGTCAAAACCAACAACATTGTGCAGATCCAGAATATCGCTGCAACGTTTCTGCAAGGCATCTTCCGGATCGACGCCCACCAGATCAGCCAGGGTTTGGTTGATACTGATCACATACCGGTCCTGGTCCAGGATCATGATCCCCTGGGCGCTGTTTTCAATCACAGCCTCCAGGCGACTCTGCTGCTGTTCCAGCTCCCGGTACATACGGGCATTGCGCACGGCAATGGATGCCTGATGGATAAACCCGTTCAGGACCTGCCGATCCAGCGGTGTGAAGGCATTGCGCTGCCGGAAAAGAAATAGCACCCCAATCAACGCATCGCGGACACTGAGGGGTGCCCAGAGTACCTCGGGGCTCAGACGAAACCCCTCTACGCTGGCGGCCAGCCGTTCCTGTACCTGCTGCAGACGTCGCAGAATGTCACGTTCATCCCATGACACGGTGAACTGAGTTTCCGGATCAGCCAGGCCATAGGGATCCTGACGCCGGGACAGTTGCATGGGGAGCACTTCGGTCAGCGGGGCGAAAGGCGTCAAGTCATCCGGAATGCCGATACCCGCCGTTAAAGAACTGTGCTGCCGGCGGTTCCGGGCCTCTAACGAAGGCCAGATGGTTATCAGGCCCTCAGAGCAATCCAATAGTTCCACCGCGCTTCGCAAAATCAGTTCCACCAGGCTGTCCAGTTCAAGCCGGGAGGTCATGGCCCGGCTGATGCGCAACAGGTATTCCCGTTGACGCAACTGATATTCACTGGCAAAGAAATTGGGAACAGAATGAAGCGACATCGCCGAGAGCACCAGGCAACCAAGACATTAAATGAATCCAAGCACAACAGTCTTGCATGGGTAACAGGTCTACAGAGCAATCCTGCACCACACCATTATATGTGGTGCAGGGGCCCTGACTTAGGGCAAGGCATCCACTAGGCAGGTCCCGTCCGCCGGTGCACCGTGGTCTCATGGTCACCGCAAGAGTCGCCATCTACCTGGGTTGTAGTCGAGCCCAGGACGCTACTCATATAATCTCTTTGGATGCCCCAGACAGCTTGCATATAATTGGGCTATTCCGCTGTTTCCCCATTCAGATGTCTGCCTTGACCGCAGGGGCCATCACGGGAGACAAGGGCTTACCAGTGGCACATCTGTGCTTCGTCCCGGATTGTGGCCTATCGTGCCTGGTCCTTTTCATGTAAGAAAGTTCCTAGCAGAAAGCAGAAAAGGTCGTACTTTCGTATTTCTTGTCAATTAGGGAGTATCTATTATGAGTACTAGCCGGATTTCACGACGTCGCTTCTTGCAACTGGGAGGTTTGGGTGTTGGAACCTTAGCTCTGGCCGCCTGTGCCGCACCGGCACCGGGAACGGGTACTGCTGAGGAGGCCGCTATGGAACCCGTTGAGATTCGTTTCCACGGCCGCACAGGCGTTCAGGGAGACCACTTTATTGAACGGGCGCGTGCTTTTGAGGAAGAAAATCCTGGTATCAAGATCAAGGAAGAACTGTTCCCGCATGCCGAGTATCACCAGAAGATGGAAGTATTGTTGGCGGGCCAGACCATGGGGGACACCTTCTGGACCGTCCTCTTGTCCGGACTTTATCACCGCTACGCCAACCAGGGTGTCCTCCTGGCGCTGGAAGATCTGATCGCAGCCGACAATTACGACACTTCGGTGTTTTTCCCAGAGTCTCTGGTCGCCGCCAGCCATCAGGGATCCCTGTACAGTCTGCCCTGGATCTGTCATCCAGGCAGAGTGGGGTGCTACTACAACAAGCAACTCTTTGCGGACAACAATCTGGAAGAACCTCCCGAGGATGGAGACTGGACTTTCGATGATCTCCTGGATACCGCCAAGGCCCTGACACAGGACACGGATGGGGATGGTCAGATTGACCAGTTCGGTATGCAGCCAGGGCGGGATCCATTCAGCCTTCTGGTATGGGTCCGGGGCTCCGGTGGAGAACTCTATGACGAAGAAGGCAAGACCTCTCTGCTGGACTCGGAGGAAAGCATGTTTGCCATACGCTTCCTTTACGATCTGATGCATACGCACAACGTGGCCCCTTCACCGGAGCAACAGACCTCCGATATGTTTGTTTCGGGGCGCATAGGCATGGCCCAGAGCGGTTATTGGGGCCAAAGCTGGAAAGGCCGGATTGGTGATCGATTCGAACTGGGTGGAGCCCCTATGCCCAAGGGACCGGCAGGCGTGATGGGCTCCATGTATGAATTCGATCCTGCCTGCATCTACTCCGGCACCGAACATCCCGACGAAGCGTTTGAGTGGGTGAAATGGCTGGCCAATCAGGAAACGGGCATTCGCATTGCGGAAGCCGGATCGGTGCCAGGGTCGCGGCCTGATGTCTGGGAAAACGAACGCCTGACCCAATTCCCCATTCACAATGTGTTTACCCAGATCATGTACAACGTCATGCCATTCCGGGGCCCCGGCAATTTCCGTGGTCTTGAAATGCGGGATGCCTATAACAATGGCATGGACCCCGTATGGTTGGGCAATGAAGAACCCGAAGCCGTCGTACCACAAGTAGCCACAAAACTGCAGGAGATCTTGGACAAGCCTGCCTCCTGACGGAGATATACCCAAGGGGACGGCAAAACAGGTCGTCCCCTTGGACTCTAGTGACAGCCATAACTCTGCCACCACCATGGCCTCTACATCCGCCTCAACACCGATCCAGGGCCTGACCCGAAAGCGCTCACCCCTGCAGCGTCAGGAGGCCATTACCGGATACCTGTATATTGCCCCTTGGCTATTGGGTTTTCTGGCTTTCACGGCCTTTCCCTTTCTGGCCTCCTTCTATCTCAGTTTTACCGAGTATACGGTTATTTCGTCCCCCCATTTCTCTGGTTTCGCCAACTATGCCCAAGCCTTGACCAGTGACGATCTTTTCTGGGGGTCATTACGTCGAACCTTTACCTACGCCGCCGTTGGCGTACCCCTGGGTATCGTAGGATCCCTGGCCTGTGCCGTGTTACTCAATCAGAAACTGCACGGCACCACAATCTTGCGCGCATTGTACTTCCTGCCCTCGCTGACTCCCCTGGTGGCCTTGGCCTTGTTATGGCAATGGATATTCCAGCCCGATTTCGGTGTGCTCAACTTTCTGCTGCGTCAGGTGGGCATTGATGGCCCAGGCTGGCTAAGCAGTATCGAATGGGCCTTGCCGTCGCTGATAATCATGGCGCTGTGGGCTACTGTGGGAGGCGGGCAGATGGTCATCTTCCTGGCGGGCCTGCAGGGAGTACCACAGGAACTGTATGAAGCCGTTGACATTGATGGCGGCGGACCCTGGTACAAGTTTCGCCATGTCACCCTACCCATGATTTCGCCCACGATGTTCTTCAATCTGATCTTGGGCATTATTGGGGCTCTGCGGGTCTTTACGGTGGCCTATGTATCTACCGAAGGAGGCCCCGCCTATGCCACGTGGTTCTATATTCTTCATCTGTATACCCAGGCCTTCAAGTATTTCAATATGGGATATGCTTCTGCGCTGGCGTGGATTTTCTTTATCATTCTCATCACCTTCACCTACTTCCAGGTGCGCTTGTCCCGCCGGTGGGTGTTCTATGCAGGCGATACCGGCTGAGTGCCTTGACATCGCTGTCCTGCCTATCAGGTATGGGGCCTAGAGATATGGGTTTTGTTCCCGCCAGTATCCGTACGTGATGTCCCTGCAGCGTCGTTCACCTCTCCTCTATATTCCCGCCATCCTGATGGCTGCCCTGTTCATGGGACCTTTTCTCTGGACGGTAGGTAGCTCCTTCAAGCATCCTTCGGAGATTTACGTCTTCCCTCCCATTCTGTGGCCTGAAACCATGCAATGGCAGAACTGGCTGGAAGTATGGCGCCAGGTGCCCTTTGCCCGGTTTGTCCGTAACAGCCTGTCTGTCACCGGGCTGGCGATTGTAGGTCAGATAGTCTCCACAACACTGGTAGCCTATGGCTTTGCCCGTTTCCGTTTTCCGGGGCGGGATTTCCTGTTCATGGTGGTTCTGAGCACCATGATCTTGCCCTTTGAAGTATTGCTGATCCCCCAATTCCTGATTTTTCGTGAATTGGGTTGGCTCGATTCCTATAAACCCCTCATCGTGCCCTTTTACTTCGGGGCAGGCCCCTTCTTCATTTTCCTGATGCGCCAATTCTTCCTGACCATTCCCCTGGACCTGGATGAGTCCGCCCGTTTGGATGGGGCCCGTTCACTGCATATTCTATGGAGCATAATTCTTCCCCTGTCCCGACCGGGACTGGCCACGGTAGCCATATTTTCGTTTCTGACCCACTGGGATTCGTTTCTGGGACCCCTGATTTATCTCAACACCATGGAAAAATATACTCTCCCCTTGGGCCTACGCTTCTTCCAGCTTGTGGCGGATGCAGGGGGTGATCCCAGAGAACACCTGCTTATGGCCGCGTCCCTGACCGTTTCCATACCGGGAATCATTCTTTTCGTAGTGGCCCAGAAGTATTTCGTGCAGGGTATAGTTCTCAGCGGTATCAAGGGTTAAACCGTCCAGGCACGGCGGCCAACCACCACCCACTCCCCGCTACCGCCTTCAGGGCCCAAAGCGAAGTTTGGCTGGCACGAGACAGTCAAGACCCCGTGGCTCAATACCCCCATTCCTTGCGCAAATCCGCAATGGACCGCAAGGGTGTTTTATCTCCAAAGATACGATGCCCAATACCATTCGGCATCCAGCGTTCATCCATGGGTTCATGGGCGGGCTGAAACCGGACATCACAACTGAGACGATACCGATTTGTCAGATTGGTTGTGGATGCATGCATGGTGTGCATGCCAAAGAGAATGACATCACCGGCACTGAAGTTAGACGTTAGCCAACGGCCACCAAACTCTTCCACTATGTCCATGGGTTCCCGGGTAAACCAGCCATCTACATGATCCCGATCCACATCCAGGCGGCCGTAAGTATCCCGGATCGGGGCAAACTCCGGCAAATGATTGGACCCTTCACAGACACAGAGGGTGCCATGCTCAACCGTGATATCGCCAAAGGGGATCCAGACCGTATGCAAACGGCCTGAACCCCGTCCCATATACACAAAGTCATAGTGGGCGCCGGTATACTCCTCATTGCCCACGGCCCGCATCCATTTGTAGGCGAACGTGCCGGCCTCCGCCTCGAAATACCGGCCGAAGAAATCGAACAACTCGGTCGCTTCCAGTACATGCTGTACGGCTGGATGATACACAATACCGTCACTGCGCATCATCCTCGGCCGCCGGCCCTCTCTGGGCATGACTCCTTCCAGGACAGGGGTACCTGGAGTGAGAGCCTGCTTTTCATGCATGTGATGCAGAATAGCGGATCGGCCGGCCAAGACTTTGTCACGCGGAATCAAACCCCGCATGAGCAGATACCCGTCCGCTTGCATGCGCTCATGCAGAACTGCCATATCCTCAGATACAAAACTGGAGCGGAGTTCCCCCAGTTCTGTATCGGGGAAGAATAGGTCGCGATGACCAAAGCGAACTTGCATGTTCTCTGCTCCCCTAAGCCAATGTTTCTGAACTGTTCACCAACATTTATTGTCCCAATTCCGTCTGAATGAGTGTGACAAACGCCTCAAAGGGAATGCCACCCGCTACCACCTGATCATTGATGAGGAAGGAAGGGCGACGCCGAATGCCCTGACTCCTGCGCATATCATCCATGGAACGTACCTTGTCAAGATAGGTTTCCTCATTCAGGCAAGCCCCAAATGCGGCCTGATCCAGACCTAAATCACCGGCAAATCCAATATAGGTATCCGTCGTGGCACTGAATAGCGCCCGTTGGTTGGCAAACATATGATCATGCATGTCCCAGAAGGCTACCGGATTCTGGGCTCCCGCACATTCAGCTGACATGGAAGCTAATTCGCTGCTGCCACCGTGATCCAAAATGTGCAGAAAGGCCAGTTTGACTTCTCCCGTAGCTACGAAAGTCTCGATCAAGCGGGGTTCTACTCGCAACACGTGCGAGGCACAGGCGCCTCACAGAAAGTCGCTGGCATCTACGATTAACACGGGAGCATCGGGATTCCCCAAGAGATAGTAATCTTCCGATACGGTTGCGTGTTGAGCCCAGTCGATGTCTTCAGGAGCCGCCACTTCGGTGGCCGTCTCTGTAGCTGGCTGTTCTTCAGCGACTGGGGGTTCTGGGGTTGCCGTGGGCTCAGCCTCAATCTGGACTTCCGGTTCTGGGGTTGCCGTAGGTTCAGGCGGTGGCTCCGCCGTGGCTGGTTCCGGCATCCTGCAAGCTACCAGGCTCAGACTGGCTACCAACAACACCAAGACGACAAGAACTCCCAACCTGGCGGGCCTTGCTGGAACTATCTGGTTACAGGGGCGAATTTCCCAGGACATGGTTGTGGTTCCTTCTGTGTGGATTACCTATCTTGCGGAAAGCAGAATGGATCCTATCCTCATGGATCTGATCCTTCCATTTGAGTTAATTGCGCGAAGTTCGGATCGAAAATGCCCTTGGCTTCCTCTTCCGACAGAGATCCTACCAGCGGTTGTGTCAAATGACCATAGCGGTGATACCAAGACAAGGAAGATCGGTGGTCTCCCGATACCACCGACAATAAGGACCTGCCCCTGACACTGTTTGGGGACCCGGAGAGGTTGCAGATGATCGGACCATTTACATACACATTGAGGGCCGTGCTCAACTGTTACATCGCCGCAGGGGATCCAGATCGTATGCATACGACCTGGATCCCGACCTCTATACTACGACTACGAAGAACTGGCAGACTTTACTGTCCTAATTCCTGCTGAATAATCGATGTAAAGGTATCGAAGGGAATGCCCCCTTCTATCTGTCGCTCATTGATCAGGAAGGCGGGACGACGTCGAATACCCAAATTCCTGCGTATTGAATCCATGTTCCGGATCTTGTCCAGATAGGTCCCTTCATTCAGGCAAGTCCCAAATGCAGTTTGATCCAGACCAAGATCTCCGGCAAATCCCACAAAAGTGTCTGCCGAGGCACTAAACAGAGACCCTTGATTGGCAAACAAGTGATCGTGCATCGTCCAAAAGGCTCCGGGATCCTGAGCGCCCGCACATTCGGTCGCCATGGAAGCCATCTCACTACCGCCACCGAAATCCAGTATGTGATGGAAGGCCAGCTTGACTTCACCCGTAGCCACGAAAGTCTCGATCAAGCGGGGTTCTACTCGCAACACGTGCGAGGCACAGGCTCCTCACAGGAAGTCGCTGACATCCACGATAAGCACAGGTGCATCAGGATTGCCCCGAATATAGTAATTTTCGGAAACTGTTACGTGCTGCGTCCAGTCGATCTCCTCAGGCGCCACCACTTCGGTGGTCGTCTCCGTGGTTGGCTGTTCTTCAGCGGCTGGTTGCTCGGCTGGAACTTCAGCCGCCTGAGGCTCTTGGGGAGCGGTGGGTTCGGGCTCAACCTGGACTTCCGGTTCTGGGATTGCCGTTGGCTCCGGCGGTGGCTCAGCAGTGGCTGGTTCCGGCATCCTGCAAGCCACTAGACTCAGACTGCCTACCAGCAACACCAAGACGACAAAAGCTCCCAACCAGGTGGGCCTTGCTGGGACTATCTGGTTACAGGGGAGAATTTCCCTAGACATGATTGTGATTCCTTCTGCGTAAATTTCCTTACTGGCTGGAAACAGTATAGGAAGAATCGTACCCTCAGGGGTCTGACCCTTCCAATTCAGCCAGTTGTTCGAAGATCTGATCGAAAATGCTGACGAAATCCTCTTCTGATAGAGTACCTACCAGCGGTTGCGTCAACAACCCGTAGCGGCGGTGCCAAACCAGGAACGTAGGAGTACCTCGTACCACTCCTGACACGTCTTCCATGGATCGATTGATTAGCGCCTGATAATCATTGTCAGCCAGGCACGTCTCAAACTGGTCCAGATCGAAGGTGGTCATGGCTGACAATTCCCAGTCTGCAGGATTGTCAGTAAGAGGGCTGGGGATTCTTACTTCATGACGGTTGGCTATAGTAGCTTCTGCCGTCAGGTCCCGGCCAAAGTCCAGGAACACCCCCAGGAAATCCGCGTGCGCCCATGCATCTGGATTGACAAAGAGCCGATCATGCATGGCCCAGAACTGGCCCTGCTCGCCCGCACACATGGCTGCCTCTGCGGCATCGGGCGCATAGTCGTGGATGGCCAGAGGGAAATGCTTGTATATCCACATAATTTTGCCTGTATTGACATAGGCTTCATCCAGAGCCGGTTGAGTAGTTTCCTGATGGCGTTGGCAATAGGGGCACTGAAAATCACTGAACTCAAACACCAATACCTGGGCAACTGGCGAACCCTTGAAATGATCCTGAGCTCGGGTTACGCCTTCCCAGTTCCCCTTGGTATCCTCAGACCCAGTTTCAGGGGCAACCTTCCACATTTGCGCGGGCATGAGACCTTCTTCGGAAATCCAGTAAGGCAATTCTACCGGTGCTGCCGCTTCCTCTTCCATCCGATCCAAATACTGATCCAGATGGTTGGCAACATCCTCAAACACCTCGTATTCATAAGCCCCACTGATCGGCAACACCCTGTCTGGATCATCCCGGTAATAGATCAGAAAGGTGGGCGTACCCGTAATGTCCAGACTTCTTGCTTCGGCGATGGCACGGTCAATTTGTTGATCGACCTCACTTTGAAAATCCTGTTGACAGGCCATGAAGGCCTGAATGTCCAAGCCCTGTCCTTCAGGGAGGGTAGCGTTATATGTTGCCACCAATGTTTCAAAAAAGGCTGGCGTATTCTCAGCCCTTGCATGCTGAGCCTGGGTGGCATACAGTTGACTATGCATCCACCAGAAAGCAGTGGTATCCTGCAGAGCCACACACCAAGCTGCCCTGTGGGCTTTCCGGGCCTGGGGATGCAGGGATTCCAGAGGTAAATCCTTGGCGATGTATTGAACCAATCCTGTGTCAATAAAGTTTTCCCGAAACTGGGGGAAAGTTTCCTGGTTGTGACGTCTGCAATAAGGACAATGAAAGTCGGAGAATTCAACAACCACAATAGGCGCTGTGGCCGATCCGATGTAAGGAAAACCTTCTTCGGCAAAACCCGTTTCCGGGCCGATGACAAACTCAACTGCCGGTTCTGTAATCGTGTCTCTTTCAAGGAGACTCTCTTCAGCATCACCGGTTTCCTGGTCTGGAGCCACCCCTGAGGTCTCCTGTTCAGCTTCCGTTGTGACCAGAGGAGTGGGTACCTGGAAGGCAATAGGAGTGACGGGTTGGGAGAGAAATTGACTCTCTTCGGCCGTACAGGCAGTGGTCAAACTGGCAAGAAGCCCCAAACCCAAACACAATCTCCACCGGCAGGTACACCAGGCAGCAACGAATGTGGCATACCACGAGGCAAGAGATTTCGTCATAAGGGTATACTCACCGGTCCTAGGCGCATCTTTGGGAGGTCAATATGCCACGGGGAAGGGCCTTCGCCTGCCTCCAGGGGCAAATTTCAGGTCGTTGGACTCGAGCAGGGATTCCCGCAACCGTTTGCACGCAACATACCCTGTCTCTCAACTCTGGACAGTTTACCTGATCATTCCCCCCTCGGGAGCGATCAAATCTACAATTGAAAGTAATATCCGTTATCGTGCACCAACTTGCAACGGTAGTTTGCTACATAGGAGATCAGTTTCCGATGCAGCGCCACCCACTGTTGACTCTGCAGAATGGAAGACAGCTGTTCCTTATCCTCAATGGCACATCCCATCAGTACATCCGAACCTTCGCCATAAAGCGAGTACCAGACCTCGCTGGGTTCCAAGCCCATGGCATTCAGCGTGGGCAGGAAATCCCCTACCATGAAGTCCTCGTATAGCCTTTCGCGACCTGGCTGGATATCCCAAAACAACAGCAACTTGAACACAGACACACTTCAAGATTAGGCGTATAAATGTCACACCGATTTGCCAATGGGATGAGTCAGGCATTGAGCACTCGCAACATACCAGAAAGTTGGTCTAATTGCAAAGTGTTTACGCTAGGCTTTTGCCGCCATGCCAAAGTGCCTGGCAGATGGTATGTCTGGCGATACATCACCCTTTTCTTTGCCTTGTGGTTCTGGCTGAATTGGCAGGCTCCCATCGCCAGCCTCACCCAGTCACCGCCCCCGGAATTCGACGCCGGATCCTATCACTTATACTTGATTCCTGGTAAGAACTACCAGGGATTGGATTTCCTGACCCATATTGTTGAGATTCATGTATCCCAGGATGATCAGTCCAGTACCCTATTCGATACCGTTGCCTCCTATCGTTGGCACAACACCAAGACAGAACCTCTCAAACTAGAACTCTTCGTCCGGTCGCGAACGGGCACAATCATCAATCCCACCAATGGCCAACTACAGCAATTTGGACTATATCGGGAAGAAGAGACGGTGCCTCTCACGCCCTTGGACAATGGTCAATACTATACCCCCATACACCTGGACCCTGGTCAGCGCCTGACCCTGGATCTGCGCTACACTGTAAGGTCACCGGTACATTATTTCCCGCGGGTCGCTTATGATTCTGCTCTGCTGCGCCGTTGGCTGAACGTACCCGACAGTATGCGGTTAAGCATTTTCCCCGGCTTTGCGCCACAGGCAGGCAATGTCTTGATACCTGCGCCCGTCAACTATGAATTGCGCCAGGATGAAGTGCGATGGCTGTTTGAAGAGAATTTGCCCTCCCAAACCCTGGAAGCCCATTTTCTTCACAAAGACGTATGGGAATCGATTCAGTTAGCTATTCAGAAAAATGACCAGATTACTTTGGGACAGCATTTTCACGCTCTTTACATGGCGGTTGATGCTCCCGAGTCCCACCGTCGCATTTTCTATGACCAGGCCCTAGCGGCTTTCCTGCAGGCACTGGCTCAGGATCCTGGTCAAGCCCATTACGGTCTGGCACGACTCTATCGTATTCATTCCTTGTCGGGAACCGGCGACCTGAACGCCCAATACCTGGAGTTGGCCTTGCACCATTCCCAGATGGCACTGCAAACCCTGGACCCCGAAGCCAGTGCCCAACGGCAGGATGTAATCCGCTGGCTTTGGCAGAGTCTTGAACAGAGGGTGAATTGGGCGGTTCAACACGCGGACTGGGAAACAGTCAAGACATCCCTGGAGGCGATTGAGGCCTTGCCTGATCAGGAATTCAATACTGTACGGCTCGACAATATCCGCCGTCATGCTCATACCCAGCAGGCAATACGGCTCCTGGAACAGGGAGAAACTGACCAGGCTCTGGCCTTGGCCGGACCAGAGATACTGGATCCGCATTTCATGCCGGCAGATCACCTTATACCTCTATTCACGGGTTGGACCGCTGATATCAGCATTGGTCCTGAGGCCTTCACCGCCCATTTGGCAGGTACCATTGATGTACGCCACCATGATCGCATCGCCCAAGCGGTAGAGGATCTGGAAAACCTTTTGTCCCAGGGCGAATCAGGGGTCCAGACAACGCTGGCCTTGGGTAACACTCCCTCCGCTGAGGATTCACCTGCAGTCCCAGTGCTGATACTGAATTTGAGTGTAACGAACCCCCACCATGCCCGTAACCTGGCAGGGCTACTGCCCGCCAACTCGGAATGGGTTCTGTTGCGGCATTTATTGCAAGGGTCCTGGCTCTATATGTCTCAGACCCGTAATCCCATTTTCATTGAGCGGGTATACGAATACACCCTGAACCTGGATGAATTGTTCAGGCTTTGGCATACCAAGGCCATGGCTCTGGAAGAGACGGCCATTGCCGAGGCGAGCGCCGGCACAAATTCGCAGGAGGAAGTCATTCGCCAGATGAATTTTCTTAATGCTGCCAACGACTGGCGACATCTGGCACGTAACACCATGGTCATGGTTTCCCTGGAAACCGGAAGAGCGGCCACCACGGCCGGAGCCCAATGGGCGGCCACAGAAGATCAACCGTCCGTAAAGATTCGCGCTGCCACACGTCAGCTTCGCCTACTGAATTTGGTATTGTTTGGCCTCCTCGGTCTCTTCCTGGCAGGCAGCTTCAGTCTGGTGCTCGTGCGTCTCCCTGGCCAGATTCTCCGTTCCTCCCAGAGACCTTCAGGACCCTGACAGATAAATGATCGTTTCCCAGACACAGGAATCTCAAGTCTACACGGGCTCCGGGGTTCTCCATACCCCTCACCACGGGACTCATGCCACCCTGATCTGCCTGCTGTATCTTGTCCTGGCCGTGGCTTTTGCCGCCGCGGAATGGTTACCGTCCGGATCCGGAGTTTTCCTCACTTCTGTGACAGGAGCCTTGTTATGTGGACTCCTGATTAGCTATTCCCGAGCCAATGTCCAAACCATGTTCGGTTTCGGCCTCGTGGTCAGTTTGAGCTGGACCCTGTTCCAGGTGTCTTCGCAAATCCCGGAACTGGATGCCCGGGTATTGACCCTACAAGGACATTCCCTACTTCAGGCCCGGGCCTACCTGTTTCTGAATCAGTGGTGGGAATGGGGAGCCACAGTCCTGAACCGTAAGGCCAGCAGTGACAATCTGGTCTTTCTTTTCAACATGTCGTTTCTGCTGTGGTGGATTGCCTACTTTGGCACATGGACACTCCTGCGTTATGGCCAGACCTGGCGTTCTATCCTGACGGCGGGCATCGTAACGGCTGTCAATACGTATTACGCCCCCACTGCTATCACCCTGTTATTCGTCGTCTTTATCCTGGTGGCCCTGCTGTTGCTCGCCAGTTCTCATCTAGCCAGTCTACAGTCACGATGGCAGCGGGAAGGTATCCGCTATACCTCTGATATCGTGTTTGACTTCATGCGGAATGCCCTGATATTCAGCCTGATTGCGGTCGTCATAGCTTGGGGCATACCCAGACTGGGACTGTTTCAAGCTCTCAACCGTATCCTGCAACCGGTCAATATAGTGTGGGAACGCACAACGGATCAGATTGCGGAATGGAATCAGGGCCTAAACCAGCAAGCTCGTGAATCAGCAGGTTCCTTTCAGGACACCCTGACCCTGGGGGGTTCGCGCCAAGCCGCTGATGATCCTGTCCTGGTTGTGCAGACACAGTCAGGCCGCGATCAGTCTCGCTACTGGCGGGCCAATGCCTATGATCACTTTAATGGATCCCAATGGCGCAACACCTTGACTGATCGACGCACGTTTGCTGCGAATCAGACGATCCCGGCACCGCAGTGGTCACACCGTGAATTCTTACGACAGACTTTCCTTCCCCAACAGGATTTAGGATTCGTGGTGTTGGCAGCTCCCAATATCACCAGAACCTCGTTATCGACGGTAGCTCTGTATGAAACTGTGTTTCCTGCCGCCTCTCAGGGTCTCTCGAGTATCCCTGCAGATTCTGATCCTCCCGCTACTGATGAAACACAAGAGTTAATTTATGTAAAGTCAAAAGAACGAATTACCCCTGATTTTCCCTATGAGGTCACTAGTGCCTTGACGGCTGTAACCATATGGGATTTGGAACGGGCTTCAGACCATGTTCCCGACTCTGTCAAGGATAAGTACCTGCAATTGCCTGACCAGGTTGATCCCAATGTGGTAGAACAAGCCCTTGCCTGGACTGCAGGAGTAACCAATCGTTACGGTCAGGCTAAAGCCCTGGAAAGTGCCTTGCGACGCATTCCCTATGATGACGATATTGAGGCACCGCCGCCGGGAACGGATCCGGTGGCCTATTTCCTTTTTGATGTACAGCGAGGCTATTGTGATTATTACGCCACTGCGATGGTGGTCATGCTACGCACTTTGGGCGTACCTGCCCGGTTGGCGGCTGGCTATGCAGAAGGTGCCTATGATCGAGAAGCAGACAGGTTTCTGATTACGGAAGCAGATGCCCATTCCTGGGTTGAGGTGTATTTTGGGGAACTGGGCTGGATTGAGTTTGAACCAACCGCTGGCGAAAGTGTGTTGCTACGCGATCCGGGCGGTCCTCCAGTTGAGAGTCCCAACGATCCTTCAGGTCCTACCTCGCAACTTCCTGACAACCCTCAGGATTCATTGCTTTCCGAGGATATACCGGAGGATTTCCTGCAAGACTCCGCCAATCCGGATGTGACTACGGGTGACAGGGCTGCCAGACCGATTCCGCCCTGGATTTGGTTTGGACTAACGGGTGTTTTCCTCCTGGTATGCGCCGGGCTAGTGGCTACGGGTGTTGCGGAAAAAGCGTGGTACCGGATTCTTGCGCGCAACTCTGTTTCTGGATCGCCCTCTCCCCGCCTGTCTTCTATCGCCTTTCGTTATCTGCAGTTGATGAGGTGGGCCAAACGCTTGTATATCCCGCTCTCATCCAACATGACTCCTTGGGAACGTTACGATTGGTTATCCAAGGCATTCCCTGACTTAGCCCCGTCTCTTGAAACTATCGTCGGGACCTATGTCCGACACTTCTATGGCACAACAGAAACCGATTTAAGGCAATCTACAGATCAGATTGAAGTGGAACGCCAATGGCAATTACTACAGCTACCCCTGTGGCGGACTTGGCTAACCCTACGCCTTGGGAACTTCTGGCGCAAGTTTCTGCCCTAATCCTAGCTGGCGTCGTTCGTCTGAGACTCGTCGGCACCCTTTAGATAGATTGAAGTATGTAAGCAGCTGTTGAAGAGCAGGACATACCGCCCCATGACCTCTTCTCAAGTCTGAAGGGCTGACCCTAAAACCCTATCAGGCCGTATTGGGGCCTGTCTGCATCCCGACAGGGGCAAGAGACTCAGGGCGGATGTTCAGGTTTTAGGGACGATTGAGACTAGAGGGAGATAGCAGAATGGAGGCTGTGCCTTCGTCCACACCATCTTTTTTTACCCTATACCGTTTCTGGGTTTCCGTTACCACCGGGCCCATAGTTTGCAGCCGCGGCACAATTGTTTCCAGATCCTCCTGACAGTACCCGACCGGAATACAGACTTTGGGATCCAGCTGCTTGCTGATTCTGAGAGCCCAATCCATATCCAGGTTATCCCCCGTACCCAGGGGCAAGATTAATATCCCAGTCTGTTTTTGAACCAGGTTTTCAATCAGCCTGCTGTCCCGGGGCCGGAAGGATGCACACGACATGCCCATATGGGTAATCGTCGTCGTACCAAAATCCATGAAATGGGCCAAACGGCAGTTGGGAGAGGAATATTCTTCCGAGTCAGACGGTACCAGGACCAGACTCTGTACAAACACGCCACGGGACTCGAATTCTCCTGGTGCAGCAATCACTTTAGGGGCACCGTTGAGGGAGGACAGCTCCGATTCATCTACGCGCAGGCTACTAATGACGATGTCAACGTCAAAACCAAGGGGGCGCAATGTCATCTGGGGTTGGGTACCGCCTTCGTCAGCAGGTGGGGACGTTTCCGCCGCGAACAGTTCAGGTTGAGCATCTTTCTCTATATTTGATCCATCAGCCCCTGACAAGATAAAAGGGTCGTAAAGAACGGTCACACCACGTTCCCTGATGCCTACACAATTATCGCCGTACCAGGTTATATCCACGTTGACCTCGTTGTCTTCACAAGAACCCAAGACTGAATAATAGCACGCCTCAGCTGACCAGTTGGGAATATCACCCCCTGTCCCAGCAGATGTCTTTCAGGGACTGCCAGAAGGTTCGGTGGGGTAGGCCTATTCAGCCTGAATCTGATACTGAGCAAAACCATCTCACAACCTTGTCTGTGTTACGATTCAGGCCGTCTGGATTGCTATAACAGGCTGGTCCTTTTCCTTCTGGTGGAACATTCTCCATGACGGTAATTCAATTCGGTACGGACGGATGGCGCGGACGGATGGCGGATACTTATACCTTTGCCAACGTCCGCCGTTGTGCGCAGGGCTTTGCCTCTCATTTGCAACGTGAACAGGCAGGCGGCAATGTGGTCGTCGGGTTTGATCAGCGGTTTCAGAGCGATGCTTTCGCTGCCAGTGTGGCCGAAGTTCTGGCTGGCAATGGCTATCGCGTATACCTGACCGAAGGCCCCACACCGACGCCAGTAATTTCCTTTGCCATTCCCCATACGACCGCATTGGGGGGTGTCAACATTACCGCCAGTCACAACCCTCCGGAAGACAACGGTTTCAAGGTTCGGGATGTTAGTGGAGGGGCTATTTCCCCGTCGGGACTGCAGCGCATTGAAGCCCTCATTCCGGCCATGGACAGTCCGTCGCATATCCGCTCGGTGCCATTGGCCCAGGGGCTGCGGGAAGGTACCATCCAGCGCTTCAATCCGGCCACCGCCTACAAGGAACATCTGACCCAACTGATCGATATAGGTCCGATTCGTCAGGCTGCCCTGCATGTCTTGGTGGATGTCATGTGGGGCAATGGAGCCGGATGGCTGTCCAATATTCTGGCCGGAGGCAGGATACAGATTGACGAAGTGCATGCGGAACGAAATCCGGCTTTTCCCGAGATGCAGCGGCCGGAACCCGTTGTTCCCAATGTGGATGCCGGATTGGCCATGGCTCGCGCCCGGAACGCTGACTGTACCCTGTTTCTGGATGGAGATGCGGACCGCTGTGGCATGGGCGATGAAAACGGCCAATTTGTGGATCAGTTACGCGTCTATGGCCTGCTTGCCTATTATTTCCTGGCCATTCGCGGGGAACGTGGCCCCATAATCAAGACTCTGAGCACCACTTCCATGCTGGACCGGCTCGGTGAAATCTATGATGTTCCCGTTCACGAAACCGGGGTCGGGTTCAAGTTTGTGGCTCCAGCCATGTTGCAGGAAAAGGCCCTGATGGGGGGGGAAGAGAGTGGTGGTTACGCCTTTCGAGGCCATGTACCGGAGCGGGATGGAATTCTGGCTAACCTTTACCTGCTGGATTTGATGGTGAAAACCGGCAAGAAACCCACTGCTTTGTTGGAGGATCTGTTTGCTCTGGTCAAACCTCATCATTATGCAAGGCGTGACCTGCGCCTGACTGATGACGGCATGAAACAGGCGGCGGTAGCCCGGTTGGAAGCCCTGCAGGCGGATACTCTCACTCTGGCCGACCGCAAGGTCACACACCTGGACCGAACCGACGGCTACAAATTTCACCTGGAAGACGGGGGATGGGTTCTGGTGCGATTCTCCGGTACGGAACCCCTGATTCGGGTTTACACTGAAGTCTCTGATCCAACGCTGACCGAGTCCATCCTGGACCAAGGACTGGCGTTGATCGGACATTGATCAACTCTGCGGGGTGCTGAGTTTGTCCTCTCCTCCGGCCACCCTGTTACCCTTGGTCGACAGTCACTGCCATATCAATTTTGATGTCTATGCGGAGGACCGGACCGCAATGGTACGGAGGGCTCGTGCCCAAGGCATCGTGCGGATGGTCAATCCCGGTACAACGCTCGCCGACAGTCAGGAGGCTGTAAACCTGACACAGCAGTATGACGAAGTGTATGCCGCCGTCGGCGTACACCCCCATTCCGCCAACGCGCAGCCTGTCGCGTACCTTGAGCAGATCCTGCAACTGGCCCAGCACTCCAGGGTGGTAGCCATTGGGGAAATTGGCCTGGACTATTACCGGGACTTGTCACCCCGGCCACAACAGGCGATGGTATTTCGCGAACAGCTGGATTTGGCAGCGGACCTTGGACTGCCGGTAATCATTCACTGCCGAGAAGCGCAATCGGATGTACTCCGCATCATCACCGAATGGACAGCGAGCCGACAGTTTCGCCATTCACCACTGACGGAACGTCCCTTTGCGGGGGTTCTGCATTCCTTTAGCGGTAACCTGGATGATGCCCGACGCGCCTATACCCTGGAGTTCCTGCTAGGCATTGGCGGACCGATAACGTTCCGTAATGCCCGAGTCCTGCATCAACTGATGCCCGTATTGGACCTAAGGCGTCTCCTGCTGGAAACCGATTCGCCTTTCCTCAGTCCCCACCCTTACCGGGGCCAGCGGAATGAACCCTCCCGGCTTCCTCTAATTTGCCAGTCCGTGGCGCAAAGAGTAGGCCTCCCCCCGGCACGGGTAGCAGCGCTCACGACGGCCACGGCCTCCCGCTTCTTCGGCTGGCCTAATCTCGAGGGTACTGAGTACCCATCGACATGTCGGACTAACCTGTCATGAGCGATTCCCTTCCTTCCCTATTGGCCTCAATTCACACTGAAATGCAGGCGGTGGAAGAAATGATGCTGACACGCGATGTTACGACTTTGGAACCCTTGCAGAAGGTCTACCGCGAAATACTGACCCGCGGAGGCAAGCGATTGCGTCCTGCTCTGGCCCTGCTGTGTGCCAGCCTGATCCGATCGCCTGACCAGCCCTTGCCTTTTGCCGTCATTGCCCTAAGCAGTGCGGTGGAGATGCTACATACGTCAACTCTCGTGCACGATGATGTCATCGACAATTCCCTGCTCCGCCGGGGAGCACCCACGCTGAATTCCACTTGGCCAGCAGGCAATACCGTCCTGGCCGGCAATTACATGTTTGCCCAAGCCGCGCACTATAGTGCGCTTACCGGTCACAAGGATGCCATTCGGATCTGTAGCGATGTACTGTCCTATCTGGTGCGGGGCGAGATCGAACAAATGAAGTCCCAACATGATTTTGAAGTTACACGCGCTGCCTATTTTCGGCGTATCGCGCTGAAAACATCCAGCATCTTCCGACTGGCGACAGAATGTGCGGGACTCATTCAGCAATTCAGTGCTGCACGTGTCCGGCAACTGAAACGCTTTGGCGTGCATTTCGGCATAGCCTTCCAGGTCGTGGATGATATCCTGGACTATACGAGTGATCCCGCAGCACTCGGTAAACCGGCAGGCAGTGACTTGTTAAATGGCACCTGTACCTTGCCCTTCTTTCTGTATTTGGAACAGCACTCTGACCCTGCCGCAGTGGTGTCCAAACTGCAGGATGCCAATTCCTGGCGTTTGCATTCTCCTGAAATCTGGCAGGATGCGGTGAAACGGTTTGTGGAGGATGTTTGTCAGTCTGATGCCATCGCCCAAGCTTATAGTATCGCCCAGTCACATGTATCGCACGCCCAGGCGTGTCTCCGCATCTTCCCCGATTCTCAATATAGACATGCTCTGCACAAACTGAGCGATCTGGTCATAAGACGGTTGGCTTGAAAGACAGCCGGAATCACTTGCGGCGCAGCGGGACAGGAACAGATTTGAACGGGGGAATTCCAGTTCCTGGCGAAGCTGTATCACTCTGCGGTCAGACTCCATGCCAGGTACTATGGAAGTTCCCTGATCTTTACGAGCACCCCATATGGATTGGGCTGTCATTCCCGTCCCGTATGGTTACCCCCCAATGATAGCGATAGAGTCCCAGCTTTCTACCCAAGCAGGGAAATTCAACTAGCGCCAATACGTAGCCAATAACTATGGCAAGCCATTACTTTCACAGCAAGATAAAGCATCGTTTGGCGTACCGGTCCGACCAAGCGGCACGGCCTCAACAGGTACAAGATCCCAGGAGCTACAGATGAACTTAGGAAGCGAAATCGCAGGAGCCTTCAGATTGTCTATGGGGGTGGATAGACTCAACCTGTCGCTCGCGGCAGCCATGCTACTGGCGTTATTGACTGCCGGATGTGTGATTCCCACGGAGGAACCAACTGCGCCAGGCAAGGACAACCCGCAGCCGCATTCTACCGCTCTTTACTTTGTCCTGGACCATGTACTGGACATAGACATCGCGATCGCCCCTATGGACTGGGATGCTCTGCGCTATCAGACTCGAACCTGGGAAGATGCAATGACGCATTTCCGGACTGGCTGTCTGGCCCAGCCCTTTGAGGACATCTACTCATGGTTCCCAGCCCAAGTAACCGTGGACGGAGAAACGGTCACTAATGTCGGCGTTCGCAAGAAGGGATTTCTTGGATCCTTGAGTATTGACAAGCCCTCCCTCAAGCTCCGCTTTGACAAATATGTTGACGACCAGACATTGCATGACGTTATGGAGCGGATGACCCTTAACAATGGCATTCAGGACAAATCGATGATCAATACCTGTCTGGCCTACCATATCTTTGCCGAGGCTGGATTACCTGCACCCCGTTGCAATTTCGCTACGGTATCCGTCAATGATCAGGATCTGGGCCTGTATATTCATGTCGAGGAAATCAAGCCTCCCTTCCTGGAACGACACTTTGCTGACTCACAAGGCAACCTGTATGAAGGTACGGTAAGTGATTTCCGTTCCGGCTGGCGTGGTACGTTCGAGAAGAAAACCAACGAGGAAGCCAACGACTGGTCGGACATCGACGCCGTCGTTGCCGCTCTGGAAGATCCCACATCAGCCGGGCTGGTGGCCTTGGACACCATCGTGGACCAGGACCGGTTCTTTTCCTTCTGGGCCACCGAAGTACTGGTAGGTCATTGGGACGGATATGCGGGAAACCGCAACAATTACCTGTTTTACCGGGAATCGGACGGACCCTTTATCTTCATTCCCTGGGGAGTGGATCAGGTTTTTTCCCTAGCGGATGACCCCAACCCTTTTGATGAAATCAGCCGGCCGCCGCCCTCCGTATTGGCCCACGGAGCCATTGCCCACCGCTTGTACCAGGACGATGCCGGACGGATAGCCTACGTCAGCCGCCTACATGAACTGCTGGATACAGTCTGGCATGAAGACGATCTGCTGGAGTTAGCAGACGAAATGGCAGCCATTGTTCAGACTCATGCCTTGCCTGAGGAGAGAACCATCGCCGCCCAAGATACGGAACGAGTACGACAATTCATCCGGGAACGACGTAGCACAGTGCTGGACGATCTGGAACCTGAGCCACCTGCCTGGCCTTGGCCTCTGGCTCCGGACCCTTGTCCGGTAGGACAGGTCACAAGCGGAATGGAAACCGGCGCAATTGAACTCCACTTCTCCACAACTTGGGGATCCAATCAGAATCCCAATCCCTTTGAGGAGGGAACGGTCACCTATTTCCTGCTGAATGACACTGAGCAGCCCGGTGCAGGCATGGCCGCACTCGCCGGTACTGCCTCCCCAGAGGAAACTGCCGGATTCGGTATTGAAGACGCGGCCTCCTTGACCATATTTGGCTTTGGGCCAGACGGTTTAATTGAAGGTTTTATCTTGGTGCTATCCTTAGCCCAACTGTCCGGTGGTACCATCCTTTCCGTTGAAGCGGGAGAGGTCCGCGGAGGCTATTGGTCTCTCCCTCCAGGGGCAACCGAGCCGGATACTTTCACACCCTTTGTCGAGGGCAGATTAGAGTTGATAGAAGCCGGAACGGAATCGGGGGCAACCATTTCGGCCCGGTTCTTCGGCAACTTTGGTACTGAATCGGCTCTCGCTGCCGATGATACAGATGCTCTTCCAACCGACATAACCAATACGGACGACTTCGGTCTGGTTATCAATGAAATTGCTGCACAGGGAGAACCATTGGACTGGTTTGAACTCTACAACTCCTCTGGGTCTGACCTTATCCTTGCCGATTTTGTCTTGGCCGATGACCTGAAGGACGCCAGCAAGCGCATTGCTTTCCCGGCAGACATGGTCATTCCGTCAGGTGGATATGTTCAGATTTTGCTGGATAAGGAAGGATGGCCCGGTTTTGCCCTGGGCCGAGACGAAGAACTGGGCATCTGGTCAGCGGAAGGAGTCCTGGTAGATGCCGTGGACTGGGAAAAGGGTCAGGCTGATGCCGGAACCAGTTTGGCCCGCCTGCCCAATGGTACTGGAGATTTCCAAACGGTCAGTAACCCCACTCCAGGAACTCCCAATTAACTCCTACGGACGGGATTCGCAAGAGAAGGCAGGAGGGTTTGATGGATCAAAAGCACCGAAGTTTTACATCATGCCCAACCCAGACATCCGTGCCTTCTACCAGCGCTTGTGTGCGAAAGGTAAGCCCCGTAAAGTTGCTTTGATAGCGGCCATGCACAAATCGCTCATCCTGCGCAATGCGATCCTGAGAACACAAACGCCTTGGATTGAAGGCTACAATTTCGCATCAGAATCCTGACCCTAACACGGGTGATGTGAGTGGAAGGGTGGGATGCCTCCACGCCAAGGGCACCGAGGTGATTTGAGCCCACAGATCCGGGCGATCTTAAGTTGCGGACATGGTCAAGGGCACTCCGGGAAGTGACATGGGAATCAGCGTTGACGGCCATGCATATGAAGGGATCAAGGGCATGGCCTATCCCTGTACTTTTCCTTCAGACCCCTCACAGTCGTGGATCAGGGGGTTTTCCCGATGTCGATGGGAGTTGTTGGCTTGGCCTTTGGGAGCTGGAAGTGGGTTCTGGTCATCCGTTGAACCCACAACATGCCAGAAAAAAGTCGACGAACAAGGCTAGTGCGGTACGCAGTGTCAACCTATCAGGAAGTTGGCGGCTGTGAGCAACAAGGCAAAAGCAGACAGGAACGTGAGGAAGATCCCGACCATCCACCGGATGATCCGGCTTTCCAGCTGATCCAGCTTCACATCTATCCGACTTTCTATCTGGTCCAGCTTCGTGTCCACATCGGGCATGTGAGCGGAGAGGACCGCAGCCTGCTGAGACTCGAATCCCACCGCAATCAAATCATCATACGTCTCTTTCTTCACGTTCTTCGTGTCAATAGTCAAAATCAGGCTATGCCTGGATTGTACTGATCCCATCCAAGACAGTACAGATACCGTGTCTGCCCCTTTGTTCGTATACACCCCCAGATGACCGCATTGTACACCATGTCAATTCTGGTTAACCGGTACCTGTGAATAAGCTCCAATATGGGTAGCACCGCCCATCCATGCCCCCTGTAACCCAACCACAGGCAGGGGCAGGGGACATGACCAAAAGGTGGTTCTGGGCATTTCAGCAAAGCAGGTGAAGACTCTGGGTGTTCCCTGCTCCACAAGCCCTACCTATGGAGCGCACAGGTTCCGAGTCTGGCTTTGGGATAGAACCGCGCCGCCGGGCACGAGCGAAACCAGAGGTGATGGCTTGTCCAGTTGACTGTCGAATCAGTCAGGTGTCTCTACCTTTTTGTACTTTGAGTTCCGCTTAAGAGGCAGATCGATCTCTATTGTGATCTGCTGCTGCTGATTTGTGGAGAAAGTGGGAAAGTGTCAAGTGCAGGGGGAGCAAGAGACATGCCTACAAGGGAAAAAACTGTCTGAAAACAGTTCCTGATGGGAATGACCCATCACTCGGAAGGCTCCGCAAGTATGGGACCAACAGGCAGGGGTGTAGTCCACTTTCCTTTGACCTTACCTAAGCATCGGGCGCTGTGACCGAGAAAAGCGGAAATCCAGCCCCAGGCAAAAGCACCGACGGCTTTGGTGGGCGGGACCTGTCCCAATTCCACAGAGGAACTATTATGGTTGTGCAGAATCTGATTCAGAATCGGCAGCGCAGCCTCAAGATGTGAAAAATCGGGATAACAATCCTCTGTACAATGCCATCTCTTGCGAGACAGTCGGCCCATGCTTTCCCCTCTTCGAAACAAAGCGGTATGGTTCTGTGTGGTCAACTGGTGGCACAGTTCCTTGTCTTTGGTTTGGTGCTGGCGGAGAACCTCCAGTTCCGGAAGCAGGGCAGGTTTGTCCAGAGGGGTCAAATCGAATTCCCATTGAACTGCCTGATCCGGCGGAATCAACGAATCATGGGCCGGGTTCTGGGCCAGCCAGCGTTCTACCCAACCCTCTTGTCCCCCGCTCCAGCCTCTGATCCAGCCCGCCGCGTAGGCGCTCGCCCGTAAGGTCAACGGATACCAGGTGCGGGCCGCCGGCAGAAAGGGAGTAAGATCCCGTACTTCCAGTTGACGCCTCAAACATTCCTTGGCAGTGTCCGGGTTGGGGAAATAGCAGTCAAATGCGGTTGCCTGGCCGTCTTCGCGTCCTACTTCATATTCGGTCCAGTTACTGCGCCACTCATTAAGGTAATCCGATACGGCGTTACGGAATCCATCCCGAAAGGCAGCTGAGACCTGTTTGCGATGACCGATTTGGGCCATTATGTCTTCAACGGTGGTGGTTTCCCGAAAGGCAAAGTTGGAAAGAGGATCATCCAGACGGCTACAGGCGTAATAGCCTTCACCATAGCCATATTCGTATTCGTCCATCCTGTCCTTTTCCTCCACCCGCTTGATCATCGACCTTGCCAAAGGAACGGGCCCTGCATGTCTGTAATGAAGGTGTCTGTCCAAGGGCCATACCCCCGGGCTCGGCCATTCTTGAGACAGGCTGCCCGGGAGTGTCCCCAGGTAGGCGGCCACTCCCCACATGCAAGATTGGACCAGCCTCCAAACAGATGTCAGAGCGCGGGGATTCGGGGAGGCCGGTCACAGATATTTGGCCCGATCCGGCTAATTGTCTGTCAGTCTCCCAAAACCACCTGAACTTGTGATGAATCTATCACCTTATTTGCTATCCTTACCCGCATGATGTATTGAAATCCATTATACTCAGGCCACTAAAATGCAGGAATTGCAACCACATCCCCGCGTGACGGCAGACATGGATCCCGAGTTGGTTGACTACATATTCGACCTTTATGGCTACATGATCCTGGAGCAAGCTATTGCCCAAAGTGATCTGGATGAAATCAATCAATGGGTAGACGATCACTGGTCCTATGTCACGAATCCCAGACCTCAGACGGACCGTGCCCTGGAGGATCCTTGGATTGGCCATGTGGAGACTCACAGCTATGGACTGGACGACGGTGTCAACTTTCAGAATATCGTCGAGGGGGGGCCTGTCTTTGAGCGTCTCATCGACTATCCGGCTTGGCTGCCTTTGGTGACCAAGTACGTTAACCCGGTCAATGGCCTGTCCATTCACGAAAATCTTCTGAATGTGCGTGGTCCCGGCGGATACCTGTACATTCACAGCGGAGGTCATGCGCCCCTGTTCTATTTCACTTTCCGCCAGGAAAACACGGGGGAATGGATGGTCGGCCAGATCAACATCCTGATGGCCCTGCAGGACATAGGACCCGGCGATGGGGCCACTGTAATCGTACCAGGCAGTCACCGGGCAACCTTGCCCCATCCGCGATTGAAGCGCGAAGGCAAAGGGATTGTGGCCGCCCACGATATCCGGGAAGCCGCGGGCACTGCGTTTGGCGCACGGGAAGTGTACTTGAAGGCAGGCGATGCCTTGTTCTTTGCTGACTGTGTCACCCACGGCTCAGCGGAAAGAACCAATGAAGGGTACCGCCGAGCAATCATATACCGATACTCACCCCGGTTTTTGCGCACCCGTTTCAATTATGAGTTGTCTGAGGAACTTTCGGTCCGCCTGACCCCTGAACGTCTTGCCATCCTCCAGCCTATTGCACCACGCAGCCCGGTACGCATGCCCGAACAATCCCAGGTATAATCTTCCGTTTCAGAACGCTTTGCCCTTACTTCCCTAAACTGACGTCGTGGCCAATACTTGCAATCTCTCCATTATCATTGTCAGCTGGAATGTTTGGGATTACCTGCGCGATTGCCTGACCAGTCTGGAAAGAGCGAGTGATGCCACCTCCGAACCAACGTTGCGTGTCCTGTCATCATCGGCTGCCCCGAATACGCAACTCTGTTTTGAAGTTGTGTTGGTAGATGCCGCCAGTGAGGATGCGACACCAGCCCTGATTCCCTCCTTGTTCCCCTGGGTCCGTCTTTTGACTCCGGGCCAGAACGTCGGCTTTTCGCGAGGTAACAACCTGGGTTACGAAGCCAGCCGGGGTCAAATCCTTTTTTTCCTGAATCCGGATACCTTGGTGGAAGCCCACGCCGTGGTCACCCTGTGGACCGCATTGCAGGCCCAGCCAGCGGTGGGGGTCGCAGGTCCAAGACTGATGAGGACCAATGGCGAGCATCAGGATTCGCGGCGACGTTTTCCCAATCCCGTAACCGGATTCTTTGAGAGTACCTGGTTGGGCCGAATCTGGCCGGGTAATCCCTGGTCACAGTATTATCATTGCCGTAACTGGCCTCGGGCATTTGCCCAAGGCGTGGATTGGTTGGAAGGAGCAGCCCTCATGATCCGGCGTAAGACTTTCGCCGGGGTCGGTGGCTTTGATGAACGTTTCTTCATGTACAGTGAGGAACTGGATCTCTGCCGCCGCATCCGTACGGCAGGATGGCGGATCCACTATGTACCGGCTGCCACCATCATCCATCATGGCGGATCCAGTTCAGCGCAGGTACCAGCCCAAACTCACATCATCTTCAACACCAGCAAGGTCCTCTACTATCGCAAGCATTTCGGTCCGCTCTGGGCTGAATGCATGCGGTATTACCTCCTCACTGAGTTTGCTTTGCAGCTCCTGGGGGAAACCGCCAAGCTGCTCATGGGACACAAACCAGCCTTGCGGCAGCAACGCATCCAGGCGTACCTGCAGGTCTTGACCAGTCGTCTTTTTCCCACCTCTCCCACTACGTAATTCGAACCCGAAACATGAGCCAGATACCAGTAGTGCCTGTCAGTGGCATGCGTGACTTTCTGCCCCTTGACGTTGTGCGTCGTGAGTATGCCATCAACATCATCAAGGACACCTTCCGACTGTACGGTTTTCAACCGGTTGAAACTCCCGCCATGGAACACCTGGCGACCCTACAGGGGAAGTACGGCGAGGAGGGCGACCAGCTTATGTACAAGGTGCTGAAACGCGGAGCCAAGCTGGATCGTGCCCTGAATCCGGAAGCATCGGCAGATGAGCTCGCCGACATGGGCTTGCGTTATGACTTGACCGTACCGCTGGCGCGTCTGGTGGCCGCCCATGCCAACACCATGCTACCGGTATTCAAGCGGTACCAGATTCAGCCTGTATATCGCGCGGAACGCCCCGCCAAGGGTCGCTACCGGGAGTTCATGCAGTGTGACGTGGATATCGTCGGTGTGGACAGCGTGGACGCGGAGGCAGATGTTATCAATGCGGGTGTGACCATTTTGCGCAACCTGCATTTTGTCCAGAAAGACGACTTCCGCATACGTCTTAATCACCGCCAGATTCTGCAAGGCTTGCTGATCAGAGCGGGAGTACCTGCCGATTTATTCGCTTCGGCCTTGGTGGCTATTGACAAGCTGGACAAGATCGGTCCTGACGGTGTAAGGGCTGAATTGGAAAACCGGGGCCTTGCCCCATCCAGTGTCCAGTTCCTGATGAACACCATGTCAGAGATGGCCCAGGGCTCCTCTCCAGAAGCCATGCTGGCGGCGTTAGGGAAGCTGCTGGCCGATCATGCGGAAAGCCGCACCGGATTACAGGAACTGGAAGCCTTGACTGTCTTGCTGGAAGCAGGTCCCGCCTGCAACACGGTACGTATAGATCCCTTTCTGGCCCGGGGCATGGGGTATTACACAGGACCCATCTATGAAATCCAGTTCCCGGACCTGGCAAGTTCAGGCGGCGGCGGCGGTCGCTATGATGACCTGCTAGGCTACTTTGCCGGTTCACGCGTACCCGCTTGCGGTTTCAGTCTGGGCCTGGAAAGAATTTTGCTGATCATGGAACAGCGCGACATGTTTCCCTCCGATCTGGCGGCGGCGCCGCAAGTCCTCGTCGCGCAACTGAACCCAACTGTGTCAGGCTACCTGCATCGGATAGCCTACCAGCTGCGAGCAGACGGCCTGCGCACAGATTTGTTTCCGGCTCCTGGCCGACTCAAGCGACAATTTCGGTATGCTGAGAAACAGGGTATCCGGTATGTGATTATTGCCGGGGAATCGGAAGTTGAATCCTCCCAGGTCGCCATTAAAGACCTTACCACCGGTTCCCAGGTCGCCGTCGACACCGCGGACCTTACCGACACCATCCACCACTTACTGGGCACCATCACCTGAATTTTTTCCCTCCACGTTCTGAAGGACAAACCTTGCCATGTACACCAACAGCATGAAACGCCGACTGCAAGAAGGGCAAGTACCGATTGGCCACATGATCTGGGAATTCCATACCCGGGGTATGGCCCGGCTTGCCGACCTGGCTGAACTGGATTTCGTGCTGATTGACATGGAACATGGAGGTTTCTCTTTGGATCAGGTGGCCGATTTGGTGGCCTGGTTCAGGGCTACGTCGGTTACGCCGATGGTGCGGGTGCCAGAAGTCCAATACAACTTCATCGCCCGCTCTCTGGACATGGGCGCTTTGGGCATCATGGTACCCAATGTACGCACCCGTGACATGGCCGAAGCGATCGTGCAGGCGGCCAAATATGCTCCGGTGGGTTCTCGCGGGGTTGGACTGGGAGGACCTGTCTCCCGTTATCAGACAGGTGACCCACGCCAACTCATGGATGCCCTGAACGAGGCAACGGCCATACTTTGCCAGATCGAAAGCCGTGAAGGCTTGGAAAACCTGGAGGCTATTGCCACCGTTCCCGGCGTAGATGTGCTCTGGGTAGGGCAATCTGATCTTTCCCAGTCACTGGGCATACCCGGCCAGTTCGATCATCCAGACTTCCGGTCCGCCCTGGACAAGGTCATCGCTTGTTGTCAACAGCATGGCCTGGGGGCAGGCATCCAACCCAGTGATTTGGCTCAGTGTCAAGAATGGCTGCAGATTGGCTTCAATGTCGTGTCCTACAGTGTTGATACCGCCGTGTATGCCACCGCCTTGGCCGACGCCCGTCAGTCCGTCGCAGGCCTTGTGGCTGCGGGTTGACTCTTGCAGCCACCCAGCAATTATTGACACCCAGCGGATCTGGGCCTATACTCCCTTGCACAATTGAATATTGCAGCTCTTATCCAGAGAGGTGGAGGGACCCGGCCCTTTGATGCTTCGGCAACCCGGCGTGCGCAGCAGGTACACCAGGGTGCCAACTCCGGCAGACGTGTTCTGGGAGATGAGAGAGATACCGATTATCAGGCATTTTTCATCCCCTACACAGGGGATTTTTTGATCCTCCTGAACCTAGCCTGCCGACACGAATAATCCAATTGCCTGACCAATCGTATGAACATATCCCAACCTCTGGATAACGTAACCGACCAGTTCTTCACATTTGCTGAGGGTGAACCCTTTCCCCTGGATAGTGGCGAAATCTTGTCCCCCGTTACCCTGGCGTATCACACCTATGGCCAGTTGAATGCCGATCACAGCAACGCCATTCTCATTTGCCATGCTTTGAGCGGCAGCCAACATGCGGCGGGTACCCGCAAGGATAGACCCGGTGAGATGGGCTGGTGGTTTGACTGTATTGGTCCTGGCAAGGCATTTGACACCAATCGTTTCTTTGTGATCTGCAGCAATGTCCTCGGCGGTTGCTATGGATCATCGGGCCCAATCAGTCACAACCCCGCTACCGGGCAGCCCTATGGGCTGGACTTTCCGGTGGTAACCATTGGCGACATGGTGAATGCCCAGTGCCACCTTATCGATCATTTGGGCATTGACCAGCTGCTTTGTATCAGTGGAGGGTCCATGGGTGGGATGCAGGTACTGCAATGGGCCTCCCAGTACCCCGACCGGATGCGCGCCGCCATTCCCATTGCCACTACAGCCCGGCACAGCCCCCAGCAGATTGCTTTTGATGCCGTAGGACGGGAGGCCATCTTGCGGGATCCCCATTGGCATCAGGGCAGTTATTATGCGCAGCCCCAAAAGCCGGATGCGGGACTGGCCGTGGCCCGCATGATTGGCCACATCACCTATCTCTCGGACACTTCCATGCACAGCAAATTTGGCAGGCGCCTGCAGGAACGGGAGCGTTATGGCTACGAATTCCTGGAAACAGATTTCGAGGTGGAAAGTTATCTGCAATATAACGGCAACAAATTCACGGATCGCTTCGATGCCAACTCCTATCTGTATGTCACCAAAGCTATGGATTATTTCGATCTGAGCCGCGAAACGGGCCGGATCGCTGACGCCTTTCGGCGCGCGGTGGACCTGGATTTCCTGGTCGTGAGTTTCACCAGCGACTGGCTGTATCCCAGCTATCAGAGTCGGGAACTGGTCAAGGCCCTGAATGCGCTGGGTATTAACGTGACCTACCTCGATGTCCAAAGCGTATGGGGCCATGATGCCTTCCTCCTGGAAACTGCGACCATGACCGAACTGATTCGCAACTATCTGAAGCGGCTGGTCAACACGTGGGACATCGCTACCCCGGTGCCGCCGGAGGCCCCTGTAGCGGTCTGATCCTTACATGTCGAGTGCACAGGAACAGTCCGGCAATATCCGGCCGGACTTACAGGTCATTGTCGATCTGGTGGAGGCACAAAGCCTGGTGCTGGATCTGGGTTGTGGGGATGGTTCCCTGCTGGAATTCCTAACCCAGGCCAAGAAGGTACGGGGGCGGGGCATTGAACTGCATGAAAGTGGTGTCATGGAGTGTGTGCGCCGCGGCTTGAGTGTGCGGCAAGGCAACCTGAATGAAGGTCTGGAAGACTATCCGGATCAAAGCATGGACTATGTAGTCTTGAGCCAGACGCTGCATTATCTGAACCGGCCAGGCCACATTCTGGATGAGATGCTACGTGTGGGGCGACATGCCATCGTCAGCTTTCCCAACTGGGGCTATTGGCGGTCTCGCCTCACTCTCGTGGGCACGGGCCGGATACCTCAGGCTCCCACTTTACCCGAAGTCTGGTATGCGACCCGTCGCTGGCAAGCCTTCACGATCGCGGATTTCCAGCGCCTGTGCCTGGAACGTCACTATACTCTGCAGCATGCGGTCTATCTTGTGCATGGCCAGCGCATACGCCAGGCTTTTCTGGCCAATCTGCTGGCTACTACCGGCATTTTTGTATTACAGAAGGACCAGTCTGAAACATAGTCATGATAACCATGAAGTTTGGCGGCACGTCGGTGGGTTCCTCCGATGCTTTGCGGCAGGTGTGTGAAATAGTTCGGCAGGCTCACGGCCAGCCACAGGAACGACTTGGTGTGGTGGTGGTTACCAGTGCCATGAGTGGGGTAACGGATGCCTTGTTACGAGCTGCGGAGGCCGCCGTCAAAAACAATCTGGAAATCTGCACTGAAACCTGTAACTTGCTGCAGGAAAAGCACACGGAAGTGCTGGGAACTCTGATCCCGGACCTGGCTATCCGCGAACAACTGACGACGGAACTGGCACAGACTCTGCGTTACCTGCGGCGATTGCTGGAAAGTGTAGCCGTTCTTGGTGAACTCACCCCACGCGGTCGCGACTGGATTGCGGGCACCGGTGAAGCCATCATGGGGCCTTTGTTAACCCAGGTGCTTTGTGGGGCTGGTCTCCCCGCCTGCTATATAGATGCCCGTACTTTTATTGTGACCGACTGTGTCTTTGGGGGCGCTGAACCCCTGATCGAAGAAACCGAACGGCGCTGCCGGACCCGGCTCATTCCTTTGCTGGAAGAGCACAAGGTGGTTGTCACGAATGGTTACATCAGTGCTACGGCTGATGGTATTCCTACCACCCTGGGACGGGGCGGCTCTGACTATACTGCTGCGATCATCGGTGCCGCCCTGGAGGTGGACGAGATCCAGATTTGGACTGATGTCCGTGGTGTCAAGACCGCCGACCCTCGCGTGGTCCCGGAGGCCCATACCTTGCGGGAAATCAGTTTCAGTGAAATGGCAGAACTGGCCTATTACGGCGCCAAGGTGCTACACCCCAAGACGGTACGTCCCGCCATTCGCAAGAGCTTGCCCCTGCGTGTGCTCAACACGTTTGAACCTGGTGATCCGGGAACCCGTGTCGTCAATGACGACCAATTGACCCTGAAAGGGGATATCAAGGCGGTTACGGCTATTCATAACATGAACATGATCATGATCGAGGGCCGGGGCATGATTGGAGTCCCGGGCATTGCCGCCCGCACCTTCAAGACCGTTTCCGATGTCCAGGCGAACGTCCTCATGATCAGTCAGAGTAGTAGCGAGCAGAGTATCTGCTTTGTAGTACCTAATGAGTCAGCCCGGAACGTAATTGGCGTCCTGCGGCAGGAGTTCAGCCAGGAACTGGAACGGGGCTACATCGAAAAAATCTATGGGGATCCGGACATTGTGATCCTGGCCGCTGTGGGACAGGCCATTCGCCACACTTCCGGTATTGCCGCCAAGGTTTTCACAGCCTTGGCCGAGGCGCGCATTAATGTCATATCCATTGCCCAGGGTGCCAGCGACACTATGATCAGCATGGTGGTCTCCCGCTACGAAGCAGATGCAGGAGTGCGGGCCTTGCACAGGGCGTTTGTCCTGGAAGCGATTTAGAGGTTTCCCGTCCGGTTATCATTTCCGAAAGGTGGATCGATCGCTGTGCTACAATGCAGACTTTGCAAAGGTGGAGAGACAAGGCCCAGAAATGATTTCCCTGCCGCTTGTCATCATGGGACTGGGGAGTGTAGGGCGTGCCCTGACCAGACAACTCGTGCGCCAGCGAGCCTATGTCTGTGATGCCTATCATGTGGACTTATCCATTCGGGCGGTCAGCGACAGCACTGGCCTGATTTGTGCCCAGCGGGATGGCTTGGCCGACACCGATCTGCTTCATATTTGCGAACAGAAAGAAGGGGGCCTGCCCTTAGCCCAGATGGAAGGGGGCCGACACTGGACCAACCCGACCGAGGTGGTGCAACAGGTGGCTGTACCTGGTACGGTGGTTGTGGATTGTACCGCTTCTGATGCCACGGTCCCGGCTTTGCTGCAGGCATTGGAATCCACCCACGGCATTGTGCTGGCCAACAAGAAACCTTTGACGCAGACCTACCCGTTGTACCGTCAACTTACGCACAAGACAAGCGGGACCTGGAATCTGGCCCATTGCCGGTGGGAAGCCACGGTAGGCGCGGGATTACCGGTGATTGCCACCCTCCAGCGCCTGGTTAGCTGTGGCGATACCATTTCGCGTATCACCGGCACGTTTAGCGGCTCTTTGGGTTACATCATGACAGGTCTGCAGGACGGCAAGCCTTTCAGCCAAGTGGTGCGGGAGGCAGAAATCGAGGGTTACATGGAACCCGATCCCAGAGATGATCTCGGGGGTGTAGATGTGGCCCGCAAGGCCCTCATCCTGGCGCGGGGTATGGGTCTTGACCTGGAAATGGCGGATGTAAAGGTAACCAGTTTGTATCCGGAAAGTATGGCATCTTTAACGGTCCCTGAGTTCATGGCGGCTCTTCCCGAACTGGATCAGGCATACCAGGAGCAATGTGCGGAGGCAGCCCAGCAAGATCGGTGTCTTCGCTACGTGGCAGCCGTGAGTTCCCATGGACTGGAGGTAGGTCCCCAAACGGTTCCCTTGGATTCTCCCCTGGGGCAACTGGCAGGTTCCGACAACCTGGTCGAAATCACCAGTCAATGGTATGCGCCCCAACCTTTGGTCATTCAGGGCCGCGGGGCTGGTGTTGACGCCACGGCTGCGGGCGTTTTCAGTGACATTATGGAATTGGCCTTCACACGTCTTCAGTAAACTGGCCCAAGTACAAGGCAAGAGGATCATGGCAGAGAAAATCAAGGTAGGAGTTTTGGGCGCCACAGGTGCTGTTGGACAGCGCTTTGTCAGCCTGTTAACTGCACATCCCTGGTTTACCTTGACCACTGTCTATGCCTCAGAACGCAGTGCGGGCAGAACCTACGGAGAAGCCTGTCACTGGGTTTTGCAGGATGCCATGCCCCCCACAGCCCGGGATCTGATAGTGCAACCTGCAGAGCCGGGCGGGAACTGCCAGCTCGTATTCAGTGGCCTCCCTACGGAGCAGGCCCGTACAGTGGAAAGGGCTTTCGCCCAAGCAGGTTTTGGTGTCTACAGTAACGCCAGCGCTTACCGCTACGCAGCCGACGTACCTCTGCTTATACCTGAAGTGAATCCCGACCATATCGGCCTCATTCCGGTGCAGCAGGCCCAGCGGGATTGGCCCGGCTACATTGTTACCAATGCCAATTGCACCACAACCCATTTGGTCAGTGCCTTGCATCCCCTGCATGTGCGCTTCGGCGTGAAACGCCTGTTTGTATGCACCATGCAAGCCGTCAGCGGTGCGGGTTATCCCGGTGTATCCAGCATGGATATTCTGGATAACGTCATCCCCTACATTGGCGGCGAAGAAGAGAAAGTGGAGCAGAAGGAGCCCCAAAAGCTCCTGGGACACTTCGATGGCACGCAGGTGATCCCCGCTTCATTCCAGATCAGCGCCCACTGCAACCGGGTAGCCACCCAAGATGGTCACCTGGAGGCTGTCAGTGTGGAGTTTGAGGATAAACCTACACGGGATGAATTGCTGGAGGCTTGGAATTCCTATTATCCTCTATCCCAGCAACTGCAGTTGCCATCAGCCCCGGATCCGACACTCATCTATATGGAACAGGCCGATCGGCCTCAACCCCGGCTGGATCGGCTCGCGGGTTCCGTACCCGGCATGGCGACGGTAGTCGGACGTTTGCGTCCTGATCCCCTGTTTGACTTCAAGTTCCTGATCCTGGGCCACAATACCATCCGGGGCGCAGCGGGCGGCAGTCTGCTGAACGCCGAACTGATCCATGTTCAGTCCCAAGGCAACGGTAGGGAGTTGGCCGCGGCGACGGCCACCCTGCCAGCTGCCCTGCATGTATGATGCCTGACCCTGCCAAATGACGGTGATGCTCTTGGCTGCTAATGCCTCCCTGACACAGGACCTATCCACGGCCATGGAACAGTTCGGACTGGTGAGTCTGTCCGAATTTCTGGACGACCGGTTCGTATACCGGGATCTGCAGCCTGTGGATACCCGTTACCAAGGCTATAACCAATGTGCCCAGCAATTTGGTCTCGATCCCGCCGCCGTCCCCCGCAAGACCGATCCCGTTTACAACAAGATCGCGGTGTGGATCGTAGATCACATGCAGGAACAAGCCTCAGACGACGAGGTGGAGGAATTGCTTTTCATCGGTGACAGCCGGATCACTGATGCTAAGGCCTTTCGCGGCATGACGGAGTATTCCGGCTGGACGGGATCCTGCTTTATCTGTGATGAAGATAGGCAGACGAAGGCGAAGCTGGACTGGGACGAAAAGACGCAGGTGGTGGAAGCCAACCGCTGGCACTTGCTGGCGGACTGGATTCAGGCCATGCGCCACAATAATCTGCAATTGAATGCGCAGACCGCCGTCATTGTGGACATAGACAAGACGGCCCTCGGTGCCCGCGGACGCAATGACGATGTAATTGATGCAGCGCGCTTCGCCAGTTTACACAAGGCCCTGAGGGACAGCCTGGATGATTTTGACCTGAATACGTTCCGCACCTTGTACGCTACAGTCAACAAGGAAGAATACATGGGACTGACAGGGGATAATCAGGACTACATTATCTACATCTGTCTCATGATCCTGTGCGGCGAACTCACCCTCCGGGAAGTAGGGGACATGGTGAAGGCCAACATGCAGTTCGAGCAGGTGGTGCGATGGATTTCCACGCAGGCCAGCAAGAATTTCACCATGCAGATGCGCCAGTTGCATGATCAGTACCAAATGTGTGCCAAGTCAGGGGACAGAACGCCTTTCAAACAGTTCCGGCGCCAGGAATTCCTGGACACCACGCTCCGCATGGGCCATCTGCCCGAGCAGGCCAGTGGTGAAGAACGTCTGCAACAGGAGTTGTGTATTACCCAGGAAGTGCGGGAGCTGTGCCTCTGGCTGCAGGAGCGCGGTTGCCTGCTCCTGGCTCTAAGCGATAAACCCCGCGAAGCCTCGATGCCCCACAAGCGCTGGCACAAGGGACTGATGCCTATTCACCGCACCAGCACCCATGCCGTGGGTATTAGTATTCAGGGGGCACTGGCCGGAATTGACTGATCGGATCGTAAGGAGGGGGAATATTTCACACCTGGTGGTGCCCTTTCAGCCTAAGCTTCTATTCACTAACCGACTTACTGGTATTGGCCTGCACTGTTCATGAGTTCACCTGACAATTCCCGTTCCCAGCCACCGTCCGACCGCAACAGTTCTTCTTCCCCGGACTCTCAACCCCCCCGCCGTTGGTCTGACTTGCTTACCCAAGGCTGGGTGTGGGTCCTGCTGGTCGTCGTGGGTGTCGTGGTGGTACGTCTCCTGGTAACCAACACGACCCGCAACGAAACGGTAGGTTTGAATCAGGTAGCCAGTCTGGTTAACCAGGGCCAAGTGGCCCAGGTCGAAGTGGTAGGCGAACTGATTACCGTCTATCTCAACAACGGCACGGCTCTCCGCTCCCGCAAAGAACTCGAATCCAGCCTGTATGAGAGCCTGACTTATCTGGGAGTGGAGACGGATCGCCTGAATTCTCTTGTCGTGAATTTCCGTAATCCACCACGGGCCGCGGCCATTCTTTCCGGCTTTCTGATTATTCTGCCCATGCTGGTGATTGTCGGTTTCTTCATTTTCATCATGCGGCAGACTGGGGCAGGGGGCCAGAATCGGGCCATGCAGTTTGGCCGTAGCCGGGCCAAGAAGGTAGAAGCCACTCACCATACCAACGTTACTTTCGCTGACGCCGCAGGGCTGGTGGAGGCCAAGGAAGAACTACAGGAAGTGGTGGAATTCCTGAATGAACCGACCAAGTTTGAGACCTTGGGAGCACGCATTCCCAAGGGGGTACTGATGATCGGATCACCTGGCACGGGCAAGACGCTACTGGCCAAGGCCGTGGCCGGTGAAGCCGGTGTGCCCTTCTTCTCCAGTTCCGGTTCCGAATTCGTGGAAATGTTCGTGGGGGTTGGCGCCAGCCGGGTGCGGGATTTGTTCCGTCAGGCCAAGGAGCAATCGCCCTGCATCATCTTTATCGACGAGATCGATGCGGTCGGCCGTCATCGGGGAGCCGGTATGGGGGGCGGCAACGACGAACGGGAACAGACCCTGAACCAGATTCTGGTGGAAATGGATGGATTCGAAAGTGGGTCCAATGTCATCGTGATTGCCGCCACCAATCGCCCGGATATCCTGGATCCAGCCCTGCTACGACCTGGACGCTTTGACCGCAAGGTGATTGTCAACCTGCCGGAAAGGCAGGAGCGGGAGGACATACTGAATGTCCATGCCAAGGGTAAACCCCTGGATGAGGAAATTGATTTGCGGGCGATTGCCTCACAGACTCCTGGCATGGCAGGGGCCGATCTGGAAAATCTCATGAACGAGGCGGCCATCTTGGCAGCCCGGAACGAGCAGAAAAGTATCTCCATGGAAAACATGGTGGAGGCCATCGAAAGGGTCATGGCCGGACCGGCACGTCGCAGCCGGGTGATCACCGAGCAGGAGCTGCGTATCGTGGCCTATCACGAGGCGGGACATGCCATCGTGATGGCCTTGCTGGACCTCGCCGACAATGTGGGCAAGATCAGTATTGTCAGCCGCGGCCAAGCCCTGGGATATGTAATGCCCTTGCCTGAGGAGGAGAAGACTCTGCTCAGTGTCTCGGACTTTGAAACGCAACTCTCCTGCCTGCTGGGGGGCCGGGCGGCTGAACAGCTGGTCTTTGCAGATATCACGACCGGAGCTGAAAACGATCTGGAGCGTGTGACCCGCATTGCTATCAATATGGTCACACGCTACGGCATGAACAGCGACCTGGGGCCAATTCAACTCAATCAGGGCGAACACAATCCCTTTATGGGCATGGAGATCGGAGAACAGCGCCAGTACAGTGAGGCGGTGGCTCAGAAAATTGACAAGGAAGTCCGTATCCTGGTGGACAAGGCGTATCAGCGCACACTGGACTTACTGCAAAGTAACATGGACAAGCTGAAGCTGCTGGCGGAAACTCTCTTGGAAAGGGAGGTATTAGACCGGGAGGAATTCGAAGAGTTGGTAGGACTGGCTCCGACCTAACCAGCCGTTTGGGTCATTGCCTCTCTATGGCACCTTGCTACAGGCGCTACCAAAATAGCTGCGCACCCCCACATAAGAGAATAGACCTGCTGCATTTGTCAGGGCGCTAGATCCTGGACCAGCCTGTTCCCTGGACCCTAGTATTCCTTTGCCGCTCTGTAACGTTCAATCTCGCTGGCAACCGAACCTCTGATCAGAATGCGAACCCCTGCCTGCTGGTTGACAGGCATGTCGTCAATTGCTCTGTGGTTGGGGCACATAGCCTTCAGGGGGCAAGAATTCTGGTGGCGGCACATAGGAACGGTCCGAATTGGCGGCAATTTGCTCATAGAAGCGCCAGACAATGCGGCTGACGTTATACATGGTGCTGTTGCTCGTTTGCCAATCCATCCAAACAGGACGATAGAGGTACAGGCTGAGAACGTAGGGGCCGGCAGGTCCCCAGATGAGGGCTACGTCTGAATGATCCTGGTTGGTGAACCCATGCTTGTGCACAATGTCTCGCTGTGCCGGATCAGGCAATCCTCCCCACAGCAATTCCTGGAATGCATTGTGTGTCAGATAGAACAGCATGGAAGCACATTCTTCAGGCTGGATTTCGTCGGGAAAGGTTTCTATGAAGATGCCGCGACCCAAGCTGCATTCGTAAATAGCTGCCAGGGTCCGGCCCATATCCGCGGCGGTAGTCTGCAGGTTGGGATCTGGATCCGTATCCCATTCTGTCTGGGTGTTGGCAGCTGTGGGCAGTGACGGGAATTGGACTTTGTCATCGTATCCTGACTGCATATACGTGTTGACCAAACCCAGTTGTCGGGCGAATTCCGTGACTACTTCTGCCCCCCGCTGCTTGTCACTATCTCCTAACGCGTAAAGCAGAATGTTGGCAGCGGCGTTATTACTGTCTCCCAATGCCAAATCAATCCATTGGCCCAGATCTGGATTGGAAGCAATCCCGTCAATATCCCGCATCACCGCCATGATGAGTATGAGCTTGAGCGTGGACATGCCGGAAAAGGCTACTTCGCTGTCAAATTCGGTGACTTCGCCCGTGGTCAAATCCTGCAAGTAAAAGGAAGCAAAGCCGGGGAAATCAGCCGTAAAGTCATCAAGTGCCTCGCCCAGCAGAGTCAAGGGCAGGCTAGTCTCCTGCGTCTCTACTGTCTCGAGGTACCAGGTACGATCAACTGAATCCATGAAGGCCAGAGGCAGGGACTGCAAACTGGTATCCACATTTACACTTATGCCGGGGGCTCCAGCTTGCCAGGTCCAGTCCGGATAGGATCTGGCCATAAATCCCAGTTCCAGCAACTTCGATTCAATCCCTTCCTGAGCAGATAGCCATGCCTGATCTACTGGCAGCAGCCGATAGGGTTGGGGGGTTGTACCGTATCGCTGATCCAGATCCAATAACCAGGCGCTAGCCTTCTCACGGTTGAAGGTGTAATAGAGGGGAACGTGATGCTTTTCCTCCGGCAAACCCAGTAGTCGCCTGAATATGGCGCGCATAAAGGCATCTCCTTCCAGGTAAGTAGATGTCTCCGCCAGAATCCTGCCCATGTCCAACTGAAACCCGATCGTCTCCGGTGGCAAAATCTCGCGTTGCCGGTTGAAACTTACCAGTATGGGTTGTTCAATCTGGGACCGCAGGCGTTCGGTCAGCTCGGTCGTGGTTTTTACTTGCCGAAAGTCCTTGGTTCCTATCATGACTCCGGGCAACACTGGAGACGCCTGCACCTTGTACACGTTGTAGAAACGGATCAATCCCAGACACAGGATAAGGACGACGATGAATTTCAGATAGGTTCGCATACTGCTATGGTCATTCCACCAAGACCGGATCCTGTGTTGTCCTAGACCTGGAGACAAGAAGTGATGAAGTTGGTCCGATCCCGTCTCCCCCCAAACACCTTCGTGATGGTATAGCGGATTGCCTGGCCAGTTTCTGCTTCCTTACCTCGGATGCCGGGTCGGGAAGCGAAGTCAGAATGGCACTGCATCGCTACCCCTTGAAGCCGCCCCCGTTCGCAGGTTGCTCCTGCTACCCTATACGGGAAGGGTCACGGCCGTTATTGTAGCAAAGCGTTCTGGGACGATCAGGATGCCGTGACCGACAGTATGCCTTCGGGGTCAGCAGCTGCATTTGTGCCTGTAGGCAGCGATGCCCCTATTCCCATTCTATGGTCGCTGGAGGTTTGCTGCTTACATCGTAGACGACGCGATTGATGCCCGGCACCTCGTTTACAATCCGCTGGCTAACTTTCGCTACCACATCCATGGGTAGCCGTGTCCAGTCAGCCGTCATGAAATCAGATGTGCTAACGGCTCGTAGGGCAACAACCTGCTGATAAGTGCGCAGGTCACCCATTACCCCTACCGTCTGCACGGGAAGCAAGACCGCAAATGCCTGATCCGTCTGGGCGTACTGTCCTGAATTCCAGAGTTCCTCCATGAAGATGGCATCGGCATCCCGCAGACGTTCCAAGCGTTCCCAGGTCACTTCACCCAGAATCCGTACCGCTAGTCCAGGGCCGGGAAAAGGATGTCTCATCAGAATCTCAGCGGGGATTCCAAGTTCCCGTCCCACTCTTCGCACTTCATCCTTGAACATCCAGCGCAGCGGCTCTATCAGTTCCAGTTCCAGATTCTCGGGCAAACCACCCACATTGTGATGGGTCTTGATTGTGTGGGCATGCTGTTCTGTTTGTCCTGAAGCCGATTCGATGACATCGGGATAGATAGTGCCCTGCACCAGGAAACGAGGAGAAGCGTTGTCGTCTGCAGGGGTTAGCAGCGAGATCTCCCGTTCGAATACACGAATGAATCTGTGGCCAATATACTGTCGCTTGATTTCCGGATCCGTAACACCCTCCAGATCTGACAGGAATTCTTCCGTAGCATCCACCGCCCGCAGACGCAATTCCGGATGCCAGGCCTGTAAGGTCCGGGGAACTTGCACTGCTTCATGCTTGCGCAGCAAACCATTGTTGACAAAGACACAGGTCAAACGTGAGCCTACCGCTTCATGTACCAGCGCCGCAGCTACAGCGCTATCTACCCCCCCGCTGAGGGCACAGATTACCTGTCCCTCTGCGGGCACCTGGGAGCGGATCCGGGCAATACTGTCTTCAATCAGGCGAGTAGGTGTCCACGTCGCCTTGCCTTCACACAGGGTAAAGACAAAATTGCGCAGCATCTGCATACCTGCTGCCGTATGTTGCACTTCTGGATGAAATTGCAGGCCAAACAGGGGTCGTTCCAGTGCCATCAGAGCGGCATAGGGACTACCCGCACTAAACCCGATAGCCTGGACCCCAGCTGGCAGTTCCTCGACCCTATCCCCATGACTCATCCAAACGGGGGTCGAGGGTTCGACTTCCTGAAACAGGACGGAGGATTCAGTATGCTGCAGTTCGGCGTGACCGTATTCCCGCAACGTCCCGGGAGCTACCCGGCCCCCCAGCGCTTGGACCAGAAGCTGCATGCCATAGCAGATCCCAAGCACAGGCACCTGCCGGGCCAGAACCCCAGACGGTAGGGTGGGGGCGTCAACTTCGTATACGCTGTCAGGTCCTCCCGACAGGATAATGCCGGCGACATCATCTGCCTGGAGACGCGTGTTGGCCTGTGTCCAGGACACCATCTCGGCCGGCACCTGCAATTCGCGGATGCGACGGCAGATCAGTTGGCTGTATTGGCTGCCAAAATCTATGACAACAATTGTGGTAGGGGCGCGCATTCCCTTAATAGACTGCCAGATAGTGGTCCAGTTCCCATGAACTCACATGGGAACGAAAGTCGATCCACTCCTGCATCTTGGCTTCGACATAGGTGTCATGGAGCAGCTGGCCCAGGGCATCTATCATGACCTGACTGTCCCGCAGATCCTCGATTGCAGCCCCCAAGCTATCCGGCAGGTAATCATAGCCTTGACGCCGCTCAGGCAGGCTGAAGAGATCCTCCTCCAGGGGACTTGGCGGTTCCAAGCCTCTTTCGATACCATCCAGGCCCGCGGCCAGCATGGCGGCAAAGGCCAGATAGGGGTTGGCACTGGGATCCGGAAAACGCAATTCGCACCGCGTGCTGCGGGTGCGATTCTGGGTGATACGGGGAACTCGAATAAGGGCACTGCGATTGGTGCGCCCCCAGCAGATTTTGACCGGAGCTTCAAATCCTGGCACCAAGCGCTTGTAACTATTAACGAGAGGAGCCACGATAGAGGACATGGCTTTGGCGTGTTCGAGTTGTCCCGCGATAAAACTGAGGGCTATAGGACTCAAATTGTAAGGATGGTCGGCATCATACATCAGGTTCTCATGGGTTTCCGTATCAAAAAGACTCTGATGCACATGCATGCCGGAACCGGATACGCCTGTGATGGGTTTAGGCAGAAAAGAGCAGAAAAGGTCGTGCTGATGGGCAATGGCCTTGGCTACTACACGCAGGGTGGCGGTCTGGTCGGCCATATGCAAGGCGGGGCCATACTGCATGTCCAGTTCATTCTGACCAAATGCCACTTCATGGTGGAAGGAGTTGATGGTTACTCCCATCAGGTCCAGGGCTTCCACCAGCTTGCGCCGAACATTGCGGGTTATGTCAATACTGATGTCGAAATATCCCGCTTGATCCAGAGGCTGCAGTGGCAGAATGGAACCATCCTCATGGCGGCGAAAAATGAAGAACTCCAGTTCGGGCGCCACATTGTATTCAAACCCCATATTCCGGGCCCGCACCAACTGGCGTTTGAGCACATTGCGGGGATCACCTGGAAAGGTTTCGCCATCGGGTAGACACACGTCACAGATGACCCGTCCCGTCCGTGTATTGGCCTCCCAGGGAACAAAGGAATAGGTTTCGGGATCGGGCACCAGGTACATGTCGTTCTCCACGGTGCGCGTAAATCCCTCAATGGAACTACCATCAAACCAATGTCCGTGATCTGCTACCTCCTGCCACTGCGAGGTGGGGATCGTAACCTGCTTGATTTGTCCTTCAATGTCAGTGAATTGTAACCAGACAAACTGGATCTCATCAGCGAGCAGCAACTCACCCAGTTCCTGATTCGTACGAATGGTGCCTTGAGCAGTCATGAGGCATGTCCGGGGTTCACAGCGGATGTCCAGCCAAACGCAGGAGCCATGATTTGTAACGGTCCTTAATGTGCTCCCACTAAACTTTGCCCTGCTACGGACAGGGCAGAAAAAAGAAAGCCTGATCCAGAAGGATCAGGCTTTCGTGACAGAAAAGGTGCAGAATCCCTATTGTCAGATTCCGTAGTACATCACAAATTCCTGCGGATGCGGACGTAAGCGTACGCTGTCCACTTCCTCCAGACGCTTGTATTCCAGGTACGCCTCAATCAGATCCGGCGTAAAGACACCGCCCTGCAACAGGAAGTCATGATTGGCTTCTAAATCGTCCAGCACAGCATCCAGGGAGCCTTTGACCAATTCTACGTTAGCCATGGCGTCTTCTTCGTACAGGTCCATATCGCCAGGATCACCGGGATCAATCTGGTTGACGATGCCATCAATACCGGCCATAGTCATGGCGGCAAAGGCCAGATAGGGATTGGCCCCGGGGTCTGGGCACCGGAATTCTACCCGCTTCGCCTTGGGCGAACCGGAGTACATGGGGATACGGCAGGCCGCTGAGCGATTACGGGCTGAGTAGGCCACTACGACGGGCGCTTCGTACCCTGGCACCAGACGCCGATAGGAGTTGGTCAGGGGGGATACGAAGGCCAGCAGGGCATTGACATTCTTCAGAATGCCACCAATGTAATGCAAGGCAGTCTGACTCAATCCGGCATAGCCATCACCTGCGAACAGATTCTCACCATCTTTCCAGAAACTGAGATGTACATGCATGCCGGAGCCGTTATCCTCAAACAGAGGCTTGGGCATGAAGGTGACGGTCTTCCCATTCTGCTTGGCCACATTCTTGATAATGTACTTGTACAGCTGCACCTGATCAGCCATCTTGGTCAGGGTATCGAACCTCATGTCAATTTCAGCCTGGCCGGCGGTTCCTACCTCATGGTGATGAACTTCCACATCAATACCGGCCTCTACCATGGCCCGCACCATCTGGGAACGGATATCCTGAAAGGTGTCCATAGGGGAAACGGGGAAATAGCCGCCCTTAAATGGGACTTTGTGACCGCCAGAAAGGTCACTGCCAGTCCAGGGGGCCTCCTGACTATCAATGTAGAAGCGCTGAAAATTGCGGCCCGTCTCGTAGGCCACCTGGTCAAAGATAAAGAATTCCGGTTCCGGCCCCACATAGATCGTATCGGCAATGCCGCTCTCCTTCAGATAGGCTTCGGCTTTCTGCGCCACATTGCGCGGGCCGCGGGAGTAGGCTTCCCTCGTCAAAGGATCATAGACATTGGCGATAAATGACAGCGTAGGACAGTCCGGGTCCACGGCCGGATCGAGAAAAGCCGTAGTTGGATCTCCGATCAGGATCATGTCACTGGATTCAATACTCTGAAAACCCCGAATGGAAGAGCCATCAAACCCCAATCCCTCTTCAAAGGCTTCTTCGAGGTCAAAAGATTCGACCGGCATCGAAAAGTGATGCCACTGGCCAAACAGATCCGTGAACTTCACGTCCACTATCTTGACATCGTTAGCGCTTACCGCACTGGCTACATCTTGGGCAGTACTGCAATTTAACGCCATCGGTTAACTCCTCATTCAGGCTTACATTTCACGGCCAAAAAGCCATGCGTCCCAGAAGGACGCAAGACCAACTCCATGATAGCAATGGAATGCACAGACCACATTCGGCAACATTCACAATGAAACTTCTGTCATTTTGTGCAATATGCACAAATACATGACGGCAGAAATGAGACCCACAACACCGGCAGGGCGAATGTTCCTAGAAAGTGCCCACGGGTAGGGCAAGTGGCACGAGTCCACGGGCAGCTTGGCGCGGTTGTTTCGGGAGTCAGGATACAGGTGTTGAGGACGTCGGTACTGAGCTGCTGGTACCCGAGGGCGACCAAGTCTCCGCTTCACCCTGGCGCTGCCGGTAGGGGATACCTGGCGACTGGGACTCTCTGTCATTCCGGCCCGTGGCCGATGAATCCGAGGAAGCTACCACGTTGAGTATAACGCCACAATAAGCACAATGCTGCCAGTCAGTGCGAATGTTTTGGCCGCAGGTACGGCAACTGAATTGCAGCTGGGCACGGCACTGGGGACAGTAAATCCACTCTTCCTTTACCTGTACGCTGCATTGGCTGCATGTCCAAGCCGCGTCCATGTCCCGCAATAGGGCTTCTTCCTCCAAGGTCCGATCATAGGTATCGGCCAGGGATTCCTTGGGCCTGACAAGCAAATAAACCACCAAACCTACAAAAGGGACTACGACCACCAGCAACACGGCCAGAAAGATAGCGGCCCAGTCCCAGGAACGGGCCCGCATATCATTAAAGGTCCAGATAATGGTTCCAGCCCAGAGGGCAAATACCATGGCACCGAAAATGGTCACCACGATTTCAAGCCAGACCCCCAGCGTATTGATGAGTTCAGGAGACATAGAAAAGACACAGCCAGTCGTTGTTGGAAGCAAGCAGTACAGACCCACCTATAGGGCATCAGGCCCACAGGAATTATAGTATACGGTTGATGTGGAAATCAGGGGGTAACGGTGACAGTCTGGACATCAATGCCAGCCTGGCAACGCAGGAGAAGCTCAAGCGTGTAACTAGGCATGTCTGCAAACTATAACCAGAGGAGAATCGACCCAATTACACACATAGTCCGATAGTTCGCAGCTTTCTTTTCGTAGCGGGTCGCGTCCGACAGCACGGCTTCAGGTGGTTGAGGGTCCGGCTCCACTTGGTTGCGTAACCGATACCGAGTGCGGTCAAACGGTCTCCCCGGTGTCGTTCATGCTTTGGGTGCGGGAGGTGTAGCGTAGGCTTCGCCGCCGAAGACCGGGCCGGATGGCTCGGCTGCGGTAGCCCTGGTCGCCAACGATAAGACTGATGCCGTGATTGGCGTTGCCCGGGCCGGGCGGGGCGCAACCAGCGCAACAGTAATCATCAGCGTGCGGGGCGAGGGAGTGTGCCTGGAGAAGACGACCTTCTGTGGTCTGGGTCTCTGGAGTCTCGGCGCAAGGGCATCATGTTCCTAGTGGTCAAGCCCCTGTCCCGCGACATCCTAGAGCGCATCCGCGATGCTGGACGCTTTGATACCGAGAATGGCCCAGGCATCGCATTCCAAGTCAATATCGAGGATGCCGTGGGTCTTACCAGTCAAATGCCCGCCTTCTGGGAGGAACTGGAGCGCAGGATATGAGGCAGAGAAGGCTTGTGACGGTGGGGGACCTTATAGTCTACGAACTCCGTAGCATTGACGGGCTGGCAACTGTGGCTGATGTGATGGAATTGATGCGGCAGTACGGCGTCTCCCCGTTGGCCGTCAACCGCCGAGACAACACCGACGAGGTAGGCCTGATATCAGTCTCTGATATCGTGCGCGATGTGATCGGGCCCAACCGCTTACCGGAGCGCATGAACGTCTACGAGATCATGTCCAAGTCAGTGGTGATACCGCCCCGGACATGCTCGCTACGCCGTGCGCCTGTTGGTGCGGTTTGAATATCCCGCGCCGTGGTGGTGGACTGCGACTGCAATTCCCTGGACATAGTCGCCATGCGCGACCCTGATGCTGGAGCGTGCCCCGGAGTGATTACAGTGGGCCGGGAAACCATCCATCCCACCTACATCAGTATCTGGGAGAGGAAGAGCTTTGTCCTGTCTTCCTTTGGATTGTCAAAGAACTCTTCCGTGGTGCCCTCTTCGATGATTCTTCCGTAATCGAACATGAGGACCCGGTCGGCTACTTCTCTGGCGAAGCCGATTTCATGGGAGACGACGATCATCGTCATGCCCGAATTGGCCAACTCACGCATCACATCCAGGACTTCCTTGATCATCTCCGGGTCCAGGGCCGAGGTCGGCTCGTCGAACAGCATGATTTTGGGTTGCATGGCCAGGGCGCGGGCTATGGCGACCCGTTGCTGCTGTCCACCCGATAGCTGACCCGGATACTTGCTTGCCTGCTCGGCGATGCCCACCCGCTCGAGAAGTTCTTCGGCGATTTCCTCTGCCTGACGGGCCGGCAGCTTGCGCACTTTCATGGGCGCGAGGGTGATGTTATTCATAACCGTCAGGTGGGGGAAGAGATTGAACGACTGGAAGACCATGCCCACGTCGCGGCGGATGGCGTCGATGTTGCGCACGTCGTTGGTAAGCTTGATGCCGTCGACGATTATGTCCCCGCGCTGGTGCTCCTCCAGCCGGTTGATGGTGCGGATGAAGGTGGACTTGCCCGACCCGGACGGCCCTAGGACTACCAAGACCTCGCTCTTGCGTACCGAGGTGGTCACGCCCCGCAAGGCGTGGAAGTTGCCGTACCATTTGTGTACGTCCTTGCACACGATAATGTCGGAAGTATCGATTGTTGCTTCGTTCGCGGCCATGATACTAAAGCTCTGACTGGTTCCAGCTTCTTTGAAGGTGTCTACAAATCGGTGTAGCGTTCACTCCCTATTTCTGCTTCCCTCCGTGCTATTTCCACTTCCACCTGTCATTCCCGCTTTCGCGGGAATCCGGGCAGACTGAGTGACTACTTCGTAATCCAGTGCGCTGACCCGGCACTCTATCTATGCCCGACCTGGAGATGCTCCTCGACTCTCCTGCTGACGTAGGACATGGTGTAGGTAAAAACCCAGAAGACCAAGGCTATGAATAGGAATAGCTCCCTTGCACTGGCCAGATACTCCGCATTGCCCTGTATAAACGCCCGGCTATACTCAACCACGTCCAACATGCCAATAATGTACACCAGGCTGGTATCCTTGAACAGGGAGATAAACTGGCCCACGATGGCGGGTATGACGTTGCGGATGGCCTGGGGCAAGGAGATTTGCACGGTGGTCTGCCAGCCGGGCAACCCCAACGCCCGCGCCGCCTCCGCCTGGCCGGGGTGAAGCGCCTGCAAGCCTCCCCGGATGTTTTCCGCCATGTACGCCGAGCTGAACAGGGTAATCACCACCCCGGCCCGGAACAGGGAGTTGGTGGGGAAGTCTGCCGGGAAGGCCAAAGGCACCAGCACCTGGGACATGAACAGGAGCGTAATCAGCGGCATACCCCGGAATACCTCGATGAACACCACGCACAGCAGCTTGACCAACGGCAGACGGCTGCGCCGCCCTAGGGCCAGGGCGATGCCGATGGGCAGGCTGAGGGCAATGCCGGTCACCGCCAGCAGCAGGTTCAACATCAGGCCACCCCAGTATGTGGTCGACACGGGTTGCAGGCCCGGAACCCCCGGCAGACCCCGCACCAAGACCAGGGTGACCAGGAAAGTGAAGACTCCCAGTATGGCTATCCAACGTACTGTGCCCAGCGGCGTGTACCGGGCCAGCACCCACCCCACCGCCACTGCGGGAAGGTTCGCCGCCAGCAGCAGCCGCACGTCCAGGCCCATCTGGTCCATGCTATAGGGAAGAAAAGCGAAGGCGGTCGTTACGGCCGCCGTGCCAATGGTGATGCGCTTGGCAACTCTGTCGCCAGACACAGCCCACGCCATACCCAGCAGCACCGACACCAGTAGCAGGGAGACCTGCGGCCTCCAAAAGCAGTTCTGACCGGCGCAGGCGAATTCTGTGTTGTACTGGCCGATGATGAGCCGGCCGCCCAGGGTTGCGATGACCGTCCAGTCAGCTTCCAGGACTATCCAGCGCAACCGGGACCACAAGGCCGGGACCAGAATAGCAACGTATAGGAAGGTCAGGACGGTGTTGTACCAGGTGCCGAACAGGTTGGCATAGATCCAGCCTACGACGCCGCGCTCTGTGATGGGAGGAGGAAGTGCCGCGCCCAGCGGCGTGTCCGTCACAGATGCCATTCTCCTAATTCCCCACCAACCGGATGCGCTGGTTGTACAGGTTGCCGATCAGGGCATAAGTCAGGGACATGGCCAGGTAAGCCGCCGCCAGCAGAATGTAGATGGACACTGCGGGAGCCGTCTGCGTCATGGTCTTGGCGACGTTGGTCAGATCTGAGTAGCCTATGGCACCAGCCAGGCTACTGTTCTTGGTCAGATTCAGACACTGGCTGATCAGCGGGGGGATGACAACCCACAGTGCCTGGGGGAAGGTGACATGGCGTAGCGCCGCCATTGGCGCAAGTCCCAGGGACCGGGCGGCTTCCGTCTGACCCCGACCCACAGATTGGATGCCGGCCCGGACAATCTCCGCGATGAAAGAAGATGTGTACATCACCAGCCCGGTCAACAGTGCCATCAAACCGCCGGAGATTGTGAATCCCCCGGCGATGCGTCCGAAAGTCCCCTGTGGGGCCGGGACCGAGATGGTAAAGGGAGAGTCTCCAAACGCCGCACCGACGATCAGCCACCCAACGGCTGCGGCTGCGACGGCTGTGACGCTGCCTGCAACCAGGGGATAGGACGACCTTCCGGTGAGGGCCTCGCGACGGGTCAATGCACGGTGTAACACTATTCCCGCAATGATCGAGGCCAAGGCAACAGCCAGCCAGACCAAGGCAGCATTCCAGCCAGACGGCGATGGCCACGGCAGCGATATGCCCGCATTGTTGACGTATATCTTATCCGCGATGACGTACCCCTGGCGGACCGGAGGCAGTGCCAGCACCACGTAGAACCAGAAGAACAGTTGCACCAAGAGGGGAACGTTGCGGAAGAACTCGATGTAGACCAGCGCAGTCCTGGACACCAGCCAGTTGCGTGAGATGCGGGCCACGCCCACCACTATCCCCAAGGCCGTGGCCAGAATGATGCCTACAATGGAAACGACTAGGGTGTTGGTAGCAGCGACTCCGAAAGCGTAGCGGAAGGTGTCTGAGGACTCATAGGGGAGAAAGTGCTGCCCGATGGGGGTCTGGTACTCGCGGGACAGGAAGCTGAACCCATGGGGAATCTCCCGGTCTTGGATGGCGTTGGTAATGTTAGCGAAGAAGGCGGTGACCAAGACTACCACCAGGACGCCCGATACAATCTGCAACGCCCACTGTATGATATAGGCGTGCCGCCAGAGCGGCACGCCCTTGTAGTAAGTAAGTCCCTGAAGCGCCCTGATCATGGCGCAGGGTTACCTGTTATCTCAGAGGAGCAGAGTAAATCTGGCCGCCCTTGGGACAGTCCATACATTTAGCATCGGCCCACAGGGCGTTGCGGCCGCCCTCGCGGGGAAGGTTAATGCCGTCAAGACCGAGGTGACGGTTGTAGATTTCGCCGTAGTTGCCCACGGCCCCGATCACGTCCTGGGCCACGGTTTGGCTGAGTCCAAGGGTTTCCTGGCCGAAGGAGCCTTCCAGTCCGAAGAGACGGTCAACCTTGGTATCCCCGGTACTCGCAGTCGGCACATTGTCGGAAGTAACGCTGTACGCCTCGGCGTAGATCAGCACGGCCATGACAGTCTTCACGATGTCGAACCACTGCTCGTCACCGTGAGGGACCACCGGGCCGAGCGGTTCCTCCGAGATGGTCTCGGGCAGGATTACGTGGGCATCCCGGTCCTCAAAGGCGCTGCTGATGGCGGCCAACTGGGAGCGGTCGTTGGTGAAGGCGTCGCATTGCTGGCTCTGGTATGCCGCCACCACCGCGTCGGTATCCTCGAAGGTGAGCGCGCTGATGTTCAGGTCGTTCTGGTTGGAAAAGTCTTGCAGGTTCAACTCGGTGGTCGTTCCCTGGGTCACGCAGACGGTAGCATCCTTAAGCTCCAGGGAACTGGAGATGCCCAAGTCCTTCCGTACCATGAACCCCTGGCCGTCGTAGAACATGGTCTGGGTGTAGTTGCCCCACTGGGCATCCCGGGACGTGGTCCAGGTGACGGTGCGGACCAACAAGTCCACCTCGCCGGACTGGATGGTGGGTCCACGCTCGGCAGCGGTGATCAGCCGAATCTCGAAGGCATTTGCATCGCCCAAGACTGCGGCGGCCACGGCACGGCAAAGGTCGATATCGAAACCGACGTTATTGCCGGCATCGTCCAGGTAGCCGTACCCCGGCACGTCATTGCGGCTGGCACAGATAAGCTTGCCCCGATCCGTGACTGTCTGGAGACGGGAACCAGTCGGCTCCGCCATCATCTGGCCGGACTGGTTGGCCGCTTCCTCCAGGCTCTCTACCTTCGCTTCCAGATCGGCGATTGTTGCGTCACGGTCGCTTATTGCGGTTTGCAGGGCGACGGCGTCGCCACTCTCGCAACTGATGATGACCAAGGAGATGGCCATCAAGATTCCTAGCGGGAAAATCCACTTGAACACGGCAATCACACCTCACATAACTTGATTTTACCCATTGATTATATATTGTAGCCTAATATGGAATTAAGTGGTTACGGTGAAAGTCTGGACATCAACGCCAGCCTGGCAGCGCAGGAGGAGTTGGAGCGTGTGACGGGTCATCTTGGCGGTGACAGGGGGCATCAACCCTGCACGGTCTTGCACAGCAGTTGTTCCCGAGGACACTCCGTATGCTGTAATTCACGCAGAATTAATATCAATGGTTTGGACAGGGTTTTTTTAAGGGTCCGTAGGGACGATCTGTCCGTATTGACAGAAGGTTTGGCACTCCGGCCAAGATTTCAGATAGTTTAACCCCGGGACCAAAGTCGCCAGAAATCGTTCCAGCAGGTAGCAGTTAAAAGCTTGGCGGGCTACGTTGACCAGGGGAAAGCGGCCCCAGGGAGGGCCCCGCTGATACCGTTGTGCTATCTTGGCTCAGATGAGAGCGGCGAGGATGACATTGCAGTGAAAATGCCGACGGGTGCGGCACGGGCCTGGCAGTGGTTCAGGCCCCAGTGTTGTTTGGCGTCCCGGCAGAGGAGGCCCCCCAGGGTAGGACCACGACGAACAAGGTGACCCCGTCTGCGGACAGGGTCAGAGCGGTGAGGGAGGACAGGTCCGCATGTGTGAAGCGGTCTCCCTAGATACGGGACCGCCCCCGACGGGCTTGGGGGCGGCGGTATACCGGTAGCGCAGATGGGCGTTGTGGGGTAATTGGCCCCACCCAGGGGATACCCGATGCCGGCCCAACGCCTCCACCCCATCCAGAAATCCCCGGTACGATAGGCTCCGTCCGCGACGACATAGGTGATCTCCGGGCGCGAGGTGACCACCAGGGCTTGGGCCAGTTGGGCCAGCCCCTGGATGACCGCCAGACATGTGGGCCCTGGGGTATTCTTGGCCGGATCTGTTTGGCACACACGGACCCCATAGGCGCAGTGTTCCTCGCTCGCCAGGCAGGACAGCCAGGAAATCTCCTGCCCCTTATCCATGCATCCGGCACTCCCCTGCCAGACTTGGCCCAGCCGTGGGTGTGCTTCCCACTTGTAGGAATGAAACTGCCATCTAGCCCCCAAGCCTTGAGGGGTCCGCCGACAGGGTCCTCTCCAGGCCCGCCAAATTCAGGGTGGGAAATCCAGGTCGCGGTCATACCCGCACGTGTACGTCCGGGAGCACAAGCCGCTGAAACGGCTCAGGTCACTGCAGTGGGCACGTCCGGGTTGGGCTAACTGCAAAGGACACAGATGAGTCAAAAACTAGCGGTGGGGTTTGCTCAGAGACAGGGATGCGAGTACGATGGGCTACAGGTGTACGGGACCAACCTCTCCCCAGGGTTTATATATCTACACCAAGGATAGCAAGTTCCGTGTACCTGGGTTATGACCCCAAAACTGTCCCAATTATTGTAATATTAAAGCATAGTTTTTTCCTTGCAACTTGCTGGCGAGAGATAGAAATAATGGCAACAGACAAAAGACTGCGACTGAACTTGATAGGAATGTTGTCCGCCATGGTGCTGGGCATTATTGTGGCTGCCTGTGCCGGAGTTGCGCCCGCACCCACCATGATGGAACCGGCCGAGCAGGAAATGGCGATGTCCACTCTCGCCACCGTGATGGAGCGCGGACATGTAATCTGCGCAGGCAACAGCGGAGCGCCCGGTTTTGGTTTCCTGAATGAGGATGGTTCCTTCTCCGGTTTTGATATTGATTTTTGTCGGGCTTTGGCCGCCGCTATTTTCGGCGATCCTGAAGCCTATGAAATCGTGGCGGCCACCGCTTCCACTCGCTTCTCCATTCTCAGCGCCGGTGAAGCGGATGTCCTGATCCGTAATACGACTCATACCCTTTCCCGTGACTCGGAACTGGCGGGCAACTTTGCGCCTACCACTTTCTATGACGGACAAGGCATCATGGTCCGCATTGCCGATGGTATCAACTCCCTGGAGGATTTGGCGGGCGGTGCCATTTGTGTAGCCGCCGGTACGACCACCGAATTGAATCTGGCTGACCAGATGGCAGCCCGGGGCATCGATTACACCCCCGTTGTCTTTGAAACCAATGACGAAGTCAACGCTGCCTACGACGAAGGGCGTTGTGATGCCTTTACCACGGACAAGTCGGGTCTGGTGGGTCGCCGCACGATTTTGGCCGATCCTTCGGCTCACGTCATCCTGGACGAAACCCTCTCCAAGGAACCGCTCGCGCCCATGGTCCGCCATGGTGACGACCAGTGGTTCGATGTCGTCTCCTGGGTTGTGAATACCACCTTCTTGGCTGAGGAAGCGGGAATCAATTCGGGTAATGTAGATGAGGTGCGTGCCAGTGCTACCGATCCCAACACTCTGCGCCTCCTGGGCGTAGAGGGTGACATGGGCACCAAGCTCGGTCTTCGCCAGGACTGGTCCTATAATGTCATCAAGATGGTCGGTAGTTACGACGAGATCTACAATCGGCATCTGGGTCCTGACACCGCCTTTAATGTGCCGCGAGGCCTGAATCAGTCATGGGTCAACGGCGGTTTGCTTTATTCGCCGCCCATGCGGTAATTGTTCTGAGTATGCTGAGGGGATGGTCACAGCCATCCCCTTTTGTTTATGGGTCAGTCAACATCCTTCCGGGGATGTCCTTGACACGTTAGCCCAACCTGCAGGCAAGGAACCCGGTTTGACTGTTGCTCAGCGGCAATAACTACAGATGGCTCCTTCTGTCAGTTCTTCCCCCCGCCGCTTCATTTGGCGGGACGCCAGAATCCTGGGCTGGATTACCCAGTTGGCCACGTTGCTCGCCGTGGCCGGTGTTCTGTACTTTCTGGGACACAACATGGTTACGGAACTGCGGATTCAGCGTGGCATCGTCTTTACCTACAGCTGGCTGGACCAAACCGCCGGTTTCGATGTCAGTGAAAGCCTGATCCCCTACAACCGTTCCTATACCTATGGTCGCGTGATCGTAGTCGGCTTGTTGAATACGCTGAAAGTAGCGGTGTTTGGCATTCTCCTGGCCACGATCATTGGCGTATTCGTCGGTATCACGCGCCTCTCCACCAACTTTCTGGCGCGGCGCCTGGCTGCCATCTATGTTGAGTTATTCCGCAATATTCCCTTGCTGATTTTACTGGTTTTCTGGTACCAGGCCATCTTCCTAAAATTGCCTGCGCTAAAGGAGGCTATTGTTGTCCGGGAAGCTGTCTTTATCAGCATTCGGGGTACGGTAATTCCCTGGGGAGAGCCAACTTCTTCCTGGAACACTTATCTGGCCATTTTGGTCTTTGGCATCGTGGCCGCTCTTGCCGTCATTTTTGCTTTGAATCAATACCGTCAGCGTACGGGTCGGGCTCCCATTGTCACCCTTTGGAGTCTGATCACATTCCTGGGGATAGCGCTGGCCGGCTGGTTCATATTGCCCCAGCCCCTTACCTTGAGTATGCCTTATCGGGATGGCCTGCGTATCAGCGGTGGTCAAACGTTCAGCCCCGAATACCTCGCTCTGCTTTCAGGCCTCAGTCTGTATACGTCAACTTATGTTGCCGAGAATGTAAGAGGGGCTATTCAGGCGGTAAGCAAGGGCCAATATGAAGCGTCCTCGGCGGTGGGCCTAACGCGCATGCAGGCTATGCGCCTGGTTATCATGCCTCAAGCCATGCGTATTCTTATCCCGCCCCAAGTCAGTATCTATCTGGGCCTCATCAAGAACTCCTCGCTGGCCGTGGCCGTCGGTTATCCCGACTTCTTCAATACAACTGCGGTCACTTCCCTCAACCAGAATGGTCGTGCCATAGAAATCTATTTGATCGTGATGGGCGTCTATCTGCTCTTCAGCCTGACCACTTCTGCCATCCTGAACTGGTACAACCAGCGCATCCAGATCGTGGAGCGATAAACCCGACTGTATTATGGCTGTTTCATCACAGACTTGGGTAGCTTCTGGTCCCATCCGCAGTGTGGGACTGTGGATGAAGCACAATTTGTTCCGCACGTGGGTTGACACCCTTGTCACTCTTGTTTTTGTGGGACTGGCGGTGGCCCTACTCCAGCCGATCTTGACTTGGATATTTGCAGCGGAGACCAACTGGTCTGTCATTCCTGCCAATCTGAATCTCTTCCTGCGTGGCCGATTTCCCGGGGAATTCGCCTGGCGCATCTGGGTAGTCCTCGGTTTTCTGGGTCTGCTCGCGGGTATGTCTTTTGGTAGCTGGGGGCAGGGCATACCGCGGGCCCTGACAATCTTTGTAGGCCTGCCCCTGGTCTTGTTGCTCATACCATTCTTCTCCATGGCCGTACGAGGGGGATTGCTCCTGACCAGCGCTTTGATCGTGCTTGGTTTTTGGCTGGCCCGGTATGGACCACGAACCTATATGCCACAAATCACCCTAAACCTGCTCATTGTGGCTATACCCATCTGCTATATCCTCTTGCGGGGATTCGGGGAAACCGGCAGTTTCCAGCTGGTTCACACCCGTTTGTGGGGCGGTTTGACCCTATCCGTGTTGTTGGCTGTTTCCGGCATTGTAGTTTCGTACCCCTTCGGCATTCTGCTGGCTCTGGGCCGACGCTCCACCTTGCCCATACTGCGCATCCTGTGTGTTATCTACATTGAGGCCATTCGGGGCGTTCCGCTGATTAGCTTGCTGTACATGTCCATCACCATGTTGCAGTTGTTCCTGCCGGCTAACTTCCCCAGCATCGAATCCATCGTGCGCGTGTTCGTAGCGATCACCTTTTTCTCGGCGGCCTACGTCGCCGAGAACGTACGTGGTGGTCTGGCCTCTCTACCCAAGGGTCAGGAGGAAGCAGCCCGGGCCCTGGGTCTGAACCAGGTGCAACGCATGGTCTTTGTCATTTTGCCCCAGGCTCTAAAGGCGGTCATACCGGTTACCGTTAGCCAATTCATCTCTCTGTTCAAGGACACGACGCTGGTCTCTCTGGTGGGCATGTTTGATCTGCTGGGCATCGGTAAGACTGTCCTGGCCAATCCCAAGTTCCTGGGCACCCACCGCGAAGTCTATTTCTTTATTGGCCTACTGTATTGGGTATTGAACTATGGCTTATCGTATGGAGCCCGCAAACTGGAAGATCGACTGCGCACGGAAAGATAATGGATGCTGGCTATCTCCACCAACTGCCCTCTTGGGGAGGAGGAAAAACTGGCTGTGACAAACACTGCTTCCAACATCATAGTGACCTGCCGCAACGTCAATAAATGGTTCGGCGAATTCCAGGTACTGGACAACATCAATCTGGAGGTCAGGGTTGGCGAAGTCATTGTGATCCTGGGACCCTCCGGTTCGGGCAAGTCCACTTTGATCCGCACGCTCAATCGCCTGGAAGAACATCAAGAAGGCCAGATCATAGTCGATGGCATTGAGCTGACCAACGATCTCAAAAACGTACATGAAGTGCGGCGGGAAATCGGCATGGTGTTCCAGAGCTTCAATCTGTTTCCCCACCTGACCGTGATGCAGAACATCACGCTGGCTCCCATTCAGGTACGGAAGATCAAGAAGGCAGAGGCGGAGGAAGCGGCGATGCGCCTGCTGGACCGGGTAGGCATTCCGGAACAGGCCACAAAATATCCAGGGCAGCTCTCTGGCGGCCAGCAGCAGCGTGTAGCCATTGCCCGGGCCCTGGCCATGAACCCGAAAATCATGCTTTTTGATGAACCTACGTCAGCCTTGGATCCCGAAATGATCAAGGAAGTTCTGGACGTCATGCTGGATCTGGCCCGTTCTGACATGACGCTGCTGGTTGTCACGCACGAGATGGGATTTGCTCGGGAAGTGGCGGATCGGCTCGTGTTCATGGATGCGGGGGAGATAGTCGAGATTGGCACACCGGATCAGTTCTTTAGCAACCCTAAGGCTGAGCGTACTCGGATATTCTTGGAACAGATTCTTTAACAGTCCTTAAATGACATGAACTTTGCAATATGCGTCCGTAGATTTCTGTGCGTACATGCAGTGAAGCTGCGACGCATTCGGAAAGACAACAGTTGCCTTTCCGGAATGGACACAGAGGAGACAGTACTTTGGTTAATCTCTTATACTCTTCGTCTACTCAAAACACAGGTACCGCACTTGCCAGTGCCATGCAAAACAGCCGTCTAGCATCCAGTCGGCAGGATATCGTGACAAGCCTACGTGATGTGGTGCAAGAAGACCGTCTGGTAGGAGACCTCATCAGCATGGATTATGAGACAGCCGAGGTGCTTATTCACGATTCTATGAAGCGTCTTGTGGGCGGGATTCCTCATGGCTGTCTACTGGTGGCTACTCGGATGAGACCCAACACAGAACCACAGCTGGAGGACCCCGATTCCAGGTTTATTCTGATGCGAGTGCTGGGTTCCAGCAAGTTGCCCAATGACATTGAAATGCAGCAGAGGCGTCTAGATGCTGCCAAACGAGCTTCAGAAAGAGAGGATCCGCCGTTAAATTATGACGAAGGGAATACGACCGACACCCTTACTTTGCATCAGATGCGTTATGCCGGAGCCCATTGCCGTATCATTGGGACTTTCTATCCTAGGACTCATCCCATCACTGGGATTCCTGAAATCGCCTTTGGTTCCGACATTGATAATTTCTACGCGGGTCAGGGCATGAAGATCTACAAGCCAGCCGGTGTGGGATTGCAACGAATCGTCAATTTCACCCGGGGAGAAAATGCAGGGGAGGCCCGTCTGGAAATCGGACAGCTTCGCTATTCGGACAGTGTCTACGACAGGAATGCTCCAGAATCCGTTCCTGTAGAAATGATAACTGCCGACATTGTGGCCAAGCGTACCGCCCTGTTCGGCATGACTCGTACGGGAAAATCTAACACCGTCAAGACAATTGCAGACGCCGTGTTTCGTATGAGATTGGGTGATGAGTCCCTACGGGTGGCCCAACTCATATTTGATCCTGAAGGGGAATACGCCAATGAAAATGCCCAAGACCGTGGAGCCATTCGAAACCTTAACCGCATCGCACCAGAGGTTGAAGGAGACGCAGTCATTCACAGTTTTATTGAACGGGAGGATGATCCCTACCGCCGTATTATGAAAATCAACTTCTATGGTGGACGCATACCTGAGGCCATCAGTAATAAGGACCAATATGACGAAGCACTCGCCAGTCTGTACGCTGGCAAAGAGATTCTCACGGACCGACTTCAGACAGAGACAGGGGGCTATATTCAAGCCTTTGTCGCCACAGATATCACAGCCCCCGCTAGCGTCAACGAATTCGACAGCAGAACTCGATACAACCGTGCCGTCTTCCTCTATCGGGCGATACTCCACGCCGCCGGATTCATCCCCCCTAGCAAAACTGTATCGGCTTCCGGTCTTTTTGGAAGAGAAATACGAGAAGCAATGGCAAAAGACGATAACATGACCAAGTTTTCTTCCAAACTGGAAGCTGACGCTGTCTTGACATGGGACGAAGCAACAGAGTTATGCAGAAGTCTTGCCAATTGGAAGCGGGATAGCAGCAGCTACCGGCAGTTCAATAGGGAATACAATAGTAAGAAGGATGGCCGCAATTGGCATGATGATCGATTAGACGGATTGCTCCGGATCTTTGAATACACCAGAGGTCTTCAGGCTATCCGGGAGTGCCGTCCATGGCATGGAGAGGCCCAGAATCAGGAGGATCCTGTGCAACGGATATTGGGCGATCTAGCCCAAGGTCGGCTGGTCATAGTAGACCAGGCTTTAGGCCATCCTGCGATGAACCAAAGATCGGCCGAGCAGATCATGTGGCGAGTACTCCAAAGCCAACAACACAGGTTTGTAAACCCTGAAATGGATGCTGCTGGAAACCTTCTGAAGCCACCTCCCATCATTGTGTACGTGGAAGAGGCACATACCTTATTGCCTAGAGGAGAAGAGAAGGACAACACTAGGATCTGGCCACGTATTGCCAAAGAAGGCGCGAAGTTCAATATCGGATTGGTTTATTCTACTCAGGAGCCTTCATCAATCCAGACTAACATTTTGACCAACACGGAAAACTGGTTCATCTCGCATCTCAACAGTTCTGATGAGACACGGCAGCTGGACAAGCACAACGACTTCGCAGATTTCACGGCGGGTATACGTAAAGTCAACGTACCGGGCTTTGTCCGAATGAAAACGCACTCTAATCCCTACACGTTGCCTGTTCAGATACACGAATTCGCACCTCCTCAAGTCGTACGGACTGACGGTAAATCTACATCACGGAACGTGTCCCGTTAGTCCCTCGACCAGTAGTTCTGTTTATGTATCCGCTTGGTGTACACCTGCAAGTTTGCCCATACTGAGGACGAGCCGGAATGAATTGTCCATAAGTACTCTTGCACGATCTATGCAACTGTAGACCAATCCCATGCCTTATCCTAACGAATTTGCCAGCGGCGAATCTTTGCCCAGCCTAACCCAAAGCCGAAGTGTGCTTGAGTTTGAAGGCATCATACACAAGAAAGATGCCAATGAACGACACACTCTGCCCGACCAGGTACAACCTAACCGCACCATTGACGAAATTACCCGGGTCGTGGCTATTGATGGTTCAATCGCTCCCGGTTCCATAAGCAACGGATATCCTGGAGCTGAAGCCGCATTAATGCGGATCGCCGCAGTCGTACTGGACCTGAAGGCTATTCGGAATCCTGACCCCAAGTGGGTACCACGGCCTAGTGAGATTCGGGAACTAGAAAATTGTGACGCCGTGGATGCTGTTTTGCCTGGATGCAATGTCAGCGAAGCCGGAATCATCAACGATTCGCCCAGCCGATTCTTCCGTCGCACCATCTTTAGGGCCCTACAAGGGGCGGTGGAGAAGGGTCATGAATCTCTCTTGGACACTTTAACAGCCATCACTGAACCTCGTGGACCAAAGGAAATTGCCTGTCCACTGGATGGATGTGACAGGACGGTTACCCCACCATATCTGGGGGAGACAACCTGTCCTTGTTTCAGGAAGGAGACGATTTATCAGACAGACGGCCTCCGCATCCACGAGCGTTTCAATGATTCTGGTCCTAATGGTCAGGTATACACCTTGGCGCAGCAGGTAACCGAGCACTTGACACTGGTCAATATTCTGCGCTATTGCGAGCAGGCAGACCACCCGGATTTCTTAGATGAGACAGGTTTCATTATGGATGGCCCTCTCGCTGTTTTTGGCAGTGCAGCCTGGTTGCATACGTGGATACAGCGGGAAGTGCAACGCATACATTCTCAGTATAGGCATAAGGGACATCCAGGTATTTTGTTATTAGGATTGGAGAAGACAGGACACTTCCTTGAACACTTGAAACAGCTGGACTGGTCTGATGTCGATGGCCCCGGACAGGTCTTGCCTAATTATCTGGCCCTGGCTCCTACAATGGAGTATATAAATCGTTTTATTGTCCATCGTCCTCCAGGCTCCAAAGACTTCGGTCGCCAGACTTACTATGGACGCAAAATTCTCTACAAGAACCGGAACGGACAACATGCGGTGGTCACTACGCCTATCGTCAACGAGGCGGGGGCAAATACGGCTTGTGTCCTCCTGAAGGCTTTTCCCCGTCTAGGAGAGGTACTAAACATCCTAGATGAGCTTTCAACCTACCTGTACGAAGACGGTTTTGCTCCTCTGGTGCGGGCTCATGCACATGCTGCTATCCCCCTGAAAAGCGGTGGGGAAATTTTGCGTAAGCTTTTTGCCCAGTCATGAATACGTTAAGTCCTCCCGGACGATACAGCACTGCCGAAGGCCGGTGGTCGGGAGTTGGACCCTATTACGCCATGTTTCCCACGTCTTTTGCTGACAGTGTGGTAGCAGCTTATACCAAACCCGGCGATGTAGTGCTTGACCCTTTTGCCGGACGGGGTACAGCCATTTTCAGTGCGGCCACGCAGGGGCGTCAAGCCATCGGAATAGAAATTAATCCTGTGGGGTACGTCTATGCCAATGCCAAACTGAAGCCCGGTGACTCTTCCATGGTATTGCACCGACTGCACGAAGTGGCTGACATGGCTGAGGGTTATGATATGGAGGCCAACCGACTACCCAAATTTTTTCATTATTGTTACACATCCATTGTTCGTAGATTCCTAGTTTCAGCCCGTTCGGTTCTGAACTGGCGGAAAAGCCATGTAGACAGAACTCTCATGGCCCTGATTCTCGTATCGTTACACGGCAAGAAAGGTCAATCCCTATCCAATCAGATGCGTCAGGTGACGGCCATGGCTCCCGATTACTCAGTAAGGTGGTGGACAGACCGGGATCTAGAGCCTCCAGAAGTTGATCCAGTGGCCTTTCTAACCAAACGAATCCAGTGGCGTTATGTCTACGGTATACCTCAGATGTCAAAGGCTACAGTCTTCTTGCACGACTGTGTTAGGAAGCTGCCCTCTCTCGCACGCGAGGTAAAGAAGGGCATGCGTCCTGAAGTCAATTTGCTGTTGACCTCACCACCATATTTCAACGTGACCAATTACTATTACGATCAGTGGCTCCGATTATGGATGTTGGGTGGACCAGAAAGGCCCGTGGACACCAACCGGTATGGGGGAAAGTTCAGCAATCACCACCGCTACCTGATTCTCCTAGAGAAAGCTTTTGCTCAGTCTAAACCGATGCTAGCTACTGACGCCATTGTTTATGTTAGAACAGATCGGAAAGCAACATCGTTGGCCCTTGCACGGTCCGTCCTAACCAATGTTTACCCCGAGAAGCGACTCTTAGAAATCGAACAGCCGCTAGGACCTGAACAACAGACTAAACCTTACAGCCGCGGTGGAGCCCCTAGGAAACCTTCCTGTGAAGTTGATCTTCTCTTGCTACCGAAGCAACCCCAGTTGACCAGAACGAGGCATACAGTTAGGTAGGGATTTTGGGGAAAATGATTCTGTAAGCAAACACTTCCCCAATATTGTTGTCCTATTTTTATCTTGGTGATTGGAGAATCAGCTGAAGAAATGTGTCAGGACAGCCACTAGTGGGCACATTTGAAAGACAGGTAGGCACATTGTCTGGCAAATAGCTGATAGTTCTTAGCCAGACCCAATAGCGCAACTTCCGTTGAATTCGAAGAACCTCACACCTTATGGGGGCGTGTCCCGGAACCGCGCCAGAGTTGCTTCTACTGAAGGCCAATCCTGGAAGTCGGTATGGTCAAGCTCTATCTCAAACGCGGCCAGGGTGTTGGCATCGCCCAGAACGCGCACCAGATCCAACAAGACTTGCTTGTGCCCTTCCCTGCGTCCTTCCTCACGACCTCGCCTGTGTCCTTCCTGAAGGCTTGTGTCCCTGTTGAACGCGGCTATGAAATACGACACCTCAACCTCTTCCAAGCCAGCCAGGGGCAAGGACAGGTTCATACCGGGAAAATGTCGATCCGGAGGCGGCAACTGATCCGGGCTTTTCCCGCACAGAGTAAGGGCTTTCTGTGCCAGATACACACAGAGGGAGCGCAAGGTCTGGAAGGTTTCATCCGGGGGGTAAGAAGGCAGGAAATCCGGATCATAAGGTCCCACTTGGCGGAAATAGGTCAAATTCCTGCGCCATTCCGAGTCGGGAATTAGCTTGTCCAGTTCCGGATCTTTTTCGATACCTGATTGCACCAGTCTTTCCAGATCGTGCGTCTTGTCAAACCGAACCTGCAGCGCACTGAGATACGCCTTCAGAGCATTCTCAAACGCATGGAAGGCTTGCAGCAACATGGTGTGGACGTCCGCTTGCTCTCCGGTCAGCAAGGCGGTGTACAAACTGTGACGCGCGGTTTTCAGGCACTGATGCACATGGGGCCAGGGATTATCTTGTACCATATCGGGCAGAGGTTCTCCTTGCGGGGTCAACCCATCTCTTTGCACGCCCCCAGCTACATGGTTGAGGGAAGTCCGGGCCCAGTTAAAATCCACCTGCGCAAAATTAAAAATCTGGATATAGGGCGGGGGATCAAACACCGCTGCGGCTTCTGCCTGTAGCTGTGACCGCCAACTCCAGAGGATGTCCGACGGTAACTTGGCCGGGGACAGAACCATCAAATCGATATCCGAATCAGGCCCCCAGTCTCCCCGCGCCCGCGATCCGAACAGATAAACTGCGAACGGCTGTGCCTGGTCCTGCAGGCTTTGCGCCAGGATCAGGGCTCGTTGGTCAGGCCCTTGAATAGCCTGATCCTGATCTTTTTCTACCACTGGTGCTAGCCCCATCGTACCGCCTAGCCTTACCATTTCCCCAGGGTATAGTACAACGTTCCGGATTTGTCAACAGTTTGGACAGTTTTTGGGGGCCGCAGCATTCCGGAACAAGCCACAAAGTATCCAGGTCAGCTCTCTGGCGGCCAACAGCAACGCGTAGCCATGGCCCGGGCCATGAACCCGAAAATCATGCTCTTTGATGAACCTACATCAGCCTTGGACCCCGAAATGATCAAGGAAGTTCTGGACGTCATACTGGATCTGGCCCATTCCGACATGACGCTTCTGGTGGTCACGCACGAGATGGGGTTTGCCCGCGAAGTGGCCGTTCGGCTCGTGTTGATGGATGCAGGAGAGATAGTAGAGATTAGTACACCGGATCAATTCTTCAACAACCCTAAGGCTGAGCGTACTCGGATGTTCCTGGAACAGGTCCTGTAAGCAGAATCCCATATTGAGGCCAAGATTGTTGGCATTGAAACCTGAGGTTTAAGGAAACTGGAAGGGGTCGAATGCATTAGTTAGCTGAACAATAAATGGTGCTGTAACCGCTGTAGCTCTTAAGCACTCTGTCCTACCATATTCAATATGTCGTAGAGTGATCTTAAACACTTCATAGAGTGGTTTTCAATCTAGGCTCCCAGCATGATGTCATCAGCGACACAAACCACTGTTTCCCTCTTTAAAAGTTGATCAGAACCCAATGCGGCTGGATCCAATTTTGATATCAAATTGGGATAGAAACCAACAAGGTTACTGTGGCACAAACTAAATCTGATCTCTCAGCTGGACTTTGTACAAAGTCTATTTGAGGCCTCTGTCCCCTACCATTGATACAGCCTTTCCGTCCATTCACGGGCAAGAACATTTCTACATGACCCCGTAGGTATATTGGTCGCGTTTCTGTTGATGAGGGTATCGGTATGCAGGACACCGTTGCTTCCACACACTATGACGATCGAGCGCGACGGGTGGCTCTAGCGGTGCAACAAGCGACGGGAATTGAGCACATTCTGCTTTTTGGCTCCCGGGCACGCGGTGACTATGATTCGGATTCGGACATTGATTTACTGGTAGTACATCCGGATGACCCGGCCATGGCGACGACCTGTCGTCAGGCCGCCGCCCAGGCGGTGCAGAACCTATTACCGCGAATTTGTCAGTACGGATGTGACATTAGTCTCACCTGCACTCTTTGCCACGATGCAACATGGCCTCAATCATGTTGCAGCCAAGGCCGTCAGGGATGGAGTTACCCCCATGGGTTATACCTATCACCCTCCTTCCGGGAATCCTCCCCCCCAGGATCCCCTAGACTGGAGGCCATGGAATGCGCATTTCATGCGGTTCTGCAGTTTAATGCCTTGAGCGGCTACATGAGAGAGGGAGAGGTTTCGTTCCCGGGTTGCCTTCCACACGGTTGTGGGTAAAGCCGCACAAGGAACGCTTGGGCATGCTCTCAAAGCCTTAATGGCGTCCCAGGGCAAGGAATACGGTCGGATGCACGATCTTGTTAGACTTGAAAGGTATGCTCAAGCCACGATTCCAGAATTCCGGGGCTTAAAATATCCCCTTGCTCTTCTCCCGCTATTCTCCGGCGCGGAAATCTATAGTACCCCCCACCTAAGGCAGGACATTGAGATTCTGTTTACGCAGGTCCAAACGGACGTAACCTATATCTTTTCTCTGATCCAGGCTCAGAGCGATTTCGACCCGTGGACCGTACAGGAGTTGGATTGCCAATTCTGATCGTTTATGCACGTGGGCTACAGCATTGCATTGGGAAGGACCTTGGCATCTTAGGTACGATAGTCCCCGTTGATGGTGACATAGTCATGGCTGAAGTCACAGGTCCAGACGGTTGACTTGCCTGCGCCTAATCCCAGATCCACTCTGACGTCAATTTCCGTGGCCGCAAAGATAGCGGCCGCATCATCTTCCTCGTAGTCAGTCGGTGTGCCACTGGCCACCAGCTGCAGTTCCGGTTTATCCTCGGCCTGAATAAAGAGGTCGGTTTTTTCCGGCTGGATCTCCGCTGTGGAATTGCCTACTGCACACAGGATGCGGCCCCAATTGGCGTCACCCCCATAAAATGCCGTCTTTACCAGGGGGCTGACCGATACGGATCGGGCGGCGGCATGGGCATCGGAGTCGGACACCGCTCCTTCCACCGTAATGGAAACCAGACGCGTGGCTCCCTCCCCGTCGCGGACGATTGCCTGGGCCAAGGCCTGGCTGGCAGCCGTAAGTTCATGCAGGAACGTCTCATACAAGGGGCCACTGGCACTGTCAATCAGGGGTGCCTGGGAGACCCCATTGGCCAGCAATAATACTGTATCATTGGTGCTGGTGTCGCCATCCACGCTAATGCAGTTGAAACTGCTCCGGATCGCGGTAGATAACGCCTCCTGCAACACCGGTGCACTTACAGAAGCGTTGGTGACCATCACGCTCAACATGGTCGCCATGTCGGGATGGATCATGCCCGCACCCTTGGAAATGCCCGAGATGCGGACTTCCTCATCGGCCAGTGAAAATACCTGGGTATAAAGCTTGGGAAAGGTGTCCGTGGTCATAATGCCCCGGGCAGCGTCATACCATCCCTCTGCCTGGAGCGACTGTACAGCGGCGGGAATACCGGCATTCAGCTTATCCATGGGCAACTGAACACCAATTACGCCCGTACTCATCACTAGTACCGAGTGATCCGAACTGCCTATCTCGCGCTCCAGCGTTTCTGCCATGAGGCGGGCATTGGCCATGCCCTGCGGTCCTGTACAAGCATTAGCACAACCGCTGTTCACGACAACGCCGTGAATGCCTGTCGCATTCATAGCCAGCACCTGTTTGTCATAGAGAACTGGTGCCGCCGGAAACTTGCACTGGGTAAAGGTAGCGGCAGCCGTACAGGGCGTGGGACTGGTAATGAGAGATAGATCGAGTAGATTATTGGCTTTAATCCCGGCGGCGATCCCAACAGTATCAAAACCTGGAACTGCGGCTTCCTGGCCTGTAAATCCCAATTCACCCCCAACAGCCATGTGTCACCTCATATATGTATGTTTCGATACGCCGCGGCCGTACCGCGAAAGTATCCCGTTTCCTGAGCCGATTATTCCTGGGTTACCAAGGCCTGTACCTTAAGCGGCAGGCCAAACAAGCGGATGAATCCTTCCGCATCCTGCTGATTGTAGACGTCGTCTTCCTCGAAAGTAACGTAGTCTTCCCGGTAGAGGCTGTGCGGACTCTTGCGCCCAACCAAAATCACATTGCCCTTATACAGCTTGAGCCGGACAGTACCACTGAGGGTCCGTTGAGTCGTGTTGACAAAGGCGGTCAAAGCCTCCCGTAGCGGTGTATACCACTGACCGTTATAGACGAGATCGGCAAACTTTAGCGCTGTCTGTTGTTTGTAGTGCAAGGTTTCCCGGTCCAGGCACAACTGTTCCAAGGCACTGTGAGCCCGATAAAGAATCGTGCCCCCCGGAGTCTCATATACCCCCCGGCTCTTCATGCCCACCAGACGGTTTTCCACCAGATCCACACGCCCCACGCCGTGTTGATTGCCCACTGTGTTCAACTGGCGAACCAGCGTCACGGGATCGAGTGCCTGCCCATTCAGGGAAGTGGGAACGCCTTGCACAAATTCCAGTTCCACATATTCCGGTGTATCAGGCGCATCCTGTGGATCCGTCGTCCACTCGTACATATCCGCGGGAGGTTCATTCCAGGGATCTTCCAGGGGGCCCCCTTCGTTGCTCAAATGCCAGAGATTGGTGTCCTGGCTATAAATCCGGTCGGCTTTAGCCTTGACGGGCACATTGTATTCTTCGGCATACTCCAGGGCATCCTGCCGACCGCGGATGCTCCATTCCCGCCAGGGCGCCACGATCCGGAGCTGGGGAGCCAATGCCATCACGGTTAATTCAAACCGCACCTGATCATTGCCTTTGCCCGTTGCCCCATGGGCAATGGCGTCACATCCTTCCAGTTGGGCCACTTCCACCAGATGCTTGGCAATCAAGGGACGAGCCATTGATGTACCCAGCAGATAGTCCTTCTCGTAAATGGCGCCTGCCTGCAAGGTGGGAAACACAAAGTCGGTCAGGAATTCCTCTCTGACATCCCGCACATAGCACTTGGAGGCGCCAGAGGCCAGAGCTTTTTCTTCCAGTCCTTCCAGTTCCTCTTCCTGACCCAGATTGGCGCAAAAACAGACAACTTCACAACCATAATTGTTGCGCAGCCAGGGAACTATGACACTCGTGTCAAGGCCGCCCGAATACGCCAGTGCGGCTTTCTTTACATTACTCTTGCCACCCTTCATGGCAGTCTTTCCTTCCCGGATTGCCAATACATGAATTCCTGGCGGGCCGATGCTGGCTACGGAGTCAGGTCGCCAGCATCGGCCCCAGTCGACGGCCACCTAGCAGGTGGAAATGGGTATGATGTACTTCCTGATGGGCATCCGGTCCGGTATTAACCAATACCCGAAAGCCGGATTGAGCTACGCCTTCCTGTTCCGCCATTTGATTGAGAACCTCCACCATGCGTCCCAGCGTGGTAGCATCGGCGCCACCCATTTCCGCCAAGCTGGCGGAGTGTTGATTGGGAATTACCAGGACGTGGACAGGCGCCTGTGGGTTGATATCGCGAAACGCCGTCACCCGATCGTCCTGAAACAGAATATCCGCAGGTATTTCACCTTCCACAATACGGCAGAAGAGACAGGAATCGTCCACGAGTGTACCTTACCTCTATACAGGAGTCCTTTAGACCACCAGGTTGACCAGTTTGTCCGGTATGACGATGACCCGCTTGATCGGGGCATCGGCTACATGGGCCTGCACATTCGGATGAGACAGGGCGTGGGACTTCACATCGCCTTCCTGCAGACCGCGCGTCACGGACAGGGTCGCCCTGACCCGGCCGTTCACCTGCACTACCAGTTCTATTTCCTCAGCCTCAACCTTGACCGGATCATAGGTAGGCCAGGCTTGCACATGGACACTGCCTTCATGACCGGTCCGGTGCCACAGTTCCTCGCTGATGTGCGGGAAGAAGGGTGCCATCATCAGACACATCTTGGTAATCGCATCGTTCCATAGCGGACCATGAGACAGATCTGTGTTGCGTACCTTCATCAGATGATTATTAAGTTCCATCAGGGCCGATATGGCGGTATTGAACCTGAAATGATTCAGGTCTTCAGTCACCTTCTGGATAGTCGCATGGAGCCTCTGCTCCAGGGCCTTCACATCCCCTTGTCGACCGTTGTCGGAACCAGGAGGCTCTATAACTACCGACCAGACCCGGTGCAGGAAGCGATTAATACCCTCAATCCGCTGCGGGTCCCAGGGCCCGCCCTGATCCCAGGGCCCTATAAACATCAAGTAACCACGCACGACATCGGCGCCATAGAGTCCGACAATGTCGTCAGGGTCTACCACGTTACCTCGACTCTTTGACATTCGTTCGCCATCCGCCCCCAGAATTATGCCTTGATTGAAGAGACGGAGCATGGGTTCGTCAAAGTCCACGACACCAATTTCCCGCAGAACCTTCGTAAAGAACCGGGTATACAGCAGGTGCATGGTGGCATGTTCAATGCCGCCAGTATACTGATCCACCGGCAGCCAGTACTTGCCTGCCACAGGGTCCCAGGGTTTGTCATCCCGTGCTAAGGACCGATCATCCTGCCAGTAGGGTGAAATGTAGGCATATTGGTACCAGCTGGAACACATGAAAGTGTCCATAGTGTCTGTTTCACGTCGCGCTGGCGCACCGCATCGGTGGCACTCGACATGCAGGAATTCCTCATTGAAAAGGAGGGCGTTCTCCCCGGTTGCCCGAAATTCTGTGTCTTCGGGCAACGTAACTGGCAGATCCTCATAGGGCACCGGTACCGTTCCACATTCAGGACAGTAGATGACAGGAATGGGGGTTCCCCACATGCGCTGGCGCGAAATCAGCCAGTCATGCAGCCGGTAATTGACTTGGCGCCTTCCCTTGCCCGTTTCTTCCAACCACGCCGTAACTTTGGCTACGGCTTCGCCCACGGGAGTGCCATCGAAGTCTCCACTGTTCATCATGAAACCGTCAGCCTGGGATTCCCAGGCTTCTTCCAGTTCTCCCGTTGCTCCGTCCGGTCCGGCAATTACACGCACGATATCCAGTCCAAACTGCTGGGCGAAGGCGAAATCCCGTTCGTCATGCCCCGGCACGGCCATGATGGCTCCGGTGCCGTAGTCCATCATGACGTAGTCCGCAATCCAGATGGGGATACGTGCCTCGTTGACGGGATTGATGGCATACCCCCCGGTAAATTCACCGGTCTTGGTTCGGTCCATGTCTCCCCGCGCGGTTTCATCCAGCCGTGACACCTGTGCCTGGTAGGATTCCACCGCCGTCCGCCGCTCGGGAGCAACAACCTTGCTGACCAGGGGATGTTCCGGGGCCAGTACCATGAACGTAGATCCCCAGAGCGTATCCGGACGTGTCGTGAAGACTTCAATCGGATCACCGCCCTCGGTGTGAAACACCACCTGGGCCCCAATGCTCCTGCCAATCCAGTTGGTTTGCATGATACGGACGGGATCAGGCCAATCAAGTGTTTCCAGATCTTGCAGGAGTTCCTCACTGTAACGGGTAATACGGAATTTCCACTGTTCGAGTTCTTTCTTGATTACGGGTGTTTTACAGCGTTCGCAATGCTTGTCTTCACCCCAAACCTGTTCACGAGCTAAGGTGGTATTGCAGCTGGGACACCAGTCCACTGGTGCATATTCCCGGTACGCCAGATCTTCTTCCAGCATCCGCAGGAAAAACCACTGGGACCACTTGTAGTAGCCGGGCTCACAAGTCACCGCCTCGCGATCCCAGGCCCACATGGCTCCCATCTGACGTAGTTGCCGCCGCATGTTGTCAATATTGCTGTAAGTCCATTTCCGGGGATGGATACCCCTTTGGATGGCGGCGTTTTCCGCAGGCAGACCGAAGGCATCAAAGCCGATGGGAAAGAAAACGTTGTAGCCCTGCATACGCTTGAACCGGGCCGCCGCATCACTGGGGGTCATGGCGAACCAGTGTCCCACATGCAGATCCCCCGAAGGGTAAGGCAACATTGTCAGGGCATACCACTTGGGCCGACTGGAATCCTCGCAGGTTGCATTAAACCCTTGGGCTTCCCATTCGCCTTGCCACTTGGCTTCGATTTCAGCGGGATTATATTTGGCTGTCATGTCAGTTGCCCTGAACTGCATCACACTTCTGTTTTCACTCATCCCAGTATACAAGCCTGCGTGTCCCCGCGCGAATATGGGGGTTGGAATCCCGGTGGTCCATTTGGCCCCGTCTCCCAAGACAGGACAGAGCAACTCTTAACCTCAGTTGAATTGCCTTGGCAGGGGAGGAGGGACAACTCTTGCGCAGTTGCCAAGGCAACTCACGTCGTTAACCCTTTACGCCTGTGATTACTACGCCCTGAATAAACAGACGCTGGGCAAAAAAGAACACGATCAGCATCGGTATCAGCGCCATGGTGGCAGCGGCCATCATCAGGGCGAAATTGGCGTACTGTTCACTTTGGAAAGAGGAAATACCCATAGCCACAGGAAATTTCAGTTGTGTACGCAGATAGATCAGGGGGCCCAGCAGGTCATTCCAGTGGAAAAAGAAGGAAAAAATGGCGACCGTGGCTAGCGCTGGCACAGATAGGGGTAGGAAAATACGGATGAAGACGCCCAGCGTGGAACAGCCGTCGATCCGGGCCGCCTCCTCCATCTCCCGCGGCACGCCCATGAAGAACTGGCGCAGCAGGAAGGTATAGAAGGGCACGGCGAAGAAAGCGGGCACCAGGATAGGTAGATAGGTGTCCAGCCAGCCCAGCCGCGAAAACAGGATGAACGTAGGCACCATCGTTGTCCACATCGGTACCATCATCGTGCTGAGCATGATGAAAAAGAAAACGGTACGGCCTGGAAAACGGAGTCGGGCAAAACTGAAAGCGGCCAGGGAACTGCCCAGAATGTTCCCGATAATGCCCATGGTGGCCAGGTAGGCCGAATTCCAGAGATAACGGCCAAACGGTACGTACTCGAATACGTCGGCGTAATTCTCCAGAACCAGACGCGAGGGAATCCAGACGATCGGATACTCATACACCTCATCCAAAGGCTTCAGGCTGGTAGAGATCATCCAGGCGAAGGGAATCATCAGCACCAATGTGCCCAGCAGGATCACGAAGTAGGTAACCAGCTTTTCCAGGAGGCCCATGGGCCTGCCGGTTTCCTGCCTGCTGCCGTCTTGGCCCGGACCCAGTGCAGTGTCAACCGTCATGTGGTTTCCTCAGTCCCGCCGGCGTAGAAGACCCACCACCTGGCCGAGCGGAACAAGAGCAGGGTCAGGGCGAGGATTAGACAGAAAAGCAGCCAGGCCATCGCGGAAGAATAGCCGAAGCGCAGGGATTGAAAAGTGGTGAAATAAATGTTGACGCTGAAGAAATAGGTGCCGTAGTTGGGACCGCCCCTCGTCATGACGAAGGCCGTGGTAAAAATCTGAAAGGTCTGGATAAGCGCGGTGACCAGCACAAAGAACAGGGTAGGCGACATCATGGGGATGGTTATGGTCCAGAAACGGCGCAGACGGTGTGCACCATCAATGGAAGCCGCCTCATAGAGTTCCGTGGGAATCCCCTGCAAGCCTGCCAGATAGATGATCATGCCACTCCCCACGCCCCACAGTCCCATGATGATGAAGGCAACCAGCACCCAGTCTTCATCGAACAGCCAGGAAATCGGCTCTATACCTACCAGGTCGAGCAGATTGTTCAGCACGCCGAATTCACGGTGAAAGACAAAGCCCCACAGGACAGCGACGGCTACCCCTGTGATCACGGAGGGAAGATAATAGATAGTGCGGAATATGCTGACGCCCTTAACATTCTGATTCATGAGCAAGGCTATGCCGAAACCCAGCACCATGCCCGGTGGCAGAAAGCCAATGGCATACAGAACCGTCACTTTGGCCGACTGCCAGAAAATCTCGTCTTCCGTGAAAAGGCGTACAAAATTGGCCAAGCCCACCCATTTGGGCAACCCACTTCCCCGGAAAGTGGTAAAACCCAGATAAAGGGAAGCGAGCAATGGCCCCGCGGTAAAGAGCACAAATCCCACAAACCAGGGGAGAAGAAAGAGATAGCCCTCCAGGGCTTCCCGTCGAGACTTTCGGGTTGCAGGCAGAATTGCCACAGCAAAAGTGATCAAAAAAAGCCAGGCAGACAAGTGGGCTCGGAGCCTGCCTGACTTTGTCGGATTAAAGAATCAACTAGGTATCATAGATGGCGATAATATCGTTAACCTCGTTCTGCACAGTGGTCAGAACTTCCTCGACCTCTAGGTCATCTCCGCCTCCCGAGACCAGGGCACCAATACGGTTATTCCAAACATTCTGCAGATCCTTCCAGTACACAGGGAAGGGCTCGGCATAGGCATCTTCCATTTGATCCGCGAAAACCTGAACATTCCTGGGTGGCAAGTCGCCCCGGGAAGCCGCTTCTTGCCAGGCCGGTACTGAGGACTTGCGGCCGGGAATGCTGCGGATCGGCTCAGAAATCAGAATGTTGGTCGATTCCGTACTGGTCAGATGTACATTAAACTGCCAGGTGATTTCCTGATGTTCTGAATTCGCCGCGATGCCCCAGGCACCACCGGCGGCTGAAACGGCCCTTCGTCCTTCGGAACCGAAGGGATAAGGTACAACATCGAAGATAAACTTGTCACCAATAATCTCGCGACGCCACTGGGTGGCCCATGAACCCATGGTGGTCATGCCCAGCAAGCCCGCTGAAAAACCTTCGACACCCTGTGGCATGGCACCGGCTTCGGGGGCGATGCCCTCCGTGCGCAGACTCTTGACAAACTCGAAAGTCTCGATATTGGCATCCGACAGAAGGACACATTCTGTCTGGTCTTCACTCAGGATACGTCCTCCGTTGGCCGCGATAATGCCAACCCAGACCCAGGGCCAGGGGTGCAGTACAAAGCCCCACCGCGTCTGTCGACCATCTTCTTCCAGAACCAGTTGACTGGCTATGTCCTTAAGACCTGCCCAGTCCCAACTACCATCTGGAATTTCCAGGCCCAATTCATTGAACAGGTCCTCGTTATACGTTACTGCCAGATTGGAGAAGTCATACGGTAGGGCATACAGGTCACCCTTGTACACCATCTGTGTAACCTCGGCTTCCCAGAAGTCACTGGTGTCAATATTGTCTCTCTCGATCAGTGGCTGCAGGTTGATCGTCCATTCCTTGTCAGCATACGGCACTACATCGAAAGTTCGGGTGTAGAAGATATCGGGCAGATCACCGCCTACGCCTTGCGTATTGATGGTGGTGTAATACTCCTGGGTGACATTGAGCAGCTCAATGTTGACGTTCGAGTGCTCTGCTACAAAATTATCTACTACCTGCTGAAACTGAGGTTCCGAGACCGAAGCATGGTTAGTGACAAACTGAATATTGGCCGGTGCAGCCATAGGCTCTTCCCCTGTGGCAGAGGGCGCAGCTGCAGGGGGAGCACATGCGGCGAGCCCTGCGGCTATCACCGTGGTCCCGGTCAAAGCCAGAAATTGGCGGCGATTCAAACGGTTTCTTTCAGGTAACACGACGGCACTCTCCTCTGGAATTAGTGATGACAGATACGAGAAACAGATAGCCAGCTCCCAATCCACCTGACCCAAAGTGACCAAGGAAACAGGTGCACATCTCAATTCTCGCTTTTGGTTTTACCATTGTAATAAATTGCTTGGAATAAGGACAAATACCGGGGTGTCTTCCGTGTTCTGCAGATGGCTGTGACGGTCCAGACCAGAACGTGGCTGCCAGCATCCCTATCTTGCCAGGATTGTGAGTACCGGGTAGTCCTGCATTACAACTTGCCAGAACCTCTGCTGGCGTGTCATACCCATTGGATGTGATTATGCCCTTGCCTCCCGTGTCGGCAAGGCGGTCAGGATATTCCGGATCCAAGCCCGGCCACACATTTGACGGACCTGGGCCGGATCGTCCCGTCCCTGCCGCAGGACCGTGGTGACGGCTTGCTGTTTATCCCGCAGGGACCGGTAGGACCAGCCCTCAATCGCACGGCGCAATTCAGCAAAGAAGCGCTCTACCGGATTCAACGCGGGGGCATAGAGCGGTTGTACCATCTGGGGCAGGTCCACCCCCTGCATATCTTGGCCCTTATGTCCGCCCGCGCCATCTCCGTCCACGGTGGGGTCTTGGGCCCCGCACCGCCAGCCAGACGCCAGCACCTCGCCCTTCAGGGAAGCATGTCATTACCACTTCAACTGACCGGGCAGTCCGTCGTCTGACCTCCGGGGGGAGAGGCGTCATCTGATTGCCGGCCAGGAGCAGAGCCGTCTGATTGGGGATTAGTCCATGTAGTGGGGGTACGGGCAAAGCGGCCGGTACCTAATCGTCGGTATCGACGGTGACCAGCATGTTGAACTCGGCGTGTGCGATTTGCGGCAGAGCCTCCAACGCAGCCTTTTCCGCTGCCAACTGGGCCAGGGTCAAATTGTCCGGGGTGTATTCCCCTTGTACCATATGGATTGCTTTCCAATGTTCTATTACTGTCCACCCGGGCCGGGCATTGATTACGGCCGCCGCTTGCTCCACTGTATAGGATTCGGCCACGCTGAGCAGAAGAGTATCCAGGATGACACAGGACCCCTCATACGGTGCCATGCGCCCAAACACCGGATCATAACCACAGGGCAGGGGCTGTATCCTCCCTGCCTCGGGGTCGGGCGTAGCTTCCGGGGGCCGCTCGGTCTCACTAGGCGGGGCGGTCGCGATGGGCCGCAGCGGGAGTGGTTCCGGAATGACGCAGGCTACCAAGAAGACGGCCAGGAGTAACAGGATGGATACAGACAGGGCTTTCTTCATGGACTACCTCCCGGCCAATGAGCCTGGGCTAATACCTATGCATAGCACTGCCGGCGCACCTCCACCCTACGCGATCATGTGCACATCCCAGTTTTTCGCACCGTATCTAGGGCAGACTCGTTTCCCCCATCAGATAGCGGTCACACTCCCGCGCCGCACCCCGGCCCTCATTGATGGCCCATACCACCAGGCTCTGCCCGCGCCGCATGTCGCCCGCTGTGAAAACGCCAGGCACGTTAGTGGCGAACTTCCCGTATTCAGCTTGGGCGTTGGAGCGCGCGTCCCGCTCCACGCCGAGTTGATCGAGCACAGGGTTTTCCGGCCCCAGAAAGCCCATCGCCAGCAGAACCAATTGGGCCGGCCACACTTTTTCGGTTCCCGGAACCTCCCGCAACTGGGGTCGTGTGCCATTTTCGTTCGCCACCCACTCAATCATGACCGTATGCAGTTCCTTCAGTTTCCCATGTTCGTCACCCACGAATCTCTTTGTACTGATCAGGAACGTGCGCGGGTCTCCACCGAAGCGTTCTGCGGCTTCCGCATGGCCATAGTCCACACGGAAAATACGCGGCCACTCCGGCCACGGGTTGTCTGGAGCCCTGTCTGGTGGCGGTTTGGGCAGGATTTCGAACATGTTAACGCTCTTACAGCCATGGCGCATCGAAGTACCCAGGCAGTCGTTGCCTGTGTCCCCGCCGCCGATCACGATCACGTCCTTGTCCTGCGCGGAGATGAACGGATAGCTGAAACCCTCGCCCGGAACAGAACCATGCTTGTCATCCAGCAACTGCTTCGTATTCCCATGCAGGAATTCCATGGCAAAATGGACACCATCCAGCTCTCGGCCCTCAATCGGCAGATCCCGGGGTTTTGTCGCACCTCCGCAGAGTACCAACGCGTCATTGTCCTCCAGCAGTCTGTCGGCCAGAATGTCCTTCCCCACCTCACAGTTAGTCACAAATGTCACGCCCTCGGCGCGCATCAGATCTACGCGCCTCTCGATCGTCTCCTTCTCCAACTTCATGTTCGGAATACCGTACATCAGCAACCCGCCGATTCGATCCGCCCGTTCGTAAACGGTTACCGTATGTCCGGCCGAATTGAGTTGCGCTGCGCACGCCAGTCCCGCTGGCCCCGATCCGACCACGGAAACCCGTTTCCCCGTGCGTACGGCGGGGGGCTGCGGTACGACCCAGCCTTCCTCAAATCCCCGGTCGATGATCGCACACTCGATACTCTTTATCGTTACGGGCGGTTCGATCAGACCCAACGTGCAGGAGCCTTCACACGGAGCCGGGCAAACCCGACCAGTAAACTCGGGAAAGTTGTTCGTCGCATGCAGACGCGCCAGCGCCTCGCGCCAGCGACCCTGATAGATCAGGTCGTTCCACTCCGGAATGAGATTGTTGATGGGACAACCGCCTTCCGGCATCGTCCCCGTATGGCAAAAGGGGATACCACAATCCATGCAACGGGCGCCCTGCTGCTGCAGATCCGCTATCGATAGGTGAAGGTGAAACTCATTCCAATCCTGAATTCGTTCAAGGGGCGGGCGTTCCGGAAAGGTCTGCCGCTTGAATTCAAGAAAGCCGGTTGGTTTACCCATTAACAATCTCCTGACGGCGTATTGCGTGATGCGTATTGATTCGCAGTACTTTGTTTTTGTTGCCAACTGCTCATACGCAATACTCAGTTGCCGCTTACCCGTGCTGCCAAGTCCTGGCTATTTCGCTCAAATGCCGCCATCAACGCCTCCTCGCCCTCAAGCCCTGTGGCTTCAACCTCAGAGAGACATTGGAGCATGCGTTTATAGTCCTTCGGCAATACCTTTATGAACTTGCTTACGTAGATATCCCAATCCGCAAGAATCCTTCCGGCTACCTCGGAATTGGTATAGGCATAGTGCTGTTGGATCATCTCGTGAACCTCAGCACGTTCCTCCGGGTCACCCAGCTCTGCCAACTCGACCATCTCCAAGTTGACCCGATTGCTGAACCAGACGCCATCCACCGGCTCCGTATCCAATACATACGCAATGCCTCCGGACATGCCCGCGGCAAAATTGCGACCTGTCCGGCCAAGCACGACGACCCGTCCCCCCGTCATGTATTCGCAACCATGATCGCCGACACCTTCAATAACCGCGTGCATTCCTGAGTTGCGCACGCAGAACCGTTCACCTGCCATCCCGCGTATGTATGCCTCGCCGCTCGTCGCACCGTAAAAGGCAACGTTGCCGATTATGATGTTCTCTTCGGCCTTGAACGTGGAGCCGTGAGGCGGGTAAGCAATAATCTTGCCGCCTGACAGTCCCTTACCGAAGTAATCGTTGCCATCGCCTTCCAGTTCCAGTGTCATACCCCTAGGTATGAAAGCGCCGAAACTCTGGCCGGCTGCCCCTTGGAAATGCAACTGGATAGTGTCCTCCGGTAACCCCTGTGGGCCAAAGCGCCGTGTAATCTCGCTGCCGGTTATGGTACCCACCACCCGATTCGTGTTGGCGATCGGAAGTGTCGCCTTCACTCTGCGCAAAAGACTTGCTGCATTCTCAGTCTGCCGGCCCTCGTGGGCACGGTGCACATCCTCGATGCTGTTTTCCAGCGCGGGCTGGCAAAGTTCGAGTAAAGTCATGTTGTCCAGCGCCTGGTCCAGACCGTGATCCTGATCGATTTGGCAGTAGCGCCCCCAGTCTTCCGGCACGTCCGGGCGGTGCAGAATCTCCCTCAAGTCGATCCCCTGTGCCTTCCAATGTTTGATCGCCTGGCGAACCTGTAGCCGGTCGGTGCGCCCGATCATCTCGTTCACGGTGCGGAACCCGAGCTGCGCCATGTATTCGCGCAACTCCTGGGCGATGAAGCGCATAAAATTGACTACATGCTGGGGATCCCCTGTGAACTTCTCCCGCAGTTCCGGATTCTGGGTGGCGACGCCCACCGGACAGGTATCCAAGTGGCAGACCCGCATCATGATACAGCCCAGGGCAACAAGAGGGCTGGTGGCAAAACCGTATTCCTCAGCACCCAGCAGCGCCGCGATCGCCAGATCGCGGCCCGTCTTTAGTTGGCCATCGGTCTCAACGACGACGCGGCTGCGTAAATTGTTGATCACAAGAGTCTGATGCGTCTCGGCCACACCCAACTCCCACGGCAGACCGGCATGTTTGATGCTCGTCTGCGGGGATGCGCCGGTTCCGCCGTCATGACCGCTGATCAGAATCACATCGGCATGGCCCTTGGCGACACCTGCCGCTACCGTACCCACGCCCACCTCCGACACCAGTTTCACGTTGATGCGGGCGTAATGGTTGGCGTTTTTGAGGTCGTGGATCAACTCCGCCAGATCTTCGATCGAGTAAATGTCATGGTGGGGTGGGGGCGAGATCAGACCAACCCCAGGTGTGGAGTGCCGTACCTCGGCGATCCAGGGATAAACCTTTTTGCCCGGTAACTGCCCCCCTTCACCCGGCTTGGCTCCCTGTGCCATCTTGATTTGCAACTCCTTGGCGTTGATGAGATAGTTGCTCGTCACGCCAAAGCGGGCGGAAGCCACCTGCTTTATGGCGCTATTCTTTGAGTCGCCATTCGGTTCCAGAATGTAACGGGCGGGATCTTCTCCGCCCTCTCCGGTATTGCTGCGCCCACCGATACGGTTCATGGCTATCGCCAGCGTCTCATGGGCTTCCTTGCTTATCGAACCGTAGGACATGGCCCCGGATTTGAAGCGCTTGCAGATCGACTCCACCGGCTCCACCTCTTCGATGGGTATGCTCGGTGCGCCTTCAAAATCAAACTCCAACAGACCGCGCAGGTTGCACCACTCCTTGTTCATGAGGTCAATATCCTGCGTGTACGCCTTAAAGGAAGCGTAATCCTCTGTCCGCACGGCTTTTTGCAGCAAATGCACTGTGCGCGGATTAAACAAGTGCAGTTCGCCATCCTTGCGCCACTGGTAGTCACCTCCAGGTGCGAGAAGCTGGTCTTCCCCACGCCCGTTCATCTTCGCGGCCACCTGCACCGACTCGGACACCCTGGGCGCGTGGCCGTTCGCCAGGGCCTGTGAAAATAGTCGCACAGGATAGGCCTGGTCATGGCGCATCTTTACTTCGGCATATATCTCCGGTAGATCGATCCCCTCTACCCGGGTCGCTGTCCAGGTAAAGTATTTGTTGACCAAGCGCTGGCTTAGACCGAGAGCCTCAAAGATCTGGGCGCCGCAATAACTCTGTATCGTCGAAATGCCCATTTTGGATAGCACTTTGACGACGCCCTTCATGGCCGCCTTAACGTAGTTGTAAACGGCCGCGTCATGGTCGATCCCTACCAGCAGCCGATTCTCAATCATCTGGGCCAGCGTTTCCAATGCCAGATATGGGTTGACCGCCGTCGCACCGTAGCCAATCAGCAAGGACAGGTGATGCACCTCGCGCGGCTCGCCGGATTCGACAACCAGCGCAACCTGCGTGCGCGTCTCGTTGCGAATCAGGTAATGATGCAACCCAGAGGTCGCCAGCAACGCAGGGATCGGCGCAACCCCGGGGCCAACACCCCGGTCCGAAAGGATGAGGATGTTGTTTCCTTCGTTCATCGCCTCCGTGGCAGCCTGGAACAGATCTTCAAGTGCCTGTTCCAATGCATCCTCCCCCCCGTTGATGTCAAAAAGAATCGGGAGAGTTCTTGCGCGGAAACCTTTCGCACTGCTTTCTTCGATGTGGCGGATCTTGGTCAACTCGCTGTTCATAAGAATCGGGCGGCTTAACTTTAGTTGACGGCAGTTCTCCGGCTTAGTTTCAAGAAGGTTCAACTCCGTGCCCAGCATTACCTCGGTGGCGGTAATCAATTCCTCGCGGATGGCATCGATGGGAGGATTGGTCACTTGGGCAAAAAGCTGTTTGAAATAGTTGTATAGCAACTGCGAATGGTTGGACAGGGCTGCGGCTGGCGTATCGTTACCCATTGCGCCCAAGGCCTCCACACTGTCGGTTGCCATCGGCGCCAACAGTATGCGCAACTGCTCAAACGTGTAACCGAATACCTGCTGCCTTTCGATCAGTGTGCTGTGCTCTACACCCGGTACGTCGACATCGGGCTGGGGAATCGCATCCAAACTGACCATATGCTCTTCCAGCCACGCGCGGTAGGGATGGACTTGGGCAATCGTCTCCTTCAGCTCCTCGTCGGAGACGATGCGGCCCTGATTCGTGTCTACCAGGAACATCCGGCCCGGTTCCAGACGCGACTTCCGCAAGATTCGATCCGGCTCCATCGGCAGCACCCCCACCTCCGACGCCATCACCACCATGTCGTCCTTGGTGACGCAGTAGCGCGAGGGCCGCAACCCGTTACGATCCAACACTGCGCCCACGATCGTGCCATCGGTAAAGACGATGGACGCTGGCCCATCCCACGGCTCCATCATCGTGCTGTGGTATTCGTAAAACGCCTTCTTGGCATCGCTCATGGTTTCATGCTGCTGCCACGGCTCCGGGATCATCATCATCATGGCATGGGGTAAGGGACGTCCCGACAGATAGAGAAATTCCAGCGTCTCATCGAACTTGGCCGAGTCGCTGCCGTCATCGTGAATGATCGGCAGAATCTTCTTTATGTCATTGCCAAACAACTCGCTCTTGAGCTGGGACTGACGCGCGTGCATCCAGTTCTCGTTACCGCGCAGTGTGTTGATCTCTCCGTTGTGAATCAGGTAGCGATAGGGGTGGGCGCGTTCCCAGCTCGGGAAGGTATTGGTGCTGAAGCGCGAATGGATCACTACCAGCGCCGACTCCATGTCCTCATCCAGCAGATCCGGGTAAAAGCCCTTGACCTGCACAGACATCAACATGCCCTTATAGACAACCGTGCGCGACGAGAGACTGGCGATGTAGAACGTATTCCCTTCCCGCAACTGAGAATACCGTATCTGGTTTTCGGCTTGCTTGCGAATAACGTAAAGCTTGCGCTCGAAGGCCAGATCGTCGTTACCTGTCAACCGCTCCGGATTGCGTCCAATAAATACCTGACGCACGACCGGTTCGCCCAACTTGGCCGTGTGACCCAACCCCTGATTGGCGGTCGGCACGGTCCGCCAGCCGAGAACGGTCTGCCCTTCGGCACGGATAATCTTTTCGAAGCGTTGCTCACAAATGAAACGGTGGTCCTCTCTCTGGGGGAGGAAGATCATGCCCACTGCGTACTCGTCAGGTGACGGCAGTTCAATGCCTGAAGCCGCGGCGACCTTGCGCATGAACTTATCCGGCATCTGCATCAGGACGCCGGCACCGTCGCCCGTATTCGGCTCGCATCCACACGCGCCCCGGTGCGCCAGATTGAGGAGCACTTGCAACCCCTGCGCAACAATGGCATGGGACTTCTGACCTTTGATGTTTACGACAAAGCCGACACCGCAGGCGTCGTGTTCGTAGCGCGGATCATAGAGACCCTGTTTGACTGGCTGGCCAGGATGTGCATGGGGCGTGGAATGATAAGAGCCAGAGAGGGTTAGGGCAGTTTCAGACATAACGACATTTCCCCGGAAAGGCCTCTAGTTGCGAGTCATGCATGCTGAACGGGTGACTGACTGGTCACGTTGTCATCTGCGAACAACCGCAGCCGACAATTAATGCGAAACAAGAATGTCTGCCCGGACTTGATGACGTCGTGTGCCTACCTTGCCTTCAGGCCTATATAAGAATAGAAACTGACATCATATCAATAAACTAAGGGGTATACATAATCTTAATTGGCAGGTAGAATTTTTTCTTATATCTGTTCTGTTTTTAGAATCGTAATGCGGATGCTGAAATTGCTGCCCAACTGTACAGGAAGAAGGTACTACAAGCCTACCCTGGAACGAGACACCGTATAACGCACTGTGCACACCCTTAGAGGCTGCCGGCCTGTGCCCGGTAGCCCCAAGCAAAAGCGCGACAACTGGCCAACACCGTCGGGGCCGACCGCTTCATCAGGAATCATTTGCCGGGCCGGCCCAAGCACGCCTACCGCTGCTGGTGTAAGTATCACATCGGGTCCACAGCCCAGCGTTTCGTTCTACAACCTGGGGCAGGAAATACAACTGCGCAACGCCCCCCGCGCAGATTTGCGGCAGACCTACGCCTCCTGGTGTATACGCGGTATCCTGCTGGCCCTGGCGCGCGCCTACCAGACTTTCTTCCCCCCAAGTGCAAGCTGCGGTAGAGGAGTACTGAGGGATTCAGTCTACCCCCAGGGATGGTAATGCGCGCGAGGGCCGAACGTCCCTGGGCCGGAGTCCGATGGCCCCCGTAATCTACGTGAGAGGCACTGGCGTTAACCAGCCATGCGTGTCTTCCATACCGTCTTCCACGATACCGAAGAATCCGGCCTGGATGTCCGCGGTGATAGGACCCCGTTCTCCGTTGCCCACGGGTAACCGATCCACCGATCTTACAGGAGTAATCTCTGCCGCGGTACCGGAGAAGAAGACTTCATCGGCCAAATACAACATTTCGCGGGTAATGCCTTCTTCCTTGACCTCATAACCCTTATCGCTGGCGAGCGTGATGGCGCAGTCCCGGGTAATACCATTCAGGACAGAATTGGCCAAAGGTGGCGTGTATATGGTGCCTTTGTACACTACAAAGATGTTCTCACCACTTCCTTCAGAAACATAGCCGCGGGCATCCAGGACAATACCTTCATTGAAGCCATTGTCCTTGGCCTCCATAACTACATTCTGGCTGTTGACGTATTGGCCTCCTATCTTGGCCAGGGGGCTAAACATGTTGGAAGACATACGCGTCCAGCTACTTATCTGGACATCCACCCCTTTCTCGATCGCGTCTGCCCCCAGGTACCGTCCCCAGGGCACGGCCCCTAGAATCGCATCCACGGGACATCCACGGCCATCGACTCCCAAGGTTTCATACCCCCGAAAAACCAGAGGACGGATATAAGCACTGGCCAGCTTGTTGGCACGGAGTATTTCCTTGGCTACTTCAATCCATTCATCTGCATCGAGAGGTGACTCCATGCGGATCACCTTGCAGCTGAAGAGCAGTCGTTCAAAATGCTCCCGTGCCCTAAACAGGTGAGGGACACCGTTCAGTTCATAGGCCCGGATCCCCTCAAAGGCACTGGATCCATAATGCAATGCATGCGTGAATACATGTACCGTCGCTTCTTCCCACGGCAGAACTTTCCCGTTCATCCAGATGTAGTCAGCCCGCATGGCCATGAGTTTCCTTGTCCTCGTCCGTATTCCCTTTATCCGTGATACCCGCCTCTTATGGGTCACACAAGAGACTAAAGCACATTGTAGGGCAAATTTTCTTCAGGAGCGTGAAATGGAACAGGCAGGCACACATACAATGGCCTGTCAGCGTGAAGGGCGACTCCAAAGCTCATCCACGGCGGCAGTCAATTCCGTCATGGTTTGCACTTGCAATACATGATCACAGTGGGGGGCGTATGCCAGCATATCGCTGTCGCCGGTTCCCCACAGCATAGGTGGCTCCGGATTGAGCCAGATCGTGCGATTGCTACGGCGGGCCATTTCCGAAAAGACCCGGGTAGCAGGATCCCGATAATTGTTGCGACCATCCCCTACCATGAGCAGTGTGGTCCGGGGGTCTACCATGTCAAAGTACTGCTGTTGGAATTCCCGCAAACTCCCTCCCAAGTCCGTACTGTAATGACCGGGTGGCATCCGGATCAATACGGTCTCGATCGCTTCCTGGGCTGTACCTGCCCCGAAGTCAGGCGTAATAAATTCAAGATGATCATTGAAGGCAAAGGCATTGGTCTTGGAAATCTGATCCTGCATCGCGTGGATCAGACTCAGCATGAGTTCCGAGCAATAGCGCATGGAGGTGGATATGTCACAGATCACGACCAGCTTGGGTTGCTTTTGACGCTGGCGATAGGTGAGCTTGAACGGCACAGAACCGTATTTCAGGTTGGTACGCAAAGTGGACTTCAGATCCAGTGTCCCGCTCTTTTCCCGTTTCTGGCGGAGCGCAATGCGACTGCGTAATATGGCGGCCAGCCGCCGTACTTCCCGGCGCAACACGTTCATGTCATCCTCATTGAGGTAGCCGAAGGGCGCATTCATCAGGGCATCTATATCCGTCTCTGGGGGCCGGTCCATCATGTTCTCGGTGATCCGCTGACCTGCGAATTGATCCAGTTGCTCTGTCTCAGCCTCCATATTGGCCTGCAGCATCTCCCGCATCTGGGCCAGACGTTCCTTGGAAAAACCAATCTTTGAGAGCAGCTCCGCCAACTCCTGCATGGCCTTGCGCACACTGTCGTGTTGCAGGGCCCGTTGCATGCGGCGCACCATCCAATCCCGATATTTCAGATTGCGCACCTGATTGAGACCGGCCAGGGTCGCCAGTTGCTGCAACTGCTCTGGAGTTAGGGATTCTCCACGCAGCAATCTCTTCAGATTGGCCGCCAAGTCGTCCCGCAACTGGTGCAAGGCCTGGGCCAGCATCTGGGCTTCTTCCTCGGATATATCCTCCATCAGATCCTGCATATCAGGGGGTGTACCTTCTGCCCCATCAAAGAAGATCGGAAACAATTCCTCAAAGAGGGGTACATCACTCCCGCGTTTGATCATGGCGGCCCGCAGACTCAGACGGAAGACATTTCGGTCTCGGATACCCATGTGGGTAATCGCCCGGGCAGCATCCACGGTCTCAGCCATGCTGACCGGTACTCCTCCAGCCCGCAGCGCTTTGACAAACTGCATTATGCGCTCTTCCATGGTCTTGTCCGTCCTGCCTGCCTGACTCTTGGATCGCCTAACCGGGTGCCATACGGGCCATTAGGCTAGAACTCCTCTGTGTCGGTATGGGTTTCTTCACGGTCATCGTCAACGTCTTGAAGACGTCTCTGGATTCGGTTCTGATCTCTTTCATGTTTTAGCAAGACACTCAAAGTGTCATGGAGGATCTTGGCATCCAGGCGCTTGGCATTCAAAGCCAGCAAGGCGCGGGCCCAGTCCAGGGTCTCACTGATACTGGGACGTTTACGCAAATCCTGTTGGCGCAGGCCCTGCACCATCTCCACCGCTTGGCGGGTCAGGGCCGAATCCAGTTCTGGCACCTTCAGTTCCACCACCGCCATTTCCTGTGCCAATGTGGGATAGTCCAGAAACAGATAGAGACACCTCCGCTTGAGGGCTTCGCTCAATTCGCGACTGTTATTGCTGGTCAGGAAAACCATAGGCAAAACCTGAGCCTGCAAAGTCCCAATCTCGGGCACACTGACCTGAAAATCACTGAGAATTTCCAGCAGGAAGGCCTCGAACTCCGCATCAGCACGGTCAATTTCATCAATCAGCAACACGACCGGTTCAGGATGCATGATGGCTTTCAGCAGAGGGCGCTGGAGCAGGAAACGCAGGGAAAAGAAGACATCCTCTTCGGCTGCAAGTCGATCAGCCGCGGCTGTCAAGGTCTGAGAATCCTGCAATACGTCCTGCAGCTTGTCGCGTAGTAATTGGGTATAGAGCAACTGTTTGGCATATTCCCATTCATACAGCGCCTTGGTCTCGTCCAGTCCTTCGTAGCATTGCAAACGGAGCAACTCACGTCCTGTGGCCCCAGCCACCACCTTGGCCAATTCAGTTTTGCCTACACCGGCGGGACCTTCAATGAGCAAGGGCTTTTCCAGAACATGGCTCAGATAGACCACCGTTGCGATCTCATCCGTGGCAATATAACCCTGTTCACCCAGGGCCTGCTTAACGGTTTGGGGTGCAGAGAAAGGCTCCGGCATAGGGAATCTGTCCGTAGTGGCAAGGGTATGGATGACCCAGTGTACTCAATGAGCCCATGGGAGTCTAACGCGTTTCACCGATCCGGGGATTGGGTAGCACCTAGCCCCTTTCCCTAAAGTCCGAATCTATCTCGATACAGGGGTTCTGCTCTAGGGCGGATTCGGTGGATACATCCCCTTAGCAATTAATCCAATCGTCTATAATGCACCCAGGTGTACGCAGGATCATTGTTCCGCACTTGAATCAGGCACAGGATGCCATGTTTGAATTATCTGTTCAGTACGAGCCCTGGTTTTGGGTAGGATTGGTCATGATCTTTCTGATCGCCGAGATTTTCACAGGCGGTCTTTACCTGATCCCTTTCAGTGTGGGGTCCGGGGCGGCAGCGATTCTGAGTTTCGCGTCAAGTCAGCCTATCGGCATCCAGATTGTGCTCTTTTGTGTGGTTTCCCTCGTCATGTTCTTTGCCATGCGCCCGCTGTCCGAACGGCTGACCCAGGACGCAGATAACCGTTTTAACGTAGACAGACTCATTGGCATGCCAGCGTTAGTCACAGAAACCATTGATACCATCCAGGCCACGGGGCGAGTCCAGGTCAAAGGAGAATTGTGGAATGCGGCATCGCTGGATCACTCTGTTATCCCTGTTGGCGCCACGGTAGAAATTCAACGGGTTGATGGTACCTCACTGGTTGTATCCCTGACCGCTTCTCCCGATGCCTCTGGTTGAGATCCCTTTTCTTATCTTTCTGTTCAGGAGCTTCCATGGAACTCTATATTCTCGGTATTCTGGTCTTTCTGATTCTGGTCTATATGATCGCGGGTCTGAAGATCATTACGCCTTACCAGCGCGGGGTAGTGCAGCGACTTGGCAAGTATGTGCGTACGGCCGACCCTGGTCTAACCCTTCTCATTCCCTTCATCGATTCCATTATCAAAGTGGACATGCGTGAGCAGGTGGTGGATGTGCCACCACAGGACGTCATCACCAAAGATAACGTCGTCGTGCAGGTAGATGCCGTGATCTACCATGAGGCCACGGATCCGGTCCGCCTCATCTACAACGTACAGAATTTCATCGTAGCCATTGTCAAGCTGGCGCAGACTAATCTGCGTAATGTCGTGGGCGAGATGGAACTGGATCAGGCTCTGACCTCACGGGACAAAATCAATTCCACCCTGCGCGAAGTCCTGGATGAGGCCACAGACAAATGGGGTGTGCGGGTGGTGCGTGTCGAAATCCAGCGGATTGAGCCCCCGTCGGACGTGACCCAATCCATGCACCAGCAAATGAAAGCAGAACGAGAACGGCGCGCCCAGATTCTGGAGGCAGAAGGTTCCCGGCAAGCCGCTATCCTGGAAGCCGAAGGCCAGGCTGAAGCGATCCGCTTGGCTGCAGATGCCAAGCGTTATCGCCTCGAAACTGAAGCCGCAGGCGAATCCAATGCCATCCAGGTTGTCTTCAATTCCATCAAGGAAGCCCAACCGGATGATTCCCTGATTGCCATCCGCTACCTGGACACCCTGGAACGCATTGCCGACGGTGAATCCAACAAGGTGTTCATTCCCTACGAAGCCTCCGGTGTACTTGGTGCCCTCGGTGGCATTCGCGATCTGTTCATCACGCAACAGGACGAGTCCCAGTCTTCTTCGCACTAAACACGGCCCACAACCAGAAGGACAACGTAACAGCAGGGCCGTGGCATCCAGTTCTGCCATAGCTTACCCTGCCAGACACCGCCCGGGGACAGTGGCGATGGCTCATGTCCCCCAGACGGCACTGCATGGGCAGGTTCGGTGAAGGAACATTTTGCATTGCAACCTGTCGGGCGGCAGACCATAGTTCCCATCCTTGAGGTATTACAGAAGAATACGGCCAGCCTCAAGGATTTGCCAGTAGGTCGCGGTGTCACACGGCGGAACGGAGAGTTGCCTGATTGCGTCTGCCCAGAGGCCACGGAACCCTGAAACTCAGGCGCGAATAACGGTGACCTTTCGTCCAGCAGGGGAGGTAGCGATTTCCGTTGTGGTGCGCTCACTGATATCCGGCAACCCGCTGCGCTGATCGAAGATTACCAACCATCCAGTTGCCAGATCCAATCCGCTGAGGTAACGATCCAGTTGGTTCAGTCCTTGCTGTTTCGGATCGGATTCGTGGTCGCGCCAGACCTTGAGTTCCATAGCCATCTGTACGCCACCGTGATGGAGACAAAGATCAATGCGGCGCGAGCCTATGGCATATTCGCGCTCAATGCGCCCAGCGCTGTTGACCACTCGGTGCAGGTAAGCCATCATTACCAGTTGGGGGGCAATTTCATGGTACGGGGCACTCTTCAGAAGGGGCTGTCCATGCTGGCGCCAAAAGGCAAGAAATGAATCGAGCAGCAAGCCAGGGTTGAGCGTTCCATCCGGATTGAGCCAGGTTGGACTTGCGCTTGGCAAGGAGGCTTGCGTGCTACTCGCCAGCATATGGGGTATCACTTCCCCGTAAAGAGGGTTGCTGATGGCCACGCTGCTGCCATTCATGTGCTGAATCAATCCCAGATCCAGAGCGTAATCAAGATCATCCTGTGGCACATCCTCAAGCGTACCCCCAGCCAGAATGGGTTCAATGACACTCTTGATCCGTGGTTCCCGCAATTTATCCGCTAATTGATCCAGATGAGTCTGGCGACGACGGATCAGGATTTCCTGGGCTTTTACGATATGGTGCTGATCGATGGCCATCGATATGTCTGGCACCAATTCCTCCACACAGATTTTGGCAAGGGCATTGACCAACCAAGGTTGTCCCTGGGTCAAAAAGAAAGTCTGGTCCTGCGCGGTCCGGGTGAAGACTTGGCCTGTCTCGGTTGTATGCTGACCTAATAACGCCGACACTTCAGCGCCTGTGAAATTGCGCAAGACCAAGGAACTGTCAGCAATATTGAAAGGGCTGGAAGTATGGAGATACCGTGAGCCTCCCGATTTCACTTTGTAATCCCGGATATCACGCAGACCGATTACAATGGAACTCGGAAAGGCATCCGGACGTCGTTCAAAGCCAGCGCGCAACTGGCGTAGTACAGACACCAGCACCTGATCTTGCAGGGCATCGACTTCGTCCAGCAACGCGACGATAGGACGGGACACATGCAGGGCCCATGCCGTGAGAAATGAACCAATTCGATGTCCCATGGGGGCACTTGTTTTCCAGCACCGAGGATGCAGGTCCGGGGGCAATTGATAACAAATACTTTCCTGCCAACTTTCCAGAATAGCATCTTCGGCCATGCCCACATTGTCGTGAAAGGGAGTACCCACTTCCATGGAAACCAGGACCCCAATATAGTTGCCCGCTGCGGTTAACTGGCGGGCCCATTCCTGCATCGCGGTAGTCTTGCCTGTCTGGCGCGGGGCATGCAGGACGAAATATGCCTTCTGTGTTATCAGGCGCTCAAGATCAAACTCTTCCAACCGTGACATGGCAGCCAGCATGTAATGGTCGGAAGGTCTGCAAGATCCGGTCTTGTTAAAAAACTTCGTCATACCTGACATCCGGACACGAAGATGGTCATAACAGGTGCATGAACACGATAGGCAATCCTCCCCATCGTGTTCATTGTACCAACCAGAGCAATGTGTAAGTCGCATTTGCACTGGCGTAGTCCAATGACTGAAAACGGTGACTGGAGTGTGCGGAAACCTGGGAGGAAAGTCACTTTGACATCTTGGCCTTCCACAGCCCCCGACATTCGTTCCAGCCGGTATTCTTGCCAGCGATACCGGCTGCTTCCGCGCCAGTGAAGCCTTCACGTTCCATGAACTTTCTTATCAGAGTCAGGTCTGAATGCGACATGCAGTTCCGATGAACTGGGGGACGAAGAGGCCACCGGTGCGTTGATCATGGCAGGTGTGTCCTGCGGCGGGCACCTCCCTATTCGAGCCTGACATCATCCTCTATCAAGAATATTGATCTTGTCAGGACACATTATAGAAATACCTCATCTAACAGAAAGAATTTGACATTTTTAGGCATAATGATTTAAGATAATTGAAGTATGATTTTAATATTGTGATGTGAGCAGGTATGTCACACCTCTGCCGAGGTACCGGGACCATTTTTCCCTGGACCTATGAGAGGCAGAACCGAACACTAGGGAACGAATGCCGGGGAGATGGCCAATGAGAACGCTACCCACACACTGTCCGTTTACGGGAGGCCCCATTATTGTGACCGAACTGTACAGTCCTGAGGGGGACATTACCATCAACGGTCGGTTTCAGGTACAGTCTCCCTTCCTGGCCTTGACCCCAGACCAGATCGAGTTTGTACTTACCTTCATCCAATGCGAAGGCAAGTTCAATCGCATGCAGGAGGAACTCAGCCTTTCCTACCCTACCCTGCGGTCCCGGCTGAAAGACATCATACTGGCCTTGGGTCTCAAGGAACCGCCTGCTGCGGAGGAATACGAGACCATCCAGGATCGCAGGTCGATCCTGGATCAGATCGACCAAGGCCACCTGTCGGTCTCGGAGGCTCTTGACGCCATGCGTGTCGAAGCCTGAGCTAGCTCTGCAGTTTTTATACGTGTGGCGACCTATGGTTCAAGTCAAGGAGGAAAACAATGGAAGAACGTACCTATGAAGTGGACTCTGCGGTCGTAATCAAGGTGACGGCCCAAAAGAATCTGGTTCTGCAAGGAGATGCGGTAAGTCATGTGCACCTGTCGGGTGCGGGAGCAGCCCAAGCCTCATGGGAAGAAACGGACGAGCACTATGTCCTGGAAGCTCGTAAGAACATTGAGGTAACGGTACCGCTGGACGCACAGGTTCAACTGGTGAACGTCGGCGGTCACTGCGAGGCCAGGGATCTGAGCCATGGCATAGCAGGGGAATCGATCGGAGGGCATGGCAGCTTCCAGCGCGTCGGTGATATTACGGTTCATATTGTTGGGGGACATCTGAACGTGACCGAAAGCCAAGGACAGGTGCAAGTTCACAATGTAGGCGGACATCTCCATCTCGAGCGGTGCAGCGGAGATGTGCGCATTGACCAAGTGGGGGGACATGCAAAGGGATCCCATATCGAAGGGGAATGTCGCCTTCCCTCTATCGGGGGCCATGCCCATTTGGAACACATGCAAAAAGAGTTGCATGTAGATGCCGGGGGCCATGTGCGGGTATCCATCAATCCCCAGGGTGAGCAGACTTATGATATTCGGTCCGGTGGCCGACTCGCATGCCATATCCCCCATGACGCCAATGCCGAAATTGCGATGGACAGCCCCACACTCAGACCTGGCAGTTCCAGAGCTAAAGTGCGAGTCTTGGGGGAGGGTACAGCCCAGGTGCGCTTGCGGGCTGGAGGCCATATCGCCCTGGTTGAGGTCGATCCAGACCAACCAGGTCCGGATCCCACACGGGTTGAAGCCGAGGAGGTCCGGGACGTCCACTGGGCGGTGGAAGGTGTCGCCCAGCAGATCCGCACCGGTGTGAACCAAGTCTTGGGTCAAGTCAGCGACAAGATCAATCAGGCTCTCAAGGATCATGGGCTGGATACCCAGCAAAGAGAGGACCTCCAGGCACAGTTCAAGGACATCAGCCAGGATGCCTTGGAAAGTGCCCGCGAGGTCGCAGAGACGGTGCAGACCCAATCGCGAAATATCTGGGAGAAGGAGGTAAAGCCGAATCTGTTCACTTCATCCCATCCTGCCTCCAGTCCTTCGCGCGATCCCAATGCCCTGGCAGAGGAACGCAAAATGATCCTGCGTATGCTGTCCGAGGACAAGATCACAGTCGATGAAGCCAACGAATTGCTCAAGACCCTTTCTCAATGATGTCCGACTCTCTGACTGCCCCCGCCATCGAGTTGGCGGAACTGTCCAAAACCTATCGCTCGCGTCGCAGTGACGACATTCAGGCTGTGGCAGGACTGGATCTCACGATTGAACATGGGGAAGTCTTAGGCTTCCTCGGTCCCAACGGGGCGGGGAAGACGACATCGATCAAAATGATATGTGGCCTCATCCTGCCGGACACAGGCACCATCCGGATTCAGGGGAGGGATCTGCAACGGCATCGCCTGACCGCCATGCAGTCTATCGGCGCGGTGCTGGAGGGAACCCGCAACGTCTATTGGCGCCTTTCACCCCTGCAGAATCTGGCTTACTCCGCCCGCCTCAAAGGGGCGTCTTCCAAGCAGATGCGGTCTTGGGGGGAAACTTTGCTACGGGATTTGGATCTATGGGATCGACGTAACGATCCGGTACGCCTGTTTTCGCGGGGTATGCAGCAGAAAACAGCCATTGCCTGCGCTCTGATTCACAATCCGCCCATCGTATTGCTGGATGAGCCTACCCTTGGTCTAGATGTACAGGCCGCGGTCACGGTCAAGCAGTGGATCCAGACCCTCGCCTCCCGTTTTGGCAAAACCCTGATCCTGACCACTCACCAGCTGAGTCTGGCAGAGGAATTGTGCCAGCGGGTTGTCATCATCGACAAGGGCCACAAGATAGCGGATCAGGATGTAAAGGAACTGCGCGCCCTGTACAAGCGCGAATTCCTCCATGTCAAGGTGGCTGCCCCTGAACATGAAGTCCAGCCTTGGGCTATCCAGGCTTGGCCCAATGTCGTCCTGCACTCAGATCGTCAAATCACCACTGTTAGTATTCCTGCCCACCGCAAGGACCAAATCGCGGACGTGGCCGCCACCATTGCGAACTGGCCCCTCGATGTACTGGCTATTGAACAGGCTGTCCCCTCCCTGGAGGACATCTTCATTCATCTGACCAACAATACAGACACCCATGTCTGACACCGCCTCCTCCCCTGTGACTGAACCCGTCTGGTCTCTGCCGTCAGCCTCGGGACCCGCTACCCGGTCATTCCGCATGGTCAGTGCCGTGACAGCCGAAATATGGAAGGGGCTCTTGATCCTTTGGACCTTTAAGTTCAATGTTGTGGCCGAGGTCTTGGGTCTGTTCTTGATCTTCTTGGGTATCAGCTTTTTCATGGGCTATGGGCAATTCGATACCGGTACCATGGCTTCCTCGCTTATAGGTTTCATCTTCTGGACCTATGCGTCTTATGCCATCGGCAACATGAGCTTCGCCCTGCGTGAGGAACAACAGCAGGGCACCATTGAACAGATGTCCATGGGTATGATTCCCTTCTGGATACTCCTCTTTGGACGGGCCCTGGCTTCCCTGCTCTGGACCACTCTCGTGCTCTTGATAGGAGGTAGCATCATAACTCTTGGTTTTGGCCTGAAACTGGGTCTTAACCCCAATGCCATCCCGGTTTTTCTGCTGTCAATCCTGGGGCTCTATGGTCTGGGTTATTTCATAGCCGGCGCTACGCTTTTGTTCAAGAATATTCTTTCGTTCACCAATTTGATTCAGAACATTCTCCTTTTCCTCAACGGTGCCATTGTACCTATCACCGTCTACCCGACCTGGTTAGCCAACGCAACCCGTTTGCTACCCACAACGCTTGGCATTGAAACCATGCGCATGGTTACCCTGGAAGAGCTGCCCCTGTCCGAAGTATGGTTGAACGGCCGCCTACAACTCTTGACCATGCACTCCATCATCTGGTTTTCTGTGGGCCTGGCCCTGTTCCTGTGGGCGGATCGCGAAGCCCGGCGCCGCGGTCTTATCGGTCAGTTCTGATATTTTCCTGCCAACCCCGTATTCAGCATGTTCTGGCACAACGACCCTATCGTATTGCTGGATGAACCTGCCCTGGGCCTGGATGTACACAATGCAATTACTGGGATTCAGGCCCTCGCCCGTCGCTTTGGCAAGACAGCTGCCCCCGAAACTGAAGTCAGACCCTGGGCGGTCCAAGCTTGGCCTAATGCCATTCTGCATGCGGACCGCCCGATCACGACTATCAGCTTCCCAGCCAGCCACAAGGTCCAGTGCGCAGAAGTGGCGTTTACCATAGCACCGTGGTCCTTAGACGTACCGGTACTGGCCATCAAACAGGCTGTATCCTCCCTGGAGGATGCAGCTATTCATCTAATCAACAATACTAATTCCCATGTCTGACACCGCTTCCTCCCCTCTGGCTGAACCCGTCTGGTCTCTGCCGTCAGCCTCGGGGCCCGCTACCCGGTCTTTCCGCATGGTCAGCGCCGTAGCGGCCGAAACCTGGAAAGGTCTGCTGATCATGTGGACCTTTAAGTTCAATGTTGTGACCGAGGTTCTGGGCCTGTTCATGGTTTTTCTGGGCATCAGCTTTTTCATGGGTTACGGCCAATTTGATATGGAAGCCATGGCCTCCTCCCTGCTGGGCTTCATATTCTGGACCTATGCCATCTTTGCCATCGGCAATATGAGTTTCGCCCTGCGCGAAGAACAACAGCAGGGCACCATTGAACAGATGTCCATGGGGGTCATCCCCTTTTGGGTCCTTCTTTTTGGACGCACCCTGGCCTCCCTGATCTGGACTACCCTGGTAGTCTCGATTGGAGGTGGGGCCATTACCCTGGGCTTTGGTCTGGACCTGGGGCTCAACTCCAAGGTCATTCCCATATTCCTGCTTTCCATTCTGGGTCTGTACGGCCTGGGATATCTGGTGGCTGGTGCCACGCTGCTGTTCAAGAACATTCTTTCGTTTACCAATCTGATTCAGAATATCCTGCTGTTTCTCAACGGAGCCATCGTACCTATCACTTTTTACCCTGAATGGATGGCCAACGTCACCCGGGTCCTACCTACCACCCTGGGCATTGAAAACCTGCGCATGGTCACCCTGGAGGGCCTGGCTTTGCACGATGTATGGCTGAATGGTCGTCTGCAACTCCTGACCTGGCACTCTATCATCTGGTTGGCGGTTGGTCTGGCCCTGTTTCTGTGGGCGGATCGCGAAGCCCGCCGTCGTGGTCTCATGGGTCAGTTCTGAGATCAGGACATGGTGAGTCCTGCGTCCGTATCCGGTATGTTCTGGCAGAATGTCCCTATGATTTCTGTTCCTGCGCACAGGCAAAGACTGGGTGGGGCATGACCATACACCCCGAAGAACGACTCCAGGTCCTGAGGATGATCGACACGGGCAAGATCTCTGTTGATGAGGCCTTTCAGTTACTGGCGGTCCTGGATTCAACCCATGGGCCCCACGACACGGAGCACTCACGTCTCAGTTCGCGTGCCTGGGCCGGGAAACGTCTGCGTTTGCTGGTGACGAATCTCAATACGGGGACCACCCAAGCCCGAGCTTCCCTGCCTCTCCGCCTGCTGGAAGTAGGTTTTCTGATCGGCTGTCACTATGCACCTGAGCTCAAGGGTGTGAAGATGCAGGCTATATGGGACTCGCTGGCTGAAGGACAGGAAGGCCAGCTTATTGAAGTAATCGATCAAGGCAAGGGCGTCAAAGTCGAGATACTGGTAGAATAGGGGATAGCCGATTCTCCATCTGCAATGCCTTGTCGTGTTGCAGTTTCTATTTGTGATTCTATGTGCACGCCCAAAATTTATGTTAATTTAGGAGAATCGCCGTACTGTTGCAGATTATTGGCAGGAGGTCATTCATGCAGGACTGGGTACACCGCTTTGTGCAGACCCTGGAGAACCGGAACACAGCGCTGGCCTATACCAATGATCTAACCCAGTTTGTTAATTTTCTGCGTAATTTCCAAAGTGACTCCGTATCCCGGATTGATCGGCTGTCGGATGCCCGGGAAGCCCACTTTCAGGAATACCTTTTCTTTCTGCGGGATCGCGGCTATACGCGATCCACTTTGGCGCGCAAGATCGCTTCCGTCAGGGCGTTCTACAAATTCCTGGAACAGCAGGGAGAGGCGCGGCAGGATGCGGCCGCTACGTTGGGCTCCCAGCCAGTCGAAAAGATAGACCCTGACTTCCTGAACCCTGAGGAAATGCAGGATCTGCTTGATGCCCCTCTGCGACATCCTTCCAGCCGCCCTTTGCGCGACAAGGCGATGCTGGAGTTAATTTATTTTTCCGGACTGCGGGCATCCACGCTATTGCAACTCAACGTAGCTGACGTGGCTGAGGATCGCTCCTCTCTGCAATTGCCGGATGGAACAAAGAATTCCATGCCTCTGCATGGTAGTGCTCTGGATGCCCTAAATGCGCATATGGATGACATCATGGATAGTGCAGATACATCTCTGCCAGGTGACACACCCCTGTTCCAAAATCATCGCCATCAACGTTTGACTCGACAGGGGCTATGGACCATTTTGAAGTTCTATCTGCCGCATACCGGGATTGCGCGAACAGTTACCCTGGAAATGCTGCGGCACAGCCATAATGCCAACCTTCGGTCCTGAAAAGCAGCCGGAATTCTGTTCAGGACTGAGGATTCCTCTTACCTTCGACGATACCGACACCGGTGGTTCTCTTTCCCAAGGCGGCCAGGACCATGCCCGTAGCTGGTGCCTCTGATTTTCGTACTGCCCAGGAAGCAGCTAACTTCCTCCGCACTCTCACACCCCACCAACCCAGGGCCGCCCTCGTGCTGGGCAGTGGTCTGGATAACCTTTCTCATCTGCTCCAAGACCCACAGACCGTTGCCTACAGCGACATCCCCTATTTCCCATCCAGTACGGCTCCCGGACATAAGGGAGAACTGATGATGGGACAGGTCGACAATGTCCATTTGGTGATCTTGCGGGGTCGGTTTCATCTGTATGAAGGCTATACGTCCCAAGAAATTACATTTCCGATCCGTGTCCTGCGCTGCCTGGGCATCTCAGTGCTAGTCCTGACCAATGCCGCTGGTGGCCTGAATCCTGCCTTCAATGTAGGGGACATCATGCTGATTAGGGATCACATTTCCTTTCCTGGCATGGCAGGCCTGAATCCCTTACGGGGTACAAATATTGACGAATTGGGTGAACGTTTTCCGGCCCTGAATCAGGCTTATAGTCCCCGCTTGCGGGCATTGGCCCTCCAACAAGCCAGGAAACAGCACCTAGTCCTGCAGCAGGGCATTTATGTACATGTAGCAGGCCCCAATTTCGAGACACCAGCTGAGATTCGCATGCTGCGTCTTCTCGGTGCTGATGCTGTGGGCATGAGTACAGTGCCGGAAACCATCGTGGCCCGTCATGCCGGTATGGAAGTATTAGCCATGAGCACCATTACCAACCTGTGCGTAGATGATGATGCCTCTGCCGAACGTCCTGACAGTGACGAAGTCATCGTAGCCGCGGGGCAGGCAGAACAGGCTTATCTGAGCCTGTTACCAGGAATACTGTCCCACCTCAATTCCGTGCCCCCTGGCAGTCAGCATTAGACATCAGGTAGCTGGGACCAGTAACTCATCGAGCACGGCCTGTTCCTGCGCGAATAACGGCTTCAGTTCAGAGATGACAGCCGCGGCATCCAGCATGTGCCGTTCACCCGTCCGTCGTACTTTGCATTCCACCTGGCCCTGTGCCAGGCTCCGTTGACCTACCGTCAACTGAAATGGAATACCAACGAGATCCGCATCGTTGAATTTGACCCCGGCCCGGGCGTCCCGGTCGTCATACAGGGTCTCAACGCCGGCCTCCTGTAGCGAAGCGTAAAGCTCTCCGGCTTTGGCCCTGACTTCCTCCTGTCTGGCGGTCGCCAAGCTGATGAGATGTACAGCGTAGGGGGCTACACTCAAGGGCCACTTGATGCCCTGCTCGTCATTGTACTTTTCTACCACGCAGGCGATGAGCCGGCCCACGCCAATGCCGTAACAGCCCATCACGATGGGCTGCGACGTGCCACTCTGGTCCCGAAACAGAGCGTCCATGGATTCGCTGTATTTGGTCCCAAGCTTGAAAGTGTTGCCCACTTCCACCCCACGAAGGCTATGCAGTTCCCCCCCACATTCAACACACCGATAACCGTCATCAGCACTCACGATATCGGCTACTACATCGGGTTCATAGTCACGGCCACAGTTGACATTCAAGAGATGCCAGTCCGGGCGATTGGCCCCGGCCACCAGATTGGGGGATCCGGCCACCAGATCGTCTACCACCAACAGGACTTCCTCACGCTGGATGTCCACGGGGGATCCATAGCCCGGCTCGGCCCCTATGTGCCGAATCTCGGCCTCTGTGGCCGGTCGCAACTGTAAGGCGCTGATTGCATTGGCCAACTTGGTCTCATTGAGTTCCATATCCCCCCGCAGGACACAGAAAACGAACTGGTCCCGGGCTTTTTCATCGTCCGGCATCACCGCCACCAGGAACATGGCTTTGGCTGTCTGCTCTTTGGCTATACCCAGAAAGGCCGCCAGGTCCGCTATGGTATTTGTACCGGGCGTATGGACCTCTTCCCGTGGCAAGGGTTCGCCGGCCACTGCGGCTTCCTTGCGAAAGACGGCCACCTGGCGGTTGGCCCGGTAAGAACAATCCCGGCAGAGGATGAGCGTGTCTTCTCCAATATCGGATACGGCCATGAATTCATGGGCCATCGTGCCACCCATCATTCCCATATCCGATTCGATGGCTACCACTTCCAGCCCGGCCCGCTGGAAAATGCGGAAGTAGGCGGCATACATGCGGGGGTAGTAGGCATCCAAATCCGCAAAATCTGTATGGAAAGAGTACGCGTCTTTCATGGTGAATTCCCGGACACGAAGCATACCGCCCCGAGGTCGGGGTTCATCACGGAACTTGGTCTGAATGTGGTACATCATGAGCGGTAGTTGTTTGTAGCTGGAAATGGTTCGGGCCACGAGGTCCGTTATCACTTCCTCATGGGTCATCGCCAACACCATGTCCCGGCCGCTGCGGTCCTGCATCCGCATCAGATCGTCCCCAATGGCATACCAGCGGCCGGATTTACGCCACAGATCGGCGGGCAGTACCACCGGCATCAGCATTTCCTGGCCATCGATGGCATTCATTTCCTCGCGCAAGATCTGCTCGACCTTCTGCTTTACCCGCATGCCCAAAGGGAGATATTCGAAGACACCGGAGGTCACCTGTTGGACCAAGCCCGCCCGCAACATGAGCTGATGGCTTCGTAGTTCCGCCTCCGCCGGCGTTTCCCGCAGAGTGTGAAAAAACAGACTGGACATGCGCATGATAGAAACTTGCTCCGTTCTTTCGTACCGTCCTTCCCGGATATGAATCCAGTGTAGCCCAGAATTCCGGCATTCCCGTCTCTACGGCTTCCCGTAACACGGGCTATCGGTAAATTATGCAGAATAGTATAATTTTAAAAACAACTATGGAGATGGGCTGGGTTTTCCCGGCTACCCCAATGGTTGGCGTAACCATCTATACACCACAAGGTAATCATCATGTCCATTGAACCAATCTGGGTCAAGTCCTACGAAAAGGGTGTACCGGTATCGGTCGAAACCGTCAATCATTTGCTCAGTGACGATCTGGCAGCTACCGCCAATCGGTTTCCTGGGCGCACAGCCTTGCATCTGATCCTCAAATACCTCCCCTTGGGTCTGGCCATTCAGTCCAAGATGACTTTCAGGGAACTGGATTTGGCCAGCAATCGCCTGGCCCATGTGCTTCAGGGTCTGGGCTTGCAGGCCGGGGACCGGGTGGCCATAATGTTGCCCAACATACCCCAGCAGGTAATATCGCTGTTCGGAATCAGCAAGGCTGGATGCGTAGTTGTCAATACCAACCCGATTTATACGGCTCCGGAGCTGCAACACCAGTTCAAGGATAGTGACACCAAAGCCGTCATTTGCATGAGCGGAGGTGTAAGTACCATCCGCAGCATCCAGAATGAGACCGGGATAGAACACATCATTGTGGCCGATATCAATGATTCGCTTCCCGGCCTCCCCAAGAAGCTGGCGGCCAAATCCCTGCGCCAACTGGGCCACATTACCGATGTGGTCTATGGTGACGGGCTTTACAACTGGGATGCCTTGATGAATGGCCAGTCCGCTGCCGCGCTGACATCGTCCGCATCGCCCGATGATCCGGCGATCCTGCAATACACCGGTGGCACCACGGGTTTGCCCAAGGCCGCAGTTCTGACTCACCGCTCTCTGTTAACCAATGTCTCCATGACACGGGCGTGGATTCCCAATATCACGGAAGGGATGGAAGTAATGCTGGGTGCTTTGCCCTTCTTCCATGTTTTTGGCATGTCTATCGAGGTGTTCCTCAGCATCCGCATAGGGGCGCGCCTGGTCATTACCCCCAATCCCCGTGATACGGAACACAATCTGAAACTGGTACAGAACGAAAAAATTACAATCTTCCCGGGCGTTCCCGCCATGTATAACGCCATCATCAACCATGAGGACGTACAGAAATACAATATGCGGTCGGTGCAGATCTGTATTTCCGGCGGTGCTCCCCTGCCTCTTGCCGTGCAGGAAGCTTTCAACCAAATTACCGGTGGGCAATTGGTGGAAGGTTACGGCTTAACCGAATGCTCCCCCGTGGTTGCAGCCAATCCCATCAACGGGCAAGTCAAGAACGGTACGATTGGCGTGCCCTTCCCTGGCACAGAAATACGCATTGTCAGCCTGGAAGCAGATGAGAACGGACAATACACGGATGTGGAACCTGGGGAAGAAGGCGAGCTCTGTGTCCGCGGTCCCCATACCATGAAGGAGTACTGGAACCGTCCCGAGGAAACGGCCGAGACACTGGATGAGGATGGCTGGCTCCATACCGGAGACATCGTAACCATTGATGATGAGGGCTATCTGACCATTGTGGATCGGAAGAAGGACCTCATCATCGTGAGTGGCTTTAATGTGGTACCCCGTGAAGTGGAGGAGGTTCTTTACCAGCACGATGCCATCCTGGAAGCCGCCGTGGCTGGGTTGCCCGATCCGCAACGGGGTGAAATTGTGAAAGCCTACATTGTGACCAAGCCTGGACAGAGCCTGACCGAAGAAGAGATCAAGGAACACTGTTCCCAGTCTCTGGCTCCCTACAAGGTCCCGCGGGAATTCGCCTTCAAGGATGAGTTGCCCAAGACACTGGTGGGCAAGATATTGCGGCGGGCTCTGGTGGAAGAAGACATGCAGAACGCCTGACGTTCTGCACAGGCCAGGACTGGATACAGTAGCTTGTAGCAGGAGTTCTTGAGACCATGATCCCCATCCTCATTCGCCGCTTCCTTATCCTGATCCCCATGCTATTTGTCCTGTCCTGGCTCATTTTCGTGATCGTTGAACTGCCTCCAGGGGACTACCTGTCTACCTACATCATGGCCCTGGAGGCCCAGGGCATCAGGGCCCAAGATGCGGAAATCGCCTACATCACAAGACGGTATGGGCTGGACAAACCTGTCTATGTGCGTTACGTGCGCTGGATTGGGGGATTCTTGCGCGGCGATCTGGGCGAAGCTATGGCAGGGGAGTTGCGAGGCAAGGATGTCACGGAAATCCTGGCAGAAAGGGTACCCCTGTCCATGGGGATTGCTCTTGCCAGTACCATCCTGGTATGGGCTATTGCCTTGCCCATTGGTATTTACTCAGCCACACACCAATACTCGATAGCGGATTATTTCTTTGCCTTTGTGGGATTCCTGGGCCTGGCCATACCCAATTTTCTGTTTGCCATTCTCCTCATGTGGATCGTGTATGTCCATACGGGCTTTGGCATCACCGGTCTCTTTTCCATCAAGTACCTGGATGCCCCCTGGAGCATGGACAAATTCCTTGACATGCTCAAGAATGTTTGGGTCCCGCTGCTGGTGTTGGGTACAGCCGGTACTGCAGGCCTAATTCGCGTGATGCGCGCTAATCTCCTGGATGAACTGCACCAACCCTATGTGGAAACTGCCAGAGCCAAAGGGCTTTCAGAGCGTCGATTATTGTGGAAATACCCTATCCGCATTGCCTTTAACCCGATTGTCAGTACGATTGGTTGGCTTCTTCCCGCCATGGTAGGTGGAGAAGTGCTGGTAGCGATTGTGCTCAACCTGGAGACAGTCGGACCGGTGTTGCTGGATGCCGTAATGGCCCAAGACATGCAGCTGGCCGGCAGTATATTGATGGTTCTGAGTGTCCTCACGGTTTTTGGCACCATGATATCCGATCTGGGGTTGATTTGGCTTGACCCAAGAATCCGCTATGACTCCTGAATTCAGAAGGGTCTTTTTGTACAAGGTCCGCCCTGCCAAGGCGGCAGTTGCATCAAGGTTCGCCCTTGAACAAGATTCAGGTTATTGCCGATGATGGAAAGAACCATGGAAGCGGACAGAGGGCTCGAATCCGAATCGACTTACGAATATCTCTCCGTAACCCAGTTGATGTGGCGCCGTTTTCACAAGCATCGGTTGGCTCGTCTTGGGGGCATAACGTTAATTATCCTTTACACAGTGGCGATTTTTTCGGATTACCTTGCCCCCTACGATTCCAGTACCCGCATGAAGGGTTTCAAAGACACACCTCCTTCCCGCATCCGCATTAGAGACGAGGAAGGAAATTGGCGACGACCCTTCATTTACGGCATAGAAAGGGGACGTCATCCAGAGACTTTCCGGGAAATCTATACCGAAGACCGCTCGGTCATCCTACCGATTGAATTCTTTGTCCGCAGTGATCCCTACAAATTTATGGGTCTCTTCCCGGCTGATCATCATCTGTTCGGTGTTTCCGGGGAAGACAGATTCATCTTTCTGTTCGGCACTGACAGCTTTAGTCGGGACCTGTTTTCCCGGACCCTCAAAGGAGGACGCATCTCGCTCCTGATTGGTTTCGCCGGCGTATTCATTGCCTTTTTCCTGGGCTGCCTCATTGGGGGCCTGTCAGGCTACTTCAGCGGCGTAGTGGATGAAGGCATTCAACGTCTCATTGATCTGATGATCAGCATTCCCACGCTACCTCTATGGATTACGCTGTCCGCCGCCATACCGATAACGTGGAGCGTAGAGGCCAGATTTCTGGCCATTACTTTGGTGCTTTCCCTGTTCGGCTGGCCGGGTTTGGCGCGTGTGGTCAGAGGCAAGCTTCTTTCCTTACGTGATCTGGACTTCGTTACCGCAGCCAAGATAGGCGGCAGTTCCGATGTCAATACCATTCTGGCCCACTTGCTCCCTAATTTCGCCAGCTATCTTATTGTGTCCATTACCCTGGCCATACCCGGAATGATACTGGGGGAAACGGCCTTGAGTTTCATCGGGCTGGGGATGATTGATCCAGGGGTCAGCTGGGGGGTTTTACTCCAGGAGACCCGGAATTTCGCTTCGCTGGCCCACAACAGCTGGAAATTGATTCCCTGCCTCTTCATTATCGTGACGGTGCTGATGTTCAATTTTGTCGGTGATGGTCTTCGGGATGCGGCCGATCCTTATTCCCTGTAAGGCAGATACTGCATCGTTCCACGGGCTTCACCGGTTTTCCCGCCATTTTCAGATGGAGGCGTCAGTTTGGTGTTGACCTCTTTGCATTGTGATCTCTACCTGGCATCTGTCCGCGATCACAGACGGTAATTAGGCCGGTTCAGAAACCAGGACGGCGCCAGAAATCAACACCGCTTGCCAAGCAGGATTGGGACTAACGATGAATCAGGCAGGCGACTATCTGTAGCCAAGGATGCTCTGCCTGTTCTGAAACTCCTATTTGACTTTATTGGAAGTAGTTTGTCCCCGAAACAGATCTCTGGTATCGTACAGACGCAGCCGCATTCTATAGATTTTCTTGCTTCCTGCATTCTTGATCCATAGTTCTGGAGCAATGTGACATGAACAATACACCTTTGAGCAGACGTTCTTTCATTCGGTTAGGCGCAGGCATGGCGGTGACGGCGGCGATTGCCAGTTGTGCACCCCAAGCCCGGGATAGTGATGCGGGCGCAGTGGCGGGTCCGGTGGTCGAAATCGGTACGATTGAGGTACCTGACAATGTCTTTGAGCTGTCCAATGCCGCTACCGGCATTCCTTATGTCGTCAAGGACAGTATTAACAACGGCGAACCGATAACCCTGGAATACTGGGAATGGGCCCTGGATCGGTACGAATATGAACTGGAATGGGCCGAAGAGTACATGAAACTCTATCCCAACGTCACCATCAACGTCTCCAATCTGGGAGGAGGCGAATACTGGACCAAACTCGCGGTCAATGTGCCCGCCGGGCAAGGTCCAACGATATTTCATATGCACACGTCGCGGCTGACTGAATTCTGCGACGGCGGCCTGATGGACCCGATGCCGGATCATGTAGCCAATCGCAAGTTCCTGGACGACAATTGGGTTGCTTTTGCTGAAGGCGCCATGGACTGTCCCACAGGAACACCCGGCAGTCGCCATTTCCTGCCGATGGGCACCATGATGCCGGTTATGTACATCAATACCCGTTTATGGGAAGAAGCCGGTTTTTCGGTTGATGAACCCCCCAGATCCTGGGAAGATCTTAGGATAGCCGCCAAAGCCCTGACCCAATATGATGACCAAGACCGGATCATCCTGTCAGGATTCCAGGCAGATTGGCCCACCTTTCACAAGAACGGGTGTTATCAACAGGGTCGGTATTTGTTCACCCAAGATGGCAAGCGCACTCAGATCAACAACCAGGAGAGCCGGAATGTCCTGCAATTCATTAAGGATTTGCATGAGGTAGACCGGGTGGTAGATCCCGAAATGCCGAACCGTCTGGATTCATTCACTTCAGAGACCGCGGCCATCATTGCGGACTTTTCCTGGATTACCTCCGTTTTGCGACGCAACAATCCTGACCTGGAATGGTTTGCCGCCCCGATCCCCACTTTCGACGGGAGTTTCCAGCCTGCCTACGGCAACATTCGCTTCGCGGTGGAAGCTGTGGTAAATTCCTTTGCCTCCGACGTCGAAAAGGCTGTAGCGTGGGATTTCTGGCACTTCCTCTATAGTGACGATGTCCGTGTCGCCCGTACCGTGGCCTTACGCAACGGCTTTATTCCGCCCTACCAGAAGCTGATTGACTTGCCCGAGGTACAGGAAGATCAGGTAGCCAAAGTGATTTCGGGGGCCGTGGAGTGGGGTATCGTGAACGATACCCCAGCGGTATACAACACAGGGATTGGTGAAGCTCTCATTGCTCCCATCCTGGTCGGCGGCGCAGACATCGACGATGCCATGGCAGAGGCAGAGCAATTCATTGATCAGGAACTTGCCCAAAGGGAAGACTGGAATATCATTGAACGCAATTACAAACATCACAATCTGATGATTCCTGACCAACCTTAATTGACCCATCCGTTTGATTGGCTGCCAGTTCCATAACTGGCAGCCGATTCCAGGTCCACAAACTATAGGTAGAGGCAAAGTGCGCCTTGGATCATCGGGGCCTTTCCGGAAAGGCCTCCCACAAGACCCACACCGAATCAGGCTGGCCGGCCAGAATGCAATGATCGCTGGTGCCGTTGGCATTGCGGTTGTTTATTTCCTAGTGTGGACTGTCTTCCCCTTCATTTATACCTTCATATACAGTTTCTTCGATTGGCAGCCCTTGCGACCTACCCAGAAATTTATAGGGCTGGATAACTATACAGAGGCTTTGTTCCAGGATCAGCGTTTTTGGCAAGCGATGGGCAACTCCTTCGAATTTGCCTTCGGCAATGTCATCCTCGGCACCCTCGTCTGTCTGTTTGTAGCCGTGATGATCAATTCGGTCAAACGCTTTCAGGCGTTTTTCCGCGCCAGCTATTTCATGCCAACGGTAACAAGCATGGTCGGTGTAGCCTTGGTATGGGAATTCATCTACCAGCCCCGTTTTGGCATCCTGAACACAGCCATATTTGCCTTTGCCGATTGGCTCCAATTACCTCCCCCTCCCGAGATCGGCTGGCTGACCCGACCCCAATACGCCATGCCCAGCCTGATTATGTTTGGCCTGTGGAAGTACCTGGGGGTACGTATGATTATCCTCCTGGCCGGGCTGCAGAACATTCCTCCCACCTATTATGAAGCCGCCCAGATCGATGGCGCGGGAGCCGGCGCATCTTTCTTTCGCATTACCTTACCCCTGCTGATGCCCGCTCTTTCCTTTGTTGTCGTGGTCGGCGTTATCAATAGCCTCCAGGTCTTCGTTCCCATGTTTGTAATGACCAGTGGCGGTCCGCTGTTCGCCACCACCTCGGTGGTTTTGCTTTTGTACGAAAAGACTTTCGAGCTGTTCCGCTTTGGTTATGGAGCTGCCATTTCGTTCATACTGTTCGGCATCATCATGTTCCTGACTTTCTTGCAGATACGCTTTCTGCGAAGTTCCTGGGATGTGGGCGCCTGATATTGCCTCATGTCCACATCCGCGGTGCCGAGGAGTGTCCAGCGTTTCGATCTGGGTTCATTCCTGCTTTATCTAATGCTGTTTATCGGCGCCTTGGTCATGCTCTTTCCTGTTCTCTGGATGGGCATGTCCACCTTCAAAGCGGAAGCGGAAATCAGTGCTTATCCTCCCTCATTCCTACCCAAGACGTTCACGCTGGAACCTCTGATCCGGGCATGGACTAAAATCAATTTCTCTCGTTATTTCTTGAACAGCTTGTTGATCACCTGTGTGGCCACACCGCTAAGCGTGTTTACGTCAGCCTACCTGGGCTACGTGTGGAACAAATACGAGTTTCGTTACAAGGAAGCCATGTTCTACGTCATCATCGCAACCATGATGATTCCGGGACCGATGTTGCTCATTCCTCATTATCAGGTGGTGCTCTGGACCAATCTTCTAAATACTTACACAGCCGTTATTCTGCCAGCGGTCGTGACGCCCTACGGGATTTTCCTGATGCGTCAGTTTATGCACGGTGTGCCCAACGAACTGCTGGATGCAGGCCGTATTGACGGAGCCAGCGAACCCCGACTGTTTGTGCAAGTGGCGTTGCCCTTGGTACCGTCTGCCCTCGCGGCGATGGGCATAATACAGTTTTTGGCCAACTGGGATGATCTGCTCTGGCCCCTGGTGGTACTCACCAATACATCCAAGTTCACGTTGGCTGTGGGTCTGGCAACCTTTGCCGCAGAATACGAACGCAACTTCGCGGCCCAGAATGCCGGAGCTTTTATTGCCGTCTTTCCCGTCGTGATTGCATTCCTGCTGTTCCAACGGCAGATCATTCGCGGTATTGCCCTGACCGGCCTGAAAGGATAAGGGAAACTTATGCGTCCGAATTTTCTGGTCATTATCGTAGACCAAATGAACAGTTTCAGTCTGGGCTGGAACGGCAACCAGGAGGTCCAGACCCCCAATCTGGACCAGCTTTGCCGAGAGGGTGTCAGTTTCACCCGGGCCTATCCTACCAACCCCGTATGTCAACCCTCACGGGCTTCTCTGCACACAGGTCTCACCCCTCGTCAGCATGGGTTGACTACCAACGGATGCAATCTGGACGAACGCATTCCAACCCTGACGGGTACCTTGTCCGAACACGGCTATCGTACCCATTGTGTGGGCAAGATACATCTGCAGCCCTTCAGCACCGACGCGAAGGATGCCAATGGACAGCCAGCCACCTGGGAAAGCCGTGATCTCTGGAATGCAGGCGAAATCACGGCTCTGCCGCTGCCCTTCTATGGATACCAGAGCGTGGATTACGTGGGCGGTCATGTGAATTATGTCAATGGCGATTATGTCAATGACGTGGAAGCCCAGCGTCCTGGCACCAAGGCAGAATTGAGCCGGGAGAGGGGTTATTACTCCCTGCCGGACTCAATGTCCTGGCGTATGGAAATCCCTCCGGAATGGCATTACAACGACTGGATTACGCAGAAAAGCATTGACTTTCTCAGGAACGTGGGAGACGAAAGTTTTTTCCTGGTCACGTCCTTCCCCGATCCGCATCACCCCTTCTGCGCTACCAGACCCTATAGCGAGATGTACGATCCCGCCGCCATCTCCTTGCCTGAAAACTGGAATCATACGGCAGACCCATGCGGTTTTCTGGAGCGCTTCAACACCCGCTTCATGCGGGATTGGGACGAAGCGATACTGCGCGAATCCATTGCCCAGACCTACGGCATGATTACCCATATCGATGATTGTGTGGGTCGTTTGCGGGCAGCCGTTAGTGAATTGGGCCTGGCTGACAATACAGTCGTAGTCTTTCTTTCGGACCATGGTGACTACCTGGGCTCCCACCACCTGCTTTTCAAAGGCCCCTGGCCCTACGAGCCAGTGGTGCGGGTGCCCCTGATCTGGCATACACCACAGAGTCAGCGGGGAACCCGGTACGCCCTGCCGGTCAGCCATCTGGACTTTGCCCCTACGGTTCTTGATTACGCAGGGATTGATCAGACAGCCTTCGATATGCGGGGAGGCCAGCAGGCAGCTCCTGTGATCCTGCCCGGGGAGTCCCTGCGGGCAGCGATTGAGACAGGTGCGCCCACCCAACAGGACGGCAAACTGATCGAATTCGATGAAGACGGCACGTCACACGAAATGTGTCGCTACCGGATGCTGATTACAGAACGGTGGAAAATCTGTATTTACGGCGGTTTCGGGGATGGGGTCCTGTATGACCTGACAAATGATCCCCTGGAACTGCGGAATCTGTGGGACGACACAGACTATGTTGAAGTCAAGGCGGAAATGTTGGCCCAACTGAGTGATCGTCTTGCCCTGACAGACCGGATGGACAACTTTCGATACTGCAATGCCTGATCCCAAAGTTATCTGACAACGTGCAGTACCAAGTGCCCGCTGGCTGCAAAACAGGGTGGGTACACTTTTGTCGACGTGGTGTCTGCCCGTTAAGGGAATAGTGCACGCTGGGTCTTCCTTTTGGGCATCTGGACAGAAACTATTGAACCGGAGTTATGTCAAGTCTTGGATTGTGTTCAGACATGGGCTCAGACCTGCCGTCTCCATGGGCTGATATTTCGGGGCCACAACCTGGTAATCATGTCTTGCCTGGACAGCCAACCAGAAATTGGCTGTCGCAAAGTGTGACGACAGCACAGATTATGATGCTATCTCGCTGATGACCGACCGGGGAAACACTTCCTGTTTGCCTTCTCTGCAGAGTTGTCTCCCATACAACAGTCTTGAGGCTAGGACTTGCTCAGCGCGCAGTCATTGCGAGGCTCCCTCCTTTCGCAACGCTGCCGCAATATCTGTGTATCCTTCCCTAAGGGCTATCTGGAGCGGCGTCCAACCACTATCGGTCTCAATATCAGGATCTGTTTCCCGATGGTCCAGCAATGCCCTTACCATCGTGTAATGTCCTTTGGCAGCCGCCCAATATAGCGCGGTGGCGCCTTGGTCATCGCGCCTATTTGGCTTGATATCTAGGTGGGACAGCAACAATTCCAGAGCATTAGGTCTCTTCCACAAGACTGCTCTATGTAACGGCGTTCGTCTATCATCATCCCGTGCGTTAGGATCTGTACGCCGGTGCCGGAGCAGGGCTTCCAGAGCGTCAGTTTCTTCCTTCTTCCCGAAGGGGTTCCATCCCATAGTTTCATGCAGTGGAGTTCCCCCATACTCAAACTCACGAACATTCGGGTCTGCGCCATGGGCCAAGAGAATTTCGATTGTTTCAGGACGATTGGCCCGCGCTGCCATATGTAACGCGGTGTGCCCGCTGTCTGTCGTGAGGGAGTGGTCTGCTCCGTTAGACAGTAGCAACTCAACCATCAGGCCATATCCAGAACCAGCTGCTTCCTGCAAGGGCGTCCGGTTACTGTTGAAGCGACCTTCATTGGCGTGATCATACCGAACGTTGGGATCCGCTTCGGGATGACTCAGCATAAGTTGCACGATTTCCAGGGCATCGCGCTGCACGGCAAAATGAAATGGAGTCTGGTTGATGCCTTGGGTAAAGTAGAACCTGGGGTAACCTAGGCTACTGATCAGCTCGTAAACTGTCGCCGTATCAAGATAATTAATGGCTCGATGCAGTTGTTGTTTGGTTTCCGCCGTGTACAGGTTCAAACCAGGTACAGTATCCGGCCATGGCAGGATATTCGGATTGGCCTGAACTGGGGTGGTGGCAGTATTCAGTGGCTGCCATCGTACCCAAAGGGTTGCCTGTTCCCCTCGTTCATAGTATTCCAGCCGGACATTATGGAGGCCGGCTGTCATGTGGATGTCCTCTATCCGGGTGCGCGCTGGATTATCCTCCCACGATTCCAGCACCAGTTTGCCATCAACATATAGGCGGATCCCATCATCGAAAGTCACGGAAAAGCGATAGGGACCTTCCGCAAAGGTAAAATTGCCCTCTATACGAGCACTGAAATTGTCACGGCTGATGCCGGGACCAGGGGAGCCCAGCCCCCAGTCATGCCGGACACCAGCTGGTTCTACGCGGGTCAAGGCAGGTGCGCCAGCTAAAGTGACATTGTTGAAGAACTGGACAGTAAAATTCTCAGTCGCCTCTGCCTGCGGCGGGGCAGGCGCAGGTTGTAAGGGTGGAGCGTCAGGTGACAACAGACCCCAGTGTATTCCGAGGGTAGCATAGGTGCCTCGTTCGTAGTATTCCAGGCGCACGCGATGGATGCCCGGCAGTAAGTGGAACATCCACTTCATACGTAGTAGCGGGTTGATCGTGCCAGGCTTCCTTAACAAGAACATCGTCAATAAATAGCCTCATTCCGTCATCGACAGTCATGGAAAAACGATACATGCCTTCCACGAATGTGAATTGCCCGTCTAGCAAGGCACTGAAATTGTCGGAGTTAACACCGGGTCCCGGTGCCCCTAATCCCCATTCGTGGCGGATACCAGGCGCTTCTTCACGTGTGAGGACTGGTTCACCACTTAGGGAAAGATTGTTGAAAAAGTGAAGGATAAAGGTTTCTGTGGCGGTCACAGCTGCAGGTGGCCGTGCGGGGGTAACTGTGTCCAAGGAAGTTGCTCCGGGAATCTGCAACACTTGGCCTGGACGTAGGGTTCTGGGATCGGTAATCCCGTTGGCATTCATGAGGGAATCCACGGAGATACCATGGGCTAAGGCGATGGCAAATAGAGTATCACCCCTCAGGACCGTATAAGTCCGTGTGGCTGACTCTGTAGGAGACACAGTCGGGGTTGGCGTATGAGGGGCAGGGGCTGACGTTGCAAGGCCGGAAGTACCGGGAACACACAGCTGCTGTCCTACCCAGATGGTATCGTAGTCAAGAATGCCGCTTGCCTGGGCAATAGCTGCTACTGATACGTTGTACCGGGCAGCAATGGCCGACAGATTTTCGCCAGACTGGACAACGCGGATCAGGGAGCAACCCGTTTGCCGGCTGGCATTCGAGGCGATGGTGGACGGGCTATTGGATGAAGACGCTGAAACCTTCAGAACTTGACCAACGTACAGCGTGTCGGTCTCAGACAGATCATTCAGAATTCTTATTGTGGTAATCGGGGTACCGTATTGAGCAGCAATGGAAGCGAGTGTATCGTCGATATGGACAATGTGAGTATGGGACGCAGTCTGGGCTCTGGCTGACAGGCCAGGCCCAACTGACAGAAACAGTAATACGAGAATCAGTCTTAGAAGCTGCACAAGGGTTTGCCGGCCGTGTACCGGCGTGTTCATGTGAGAAGGCCTTGACATTGTTTTCTCCCTGTTTTTCAGTGGTTCTTGTGGACTGTCAAAGCAATCTGGCCATGAACTGCCATATTGTGCATAGGGAACCAGGGCTCTTCTATATAAGACGAATCTGCATCCTCAATGTTGTGTTGGCGGAAACCGGCTGGTTATTCTGGATGATCGCCAGCCTAGACCAAGGTGAGACCAGATCTTGGAAGTCATTTGGCCAATGCATGCATTCGACTCCTCACAGAATAAGAGAGGTACGGCACGGAATCAACGAAGACCATGTAAGTCCAGGATGATGCTTGATGCTGGCCCCTTCCCTTCAGGCCAGTTTGGCCACCGGCACGAAATCGGCATCCCCGGCCAGCAGGACAATGATGTATTTCATTTCACTTGATTAGCAGTCTATGGGTTTTCGATGATGCCCCACGGTTACCCCAAACCTGCACCTGCATGAACCAGCCGCGCCCGACTTCAATTCCGGGAAAAACCTCCCCTTTGAGGTCGGACCGCTTCCATGCCCCTGATAAGTCTCAAGCAGTTAACACCAGCACGTCTGAAATTCGCGAGCGGCGGCTGGCCTCGATCACAGCATGTGGGTCAATTGCGGCTTTGAGATCGGCGAGCGGCGGATTCGACGTTGTACTCCAACCATGACTGGAGACTGAACCCATAGCGGGGCCAACCAATCGATCGACATTGTCGTGGTGGTCCAGCTCCACTTGGGAGACGGAGCAGTGACTTCCTCTGACAGCTGCCTCCACAGCAGTTCGGGCAGTCTAAGCTTCGTGAGTTTCCGGCTGTGGGAAGTGCTTTGAGTGCTTTGTCAGGAAGACTTTGATCTGCTCAAGTCGTTCGATAAGCTTCTCGCCAGCCAGGTACTCGCCGTCTTCGGATCTGCCAAGCATGTCCTCGATCGCTTTTTCATCAATGCAAGGAAACCACTCAAGGAAAGCCTTTGGGTTCACCCAGATACCCAATTCGCCACCACTTTTGCCGGTGTGCGGCCCTGCCCACATCAAGAACCGGCGGCGGTCTGCCAGCGGCGCAATTGTCACCGATACCTTGTTGGGCCGTACCGCAAGACCCACCTCCTTTGACATGTTCACAAAGCTATCGAACTGCTCGCCGACACCTGCATCGTGAGCTAGGCCAGAGATTGCCTCAACAGTGTACCCGTGTCCTAGAGAGGCTGGCTTGGTCGGTTCGTCAATCACCTCACGAATCAGCAACTTCGGGCCACCCTCCAGCTCGAATACCTCGAAGTTGACGACACCGACCGGGATGCCGAAACGTCCGAGAAACTCGTTCATGCGCTCCAATCCGGGGTGGATTCCGGTGCCAACGAGAAGCAGAGCGATTTCGCGCTCCCCCCTTTCACCATCCAGTTGCTGCTTCACTCTCGCCGACAGCGTTTCCGCATCACCGAACTTGCCGAGGTCGGGGTCAAGCTTCCTGTAGAGTTCATCTGCGTCGAGTCGGGCCAGTGATGCGGCATAGTAGAGCGCCTGTGCCAGAGCGCCAGATTTGAGCTTCTCGGGCTTGATCTCGATCACCACCCAGCGATCCCGCGAGTCGACAGCTAATAGATCGAGCCGTCCGTCATCGATCGATACCTGGCGGCCGACCAGAGTGAATCCCTCCCCGATCAGCGTCACGTCGTTTACAATCCAGTCTTCGAGATGCTTCTCCCGCCCGATGTGGGAGCGCCCGACACTCTGCGGTTCCCCTTGTTGTGAGCCATCCTCGCCATGCGGCACGTGTATGCTCCAGGTTGCCAGTTTCACCATTGTCCGCTCCCCTCAACATCTTGTCGATCCGGCTTGCCACAGGTACCCCAAGAATAGTGCTCACCGGGAATCACGGTGTGATGACAGACCTTAATGTTGTCTCCGTGATGGCCGAGACGATACTCTCTCACATCCATCAGTTATTTCCGATACAGTGTGGGATGGCGAATTGCTCACCTGTGTGTATAAGACAATTCCTATACAAACTGTGGGTAGCATGCTGTCATTGTCTTAACTGCTGTTCCTGAGGCAAGTTGCAGCTCACTTCTTACCTGACTGCAGGGGACATTAGCACCAAGATAGTTAACCATTGGTGCTAGTTGAAGACAAAGTTGAAAAAGGTCACGAGGTTCCCTCATCCTGTGAGTTGACACACTCGCGAAGGAGGGAACTCATGACCACGGTAGATTTTATCA
>DAOUJU010000012.1:0-94974 GCA_034422235.1 Anaerolineales bacterium | reverse complement strand
CAATACTGTCTACTTAAGCGCACAATTCTGTTAACTTAAGGTAGGCTTGAGGCTATGTCCGTTACGCAAAAGATGGTGCCAGAGGCCAAAATTGAGCAAAGTAAACAGTATTGAATCTAGACCGGGTACATCTTGGAAGGCATTCACGAATAGTACCTTTCTTCTTTCGACCAGAGAGCTTGCGTATGTCATTCCTGGTTTATATTGCAAAACCACTCATTCCTTCATGTTGCAATCCGGGAATTCCACTTGGTTTACTCTTGGTTTCTTGAATCTGCCGCCGACTATTGGACGGATTCGTTGTTTGATATCAGGGAAGTCCTGACTCAGAGAAGGCCTAATTTGCCAATCTCAGGCTAGTTCGCTGTCTGTCTCGCTGGCATAGTAGCTGAATTTGTACCAATCCAAAAGAGAACACGAATTCCGACAGACACTAACATAGGACTTGAACAGCTGCTGATTTAGCCCTGTCTGACAAGCTCCAGGGCACTTCCTTGGCGTATTCTGGAAGGTAGTATCTATCTCTCTTCTTCTGGCTGCTGAAAGTAGCCGATTCGGGTCTGTCGGACTGTTCTGACTTCTGCGGCCTTCGAGACAGACTTCGCCAACTTTCCCCAGAGATTATCTAGTTGAGAGCATAATTGGCATTTCTGGACCCGTTGGTTTTCATATGAGACGTTATCTCTGGCTTATATTTCAGGCCTATAGGATCCTGTCAATTGATCGGTCCGGCACGTACGAATCTATGCATGAAAGGATTGCGCAATGCTGTCTTCGACCTTGACCCATCTTGAGTGTAGTATCACTGGCGAAGTCTACGATGCAGATCAGGTCATGAATCTGAGTCCGGCCAGCGAACGGCCGTTGTTGGCCCGTTATGATTTGCACGAGGCTGCACAAACCCTGACGCGGCGAAGCCTGGCCACAAGATCCTCTGACATGTGGCGTTACCGTGAGGTTCTGCCCGTGCGCTCAGACAAATTCATTGTCGACTTGGGAGAGGGATATACTCCCCTCATATGGGCCCGACGATTGGGGAAAGAATTGGGATGTGAACTTACTTATGTCAAGGACGAATCGCTAAATCCTACGGGTAGTTTCAAGGCACGTGGCTTGGGCATGGCCGTAAGCCGTGCTTGGGAATTGGGTATTACTGAGTTGGCGATACCCAGCGCGGGCAATGCCGCGGGGGCCATGTGTGCCTACGCAGCAGCTGCAGGTATCAGATCCCATGTCTTCATGCCGGCAGACGTTCCTGAAGCCTTCAAGAGTGAATGCCGCAACTACGGAGCAGAGGTCACGTTGGTCGATGGTCTAATCACCGATTGCGGTGCCAAAGTACAGGAAGGCGTTAAAAAACACGGTTGGTTTGATCTCAGCACCTTAAAGGAACCTTATCGGCTGGAAGGCAAGAAGACTATGGGGTATGAATTGGCCGAGCAGATGGACTGGCAGCTGCCGGACGTCATAATTTACCCTACCGGGGGTGGTACAGGTCTGGTGGGTATGTGGAAAGCGTTTGCTGAGATGGAACAGATGGGCCTCATCGGATCCCGCAGACCCCGGATGGTCAGTGTGCAGACCGCAGGATGTGCTCCCATTGCCCGCGCCTTCAGACAGAATGAACGGTTTGCCACGGAATGGGAAAATGCTGCCACCATTGCCGATGGATTGCGCGTGCCCAAAGCTGTAGGAGACTTTCTGATTCTGGATGCTCTGCGGGAGAGCAATGGTACCGTATGTACCATCCACGATGATGAAATCAGGGAAGCCATTCCCTACATGTCATCCCGCACCGGTATTTTCCCCGCACCGGAAGCGGCCGCCTGTCTGGCTGCCCAAAGGCAGCTGCTTCAGACAGGCTGGATCGGAGAAGGGGATTCCGTAGTACTCTTCAATACGGGAACCAGTCTGAAATACATTCATTTGTTTGGGGACGGCAAGTAAGCGTACACCACCTCCATCTTCCTCCACATGCCCCCAGCCTGTACGCACGTTGGGGACAAGGAGACCGTGTACGATCAGTCGCAGACTGGAGCAGATGCGTTCATGAAGGTTCTCATTACAGGTATCACGGGCCGGGTTGGAACACATTTGACTCGTTTTCTGATGGAACAAGGTGTACCGGTCCGGGGATTGGTCATGCCGGATGATCCCCGTAGCCACCAGATAGCTGCTGGAGTGGAGGTAGTGCCAGGCGATTTGAACGACAAGAACGCCGTAGCCGCTGCGGTAGAAGGTATCACGCATGTAGTCCATTTGGCCGCGGTCATTCTCTACCATCCCCACGAAGACGATTTGATCTGGCGGGTCAATGTAGATGGTACCCGTACCTTGCTGGACGCTATCAGGCAACGGCACCCCTCACCACTTCATCTGGTGTTTGCTTCCAGTGATCAGGTCTACCCTGGTCCTTTTCCCGCCTATGTGCCTACAGATGAAAACCATCCTTTGCGCCCCAACACTACCTACGGTTTGAGCAAAATGCTGGGAGAGGAAATGGTCCGCTTCACAGCGCGCTCGATACCCGATTGCACATTTACCATCGTGCGGTTTTGTCACAATCAGACTTGGGAAGAAATCACGTCACCACAGGGGCCCTTTGCCAGCAGGCAATTTTTTGTCAAGGGTCGGCGCGACTACCTGCGGGCCAGCCGCCGCCAAGATCCCGTTACGCTGCAGTCACTGAAAGCACTGGAAGAAATCGATATAAGTGACGGCCCCCTCTTGTTACCCCTGGACGAGAACGGAGTAGCTCATACCCTAGACATGTTGGAAACCCGTGACGTTTCCCGGAGCCTTTTACCGACACTCTTCACGACTGAAGCCCGCAATGAAGTTTTCAACTTGGCTCCATTGTCTGTGATCAGTTATTCAGATGTGATTCCGTATATGGCTCAGAGGACGGGTCGCAATTGGGTATCCGTCAGATTGCCCGGAATGGCACCACGATCTCACTTGTGTGGCCGAAAGGCCCGAACCGTTCTAGGCACAGTGCAGCGATACTCCATCAGGGACATGATAGACAAAGCCACAACGGCATAACCAAAGTAAATATTATTTTCCCTGAAAGACTACAGGTGGACACTATTTCTCCGAAATGTCTCCTGCCAGGGGGAGGGGAGAATTCCGTCCCAGTCTCTTGCTCGCAACCCACCATGGGGGTCATTTAGTTCCTGCGTTTCCTCCTCTTACCAGATCCCAATTGACTTTTGGGATATCGGCCAGATTGACGGAGGAACAATAAATGTCTCACATCCTCCTGAACGCAGACAGACCATGAGAGGCCATGCCAGTTTTCAAACGTACTTAGTCAAGAGGTCGTGCTCATTGTGAGGGCTGAGGACGGCCATTTCCCAATAGCTAATGCCCTGTAATGCTCTGTTGGGTGATTTGCCTTACATACCCATAACAGTCAGAGATGTCGCAAGATGTGATTTGCTATCCTGATCGCTGGCGCCTTGCCTCGTTTGTTGCCAACTGCGAAAATAAATTCAAAGAGCGGAGAATTCTGGTCATTTCGCAAAGTCCTGGAGGTAGGCGCAATACCAGCGAAAATAGTCGCCAGCTTCTCCTTATACAGTTCCACAATTTTTTCTGTTCCCGAATCACTCACCCAGTTGATTTCGCCAAACAGAGATTGTTGGGAGGCCATACTATAAATTTCCCGCCAACTCTCATCACCAAAAACCTTTGTTAGCTTGGATACCCACTTGGGATCAATGTCATCGGGCCGCCTTTCTCTAGGCAGCATGCGCCGAACCGCGCTGGATGGAAACAGAATCCAAGTATCCATCGCTTTAGTTTGGGCAACATCTTCCACCGTTGACCACTCCACCTCCAGTGCAAATGGGTCCAGGAAAAGTACGGCTCGATTCGGCTGCCAGAAGCTACGAAACTTTGGATGGCATATACGTTGTAATTCCTCGTTGGCATCTCCATGCCTGACTATGATTCGGTCTGAAGTCGGTTCGATGGCACGCAGGAGATCAGCTTTGGCAGAATCGTCTTCAATAAATACAAGCTTGTCAAATGGCTTATCGTTGATCTCACATGCAATTCGAGCAGAACCCTGTAACATTGCCTGAGCCTCTGAGTCTTGACTGTCTCGGATGGCAACGTCACCTGTCCCCGCAAACGCATCAATGTACCAGAGAGTAAAAGGCTGATTCTTCAGAGCGGTAGTGTAGGCATTCAAATACTCCCGAAGAATGTCCAGTTTTTCCTGAGTCCACTTTCCACCATACTGTTGAGATTGGATAGGGCTCATACTGGTTCCCACAGGACATCTGGCATTTCGTCCCATGTGCGGCCTGCTAACATCCGTCCTGCCTTCTTCTTGCCAAGCCGTCTACCCTGGACATCGAATTCTCCCCACTGCTTGAAGAAGAAAGGAACTTGCGCACTTTGACACTGGTCCAGAATGCTCAAGGCCCATGCCTCTTTCATAGAGCGCGCTCTGGGACCACTTTCGCCGCCGACAATAACCCAATCAATACTGGCCAAGTCAAGAAGCAGGGGTCCCAGCAACGGTTCACAAGATAGAAACTTGACCGCTGCCTTGGTTGATTGCAAAGCGTTGATTCGCTTAAGCCAGCGTTCATTTTCCACTGAGACACCCATCCAGACATTGGGAGGCCACTTTAACTGGGGGGAAAGTTTCTGCAGACGATGATGTCGCTTCGTCAGGATTTGGAAGCGGTGTTGGGAAGCCTCTGCCATCACTTCAAATACCTGATGTATATACTCTTCCGCAACCCTTTCATGAAAAAGATCACTCATACTGTTGACAAATATGGTTCTTGGACGACGCCATCGCAAGGGTTGGTCCAGCCGTTCGGGCCACAGTCGCAGATCGAATCCCTGTTCATATGGATGCCCGGGAGTACCACGAAAACGTTCTGCCAAGCGCAGGGCGTAGCAGTTCTTGCAACCCTCTGATACCTGATCGCAACCTGTGACAGGATTCCACGTTGCATCGGTCCACTCAATGTTGGAGCGACCATTCATCATCCACTCCTTGGGCAGGGGCCAATTAAATAATACAGCACATTTATATCATAATGTTGAGATTCTTGCTATGGATAGGATCAATTGACTGTCTTTAGATTCAGAATGGCATCCCATTCAGTCAGCGACAGCGACGCTACATACCCACTGTGGAATTCTTCCAAGAACACCTGATCCCACTCAGGCACTACAGTCTGAATCTCCTCAGGACAGCGTTGGATGAGTTCGGCATAGGCATGTTCCAGAATGCGATATCCAGAGGTAGGTGACTCTAGATATTGGCTGTGGGCGGCTATCAGCCCTTGCTGTACCAATTCATCATCAATTACATCTGCAACCTGATGCATCAAGTCCAGCTTTCGATCCCAGGGAGTTTCGAGGGCGACTGCTTCGTCCACTAGATCTCCCATGCGCAGGTACAGCTTCGGCAGTTCGGCAAAAGCCTGCATGATCCACTTGTCATAGGGGTAGTAGACCCGCTCCAACATGAAGGCCAGTTGTACCCCCCAGCGTACACTGCGACTGAAGGCGATGTGGGCATAATAGGCATTGTTGCGCAGCAAGGCCCGACGCAGGGCATATACGCCCATGCCGGAAAAGTACCGGCACCAGTGGGCAATCCGTCGCATACGCACAGGTTCGGGATAATAGGCAGCGAATCTCTGACGTAGATTTGTAAACTCGCCCCGGTCATCGCGCCAGACCTCCCCATTGACGACATGAATTATGTCTTCTTCCGGGATGGAAAGCCAGTCAATCCAGCTGACAGGAGCGGTGGTCATTCCGATCGTGCGGCGCAAAAAGGCTTCCAGGCTGTCACAAGCCAGACCCGCCCCTGCCAGATGCCCTTCCCGCAACGAATAACCCCTGAAACTATCCGGCAACTCCTGCGCTACTGTCTGCATCATGGCAGTGCTATGGGTTTGCAGCAGGACATCAGGCATGAGCGCATCTATGCGAAGGCCAAAATGATGGTCTCGCGAAAATTCATCGTCCAGACCCATGGCTTCGGATCCATACCCGAAAATTCCAAAGGCTGTCTGGGCTAGCTGGTCGGGAAACCGACGTACCAGAATAGGTTCCACGAGTTCATGGAAAAATGTACGGCTGATATCAATGATAGATTCAGGCATGGTATCTTGTCTCCGTATATTCTTGGGGTGCCAAGGGCACAGCCTCGAAAGTCAGCTGGCAGTCATCCGTGCATACTGTTGTTTCTGGTCTTGCCTGGCCTCTGGCAAATGCGGGTGGTATGGCAAAATACTTGATTGGGAATGCCAATCGGTCAGTCCCGTCAATAGTCCTGTTTTGCACGGTCCTACGAACAGACCAAAGCACTTTCTCTCCTCCTCCTGTCTGCGAAGAGTCCAGATGGCAGGCGAAACTTTCTTGCCTCTCCGGGAACTCCTGGCACCTGAAGTACATATCGTGTTTGTAGGGATCAAACCATCCCTGACATCGGTGAAAACCGGACATTATTACCAAGGACGTTTGGGCAGACAGTTGTGGCCTTGTTGGCAAGAGGCAGGAATCGGTCATCTGGCAACCCGTGATACATGTCGAGAGGATCTTACAATGTTGCGCCAGGGCTTTGGTTTCAGGGAGCGGATGCGTCGCTCTACATCAGTCAGAGAATTGCGTACCAGAGAAGGGAAACTGGGCACGATCTCCCTGATCCAACGACTTCAACAACTGAAATATCAGCCCCGTATCGTTTTGGTCTACAGGAGCGTAGCAGAGCACGCTAAGGAAGTCTTGCAGCAGCAAGGATGGCCCCCGTTTACCTTGGGATATGTCCAGCAACAATTCAGGCTAAAACGTTTTCAGGAACTGGCACTTTGGTTAGACGACCATGCCCGGTCCTTGTCTCATAGGCCGTATTAAAGAGCAGACAGGAACAGAACCCAGCAGAATGTACAAAGGACCTGTGTCTAACATATTGGTCAATGGTTGGTTCTGGGATCGGCCCGAAACAGGATCAGGCCAATACCTGAACGCCCTACTGCAACAATTCGTCGTTCAGGCCCCTGATTACCAGTTTCACTTGATAGTACCTCAAAAGAGGTCAAATGGTGCCTGGGACTGCGGGCACAACGTGACCGTACATGCGGTGGCTCTGGCCCCAGGTCCCACCAATCTGGTCAAGGTATGGTGGGAGCAGTGGATAATCCCCAGATGGGGACGCAAAGTGGAGGCAGCTCTGGTCTGGAATCCCTACTGGGCTGCTTCTTTCTGGCAACCAGACCCCGTTCTGGTCACGGTACATGACATCATTCCTTTAATCCGACCAGAATACCGTAGCCGATTCCGACAGCGACTGTATCTGTACCTGACTCGAATAACCACCAGGCGAGCGCAGCATGTCCTTACCGTCAGCCAGTCAGCCAGACGGGATCTGAAAAGGCATCTTGCCTTGGACGGCGAGAAAATCTCCGTTGTCTATAACGGGGTGGGGAATTCCCCATCCTCACCTGAAACTTCCTCGCGGCAAGAAGAATTTCAGGAATTCCACCTATCCCAACGTTACTTCCTGTATCTGGGTGGCTATGAGCGGCGCAAGAATGTGGAAGCCACGCTTCGGTCTTTCCATCGCTTCCGGGAATTGGGCGGTGATCCCTCAATCAAGATGGTGCTGGCCGGAAAGCTGCCGGACGGTGACACAGCGGTGCTCCAGCATCCGGGACCCATTATCGAAGCCCTGAACCTGCAGAATGACGTACTGCTACTGGACCAAGTTTCGGAACAACAGAAGCAGGCGCTGTATCAGCATGCCCTGGCTTTCGTATTTCCCGGCTTATACGAGGGCTTCGGCCTCATGATTGTTGAAGCCATGCAGGCAGGTATACCGGTGATCACCAGTCGCCATTAGAGGGCAGAGGTTGCCGTCCGGTGACTGTCAGGAAGTTGCTTCGGGTATAAAACAGAGGGTGGTATCACTCTGGGCTGGGTGATCCATGCCAAAGATATCGGTTATCTGCCACGTTGCAGGTTCTGCTTGAATCAGGGGTAGCACCACCTGACAGGCAACCGCCGGATCGGCATTGGTAGCATAAACACTCCGCCAATCATCGGTAATCTCCACAAAGGGAGAGCCGGCCAGTTCCTCATTCAGTTTCTCACCCACCTTGATGGCCGTACGCATGTCGCCAGACAAGGCGTGAGCCTGTACCAGGCGGAAATAGGTTAGGCCTCGCAACAGGGATATTTCGCGGTCTGCGGTGGTGTCGCCAATTCCACAGGCTGTAAGCGTAGGATTATCCAGAATGTCCTGATACATATCAATAGCGGCACCGTAACCGAAGACTGGAGCTGCCTCCAGCAGCGTATGCGCTTCCACCAGATTGAGGCCTAAACAGCGACTGTCTGGATTGTCAGGATCGTATTCCAGCCAGACGCGCCGATACGGCTGACCATCAATACTTTCCCAGAGTTCGATGCGGCTGACCTGGGGACCCGCCTCAATCAAACCGCTTATGCCTCCATCCATTACGATTTGCTGTCCTTGGCCCGGATTGGTCTCGGGTACAGGAGCTAACCACACTTCACCGTTAGTGATTGTAGCGTCACTGCGAACAAAACTGTTGACGTGGTCGCCTTCCCAGCTGAGAATATCTACCGTAGACAGGCAGACCAGATTACAGACTTCATCAAACCAGACCAAATCCATTTTACCGTCATCATTAATATCTTCCATGGCCAGCAAATGGGGCAGCCCCAAGGTGGAAGGTTCGAAAATCAGGTGGAAGTTGTTGGCGAAGCCACCGTAATACACCATCATACGACCTGACAATTTGTCGGGGCCAAGCCCCTGGTCGGTAGTCTTGGCCACGATCGCGACCGCATCTAACTGGCCATCACCATTCAGATCACCCTTTCTGATTGCCCCAAATTCGTCGGACATGACTTCGCACAGGCGCATCCAGGTCTCTACCAACAATAGATCTCCCTCCAGACCATTCAGAAGGCTTTGGATCATATTGGGATAGCCTTCTAATGTACCAGGACAGTCTGGGAGTTCATCGGAGGTGGCAAAGGTGACAGGGTCCAAGTTACGTAAGTCATCGGCCGAGGGGAACAATGGTGACGGGGCAGGACGTAACGGAACATCCTCTCCGAAATCGGTTCCACCATCCCCTCCCACCAACTGCGAATTTATTATGGGGCACACTGCCACGGGGTTAAGTCCTGGATTGGAATAGCCAAAGGCAGAGAAAGGTCGCCAAGTGGAAGGATTGGCTTCTACATATGCCAGAGCCGCAGTACAGGCCACTATGGGATCCTGCAAATCCTCATAGACCTGTAACCAAGCCCTGCCTAAATAGGCAAAAACAGTCGAGCCATATGCACTGTCGAGGACACCGGCGATCTCTTGAGCAATTCCTGGTTCGTTTTGGTAAGCCGCAATAATCGCAAGGCGAAACAAACTGAATGCCCGCAGGTAGTCCTGCTCAGAGACATCATGCCAGATCGCCAGTTCATTGTCGGCCAGCACTTGCCGGTACAGTGCCTGCGCGGAATGTAAATCCTGAAGAGGAGATTGCAAGGTCTTCTCATGGGCTTCCCATACTACGTGATAGAGATAATGGGCCGGCGCATGCTCTCGCACTGTTAGTTCAAAGGGCATACCCTCCCGACTGGCCCAGATTTCCGTCCGGGCACGCTGGGGACCAGCTTCAGTCCGGGAATGTTCTCCGCCCTGTATTTGTACGGCCAAGCCATCCCCCAAGGCCGCAGCATCAATCAGCCTGACGTCTGCATTCACCATGGCAATAGGTAATTCTGTCCAATCTTGCCAGGTCCGGCTTTCTGCATCCCAGCTTTCCACATGGACCTGGGTGTAACAGATAGAGGTACCACATGTCTGGTCAGTCCAGGCAATATCCTTCCGTCCATCCTGATTGACATCCCCCACAGCCAACAGGGTCACTTCCCCTGCGGCTTTCGCCTGAAGGGACAAGGTCATGCCCTCTCCTTCCCAGAGAAACAAAATCAGGTCCATACGAGCGGGAGTCTGATCCTTTTGCGGACCAAAGGAAAGAAGCAAATCGTTGAATCCGTCACCATTGATATCACGATCGCTGAGGAGTGTATCTATGGTCAAACCACAGTTCTCAGTGCTACGCACCAGGCCCTGGGCAAGGAAATTCCAATAGGTCAGAGCTTTCCCCATGAAATCGCCGAACTCGCTGTGACGCCGGGGACAGGCAGGCGCAGGCATGTCGGCACGGGGTACCAATTCGGGTGGGGGGGAGACAGATCCAGAATCGGTACCTTCACCCAGTTGAATTCTGTACGCAGGCGGTACAATCACATCCTCAGGGAAAGGAGTAGGAGCTGGGACAATAACCGTGTCTTCTGGTGCCTGGGGGGGTATAAAGAGGCGCGTGCCGATTGTCAGGGTATCAAGCGTATCCGGATTGGTGGCTTGCAGATACTGGACTGAGATTTCGTATCTGGTAGCAACAGATAACCACGTATCTCCCGATTCCACGACATGATGCTGAGGTCCAGTGACGGTAAAGTCAGCCGGAATCAGCAACGCGTCTTTCCTGTACAACAAATCGTAGGGCCTGACAGCCTGAGGATTCATGGCCTGCAGTGTTTGAACTGAGTAACCGGAAGCACGACTTATGGAAAACCATGTATCCCCAGCCTGCACATGATAGTAATACCCGTTGGACGTAGTTTGCGCTTCAACCCGGGTGGCCCCCAAAGACACCAGCACCAAGATACCTAACAGACCGAACAATCTTTTCATACAGTCACAAGGAGGTTGAATGGTGACGGTCGTCCGCAGGACTAATCCAGTTGTTTCCCCAAGCAGGCTCGTGTCCCTGTTGTCAGGACAGAACTATAACCACCACCTGAATTCATCGCAATGGTACGTTCTGCCAAGTTCATACGAGGCCGGGAGATGGCATTGTTGGGCATTCCGCAGTTGAGCAAGTTTCGCTCGCCTAAAGAATAGCGTAACACACCCCGTACCATTCCCGCTTTCATTCAATTCAAAAGCGTTAACACGAGGTTTGCAAACAACCGGCGTATGGCCTGTTTTAGTTCAATCGCTGGAGTCGTGTATATTTTGGGTAAGGTTCCTGGTCTCGTGCGAGACTGGTCCAGGACCTGCATTGATTTTCCGTTTCTTGGGTATGCCGTTCTGTACCAATGGGTATGGTCGGTAACCTTGTTGCTTTATCTGGATTCTTGTCATGGCATCTGTTCCCGAACCCACTCCCGAGAATCAGGCTGGCCCGGTTGAGTGGCCCGATCTGATCCACCTCTTACTTGAGGGACATGCCTCTTTGGCCTTTTGGGCGCGCCATCTTTGTCTGCTAGTGCAACCCATGGCCAAGGTCTTGGGTGGTAAGCGGATCGAAACCTGTTTGGACAGGATTTGGCGGTACGAGAGATTCCATCCTTCTGTGAATAGCAGCTCCAAGCAGCAAGATTATGTGGACCCGGCCCAGTGAATTAGACCACGCCTGGCGTCAGGCTTACATTGAAACCCTGGAAGCAGGGCGCATTTTGCTATTGCATTTTGAAAACATCCATTTCGGGGGTGAGTTTTTGCCTTTGCAACAAGCCCTCCTACATGGTCATGTTGCGCAGTTTCCTGCTGCCAACTGTGTGTTAAGTATCGGCGGTGAAGCCACAACCTGGCTCCTCGCCCAGCTTGCGGCCAACTCCTTCCCCTTTCATGAGTCGAACTGGGAAACCCGTAACCATAGCTTGCATTGGCTGGGAGCAACAGCAGGCATGCAAGTATGTACCATTAATGCGCTGGCTTCCCAAGCTGTAGTCAATGGTATGGGGCAAGGAATTTTCGGCGATTCCCATCATGTCCAAAGGGCCCTGGCACGTAACATGTCCCTGGATCGAGCCATCGCCTTGCCACGGTATTTCACTCCCGTGGTCACCAGACATCCGTCTCCAGAGACAACAGACTCAACCGTATCCCGGTCGGAAGGTCCCAAGGCAGAAACAGGAGCCATAATTAGTTGGATAGGCTTCCTGACCGCCCTGGTCATGTTTCTCTTCGGGTTTACCCAGTTCGTGCTTCGATTCTTGTAGTCTCAGACCCGGTTTGCCCGATGCAGGCTCATCAACCCTTGTGGTTGCGTTCGCTAAAATGGGTGGTGATTTTTGTCACCGTTATTTGGGTTGTCCAGGACCGCATTCTGAACCGCCTCTGGGAGATACCTTTTCATATCTCAACGGCCCCACTATACGAATGGCTATTGGCACTCGCTGCCATCGCCTTGTTCACGGGATTGATCCACATTGTGCGGTTCCACTTCCTGCGCGTCTGGCACGGTCAACCAGAGTGGGGCTACAGCCTGATTTGCCTTATTACCTGCACGGCCGTGATTACGTTCAGTCTCAGTGAAGGGCAAGGGGTAGAAAGTGTCGAACTGCGTTGGATTTATGCTAATGTCATCGCTCCTGGAGAAGCGGCCCTGATGGCCACCACCCTGTTTCTGCTCACGGGAGCCTACATGATCCTGCTCCGCACCCGTCGGCGGGGTACGGGATGGCTCACGATGGGTCTGTTGGCAGTGCTGGTACTACAGATGCCTTGGGTCCACGACCGCCTGCCTATTGAACTTGCTCCCTCTCTCGACAATATGATGCATTTAATGGTTACTCCGGTCGCCAGAGGTCTCCTGCTGGGCTCTGGAATTCTCATTACAGCCGTTGTCATCCAGTTCCTGTTGGGTGACAAGGAATACAGATCCACTACGGATTGAGCGGATATTCCGTCTCTATTCTCTTCTGTACACAGGTGGATCGTGGCGGACACTATCTGTTTTCATTGCGGTTATCGCAATCCTTGGGAAGAGAGTTATTGCCAGAACTGCGGTGCCCTCCTGTTGCCAGCCGATGAAGGAGGTTCAGCGCCCAATCCGCCCAGACAGGACACAGCAGCGGAAACGTCACCTCCGGCTCTCTCGGCACCTGACTTGCCATCATTATCGGACCAGGGAAGACGGGAACACAGGTTCAGTCCCGAGACTTCAGTAGGAATTGGGCATCTGGCTGGACTGATTCCAGAAAGAAGCCAGTGGGAAAACTTCCCCTATCAGGAAACTGCAAGCCAGCCTCACTCTCCTCCGGGTATTGACCCCATTCAGACAGACCTGCCCACCTTGACGCTTGAGTCGGCTTCTCCCAGCACAAGAATTACAGGTAATGCTGCCAGTATGACTCTGCGGCGGCAATCTTTTCTGTATTGGCTTCTGTTCCTGGCTGCACTAATTCCTTTTTGGCTGGACACGGCGGACAGAGAGCAGTCCCCCCCTGCCTGGGAAGGCGTTGAGGAAACGCATTGGCAACTGGCAGCGCTGGAACCGGCAAGTAACGTTCTTGTGTACTGGCAAAATGAACCAGCGTTCGCAGGCGAATTGGATTTGGCCTCTGGTCCCATTCTCCAAGCCTTGCTGTCAGCGGGTATCAACATTCATGTCCTCACCCAGCACCCGTTGGGCTTGCAGCACCTGAATACCGTCCTGGACACCGTCAAATCTGACTTGCAGACCTCCGCCGTGCTCAATACAGAGCTTGCGGATCCCAATACCTTGGTCCATGTTCTGGGCTTTTGGCCGGGCGGATATGTGGTGCTGCCCAGTATTGAGGCCTGGTTGCAATCCACCCGTCCTGATCTGCAACTCATTATCACTCCCCATATAGCCGATGTTCTACACTGGCTGGAACTGGTTGCTCCCTTTGCAGATGCTCCGGTGGTAGTCATTACCAGTGCAGGAACCGGGCAAGTACTTAGGCCCTACTTGGATACAGGCCAGATAACGGCTTTAATCAGCGGCTACGACGGAGCCTACCAATATGCCAAGAGCACTGGATTACTCCTTCCCACCCAATATGGATCCCGCATGGGCCTTCACTTTGTAGTCCAGAACTGGGTCACAGCCTGTCTTGTACTGGTTATTCTGATTACCATTCTTTTTCGCGGCCAAGGGACAATACCTTGAACCTATCCGAACGCGTAACTCCGGAGCTGATCCAGGTAGCAGGAGTCTGGGTCGGCCTAGCCGTTTCCCTGAGTTTGCTCAGCCTGATCTGGAGAGAGCAATGGCTGTCACGTCTGGTGCAACATATCCTGGTCGGTGCAACTGCCGGTTGGGTCCTGGTGCTGGTGTGGCATACCCTCCTGCAACCACGAATAGTAACGCCTTGGCTGCAGGGCGAATTTACTTCAGGCAATACCGTTCCCGTGGTTCTTAGTCTGATCCTCTTTTTGGGGGCCTTCGCGCCCCGGCCCCGCAAGGCCGACGCGCACATCCTGGACCGAAGCCTGAAAGAAATGGCCTCACTGGTAAGCGCGTTTCTGGTCGCTGCTGCCCTGGCGACAGGCTTGATCGGCATCTGGCAGGGCACGGTGATCCCCCAGGTTCTGACCGGAGTAACAACTGCCTACTGGTTGCCTATAGCATTGCTGTTGACTTTGATTGTCTTTCTCTACAAGACTGTAAGACCTAGCCACCTTAACGATCTTTCCCCCTACCTTACATCAGGACTGCAGTTCTTCATCCGCTTGGGACATCCTCTCCTTATGTTGGCCAGCGGCATGGTATTGGCCCGACTTATCGCATCCCGCATAACTTTGCTGACCGTATTCCTGGAAAACAATCGGCGGGCCCTACAGGACAGCGGTCTTTTGGATTGGGTCCAGACCTTCCTGCCATAGAAATCCATGTCCCTGTTGTGTGTAGGCATCGATCACAAGTATGTCAAGGCCTGCCTCTGTGATCAGGTATCTGGACAATGGCGACTCATTGCCTGGCTGAACGAACAGGCCCCAGTGGCAATGACCGATGATCTGCAGATTGAAGTAGAACCCACTGTGGTAACTTCTAAGGTGCGTTGGGCAGCCGCTACCTTAGGCCGGTTTCTTGACCATGATCTCCTCTTGAACCTGCCCCCCCAAAGTGCCGATGGGCAGCGGTCGGCACCTTATTCTGTGGAACGGGTACTCCTCACTGTCAGTCCGCTTGCACCCAGTCGAGTCTGGGTGATGGCACTCACTCCCCTGTGGTTATCTCTATTGGAAGACCTTATCCAGTCCGTGGAAGCCCATCTGGTCGGGGTTACGATCTGCGACCACAGAATGAATTCCCTGTTATGCAGCCGGGATCTTGCCTTGGCAGCACCTGACCTGATTGTAGTCTGTGGTGGATATGATATTGATGGCTCGACACCTCCAACTCTGGGCCTCATGGCTCAGGTATTGGGGGATAGCCTGCATGAACACGGACCCGTGCCTGTCATCTATGCCGGTAGCGCACAGGGATCCAGGGAATTCGCCCATGTACTGCAGACCCAGATCGCAAACCTGGAATTGACAGTGGTCGAAAACATAGTCCCGCAACCTGATCTCTTTCGCGGGGATTCATTGCATGCAACCCTCCTTGAATTTTGTTACCGAATCTCCCAGAATTCACTAGGGGAAGAGATTCGGAACTGGTCGCCTTCTGGATCGGATTGGGGCAGTCACAGTGTTAATTTCCTGCGTGTACTGCAACAGTGGCAAGCCCAATTTCAGCCCGGTTCGCCTGTACATGGCGTTCATTATTCTGGTGACAACCGGGTTCACGTATTACTGAATGGCTCCGGTCCAGATTCCGTGCAAACTGCACATGGCAGTAGTGTGTATCAACCTGACGCAGTCAGCCAGTGGCCAGAACCCCTAGTGGTAAGTGGGATAATCGCCTTCCAATCAGACTCACAACTCGGCTGCGTCAATGACCCAAGAGGCTTCATGCCTCTGCTTGCTCCCATGTTTGACATTCATCCTGAGGCAGCCTGGTCTATCCTGACCCAGGAATTGCTGGTGCCAGCAACCCCGGTATAGAGAAGGGGCAAGGCAAGAGGCGACTGGGGCGCCGGTTTCCGACGCTTGATCCTTTCCGGTCTGGCAAGCCTTTTCCCAGTGGAGGCCTTGATCAGATAACGAAATAGCCCGTAGCATTCAAGGCAGGTTCAACATCAGCTCGTGCCCCAAGGTTGGCCTGTAGAATCACGGGGAAAAACTGGCAATTGGATATAATGAAGGCCACTGAACAGATGCAGAAACTCTTTTCTTATGACCACGGAAACGGTTACCACCGATTCTCCCTCTCCGATACCGGAAGAAACGACGACGACAGAAATCCGGTTTCCCGGCTTCAAGCGTGACATGGTAGCCGCAGTTGGCCTCATCCTGGGAGGTGGGCTGGCTTTCACCATGAACTTGACCGACACTTTCTTTGCCGAGGCTATTGCGTGGGTCTTCTTTGCCTGGGGTGCATTGTTACTTTTTACGAATCTGCTGGAAGCCAACGAAGTACTGATTGTACGAGAAGATGCATTGGTGATACGCAATCCCTTTCGCCTTTGGGCCATGACCAAGATCTGGCCGTGGTCCCAAATCCAGCGCATGGATATCTGGGTGCGCCGTTTCGATCCCACATACGAAAATGTCTATCTGCAGATTTACTACAATGCCGACGACGAACTGGATCCCGGCACAATGCAACGGGAAGATACGTCCTTCCGTCCTGAACTGGCGAACCTGATCGTAGAACGTGCGGGTCTCAAGGCAGACGGACACAACCTGTCGGCACTGGACCAGCTGCCCTCGGACCAGCCAGCGCGCTACAAGTGGAACTGATAAACAGAGGCTGCTGTACTGTCCTTCCAATATAGCAAAGTACTGCCTGACCCGGTACCCCTCCCTCCTCATACTACGGCAGATGTGTCCCCTGCCCTGGAACCAATGCGTTGCTGCGGGGTCTAGTTTCCTGGGAGCGGACATCATCTTCCTGCATCCGTAGAGAGTTTCCATAAGGGGACATCCATAATGGATGTCCATATATATGCCTGTCGTGCACCGACACAACCATCAGTAAAGATCAATGGCCATGAAAGTAGAGACCCTTCTGGAAAAGATAGATTTGGGCGAGTTAGCTCTGCCCGAGTTCCAGCGAGGCTATGTCTGGAACCGCGGACAGGTGAGGGATCTGGTGAATTCCATGTACCTCGGGCACCCTGTTGGCAGCTTGCTTACCTGGACCACTGAAACCGAAAAGGTCACGCATCGGGGAAACCTTGCCAATCCCTCTGGCGCCGTACAATTGATTCTTGATGGACAGCAAAGAATTACGTCACTGTACGGCATTATCCGTGGCAAACCACCCGCCTTTTTTGACGGCAACCCCGAAACATTCACAAATCTCTACTTCAATGTAGATACCGAAACTTTCGAGTTTTACGGGCCCGTCAGAATGCAGGACAATCCTTTGTGGATTAATGTTACGGATCTGATGTTGCAAGACATTAATCCGTTCATCCCATCACTGAGCCCAAATCCGGAATTCGCCACCTACATCCAGCGGTTGACAGCGGTTCGGAACATTCGACTAAGAGAACTGCATGTAGAGGAAATTGCCGGTGCGAACAAGGATATCAATGTCATAGTGGACATCTTCAACAAGGTCAATAGTGGGGGCACACGTCTTTCAAAAGGTGATCTGGCGTTGGCGAAGGTGTGTGCGGGATGGCCAGAGGCCAGACACGAAATGAAAGAGCGGATTGCGAAATGGCACCAGTTCAATTTTCAGTTCAAGCTGGACTGGCTACTACGCTGTGTGAATACCATTACGACAGGCGAAGCCCTGTTTGATGCATTGGAAAAAGTCTCCACTTCGGTATTCAGGGAAGGTTTGGAGAGAGCTGAAAAGCACATAGATTATCTGCTCAACCTGATTTCCTCTCGCTTGGGACTAGACCATGATCGAGTTCTGGGCAGCAAATATGCATTCCCACTGATGGCCCGCTATCTCGAACAGCGCGGCGGCCATATTGATGATCCCCGAGAGTGTGATCGGCTGCTCTTCTGGTATATCCACACATTGCTCTGGGGAAGGTACTCAGGCACAATGGAATCCATTCTGAACCAGGACCTTGAAGCCATTGAAGACATTAATCAGGGGTTGGAGCGGTTGGTGGGCAACCTTAGGCTGGATCGAGGAGATCTGCAACTGGTTCCTCTTGATTTCTCGGGTTGGAGCATTGGCGCTCGCTTTTATCCTTTGCTTTATATGCTCACACGAGTCCAGCACGCTCGAGATTGGGAAACCGGGGTTGAACTGTCCAATCATATGCTCGGACAGGGAACTCGTCTGCAGCTGCATCACATATTTCCCAAGTCTCTGTTGTATGAACATGGGTATGAACGCAGGCAAGTAAACCAAATTGCAAACTTTACCTTCCTGACTCAGGACACCAACCTGAAAGTCTCAAATCGGCATCCAGCCAGCTACCTCAGTCATTATGCCCATAAAACCCCCGATGTATTGGCGTCACACTGGATACCGTCCGATTCAGAGTTGTGGCAACTGGATCGTTATCTTGACTTTTTGGAAGCACGCCGAGAGCTCCTGGCAAGCGCCGCCAATGGGTTTCTTAACTCGCTGAATTCAGGGTCTCTCTCAGAATTGCCTGCCAGTCCCCAGACGCTGGAGCACACACCCGTCATAGGCGGCATTGTCAGTTCGGAGGAGGAGCAATTGTTGCTGGACGTGAATATTTGGGTTGGTGATCAAGGCTTGCCAGAAGGAGAGTTCCTCCACGAACTGGTCGACGAAAGTTCAGGAGAATTAAAGGTTGTTTTGGACTTGGCATGGCCCAACGGTTTACAGGAAGGTTACAGCCAGCCCGTCGTGCTCATCATTGACGAGGACCAGAAAGTCGAAGAGGCAGTCAATCAAGCAGGCTATCGGTTCTTCACGACACCCGAGGATTTCAAAGCTTATGTTCAGCACGAGATATTAGTTGCTGCCTAAAGTAAACGCATTTTCGTAATGTTTTATACTTGCAGAGCAGTCCAGCATGCCTATAGCAGCCGGGCAGGAACAAATCCGTAATGTTGCGCATCAATACGGCCCAAAGTGATTTTGGCCCTTTGCGTTTGGCTGGCAATCTCTACGTAGACAAGACCCGACAGATTTATCATTTTCTGCAACGCAGTGGCGCGCTGATGTACACACGTCCACGGCGGTTTGGCAAGACATTGCTTCTGTCCACCATTGCTGCCCTTTACCGGGGTAATCCCGCTCCCTTTGCGTTGCCTTCCGCTGAAGTAGCCCCCTTGTGGATTCATCAATCGGGACTTTGGAACTGGCAGGTGGAACAGCGACCCGTACTGCGTATGGACATGCAACGGCTGAAAATGTTGCCGGGAGAAACTGCCACGGCAGCACTGTTTCGCCTAGTGGATACTACCGCATACCATTGGGGCATGACAGGCCGCTACAGGCGAACCGTAGACGAACCGGTCCAGGCGTGGGAAGATCTGTTGCGGCAAGTCGCGTATCTGTATCAGCCGGGACGGGAACTCGATCTGCCTGAGGCAATTCCCAAGACTGCTGCCGTAGATGAAGCATGGTACCCGGACACACCCCTGATCATGCCCTGTGGACAAGTACAGGGCGATCCTTTGCCTTGCCTCGTGCTCCTGATTGATGAATACGATGCTCCTATTCTCAATCACTTGACGCATCCACAGGCCCCGGAATTGCGGGTGCAGCTGGCTGACATGTACGGCGTGACCAAGAGAATGGGCAGTTTTATCCATCGATTGGTTATGACGGGAATCACACGTTTTGTACGGGAAGACATGTGGTCCAAGCTCAATCACGTATCTGATGTAACCCAGGAGCGCCATTTTCACGATCTGACGGGGTTTACGGAAGCGGACCTGGATTGGTTACAATCCCGAGCAGATGCGGAATATGGCGGGCATGAATGCCATTCATACGAACCTGCGTTGCTGCTTGAAGCTTGGCGAAGCTGGTACAACGGGTACCGGTTCTCCCTAAATGTCGTAGAACACATCTACAATCCCTATGCTATTTTGCAAAGTCTGCAAACTGGCGAGATCCGAGAATTCTGGTTTGATTCCGGGCATTTAGGGGCTATCGAGGCGCTGATGCGGAAACCTTGGCACATCTGGCAAAACCTCCAGATAACTGAACTGTATGCCCCTACGACTGTTTTCCGGCGCATCGCAGGACTGGACATGCAGGTCTTGGACAGCCTAGTGCCCGACAAAGACTCGGAGGAGCAGGTAACATCACACTCACCGCGCGATCTGTCCGACCTGCCTCTGCGTCAAATCAGTATCCTGCTCCACCAAGCAGGCTATCTGACTCTGGCCCCCAATGGACGCCTCACCGTACCCAATCGGGAAGTAGCCCAGAATATCGGCTATCTGTTGTTGTCCCCTTATTTTCAAGAGGGCCAGGAAGACTGGTCACTTGACTATATTGAAGACATGTACAGTGCCGCCACACGCTTGCACTTCCCTGATCTAGTGGCAACCTTTAACCAGTTCCTGCACCAATTTCCGCACCAGAGATTCACAAAGGCCGGGGAAATTCCCTACAACCTGTTGTTTGACGTGTCAATGATGCTGATGAAACCGCGGGTTTCACTCCAGACTGAAAGGTCAAGTTTGCTGGGAGACGCTGATACGGTAGTGGAATGGGATGATATTACCCTGGTCGTCGAATTCAAACACGAAGCGAGTTCGTTCCAACGTGGATGGGAGCAGTTGATCTCCAGGGAATACGCCAGGTACTTCGCCGACAAGAAACCCTTTACGATTGGCCTGTCCCTGAATATCGTAAATCGCCAAGTAGAGGAGTGGATTTGTGACGCCTTGCGCCAAGACGGCACTCCGCAAAAACGGGAACTGACTCACCGCAGTCCATGGCCTGATTCACTGGACCTGCGTCAGCATTTTGAACGTCAAGACGTATCCGGGACGACGAAATCCCTCTATACTGACTAAGGTTGTCCCGGAGAGGTACAAAGCCAGCAACTTGATACCTCGACCAATAATGGCCAGTCCACACGACTTGTGCACAGAACGAAGACAGGATTATTTAATCCCGCCATCTTTGCGGGGCCCGTGTGCCATCCAGCAGGCTGAAAGCTACCTGGATACAAAAGGATTTCTCCGGCAAAGACGGCTCACAACCATGGCTCATCATGCTGTCTCCTTGTTTTCACTGCGACTAACCTGCATTCTGTGTCGGAGGCTGCACAGGTAGTTGCTGCACCAGGATTTGTGCATGTCGCGGGAAGAGCATCTGCGGGTTTATTCGCCACTTCGGCTCAATGCCCAGGAATCCGCCCAGCTTTCCGGGATTGGGAAATGGCAGGCGTAGATTAGATTGATCAATTGACCGTGATGATGGGCCTCGTGTTCCACCAAACGAAAGTATCCCGGCAAGGGGGATGTACCATTCTCGAATACCTTGAGCCAGTCAACTTGCTCGAAAGTGGCCTGCAATTGGATATCGGCCTTCTGCATCGCTTCCCGAACCTCGTCCATGGACACAGCTTCTCCTGGTTTAGTAGGCTGCAGACTGCAAGCCCAGCCTTTCATTTGTCCTTCCAGGAGTACCGGTGCCCAGCTTTCCTGTGTGCCCAACATACAGTAGAACTGATACAGGACATCCTGGGATTCCGGAAAAGGTAACTGGGCTCTCAAGTCGGCATCGGACAAGACATCCATCAGATCGTAGGTGCGACCTCGCAAGTCTTGCCAGTGCAGCTGAACATCTTCCAAAATCGTTTGCATAATGAAGTTAACGCTCCCGTCCAGAGATAATTTCTGCTGCATCTTATATCACAAGGTCACACGGGTTTCGGCTTATTCAGAGATCTGTGGGGCCCTTCAGTCCATATCCTCCAGCCGCTATGTATCCCTGGCTAGGTCCCGCTTGTGTTTGACTGACCCAGAAAGAATACAGCTTGCCGTTGCGCAGATAAAATCTGAACTGGACAGGCTTCCCAACCAGTTCAGACAGATCCCTGGCCTTGTTCCAAACTACCTGGACTCGAGTTGAGTTGGTCGCAATAGGCTGGCAGTTGCCCCGTGAAAAGGGTTCAACGACAATGCCCTGTTCATCGACAGCCTCTACCCATAAAGCCCCCTCAGCATTGTCTACATTCACAAACAGGTACTTGCCACTGAATGTGACTAGCCGCGTGGCCAGCCAGCCGCCCTGCTGGTCCGCCTCCATGGAAGCAAATCCATCACGCCTGAGTATCGCCAAACCTGTCTGGCCCCCGGCATACATGGCATTGTCTTGCGGATAAGCTTCTCCCGTCTCACCTGTCTTAAGAACCGATCCTTGTCCTGAAAAAGCCCCGAAGTAAAACCAGAGTTCGTCCTCCATCACCAGGCATACACCACCAGCTGCATGGATATAACCGTAGTTCCAGTCTCCCCATTGACGACTGGAAGCAATAAAAGGTGTGCGACTTGGGCGGTGCCAATGAAAGCCATCCCGGCTATAAGCCAGTTGCAAATCATTGATTTTGGGCCGGCTGAGGTGAGCGGCATCGGGGTTTTCAGGACCATGAAAAATGGCAAAAGCCCCGAGCATAATACTCTCGTAGGCCGTGGCATTGAGATCATAGAGTTGGGGGCGCATACCCAGAAAGGGATCAGGTCGGTCCAGCCGGTCGACTCGCGCCCAGCGAACCGGCTCGCCTTGTCTCCAACGGGCAACCTGCTGGAAATCAGCATGTTCAAAATAGGACCGTGCCCGTTGGTTCCAGCTTTCCCGGATACTGAATACGAACTTGCGGCGAAAGGGATTGTAGAAAAAGCTGGTATTGTCCCCGCACTCCGAGGTAGGTCCCCGATCTGTCCAGTGGATGCCATCGCCGGAGGTATAGATGTGTCCTGTTTGATGGTTGGGCCAGCGCCAATAAATGAACATCTTGAATCTTGCGGCCTCTTCCGCTAAGGGATCCCGCCAGACCAGGGCCCCATCCCTCCGATAACCTGGAGGATGGGCCATAACCGCATTGGTACCAGAGACCACATCATAGGTAGGACGTTGCCAGTTCAGTCCATCGCTGCTGACCGCCAGCGCCGTACCATCGAACCAGCCTGCCTGGTACCATAGCTTGAAGAGTCCATCCTCCGGGTCGTACCAGGCACCGTCATTGAAGGGAGCCGCTACCGGGCAGTGGCCGCGGTTCAATTCCAGTTCTGTTTCAGGCCATAGTACCGGTGACGCGTCGTGGATCTGGGCGGAATGGTATACACGCTTTAGGGTCGAATACTCCACCAGGAAGTCATCGATAAAAAGCTGTCGCCCGACATCAATCAGAATCACGCGCGGAGGATGGGCCAGATAGGGCACAGGCAGCGGATATCCGCCCGGGTGAATATGACGGGGCGGCCAGTCCGTTGCACAGCGGATGCCGTTGTAAAGGTTGGTTGCGTTTGAGGAGACTTCAGCCATAACGACATGCAGGCACAATGTTGCAGGTGAGGGAGGGAGGGAAGGTTGCAAATGCTGTCATTGAGCCTCCAAGGCAGAACTCGTCCAGGTACATATGCGGGCTATGGGGATTACACTTGGTTGCGTTAAACAGGCCCCCCTTTCACGAGCGGAAGGTAAGACTGGCATATCCCCAAGACAGGGACAGTACTATGGCTCCGTATACTACCTGCTGGATCGCCTGACCCACATTAAGAAAAGTCAGCATAGAGTTAAGTACACTGAGAATCAGGGCTCCCAGGATGGTTCCTGTGTAGCCTCCTATCCCACCAAAGATTGATGTGCCTCCTATCACAGCCGCCGCCACCGAAGGAAGTAGGAAGGCATTGGCCAACTGAAGATCCACAGCGCCTGTCCGCCCGGCAAGCAGGATGCCACTGATAGAACCCAAAATTCCTGCCACGACGTACGCTGTAATCCTTACTTGCCAGCTACGTACTCCTGCCAGACGCACGGCGACTTCATTGTCACCAATGGCATACAGAAGGCGTCCCCATCCCGTTCGTCTAAGCATCCATATCAGCGTTAGGGCGACCACTGCCCACACCACCACACTGTAAGGAAACCGATTGCCCAGGAAGGAACCAGCTCCCAGAAGCTTAATGAAAGGGGCCACCTGCGTGGACCCACGCAGGATCGTCTGGGTCCATGCGGTAAAGAGACCCAACAGGATCCCGGACATGGCCAGGGTCATGATTAGGGGATTTACCCGGAACAGGGCCACTCCCACTCCGTTGGCACAGCCCACGACAAAACCGACAGCTATACCCAGTAGAATAGCGATGGCGGCGCCATGGGGAGACTGGTTTGCCGCGACATAGGCTGATCCAGTGGCAATCATGGTTACGGACAGATCAATGCCGCCGGTAAGCATCAGGATTGTTTGGGCACCGGCCAGAATACCCAGGGGAGCAGCCTGCAGGAGGGAACTACGAGCTCCATTGAGTGACAGGTAATCCGGCTCAATTATGCCTGTTATCAGGACCAGGAGCCCGAGTACCCCGGCCAACACCCAAGTAGGACTTTCGCTAATCGCTGCCTTGGTTCTGTCAGACAGAGATAGAGGCATCAGATTTTCCCACTTACGTACAGCGTGCCAGAGTCGGACAATAGGGCGGCGATCCTAATAAGGCGATCAGATTGCCTTCTCCCGTATCAATGTAACAAGGCCGCCAATCATCATGACCGTGGCAATCAGAATGCCTTGCAGAATCTGGGCATTGTTGGGATTGATGCCCATGGCACTCAAGATGGGATTAAGCATAATGAGGATTATGCCGGCCGCTACCACCCCTAACACCAAGCCCGTACCGCCCGTCAAGGCTACGCCCCCGAGTACCACAGCAGCAATACTGTTCAGAGTAGCATTCGCTCCAATACTGAAGCGCGGGTCCCCTGTACCAGTAATGGCTATAGTGGCCAAACCGGCCAGACCGGCCATGGCACCACCGATGGCATAGGACACTATTTTGGCCTTGGCTACATCAAGTCCTGCCAGCCGGGCTACCGCACTGTCACTTCCTATAGCATAGAGGGAAAGGCCGAGGCGAGTACGCCGCGATAGCAGGAATATGCCGAGAGCCGGGATTGTCATCATAAGAATGGGCATGATGTAGGTCCCACCAATACCTGATTGGGAGCCTGTGAAAAGCCAGCGGATTTCCGGCGTGGTACCTCCGCCTGGAGATGGCAGAATCCACAGCGCCAAGCCAGACCAGATGTAACCTGTAGCCAGCGTAACAACAATGTCCGGTACGCGCGACCGACTAATCAGTAAACCCGCGAGGCCGTTGAGCAGGCCAAGTCCGGCGATCAGGGCCACCGCAATACAAAGAGCTACACCCAAGGGCTGATTCTCCATGAGGCGGGCAGCCAGTACATTGCCGAGCAACAGTAGAGCCCCCAGGGAGAGATCGATGCCGCCGGCGATAACTATGATGGCTTGCCCAATAGCCAAATAAACGAGAGGAAGACTGTTTTTGCTGATTGAAGTTATCTGGAATTCCCCGAACCTGGGAATCAGGGCGGCATACCACAACAGCAGAATGCCCAGCAACAACCACACACCCAGCACCCAACCGTGACGGAGCCGCCAAGCCCCGTGGCGGACTGCTGATCCCCAAATCGCCATAACCCATCCTCTGGCTCCAATCTGCCTTCACCACGGTTGCTGGTTCATCACAAGAGACCGTGGGCTGCCGTCAACATGGAAGCCTCCGTGGCCGAAACCGCATCTTGCTCATCCACAATACATCCCTGGTGCATTACCAGTACCCGATCACATACCAAGGGAATCTCGGCCAATTCGCTCGTATAGAGGAGAATGGCGGCACCATTGGCTGCCAGTTCTCTCAATAACGCATAGATTTCCTGCTTGGTTCTGATATCAATGCCTCGCGTTGGGTCGAAGCAGAGCAGGACCTGAAAGCCCTTCACGAGCCAACGCCCGATCGCGACCTTTTGCTGATTGCCACCAGAAAGCCGACTCACCTGCGCCGCGGCTCTGGTATCTATGGATAGCCTATCAATCGCTCCCTTGGCCCGTTGGGGCTCATCTGCCGGAAGACGCAACCAGCGGCGGATGCGATTGAAAAGAGGAACCACCAAATTCTGGCGTACGGACAAATTGGGCAACAGGGCAAGAAGGCGATTGCCGGGAATAAGCACAACCTCCTTTTGGACCGCATCATAAGGGGAGGCGAACCGACAGGCATTGCTACTAACCAGAATATCACCTGCGGTAGGTCTTCGTTCACCTGAGAGGAGTGCGAACAGACGCTCCTGGCCTTGGCCCTCCAGGGCAACCAAACCCAGAATCTCTCCCCGATTTATAGAAAAAGAGACATTGCGCACTACATCCCCCGAACTCAGATCCTTCACTGCAAAGGCTTCTTCTCGACATTGGTCGCAAACCTGACTCTCAACCTCACTGCCCCTGTCGTTACTCTTGGGTCGTCCCGAAGCCCCAAGCATGGCGTCTACCAGGTGCTCTTCTCGAATCTTTTCTGTTTCAAGTAATGCGACATCACGTCCATCGCGCAGGATAGTCGCCCGGTCGCAAATACGCATCACTTCCGCCAGCCTGTGGGTAATCAGAATTGCGGAACGGCCCTTCTCCTTCCACTGCGCCAGGAGCGCAAATACCTGTTCGGCTTGATCCGCCGTCAAAGCGGCTGTGATCTCATCAAGCAGCAACACCTGTGGATCGCGAGCCAGGGCCCGGGCCAGATCGACCATGCGCAGCGTCTCCAGCGGCAGTTCCCGCACCAGCGCAGTGAGATCGAGATCCCCAAGCTCAAACCAGTCAAGCCAATGGCGGAATTCCCCCAGATCGAGATCACTTAAACGCAGGTTCTGGGAGATTGTCAGATCCGGAATGAGGGCCGGATCCTGAAATACGGTGGCAATACCGGTCGTGATGGCATCGGCGGGGGCCTGAAAATACTTCGTCTGACCCTCAATTTGCACGACTCCCTGATCGGCGGTATGAACACCGGAAAGAATCTTTACCAGGGTGCTCTTGCCGGCCCCGTTAGTTCCCAGTAGAGCGTGGATCTCTCCGTGCTGGACTGCCATGTCTACTGCCTGTAAAGCCACAACAGGCCCATACGACTTGGCAATGCCCGTGGTGGCAAGTAACGGAACCGGCTCATTCATAAGGGCAAGTCAGCCATGCCAGATAGGCAGGTACTATTCCCCCGGGGCCTGGCAAGCGGACACATCAGTGCTACCGTTGTAATGGGTATAGGGCTCAATATCCACGTAAGTACTCCATCCCACCTGTTCGTCAGGCGCATACATGGCCTCAAGTCCCTCTACATTATCGGTGGCAAAGACCTTAGGGGTAAGAGTAGTAACCTGCGTGGGGTTCTTTCCCGTCAGGGCGTCAATGGCGATCGACATACCAACAGCACCAATTGCCGGCGGATTGGTCACGGCGGCGCCCACTAGGCCATCGTCCCTGAGATTGAGAAGCTGCTCCACAAATCCATTGTTATCAGCTCCCACAATCGGCACATAATCGATATTCGCTACCTGGAATTGCTCCACTACGGGATAATCAATTCCGGAAGTCCAGATGCCGTCAATTTCCTGCGTAGTGATCAAATCCAGAGCCTGCTGGGCCCCCGTGGAGGGATCCCAGCCGGTGAACGTTTCTGCCACTACCTCTATATCCGGATAATTCGCCAAGGCAGCCATAAAGCCATTGTGACGATCGGTGTCCGCGGGTACACCATCGATCCCCCGCATTTCCACTACCTTTCCGGAACCTCCCAGTTGCTCAAACAGCCATTCGGCCCCAAGCTGGGCGTAGGCAGTCTGATCATTAGTCGCCACGTAGGCCCCTTCCGCCGTGACCGCCTGGTCTACCGCCACAACCACAATCCCTTGAGCAATGGCAGACTCAATAACAGCATTTAGGCCTTCACGGTCTGTCGGATTGAGAATGATAGCATCCACCCCTTGTGAGATCAGCCCCTCAAGATCGGCGATTTGCTCAGTTGGGCCACCGTTGCGATTGACGACAATCACCTTGTCCACCACACCGCTGGCTGTTGCTTCAGCCTTGATAGCACATATCATTTGCTCGCGCCAGCCGTTGCCGACCAAAGTATTGCTTACGCCTATAACATACCCACCTTCAGTCATGACCTCATCACTGGTGGGTACGGGTGGCGCGACACAGGCTGTCACCGCCAACGCCAAGACCAGCAGTGTTCCCAATATGCGATATATTTCTTTTGGATATGTCATATGTTCTTTCCTCCTGAAATTACAGACAAGCTTTGCCAAGACTGCTCAAAACAATGGTCTGTTGTTAGTGAAGATGTAGGCAGGAAGGCCCAAATGAAACCCAAACCATAAATTCATAGGTTTGGGAATTTATGGCCTACTGCTGGGGATCTTGGCGTTGCATCCTAGCCAAGTCTAGCTTATCTTGCCGAGGCACAGCAATTTTCGGGGATAGGAGGAGTTCTGATTCGATACAGGGTTGCCGGAAGACCTGTCAAGAGACGGGATTCCCTGATTACACATCCTGATTAGCCATGACTACCTACTACCCCAAGGAACTGGTCCAATTGGTCGCTACCAGCCGGAACGTTCTGACAGTTCCGGTCACAATATCCAGGGATGTCAGATTGGATCTGCTAGAAGACCAATCAAGCCTATTTGTTTTAACCGTATAACCTGGGTCATTGATCACCTGGAGCTCTCTTTGCAGCGTGAATGATTCTCGGACTGTAGCCACCTTGCAGGGGTTCGGGGACACGGCTGTCCCCGTTCACGATTATTGTCAGCTCGATCGCAGTTTCTTTTCGTAGTCCAGCCAGGCAGGCGCTGGCGTGAAACCCATCTGCATGTTGATATCCAGCATTGGGTTGTCTTCTTCGTTGCCAGTCTTGAACTTCGTTGCCTTCATGTCCTGGGCCATGGCAATGGATTTCAACTTGATCGCCGTAGCAATGCCACGGCGGCGCCATTGGCGGCATACACCTGTCAGAGCTATATCCAGAATGTGGGGAGAGCTTGGCACCCTGTTGACGAAGGTAACACCAGCATAAGGCCCAAACGGACTGCCGTCCCGGTGTGTGCTGTCCACGGCAATCAGCCACAATTCTGGTGTGACGGAGGGACGCTCAAGCATCCTGTTGAAATCTTCCAGGGTTTTGGGACGGGCTTCAATGGGTGATGGCACGTCCAGATAGATGTCAACCCAAGCCTTAAGCAACTTGGTATGCCAGTCTGGATCGTGTCTTTTCAGGAAATCAAGGGTATGGAACACGATACCGGTCGCCTCAACTTCCTCGACACGTCCCTGCCAAGGTTCAAAATCAAAGGACGCAACATCCAGGGTGGATAAGGGCATGCGCATTTTGCATACGTAACCGTGTGCCTCCAGCCATTCCACCTTAGTCTGCTTGTCCTCACGGGCTCGCGTCAGCAGACCGGTCACGCCTCTACCCGAGATTCGGCAGAGCACATACTGTTCGATATGTCCATATACTGACTGACCATGCACCATGAGGGCTTCATGGTCTGGGTGGAGGGCGTAACTGTAACTCATCCTTCCCTTGACGGTGATCCAGGAGGGTTCAGTGATTTCGCCCTCACCGATAATAGTCTGGTCCAGCGTTACCACAAACCTCACCTCGAACTTGCCCTCAGGACCCTCATTGTCGCTGATTCGGATCTCATCCAAAGTCAGGGGTGGTTGATCAGGGTAACTGGCGTTCCATATCTCCAGGCAGGCCAGATATTCCTCGTCAACGGGATTTAACTCGCGAATCTGGAACTTCACTCTGCGCCTCCAGACGAAAAGCAAATTTGGGTGCCAGTAGCTTGCTCTGCCTTGCCTACGGAACTACCTTAGTGCATTTGCCAACCGTGTCAGACACCTTGCAATCCCGTTAACACCACACCTTCCACGAAATACCGCTGACAAAACAGGAAGAGGACCAAGGCGGGAATCGTTACGGTAGTAGCCGCTGCCATCAGCAATTCCCAATTGGTTGAATACAGTCCCATAAAGGTCGCCAGCCCCAGGGCAATCGTTTTCTTGGAATCAGATTGCAAGTAGAGCAGAGGACCAATGAAATCATTCCAGTTGGCCAGGAAGGTAAAGATGGCGACGGTTGCCAGCACAGGGCGCGAAAGAGGCAATATGATCCGCCAATAAATATACAACTCCCCGCAGCCGTCCATGCGGGCTGCATCTGAGAGTTCATTGGGGATCGTGCGGAAAAACTGGCGGAAGAGGAATACGTTGAAGGGTCCACCCCCCAGCATCGGGGGAATAATCAGAGGTTTCAGGGTGTTGACCCAGCCCAGATGCGTGAACAGCACGAACACCGGGATCATCGTCACAATCGCGGGCAGCATCAGAACGCTGAGAAACACCATGAACAGGGTATCTCTTCCCGGAAACTGCATGCGCGCAAATCCGTATCCACACATGGAAGCCGTCAGCAGGGTACCTAACAATACCGGCACCGTGATACGCAAGGTGTTGAAAGTATAGATATGGAAGGGCAGTCCGCTCAGGGCCTCAATATAGTTGTGCCACTGGACAGGGTCGGGTATCCAGACAGGCGGGAAAACCCACACTTGGCTTCGGGTCTTGAGTGAGGAACTGATCATCCACAGAAATGGCAGAATCATCGAGAACCCACCGCCGCACAGCAGCAGCCAGATCGCGACTTTGGCTGTATATCGACCTAACGTAGGTGTAGACTGTACGGGAGTAGCGGGGCGGGTTGAAGGTACGGCGGCAGTCATGCAGGTGCCCCGGCGCAAGCCAACCCAAACCTTGTCTCGGGACTAACCTGCCTCATAATGTACCGCCCGTCCCAAGGAACGGAATATGAACAGGGTCATGACCATAATGATGACAAACAGGACCCAGGACAATGAAGCGGCATATCCCATCTTCAGCCATTCAAAGGCGTTGCGGTAGGTATAGAGGACATAGAAAAGCGTCGCATTCTTGGGCCCACCGGCTGTAAGCAGATAGCCAGCCGTAAAAACCTGGAAAGTGTTGATAAGGCCAATAACCAGATTGAAGAGAATGACGGGGGACAGCTGGGGAATGGTAACGGCCCAGAGTTTGTGCCACGCATTCGCACCATCCACTTCAGCGGCTTCATACAAGGTCCGCGGCACGCCATGCAGACCCGCCAGGAAAATGATCATCATGGGCCCAATGCTCCAGAGAGCCATGATCCAGAAGGAATACATGACCACATCCGTGGAAATCAGCCATTCTACTTTCGGGAGCCCGACCCAATCCAGCAGGAAGTTCAGCAGGCCAAATTCTGAATTGAATATCCAACGCCACAGGACCACGGAGGCGACCGCGGGAGTCATGGCGGGAAGATAGTAGACAGCCCGAAACCAGGTTATACCCCTCATCTTGACATCCAGCAACAGGGCTACGGCCAATGCCGCAATCAGAGTAAGGGGTACGGCCACGAGAGTATACCGCACCGTAACATACAGGGACACCCAGAACAGCTTGTCATCCAGAAAAGCCGTGCGGAAGTTTTCCAGGCCCACAAAAGCCGGCGCAGAGAGAATATCCCATTCGGTCAGACTCAGCCATAGGGAATAGATCAGAGGACCGACCAGAAATAAGGCGAGACCTAGCAAACCCGGGGATATAAAGAAGTAGCCTGCCAATACCCGCTGGACGCGACGTCGTCTCGCTGGATCCGTAATGTATGTTGCGATCAACGCCATTGAATACTCGCTAATCTGCGGTTATGATTCGCTGCGCCTCCAGGTCAGAGGCACATAGCGATCATCATCCAGGCAGTCGCCCTCTTGCAAATGGGTGTAGTATTCCACCGGTAGCGTATCGTAGTTGCCGTTGTAGGTGAGACCATCAGGGAAAAAAGCAATCGTCATGGCCCGCCGTGGTTCGGATGTCATGTTAGGTCCCGCGGAATGGGCAATCATGGAATTGTGAATCACCAGACCCCCCGCCGGCACTGGTGCCGACTTGGCTTCCAGGCTCATCCATTCAGGATAGGCCAGAAAAACGTCCCGCATATTCTCACTGATAGGTACCAAGTCATAGGTGGCCAAACGATGGGTACCGGGAAGATACCATAGGCAACCATTGGCCAGGGTGGCATTATCCAGCGGAATCCACATACTCACGGACTGCCGGGTATGGAAAGCCCAATAGGGACAATCCATGTGCCAGGTGGTCTGGTTGCCATAGGGCGGTTTGAACAGAGCCTGGTCATGCCAGATGCGCACTCCCTCCACACCGGCCAGCGTGGCCGCCAGTTCCCCCAGCCGTGGATCCCGTATCAGGCGGGCTGTGGCCGCATGGGTATCGGCTAGCCGCAGGCATTGGGTAAACACATTGGCATAGAATGTTTGCGGATCGTCCTGGTTCTGTAATTTCAGTGTTTCCGAACCATACTTGGCGTTGAAAGCCTGCTGCACTTCAGGATTCAGAGATAACCGATCATGCACGGCTTCCATGATGACCGTGCGCCATTCCTCCAGTTCGTCGCCATCCAGGAATTCTTCCAGCACCAGAAAACCCTCGGTCTGGAATTGCCTGATTTGGGCCGGACTCAGATCTGTGTTCACTGCATTCACCTATCCTTGGGAGAAGCTTCCCGGGGAGAATCGAAGGGATGAGGGACAGACGGCAGGTATGGCCCCCCTCTGTCCCTCACCTAGCTTGGGCTAACTCAGGTCAGGCAGGTTTCCAGTTCGGATTCTCGGCCAGGAAAGCATCAATTTCCGGAAGCACGGCATCCAGTGCCTCTTGGGCGGTTGTTTCCCCTGTATACACCGGTCCCACAGCCGGTCCCAACAAACGACCTTCCACCTCACTGTGTCCCAGGCGCAGGGGCATGCGGCGGGCGTTGTACACGGCGGGGATGCAGGCAGCCGTGATGTGATCCGGTGTATGTACGCCTTCGGTCATCCATTTGGCTCTTCCCTCATCCGTCAAAAGCAGATCGGCCCTTTGCGGCTGCCATAGGCCCGTACGACTCAAGGCCAGACTCCCTTCACCGAACACGACCCACTTGTACAGAGCCCAGGCGGATTCGATATCCGCCGTCTGATTACTAACACCAATCGCCTCGGAAGGAGCCCACACCGTATAGTGGGGTCCCATAATGGGCACCACCCCTTCGCCGTAATCAATGCTGGTATGGGAAAGCGCTTCCAAACTCCAGTTACCCGTCAGGAACATGGCCAGTCGATCATTTTCCATCAGCTGGATAGAACTCATGCCCACCTGACCAAAGAATTCGGGGGATGCGGCCACCTTGTGCTGGACATAGGTATCGGCGGTTTTCTGCAACACATCAACCGCAATCTCCCGATCGGGAAAGAAGGTGTTTTCGTCCTCCGAATACACCTCGGACCCATTTTGCCAAAGCCCGGGAGAATACACACGCCAAGACCCGCCCCAGCGCGGCAGATCCACACCGAAAGTCTGGATGTTTTCGGCATCGAATCCCGATTCGGCAGCCGTATTGCCATTCTCGTCAATGGTCAGTTGCTTGGCAATTTCGATGAAATCACCCCACGCCCACGCCTCTTCCACGGTCGCAGGAGGATAGTCAACACCCCGTTCATCGAAGACCTTGCGGTTATAAAACATCATGTAAGGTTCGGTGCACGCGCCCGTACCGAAGATCCGCTCCCCGACCTTGAAGCGGTTCACCTCGACAATCTGCTCGATGTCGGCTTCCGGATCGTTCGCATGCCTGTCGGTCAGATCCCGGATAACCCCTTTTTGGGCCCAAGCCACCAAAAAAGGCGTCGAGAGATAGAAGACATCTGGCAGCGTTCCGGCCGCGGCGCGCGCCTGCATGTTGTTCATATAATCACCAAAAGGCAAATGATGCTTCTCGTTCGGAATGCCTGTTGCCTCTGTGAACCCATCCAGCATGTTTTCAACGGTGTCCTTCTCAAAGGGAGATCCCCACCACGCAAAGGTCATCACACTGGGCGAGGCCATTGACTCCCCCTCGGTGGGAGCAGGAGCCGCCACGACACAAGCTGACAAGGCAAGACCAGAAACCAAAAGACCGGACGTGCGGAGAAACTCGCGTCGGCTGACGAATGATTTTTTCATAGGAATACTCTCCTTGTCTGGAAGTAGACATGATCAATGTTGGCTGAATTCATCATAAACCACGGTGTATTCCTAGGACAAATGGTGTCTACAGACCATAAGGAAAGGTCGCCCTGCGTACCGAAGACCCAACGGGTCGAAACAGAGGTAACCCGCAGTTCATCCAGCCCCACGATGGGACGCCATACCAGTTGCTCTTCTACAGTCTGCAGAAAAGCAGGTACTGGGACGTTCAGAATTTCCCAGGAGAGGAACTCCGCTGGAGCGGAATGACCCGATATACTGCCGTTGTGCCAATTCGGTGAATCCCGGCTGGGTGACTTCCAGTCAGCTGGAAGCGCAACCCAATAACGGTAACCCTGTCTGTAGACAGGTTACATTGGCCATCCTATCTTGCGTTACCCGCCATCCTCCGGTCGCAGCAGAAGGCCGCCGGGTTAGGTAGAGCGAGGTAGCGTAAAGCGGCGGGCCGCCTTCCGCCACATGCTACGGGCGGCACCCGCCTTATAGGCGGCGCCCTGCCGGGCGCCTTCCCACCAGTGTTTGGACACTTCCTCAGGATTAACGGTCCAATTGACCGCACAGGCGCCCCAGCTCAGGCCACCCCCAAATCCAACCAGTACCAGATTTTGCCCGCGCTGCAGGCGCCCCTGATCCAAAGCCTCACACAGGGCAATGGGTATAGTCGCCGTACTGGTGTTGCCATACTCGGCAATATTGATAAAGACTTTCTCTTCCGGAATACGCAGTTGCCGGATCACACTATTTTGGATAATGCGCCGATTAGCCTGATGGGGAATTACCAGATCCACTTCATCCAGGCTCCAGCCCTGCTTTTCAATGACACGCCGAGTGGCATCGGCCATGATGCGCGTAGCAAACTTGAATACCGCCGGGCCGTCCATGCGGATGAAATGTTCTCCCCCACTGACGGTTTGCATGGATGCCGGTCGGGCACTGCCCCCTGCCGGCAGGGAAAGCAATTCAGCGCCGGAGCCATCACTGCCCAGTTCACAGGCTCCAATGCCTCCTTCCACGTCGCTGGCAGCCACCAGCACGGCACCAGCGCCATCTCCAAACAGAATACAGGTGGAGCGATCCGTCCAGTCCACAAAGCGACTCATGACTTCCGCCCCCACCACCAGCACGTATTCGGCATCACCGGCCAGAATGGCGGCCCGCGCCATGCTGAGGGCATACACGAAACCGGAACACGCACAACTGAGATCGAAGGCACCTGCATGGGCGGCCCCGAGACTGTCCTGAATCAGGCTGGCGGTAGAAGGGAAGAAATGGGTGGGCGTACTGGTGGCACAGATTATGAGATCCACCTTCTGGGGGGGTACCTTGGCCACGTTCAGGGCATCACGGGCCGCTTGTAATCCCAATGTGGCTGAGGTTTCCTGGTCGTCAACCACGACATGCCGGTTGACTATCCCTGTATTGTTGCGGATCCACTCATCTGTGGTTTCCACAATTTTTTCCAGATCGAAGTTGGTAACGATCTTCTGGGGTACGACATAGCCCCAGCCTACAATTTGGGCGTAGGCTTTGGGACGGGCCGCAACGGTAGTAATTCGTGGTTCCTGGGTCACGTGACTGGCGGCTCCCTTGCGGCGGGGAACGGCGGCCGACTTGGGCTGGCCATTTGGATGAGGAACTGCGATGTCTGTACCTTTGGGTATAGCCGCAGGTACAGTGCCATTTTGGGCGAGGGTCATGATCTCATCTCCCTGCAGGAATTGATGCTCCTGTTGGCGGCGACTGACTGGACAGAATTAGTCCAGTTTGCTGAATATCATACTGGAATTGTTGCCTCCCATGCCGATGCTGTTGTTCATGGCCGCCCGTATGGGCTTGCACGCTGTTACGTTGGCGGTGTAATCCAAGTCGCAATCCGGATCCGGATCATGCAGGTTGATGGTGGGGGGGATACTGTCTTCCTGCAACGCCTTGACCGTGGCAATGGATTCCACAGCCCCCGCGGCGCCCATCAGATGTCCCGTCATACTCTTGGTGGAACTGATATTCAGATCATAGGCATACTCGCCAAAGACTTCCTTGATGGCGCGGGTCTCCACCGGATCATTCATGGTGGTGGCTGAACCGTGGGGATTGATGTAACCCACATCGGATGACTCTATGCCCAGTACCACCCGGGCATGGGCCAGGGCCATACGCATGGCATTCTGAATCCCAATGCCGTTCTCATCCATGGATACCATGTCGCTGCCATCATTGCTCATGCCGGCCCCGGCAATTTCCGCATAAATCCTGGCACCGCGATCCAGGGCATGCTGCAACGTTTCCATAATCATGATGCCGCTGCCTTCCCCTATCACAAAGCCATCACGCTTGGCATCAAAGGGCTTCGCCGCCTGTTCGGGGGCATCGTTCTGTTTGCTCAAAACACCCATGGCATCGAAACCCGCTACCATAGGAGGCACAATGGCCGCTTCGCTACTGCCACAGATCGCCATATCCACGGAGCCAAACCTTACGAGATCAAAGGCTTGGCACATGGCGGTCAAACCGGTAGAACAGGCTGTGGTCACCCCCATCGTCGGTCCCTGAATACCGTAGCGTACGGCAATGCGCGAGGCCAGACTGTCAGCCAGCATTTTGGACACCATAAAAGGAGAAACCCGGGTCAGGCCTTTCTTGACCAGACTTGCCACCGTATTGGTGTAATCCTCAATTCCCCCTACACAACTGCTTATGATGATGCCCACGCGCTGACTGTCTTCCGCGCGGAATTTGATCTGGGCATCCTTGATGGCTTCCATCACCGCAGCGACACCAAATTTGGAGTAAGTGTCCATGCTGCGGGCTTCCTTGCGGGACATGAAATTGAGCGGCTCGAAACCCTTGAGCTCCGCGGCAAGGTGAGACTTGAGCCCGGTGGGTTCAAAACGAGTCAGTTTCCCTATACCAGATTTGCCCGCCAGCAGGTTTTGCCATGACTCCTTGACTGAAAGTCCCAACGGAGTCAAGGCTCCCAAACCCGTGATCACGACCCGACGGGCAACGCTGCTGTATTCTGACTGGTTCATGCTGTTCTGCCGATCTCCTTGGGCATCGCCCCGATGAGGGCCTAGCTTGACAATCCTTAAGTTTACACTGTTTCGCCCGTAATTGTGGCAAGACTTTCACGCATTCGGCACCTTGCCTGCTGTCTGGCGGATTCCGGCAAGGGTACTGGTTTACCTTCCCCTCTATGATAGTCTTGGCAGCGCCTGCCAAACAGCTTCCGGCGTCAAGGGTAATTCGTTGATCCAAATTCCTGTGGCATCATGCACGGCCGCCACTATCGCTGCTGCGGTAGGGACAAGGCTCATTTCGGCCATGCCCTTGATGTGCAAGGGGTGATTTGGCTCCCCTCCTTCTACAATCACCGGTACAATGGTGACCGGTGCGTCGCCGACGCCGGGTATGAGATAGGTGCTGAAGCTGGGATTCTGTATCATACCCTCCGCCTGCACCAGACGTTCGAACAGGGTCCAACCGATGCCCTGGGTAACTCCACCCTCAATCTGACCCTCCACCAGTTGGGGATTGACGGCACGTCCTACATCATGGGCGCTGACCACCTGCAGTATCTGAATGTGGCCTGTCTCCAAATCCACTTCTACCTCGACAATCTGGGCGCAATAACCCAGGAGCACGACCGGAGTGCCCGCACCCGTGACTGGGTCATGAGGTGTGGTCTGGGTGGTGGTAAAGACCGCCTCACCTCGGGCCGGTCGTTCTTCATTGTCCCATTCGCTGCGAGCCACCTGTGCCGCCGCATGCAGGGCTGCCCCTGCATAGTACGTCAGCCGTGAGGCCGAAGCACTACCACTGGATTGGGCATCGTCGGTAGTGGTCGCCTGCAATTGCACAATCTCCAGCGGAACATCCAGAACATCCGCGGCCATCTGCCGGAAAACCGTGTGGGAGCCCTGGCCTGTGTCAGCTCCTACCGTACCCACCTTCACCTCTTCGATGTTGGCCTGGCCATGCAATTCAATCCAAGCGTGACAGGAGTCTGCAACTCCTTGTCCAAAACCTACATTCTTGGCCCCAAGGGCCAGACCCCGGCCACGCGCTTTACGTTGTCCGGTGCTGGTCAGTGAACCCAGGAACCGGGGAGGGTTAGACCCTTCTGCGCTCTTGAGCAGGGCTGCATCTTCCACGGCGGTCAGCACTTCCTGAGCCATACAGCCCGGAGGAACCAGAGTTTGGGTGCACATGGTGGATCCATCCCGCCATGCATTGCGGCGACGCAGTTCAGAGGAACTCAAGCCCAATTGCTGGGCGAGCCGGTTGAGTTGGGTTTCAATCATGAATGTGCCCTGTGGACTCCCAAAGCCACGGAACGCTCCCGAGACCACATTGTTGGTGAACACAGTTCGGGCATCCATATGCACATGGGGTATCTCATAGCACCCCCCCGCTGACAGGAGGGCATTGCCCAATACTTTAGTACTGGTACTGGCGTAGGCACCAGCATCACTGACCATGTCTACTTTGAGAGCCGTTAATGTACCATCCCTGCGGGCTCCCAGTTGGCTTCTGAACCAGAAGGGATGCCGCTTATGATGCCCCCTAATACTTTCTTCCCTGGACCATACACTTTTGACGGGATAACCGGTCTTCCAGGCAGCGAGCGCCAGCAGGATTTGCAGGTGTATATCCTCTTTCCCGCCAAAGGCACCGCCAATGGCAGCATAGGAAATACGGATGCTTTCTTCCGGGATCTGCAAGGCATGGGCGATTTGCTTCCGCTCTTCATGCATCCACTGGCCACCGGAAATGAGCTCCAGACGGTCCTCACTTGACATCCAGGCCAAGCCCGACTCCGGCTCCAGGTAGGCGTGCTCCTGTCCGTGGGTTGAATAGACCTCGGATACCACTATGTCTGCCGCCTTGAACCCTTGCCGGATATCCCCATACCGGATACGAAGTTCCTGTAATACATTGGAATCCCGATCCTTGCCCGTCAGGGGATACCCATCATAGTCATGAATAAGGATGGCATCGGGTGCAAGCGCCTCTGTGGGGTCCGAGATTACGGGTAGAATTTCGAAATCCACTCTTACTTGCCGCGCAGCGTCCTCTGCGGCCTCTGGGGTATCCGCCACGATGGCACACAGTTTGTCTCCAGACCACCGAACAGTTCGGGCTGCCATGGTTGAGTGACAGCCACACAAAACCGGCTGATCCCGAACAACCAGACCATAGCGGTTGGCAGGAATATCGGCATCGGTCAAGATATCTACCACCCCGGGCATGCGGCGTGCCACACTCACATCCAATTCCCGTATCCGGGCATGGGGCACACCAGCCCAAACCACCTTCATCCACTTTTGGCCCGGTCGATTCACATCACCGGCGTATTCTGCCTTGCCCGTAACTTTAGTGGGCGCATCCAGACGCGTGACGCTACTACCTATGGCCCGCATCCCCGTGCCCCCTTTATCCTCACTGTATCAATCTGGCTGGCCAGCGGCTACTACTGCGTCCAGGATTTTGGTATAACCGGTACAACGGCAGAGGTTGCCCATGAAGGCTTCCTGGGCCTGGGCCCTGTCTGGTGCCGCAACTTCCTCCAGCAGCTTAGCGCCACTCATGACAAAACCCGGAATACAATATCCACATTGAACACTGCCGCAATCTACAAACGCCTGTTGCAAGGCCTGAAACTGCGAATTCTGAGCCAGGCCTGCAGCCGTTACTACCTGGCTGCCCCGGGCCCGTTCGGCAGGAACCAAGCAAGACAGTACCGCCATACCATCCAGGAACACGGTACAGGAGCCACATTCACCTTCCGCACACCCCTTCTTGACCTCATAACATCCGGCTTCCCGCAAACTGTCCAATAGCGTGCCACTGGCGGAGAGGAAAGCGGATTCTCCGTTGACCTGTGCTTGTTTAGTGTTCCCGATCTGGCCAGATCCAGCGGGCCATTGCCCATTGGTGTTGCCCCACAATAGCACCGGATTGTCATGCCAGCCCGTCCGTTCCCGGGAGTCCGCCAGGGCCTGTAAGGCTCTCTGCACCAAGGTGGCCACCATGGCCAGGCGATACTCCGCACTCCCCCGCACATCATCAATGGGGGTCGCCGCCCGTTGCGCAAGGCGCGAACAGGTTCCGATAGTTTCTTCGTCCAGAGTACGACCCAAGGCAAACTGTTCGGCCTCGGCGGCCCGTACAATGACCGGAGCCACTGCCCCCAAGGCAATCCGCAGGTCGGTGATAGGAGAGGCCCGATGCTCCGTGGCGTTCTGCACGATCACCGCCACACTCACCACGGAAATCGCCTGGGCGCTACGCAATCCCAGTTTCAGGAATATGCCATGTGTCCGCTCAGGCAAACCCGCGAATGATAACCCGGTAACCAGTTCATCGGGAGCTAGGGCCGTACTCCGGAAACCGGTTAGGAAAGAGGCAAGCGGCAGGGATCGGGTGCCCCGTTCGGCACTCGCCAGAGTCACCTCGGTGTCCAGCAGACTTAAGGGAACAAGCGTGTCGTTGGCAGGGCTAGCGGTTACCACATTACCCACAACGGTAGCCCGATTGCGTAAGGGCGGGGCCCCAACTTCCCAGCAGGCTCGAACCAGGGGAAAGGCGTTCTGGACGAGGCGACCGTCTGCAACGCACTGATTGTGGGTTACCAGCGGACCCAAACTGAAACGGCCATCAGCATAATATTGCACCGAGGCCAGCCCCGGAATCCGGGTGAGGTCCAGGAGGGTAAGTTCCTCTTTCCGGGCCTCAGGTCCAGACCTTTCCAGTTCCAGCAATAGGTCGGTACCCCCGGCACACGCCCGGGCCTGCGGCCCCAGGCGCCGTTTTACCTCAAGGGCTTCCGGCAAGGTTTCTGGAGCAACATAGGTCTGGTACATATCAGCAGCAAGACGAATGATAGAACCTGCAGGAAGCTATCCTTGCCCGTTGCCAGCCTCTACATGGATTCGTCCCGCTTGCATGCTGTTGACTCTTGCCAGCGAAACAACCGGTATGTCGTAGTCTGCGAGCACCTGGCGCCCCGCCTGAAATGTCTTTTCAATCACACAACCGATGCCAATCACGGCGGCTCCCGATTGGCTCACCAGTTCATGCAGGGCGACCAGCGTTTCCCCCGAAGCCAGAAAGTCATCTACCAGGACTACCCTGTCCTGGGCATGGATGTATTCCGGATTGAGCACCAGTTCTACCTCCTGGCCCTTGGTCGGACTGACTACTATCTTGCGATAAGCATTGGCGGGCATGGTCACCGGGCGTACCTTGCGGGCGAAAATCACGGGTACATTCAGGGCAATGCCTGTCTGCAGGGCGAAGGCGATGCCACTCACTTCGGCTGTTACCACCTTGGTGGGCTCCGTCACCCCTGCGGCTAACAGACAGCGGGCCATTTCCTGTCCAATCTGCAATGTCAACCGAGGATCCAGCTGATGGTTGATAAACCCATCTACCTTGAGAATATTACGGCCCAGATCCACTCCCTGATTCTGAATCCTGTGTACCAGTTCCTGCATGCCCAATCCTTTGTCTTGCATGAATCCTTCTAGCGATATGACCCCCTGCCGACTACGTGGCGGAAATCCCCCAGTCCCGTGCGGTCGTGGGACGATATCGCACTCCCGTATCCAGAGCATAACAGGCCACGGGGTGGAATTCCTCCATTTCTTCCTGTCCGGTCAGGTAGACACTTCCACAACGCAACCAGGCATGGGCTTCCACATCGGCCCTTTGGTTTTCTCCTGTGGCCAGGCCCAGATAGATAGTGCTACCCAGTTCACGGCGTTTCAACATATTCTGTGCTGTCAGAGCCTGTACCAGGCAAGTACTCTCACGCGGCGTGTGATCCGACATACGCCGCACCGCCCAAGCAATGGCATCCGCTTGGGCCTGAGCAGAGGCGGGCAGACTGTAATTCAGGGTTTCGGCCATATACCAGCCCATACGAGGTGCCAGAAACCAGAATGGCATGGCAAAGACCAGAAAACGGTACAGGCAGAGCAAGGCATAGGCCTCCAGGACCAAACCGCGGCGTTGGCCTGTCCACGACCCGAATGTCCGCAAACGCGTATACCAAAGGCGAGGTGACAGCGCGGGAAGAATGGACATGGCCACCATCACGACCGTCCCGTCAGACGTCGTCTGGAAGATCCGCGTGACTGCGAACAATCTGAATCAGATCATCCGCCAGCATTTCAGTCAGGAAGGCGATTACCTGTTCGTGGCATTCCTTCTCACCCACATCCTCGTAGTCCTGAAGCAATCCGGCACACAGATCATCGACACGAATGGGTTCAGCAATCCGCTCCCAAATGTCTTTTGCCACTTCCTGCAGGGAGTAGTAGTGAGCGGTTTCCTGACTAAACATCATAACGCCCTCGTCCATGGGGGCAGTGATGGGTGTTTCCGCCTGCTTGACACGGGTTTCAAGAGTTATGCATGCTTCGGTCACCCTGCCTCCTCACATTGTAATGAATGCCGATTCTATGCGATCTGCCAAGGCCTGCAAGTGAAATCCCTCGCGTGGACGACGTACAGCATACACTTCCGTGGCATTGCCTACAGCGGTCACCTGGCGAAAATGATCGGCCCTGCGCTCCAGTCCATCCAGAAAGGACTGATTGAACGTGTATTCCAATAGGGCATTGAATTTGTCCATGCCAGACAGTGGTTGTATATCCACCCGCTGTACTTTATCCGGTTCCAGCCGAATGATAGCCCGCAGTGGCGTTGTCGTTTGACTGAACGCTATGTGCTTCAACACGCTCAGTTTCTGTTCCTTGGGCCTCACCTGGGCCACACCCAACAGGTCCTGCTGCACCTGTTGGGCCGCTTCCAGGGAGAGTTTCAGTTGGGGAAAGCCCGGCACCACCATGGGTTGCAGACCTTCCATCTGAATGGGCGTAATATCATCCGCCTGCATCAGGTAACCCCGTCGCACCAGCTCTGCCGCCAGTGTTGACTTGCCCACACCGGAGCGTCCCATGAAAAGCAGGGAACCCCGGGGCGTTTGAATTGCACTGGCATGCATCGGCAATATACCCCGCTGCAGTAACAGGGCGGACATGACGATAGTAAGGAAGGTGTAACGGACTTCATCATCATGTACAAAGGGCACTCGCTGCAGCAAGACCTGGGAACCATGTTGGACGAGAGCCCGGGTTACACCGGTCTTGTTGTACAGGAACTGCCCATCGACGAACTGGATCTGATTGTAAGTTCCGTTGTAAACCGGCAGGGAAATGGCGGGGACGGGTGCATAGCGCACTACCACGTCAGGTCTGCCGGAAGTCACCGGAATGAGTTCAGGACACGGAAACGGGGTGGCAAAGATCAGGCCAAAAGCCGTATACAGATACTGGCTCCGGTCCAGATGTGTGGGCAAGTAACGGCCACGTTCAGGATCGAACAGGGCCAGGAAATCACTGGCCACCGTTTGACTCTCTTGCTTCATGCTTTCAACCCTCAGCTGCCTAGTGGCAGCACCTGGCCGGGACGCCATGGCTTGGGCCATGGGCAGGTTCCATTGGGCACCGGCGGCGGTAATGACAGCTCCTGTGCCCAAACGCAGGAAGGCTCGTCGGGGCAACATTACATTCGGCCACATGATAAAGCACTCCGTTTACAACCAGGTTGAAACTTTCCAGCGCGGGCTGGGAACGAGCTGCCATGCTTCGGGTCATCCCGGATGATGGCTCCGCCTGTTTGAGCGCGCTGGAACACAGAAGCTGTACTGTACTTTCGCCTGCGGGCAGACCTGACATACCAGCGACCCATAACCGGACCTTCGTCTGGCGGCTGCTTTGAACCAGATTTACGTAATTCCTCCACCGCGGGAGCGACATATGACTCATTGTGGAGGTTGAAGCGCATCAGGCTGTGGACCCTGTTGTGCAGACAACACATCCGTGGATGGGGAAGATCCCGACATTTCAACCCCTGCGCCAGGTACAGGCCCTGTCGGATCCACAGCTACATGGTTTTCCCGATCGCTTCCTTCCTTAACTGGCAACGGCTCCGCGGAAGAATCAGCAATGATACCGTCTCGCAGATAGAGGATTTCATCTACATATTCATCCGCCAGGCTGTCATGGGTAACCATTAACAGTGTGACGTTCTGTTCCCGGACGATTGTCTGAAAGAGGGAAAGAATTTCCCGGGCCGTCTGGGAATCAAGTTCGCCTGTCGGCTCATCGGCGAGAATGAGGCGGGGAGAATTCGCAAGGGAACGGGCAATGGCCACCCGCTGTTGCTGGCCCCCCGACAATTCAAAGGGGCGATGGTGCATCCACTTCGTCAGCCCTACCAGATCAAGGCAATGAACGGCATAGCGACGGCGCTCACGGCCGCGTACACCGGACATGCGCAGCATGAGTTCCACATTTTCGTAGGCGGAAAGAGAGGGCATCAACCCAAAGGACTGAAACACAAACCCGACGGTTTGGCGTCGCCACATGGTCAGTTTCCGTTCACTCCAGTCCTCGATCAGTTCACCAAAAATGGAGACCGTACCGGAGGTGGGACGATCCAGACCGCCGATACAGTTCAGGAGAGTCGTTTTGCCGCTGCCAGAACGTCCCTTGAGAGCCATGAAGCGGCCGGCGGGTACTTGCATGTTGACTCCACGGAGGGCCGGAATGTCCTGGCCGCCCATGGCATAGGTACGTGTGAGGCCATCTACCTGGATGGCAACCGGACCCTGTACCACAGGACTAGCAACACCCCTGCCGCTTGGGCCGCGGCTTTCGTCAGTTTGCCCGTTCGTCATTTGCGGCTCTTCTCCTCCGTCTGCGCCTGAACAGCCCTCGACGGCGACGTGGACCCTCTTCTGCTTCCCGCAGGAAACGGGCTTCTTCCTGTTCGTGAGCTTCCAGCTCCGGTGCGTCAATGCGGTCCTGATCAACAGGTTTGATCAGGATTCCTTCCTCCGACATCTCAACCGTGGCCCGGCCCCTGATGGCAAATTGCTCCAGCAACTCCTTGGGCAACTGCAAGCGACCTGCCGAGTCCAAAATCACCAGTTCGTCGAAACTCATTTCCGCGGTAGCCTGGGCTTCCTCTTCAGCCCCATTCATATATCGGCGCCGGGTCTCACTGGCCAGCATACCATCCCGAATGGACACCACTCGGTTGACGTGCCGGGCAATGTTGGGATCGTGGCTCACGATCATGGTAGTGAGATTGAACTCTTCATTTAACTGGGCAATGGTATCGTAGATACGCTGGGCCGTGGCGGAGTCCACCTCACCGGTAGGTTCATCAGCCAGCAACAGGACAGGGCTGTTGGCCAGGGCCACCGCAATCGCGACCCGTTGCTGTTCCCCCCCGGACAGTTCCCGCAGATGATGCTTCATGCGGTCGCCCAAGCCAACTGCTTCCAGGAGAAACTGAGCCCTTTCTCTTTTGATTCGTCCCGATGTTCCGGCCAGTGTCATGGGCAGCATGACATTGTCTCGGGCATTGAGGTACGGTACCAGATTGCGGGCACTTTGCTGCCAGACAAACCCAACCTGCTCTCTCCGGTAGCGGTTAAGACCCCGGTCCGACAGTTTGAGCAGATCAAATTCCCCGACCCGAACCTGTCCGGCTGTCGGCCGATCCAGACCTCCCAGGATACTCATGAGCGTGGACTTGCCGCTACCACTGACGCCCACAATACCCATGAGTTCGCCTTCCCCCACGGTCAGATTCAACCCCTGCAGGGCAACGACCTCCAGGTCGGCCATCTTGTAAATCTTGACCAGGCTGTCGCAAAGAATGTAGGGGCGATCGTGCTGTGACATGGGATCCTCTGCTATACCGTTTCACCCAGTTTAATCGCCTGGAAGATGCGCATGCGCAACAGGGAAATGACCAAGGCTATCAGGGCGGAAACAAACAGCAGGCCAAACAGCATGTAGATACGGGTAACCGCATCCCAATGAATATCCACAATGAACGGCGGTACCACGTCTTCAGGGGTGGCGCCTACCTGCAGATAGGGGATGAAGGCCCGGCTCATGTTGGTACCCAGCAAGGTACCGACACCAATGCCTACACCAATCAGGAAGATGAGTTCCCACGCCAGAAACAGGGTCATTTGGCCGGAAGAAAGACCAATAGCCCGCAAGGTACCCAACTCTATGAAACGGCGCCGGAAGGAAAACAGGGAATAGAGCAAGAAGCCCAGGATGGTCAAAACCGCTGAAGCTACAAAGCCTACCGACAGCACACCAAACAGGCCCTGTCGCTGGGGCAAAGCCTGTTCCTTGGCAATCGTTTGCCGGGCAGAGTGATAGTTCAGGACATTGATATCGTATTTGTACAGTTCCCGCTGCACGGCTTCAAAATCGGTTCCACTGGCTGTTAATGCCAGGACATCGTAAGGAAATTGGCCACCGATTGTCTGAAAAACATAGTCCAGATTGCCCACCAAGAGAGGTCCATCTTCGGGATACCAGCCAGGGAAATAATTCATTTCCCCCACAACCTGCATATCCGCTTCACCCCGTAAGCCATAACGAATAAAGCGTACCCTCACCGTGTCCCCTACGCGAATGGTATTTCGGCGCATGAACGCACCGTTCATCAGGAGGCCGGCATTGTCCAGAGCCAGGGAGTTCATGAGTGAGCCGAGGGAGGCAGCGGCGAAATCATCTCGCCACCATGTCACCTTGGGGAAGTCCAGGCGATCGATACCACGGAACTGTACCGCACGCCAGTCACCCTGGAGTTGGATGCTGGCCTCAAATTCCGCCAGGCGCGTAGCCCCGTGGATCTCTTCAACCCGCAGATGTTCCGAAACAGGTACGAAGGTCCAGGCGGGGGTAAAGAGGGTCTCGGCTGCGGAAGCCGGTTCGCCGCCACCGGGCGTACCTCCGTCATCCGGGAAGTAACCCAGTTCCACGAGACGGCTGTCGGCTCCAACCTTGTAGTAGATCTTGTTGACCAGATGATGATCCAGGGTCCGGGCCAAGGTGGTCGTAAAAGTGGAAAGACTCAGCGTCAGCACCAGCAGCACCATGGGAGCCGTATACAGTCCACGGTTGCGGGACAGATGACGGGTGGCCAGCAACATACCGACTCCCCGGGTCCGGGCCACAAACCAGGCAAGCAGCTGCATGAAATAGGGCAAAAATCGCAGGGCCACCAGCGTTAAGGCAAACAGACCCAGAGCCGGTACCAGAAACAGCAAAGGATTCTCAAACAGGGTATTACCTGTTACGGCTCCCGGGGCGGTAATACTTCCCTGCTGCTGCAGAAGATAAATTCCGTAGCCAGCCGGGATCAGCAACAGGACATCCAGAAAGGAGCGCTGCCACCAGGGTGGTCGCAAGGTACGGGCCTGCTCCTGTTTGTAGGTTACGATCGTATTGCGGGCTGCGCCGATGGTAGGCAGAAGCTGCGCTATAAGCGTTATGGCAACGGCGGCAATCCCTACCTGCCAGGTATTGGCATTAAAAACGAGGCGTAAGTCAGTATTGTTGGTGAAGTTGAGAAAAGTCTGGGTGGAGCCAATGACTTCCGCCACCCATTGGCTCCCATACACGGCCAGAACCAACGCAATTCCGGCCAGAACTATGGATTCCAGGAAGGAGATGCCCACGATCTGCATCGAGGTAGCCCCCCGACTTCTCAGCACGGCTACCTCATTGCGCTGACGGGCTACCGAAAGGCCTACCACCAGACCAATGAAGGCCAGCAGCAGTCCCATGATGGGTACGCTGAAGGCATAGAGCAGCACTGTCAGCAATTGGGATTCCGCCCGGTATCGGCGTAGCGCGTCCGTCGGTGACACACCCAAGCGAGTATTGGACAGGAGACTGGAAGTTTGCTGTTCCACATCACGGGTATTGGCCAGCAACGGTCTAACCGTCTGGGTGGTCACGCCCGACCCATCCATGATCATGTACCACAGAGCCAGATACACGTCATTTTCATAGGTCGGTGCAATCCGGCTAATGTAAGTTTGCTCCGGGATCAGCAAGACCGTTTCGAAGGTGTTCGGGTTGTAGAACCAAAACTCGGAGGTGGGATCGAGAGGTTCCCAAACACCGGTCACCCGAATAGGAATCTGGATCGTGCGGGTCCCTTCCTCTGTCCGGGACCGACGAAAGGTCATGAATTGTTCTCCGCTGCGAACGCCAATTTCGTTGGCCATTTCGGCAGAGATGAGGACTTCCACGGGCGTATCCGGATTCCCGGACACTGCCGCGGCCGGGAATTGGCCTTCTACGATCCGGATTTCCTGTTCAATGCTCGTGACAAACCCAAAACTGACCCACTCCAGCGGATCCGTGATATCGGAGTAGACTATGTCATCCGCAGGGAACAGGCGCACATTGTCGGTCTTGAAATGACGGACCGTGCGCATATGGGGCAGGCCCAACTGCATGGCAGCCGGACCACTCAGGTACTGATCTACCGGGTTTACTTCCTCCCACTCCATGGCCCCGTAGGTGGACCCTACATAACGGAACATATAGGAAAAAGGGGGGCGGCGCAGGTTGCCGGCACCCTCGGGGGCTTTCAGTTCATCCTGCAGGAGCTGGTAGTAGACTGCATCCGCATACAGCGGAATGCTCATAATCAGGGAAATCGATACCACCAGCCCCAAAACAATGGCCGCAGCCAAACCACTCTGGGCTAACAGACGCTTCAGCGCCACTACGATAATGGCGGTATAACGGCGGAGGAGTTTCACGACGTCGTCGCCTGCCGGGCTTGCCTCACGGACCAATCACCACATCGTTGGCTTCCAGGCCTTCCAGTATCTCAACCCTGTCAATGGTCTGAATACCGACCTTGACGTCAACCCGCTGTTCCACATCATCCCTTACGAGCACGACAAAGCGGCGTCCATCAAAAATCCGGATGGCCTGTGGCGGGAGCCAGAGAACCTGTTTCTTGCGCTCCAGTTCGGCCGAAACCCGAACGAGATCGCCCAGGCGCATATCGGCTTCCGCAGCGGGAATATCCAGACTGATCCGCGTTGACTTGTCCAGTTCATCGACTGAGGTACCACCACCACCGCTGCCGTAGGGGTAGGGCAAACGGCGTATGCGCCCCGTCACGGGTTCGCCAGGACGGCCCATCAGTTGTACATTCACCGGCATCTCTTCCGCCAGGTCCTGTAACTGGTTACTGATCAGGTCAGCCGACACTTCCAGATCCACCGGATCGGCCAGAACCACGACCGGCCGAAATTCTTCCACACCCCGTCCGACAGAGAGTGACATGGAAAGTATCAAACCATCAAACGGAGCGATGATCTGGGAGTTGGCCACCCGATGGTTAATCTGATCCAGTGCCAATTGGGCCCTCTGCACGTTGTTAAGCAGAATGGGGTCCACACTGCGTTCAATATTGTCCAGTTCCAGTTGGGCCCGTTCGACATTCTTGCGCTGAATGGCGATGTTAACGGAACCTTCAGGTGCGGTGCGAATGGTCTCGATCAGCGCCAATTCCGCGATATCCAGATTGATCTGGGCCATGTCCACCCGGAAAGCAATGCCTTTCTCCGCCTCGGCCAAGCCCGCTTGGGTACGAGCCAGTTCCAGTTCGGCCGCCTGCCGGGCTTGTTCCAGACCTTCGATTTCCAGTTCAGCAATGATATCGCCCGCCTTGACCAGATCATTACGTTTGAAGTACACCACCTTGAGGCGCCCCCCCGTGCGGAAAAAGAGACCTTCCTCCCTGACGGGAGCGATACGTCCATTAAAGACCAAGTCCTTGACGATCTCGCCCTCCATCACGGTGTAGGTGGGCTTGAGAGGAACGATGCGGGTGGGGATCGGTGTAGGGGTTGGTTCATTGGCGGCAATCTGTCGGGATTGGCCTTCGGGCAACAGAGCGAATTCGCAGGCGGTCAGAAAGACCAGAGCCACCAAGACAGCGGTGACCAGCAACAGCCACGACCGGGTGTGGGAAAAGAGGTGCATACGCATAGATTTCAACCATCTCCTGCGGGAGTACCGCATAGCCTCCTACTGGAGAACAGACTTGGGGGTTGCCACCAACTGCCTGACATCAATACCTTGCTTGCGATCCAGCATTTCATCGGCCAAGGGTTTGAGTTCATTGAGCCAGATTTCATCCTCGTATACAGCCTTATAAAGCTGGGCTCTTTCTTCTTCACTTTCGAAGCGGCGGATCCATACGTACAGATCTTCTTCTTCTTCTCCCATGAAACTGCCTACCACGACCATGCCCCGGGAAATCTGGAAGGGAATGATGCGTTCATCCATTACCTTGGCCCACTGATCGAGCATGCCAGGTTTGGTTCGATAGGTCCGCAATTCAAAAAACATGCAGCAGTCGCCTTTTGTGTGAGTTCTATGACATCGGGCCCGAAGCCCTGGTGGGTTCGGCCGCCTCAATATGTTGGGCTAGGAGGGAGGCGAAACGCAATTCGCTGTTGTCCTGGGGGCTGTAGCCCAGAATGCGGCGTGCATTGGCAATACTCCAGAACGCATGCGTGTTGGCGCTAATACCGTAAAAAATCTGGAACGGGACACCAAACTGGTCTCGAATGTCCTGGCATTCCAGACTCTTGACAAACAGTTGCTGCAAGTCGCGATCACTGATGTAGACAGCCAAGGCCCGGCGTACGCGCCGCATTTCACCGGGAGGGATTCGCGCCAAATCGTCCTCTCTGGGACCTCCAATTCGAATCTGGACATTTTCCAGTGGAGTGCCGTTCATGGTACCGCAAGCAAACACGAAACCCAAATGTTCGTAGGCTTCCTTGGCCCATCCGTAATAATTGTCCGATAGGGCGCGGTCACCCGGATTTACAAAGTCCCAGGCGCCATTCAGAATTAGAGGTTCATAGTAGTCTGCCGCATGATTGGAACTCGCCATGACCACCCGGCCAATTCCTTCTTCCCACGCCGTCTGCATCACGTTATAGGCCATTTGGATGTTGGCCTGCTCTGCCCAGTAGTGGTCATCAGAAGCCGTGGCATCAACCGGGCGCACGAAACCGAAATGCACCACCCGATCCGCTCCCTGAAATAGAGGCCGATAACGATCCCGATCCTTGTGCGTTAGATCCGCCAAGTGTATATCAGGCACAGGCTGGCCCTGCCGGTTGGTGTCCTTGACGTCAACCAGCACCAACTCATAGCGGCTGCGCAGAGCCGGCAACACCTGTCCCGCGATCTTGCCGGCTGCACCAGTCACTACCACTCGCACTCAGGGGCCTCCTTCGGCATCACCTGCCAAGGACATGTCGGAATTGCAACTGTTCCCGAAAGCCCTGGCGCCTGTAACCAAAATCATGAGTTCCCTGCGTTTAAAGGAGTGGCTTGACCCTCTGGACCAATTGAAAGGGTGTATGGTAGGGATCCCGGAGGAACATCAGCTTGTCTCCTGACGGTGCCGTATTGGCCAGTACAATTTCGGCCCCTGCTGCCTTGAGCCTTTTACCCTCGGCTTCAATGTCATCCACCTTGAACGCAAAATGGATGCTGCGAGGATCGATGGTCGCCCAATCCGGTATCTCTACATCCTCCATGGTATAGATTTCCATCATGGATCCGTCGGCATCCGCCAGGAAGTGCATATACGGAGGTTCATCCTGGGCCAACACAATACGCAATCCAAGATGCTCGCTCCACCAGGCAGCCACTGTTCCGGCGTCTTTGACGTTAACAGCTGAATGTTCCAACTTCATGGGTTACTCCAGATTATGTAAGGAAAAATGGTTTTCAGATGCCAGGTGATTAAGGCAAATCCAGAATACTTCTCGTTCGCCCGCACAATACCGTGTACGGGCTACATAGTCCGTTCAGACCGAATAGACATTCTATCTTGTGCGAAACAGGATTGCAATCCCTCAGAGGTTTGGGGACGCCGATGAGACTAGACGAGGTTAAAACAAGAGCCGACGTGTCAATTTCAAGATATGGAGGCCTACCTTCCTTGCCACGAGGAATCCGTGTACTAAGGTACCTGCGTCGCCCAGTCTGTTCTGAAAGCTATGTATGACGTATGGTATTGAAGGCCTAATGTGATACAGGCTACGTGGTTTTAGCACCCCATATCTGTTGGCCGCGGCTGTTCGACGAGGACATAGCCTCGGCCAACCCATTGGCTGGGATGAAAAAGACAACCTGCAAGGCTTCACTGTAATTGCTTCCCTCTGTAACTATAGCCACACGGAACAAGGCAAAAAATGCCAAGACAATAGGTAGCCTCCCTGTGTTCCCTTCATGGATTTGGCCACACGATAACAAGGATTTGAAGGAGGAATGACCCTCAGGGCCATGGTTATCCGGGTTACTATTCATCTGCTACTGTTTCTGTTAGCGCTGACTATTTTCTATTTGGGACTGGGTTTAGGACTGTCAGTCAATCCGCTGTACGGCAACATGCTTTGGATCACCGCCCTGATAATTACTGGCTTCAACGTCATGTGGATTGCGCGCAGGTTGCACAAGAAGTGATTCGATCGGGTTTCTGGAAAAGGAAGGTTTTGGACAACTGGCTACATTCCGGCAGGCAGTGCGGGTATCGGTTTAGCTTGGCCCGTTGGTTTTCGGCGGCCTGATGCACAGGTCGTCATTGGGCTGCCCAATAGAGTTTGTAGGCAAAAAACCCCTTGGGTTTAAATGGCTCCCCGCATTTTGACTTGTTGCTACGAAATCCCCGTGTCCAAGATCCATGCTGAGCACCGAGCCAATGAAGATGACGTGTTTCGTATCTAGGAATTGGACCCTGGAGCAAGGCCACTACGGACCGTGGTGCCAGTATTTCGTATCGAACTTCCTGCGCTCGCACCGATAGACGGGGCCGGTCTGGTGCTAAATACGTATGAAGACTAGCTGAAAGACGGTTTTTCGGCCCGAATGAAGGCGGACATAAACCTGCCGGCGGCCACCTGCGCAATCTCGGCAGCGTTTTCGCCAAGACTCGCCAGCAGCGTATGGACATCCGCAAGATCATAGATGCGGGTCGGCTGAATCTCCATTTTACCGAAACCTGCATCTGCCAGGTACCGACGGTACAGATCTTCTTCCAGAGCACCTGCCACACAACCGATCCATAGTTCAACGCTGGTCCGGACACGAGGATCTACTGGACCGCGTACCACAATGTCAGATACGGCCAGACGCCCTCCGGGCCTAAGTACCCGATACGCTTCGGATAACACCCGTGGCTTGTCGGCCGAAAGATTGATCACACAGTTGGAAATGATGACATCAACACTTGCATCCGGAAGGGGAATCGCCTCGATTTCTCCTTTCAGGAATTCCACGTTGCTAATGCCTGCCGCTGCCTGATTTTCCTTTGCCAGTTCAAGCATTTCATCGGTCATGTCGAGACCGTAGGCCTTACCGGATGGTCCTACCCGCGTGGCCGAAAGTAACACATCTATGCCCCCACCCGATCCAAGATCCAGCACAATTTCACCTTCGGCCAGAGCCGCCAGAGCCGTTGGATTCCCGCATCCCCGTGACGCGAGCAGCGCTTCCACGGGTAGCGATCCCATTTCGGCCTCTGAATAGAGATTGGCAGTCACAGGATCAGCGGTTTCGGCGGGGGAACAACACCCACCGTTGCCCAGGAAATCAGCTGACTCATGAGAAGCTTCACTATCAACCCTCGTCTCTGCGACGGCTTGCCTTGCTACGGCTCCGTATTTGTCTCGGACTTTGGACCGAAGCCCTTCGGCAAGATCTTGATCCTGGCGCTGAAGGATTGGGCTATCGGTGCTTCCATTCTTCATTCAGTTTTTCTCCGTACACCCTGGATCAGGGCTTTCCTCTTGTTTACCTACGGTTCCTTCTTTCATGGAGACCAGTAGCATTGTACCAGCACCATTCATACCAAGGTTCACCTACCTCTGGAGAGCCCTGACTATTCATGCCTTGAGCCAGGGCTCAGGACTCCGAGAGTGGCCACCGTCAGACGTTTCATACCTACTGCCAGCTTTATTAAGGAATAGTGTGGCCGGTAAGGCCAAAGCAGTCACTGCCATGCTTGCCGTAAATACATCTTGTACGGTCCCCACCAGTGCGGCATGGAGCACAGCAATCAATTGGTCAGCCGCCTCTATGCCCCCAACTCCCTTTGCCGCAAAATCTGCCTTCAAGGCCTGGGTGGCCGTCGGTTCGACCAGAATCCGCAGATTCTGCTTGATTCGGTCGAGAAAGTCAGGGCTAAAAGAGACTCTGAGGGCATCCGAAACCATTCTCTCCAGCCGGGACTAAAACCTCCAGTTCAAGACAGAGCCCAGTACGGCAAGCCCCAAGGTACCACTCAAGAATCTGTAGAATTGAAGCGTTGAGGTTGCGGTTCCCACAACCGGTGCGGTACGGAGTTCTGAACAGCTACGTTGGAGGTGGCGAGTGCACCGCCGATTCCTAGCCCTGTAATGGCCAGGAAACCCATCGCCAGTCCCAAGTTCGTATTTTTGTCCAGAGTTGACAACAGAGACATGCCACCTGATACTGCAACCGCGCTGAGTATGGCCTGAAGCCGATAATTAGCGGTTGCCCGCCTAAGTGTCAATCCTGACACGATACCGCCAAACACAATCCCAAGCATCATGGGAGTCAATACACTGCCACTCCGGGTGGCTGTGGCCCCTGCTGTCACCTGGAAAAAGAGTGGGGTAAAAAGCGCTGCCCCGTATAGACTGAATCCGGTCAGAAAGGTGAGTGCCGCAGCGGCAACCACCATTCGGTCTCGGTAAATTTCAAGGGGCATGATGGGCGATTCAGATTTCAGTTCGATAAACACAAATACGGTTGCCATAACCAGCCCCAGCCCCAGCAACCCCAGAACTACAGGGGAATCCCAGCCATTTTCAATCCCTCCCCATGAGAGGGCCAGCAGAATGGATACAACTGCGAGAATCAGAGTCAACATGCCAGGGTAGTCCAGATGAGAGATGTCCGGCCGGGAATTCCGGCGGGGAAAGCGCAATACAAGCAGCAAGACCGGAATTCCAGCAGGTACATTTATTAGCAATACCCAGTTCCACGAAAACCTGTCGGTGATGAAACCACCCAGTGGTGGTCCTATGACGGAAGTCATACCGAACACCAAGGCGGCCAATCCCTGGAATCTACCCCTTTTGTCAGGGGAAAAGAGATCAGCGATAGCCACAAGACAGCTGACCACTATGATCCCTCCACCAAGACCCTGAACACTGCGAAATGCAATGAGCTGGGTCATGGAACGGCTTGTGCTAGCAAGAATAGAGCCCAGCATGAAGACACTCAAGCCCAGGATGAGGAAGCTCTTGCGTCCGTACAGGTCTGAAAGCCTGCCGGCAATAGGCGCTGCTATGGTGGCAGCCACCAGGTACGCCGCGGACGCCCAGGCATAACGATCGAACCCGCCTAGTTCAGCTATGATGCGGGGCATGGCCGTGGTCAGATTGGTCTGACTCAACATGGCCAGCATGACACCCAACACTGTCCACGCCAGTTGTCTTCCGGGAAGGGAGACAAAGTCTTGTGTTGCTGACTGATCGGTTGTCTTCCCGTCTCGGGGCATTGATTCAGCGTTCATGTAGAAGAGCTTCTTCCGTTGTGTGATCCGCCAGCCAGAATGGGAGGCCAGCTTTCCGGATTCATAGTCCGACACAACTTGCTTTACCTGTGATTCAAAGACTTCCAGGAAGTATCGCGAAGCTCTGGTTTTGATTTCTTCTGGCTTTCTCTCAAATTGTCTGCGACCAGCATGCTTTCATACAGCAGCAACCTCAACCAACCCAGTGGTTGCTCCCTCAATACCGATAATCCAAGCCGGACTTTCCAGCCCACCTGGCTTTTGGGAATAAGCTCCTGTTGATGCTCACCGTTGCTTCTTGAGCCTACAATACGGTTCTTGGCAGAAGATCAGAGCTTGCTCGGGAATGGGGTTCCAACCTTCCTGGCGCGAACGAGTCAAGGCAGGACCCCAAGCGAAGACGCAAAGGATACTTCGCTAACCTCCAAAAGGCTTCGGCGATCAGGAAATATTAGGGATCTTTCTTACTGCCTTCTTGATTCTGTATAGTCCCATTGCCAGAACGGAACGCGGCGGACCGAGTTTCCAGAAGCGGGGCCGAACGGGCAGAAATTCAACGGCTTCCAGGTCTTCCATGGTTGTCAACAGGCGGAGCAGTACAACCTCCAACAGCTGGTGCCTTTGCTTATCGGCAGAGTTCAGACCGCCACAGGCAATAACGAGAAGCGGAAACATGCTGAGCGCGTATCGCCGATAGCTCTGCCAACACTCTTCAAACTTGAAATCCTTCACCCCTGCTTCACATAGGCCCTCGTGATACTCTCTTAGCACCTCTATCTCGATTTTCCGTCGGACTTCAGTGGGAACACTGCCTGCAAGGAAATAAACCACGTCATACAGACCACTGCCAAGGCCACTGATCTGCCAGTCAATCAGGGCGATATGCGCTGGGTCATCAGGTTCAAAGAACATGTTATCCAGTCGATAGTCCCCGTGCATCAAAGTCAGGGGACTTTGGGCTGACTCTCTATAAAAGGCAGGAAGCCTGGTTCCGAAATCCTCTGCCAACCGATACATTGTGGGAGAAAAGTAATGGCCGAAATTTTTTAGTGCAGGATTGAGATAAGTCATATAAGTGGTCTGTAACCGTATGGCGCGCCTGGCATTGAGCGAAGCCCGTAAAGGCCTGAGCGCAGGGTGGCCCGGATTGTCCCAAAAGCATCCGTGCAGTCTGGCAGCCGCTCGGATGGCGGTCCTGGCGTGGTTTTCGTCAGCTCCGTCTATCTGGTTCACTGTGTCCATGTCACCCAGGTCTTCTAGTACTAGGACAAAACGTTGGGTTTTCTCATCCAAGTCTCCATAAAAAAGGAACGGTGACCGAATGGGAGATTGGTCGGAGAGATAACGATAGAAAGTGAATTCCCGCCGGTACAAGGACAATTGCTTGCTCAATCGCTGTGTCCTGGCATGGGAACTGGGCAACTTGACGATTACTTTGTCGGGACTGGAGTCGTCATTGCCAACATAGTGCAGATGACAACGCAATATCTCTCCTACCAGACCCACACTACTGCCAATCCTCTCCAATTCCAGGTTCCGTATGGCCGGTACATCAACCTTGTCACCGGCCGCCAAGGCATCTTGCATCCAGCCGACGGTAATCTCGTCTGCACTCCGGGGGATAGCAGGACCATGCATGAGGCTAAACTTTCGGCAATTCTGATTTACGTGCTGCCCCTCCACCCACAAATTCCCACAGTACGGGAACTGGAGCCAAGACAAGCCAAGCTTCAGAATACACTTGTGTCCAGGGTTTGACAACCCCCTGTGGGATTCTCTGGTTCCGGGCGGCCAACCTCATCGCTAGCAGGATGGGCTTTCGCCCATATAGCAAGCTTAACCCAGCCTCCTATCCCATCGAGCTACCGGACCAACATGCTGGTTCGCGTAACAGGATCTGTTCCTGTTCGTCCTATATGGGAGAAACCATGGGGCAAGACAATGAAGACAATATCGAAACTGTGGAACACCCCTTTTGGCATTCTGTTTTGTCTGGGTTCGTTGTGGTTTGGCTTGTTTCTTCTGAGCTTGACTGAGATTTCCTCTTGAAAAAAAAACTGGAAGTCTATACCTGTACCCTGGCAAGAAGCCATCTGGCTTCCCAATTCTCCGCAACCCACTACATTCGAGTGAAGATTTCCCGATATGGCGTATTTGGCGATTCGTCAGGATTTTCGACGTATGGCTGGATTGCGCTTGAACCAACCTTGACTGTGCAGAATTAAGCGAGAGGCGCTCTTTCCCGACACGTTCAAGTCAACCGCTGATTTGAACGTGCTTGAGATCAGTGCAATGTTATGCGAAACTTGCTCACAGCAGATTGAGGCCACACCTCGCCAGGAGAGATCGGGACGTCGTTTCTGGTGCCGAAGTACCTGCTCCGGGGCCTTGGTGTCAAATCCCGGTTTCTGATCCATACTCCGATTTTGCTGCTACAGTTCCGGGGACACTCCGTCTGCTCAGATAAACCGGCTAAACGGTCTTGGGCATACGTGAGGGGCATCTTTCTTGATTCGGTGCAGTCTGCCTATTGCTAGGTGCTGCCCACCTGAGTCTGATTTGTGGAACATACCGCGGTCAGTCAGTTAAGGCTGGCCAAGATTTTCGTCTGACTGGCCTTGGCGGATCATAGTCAGTTACCCAAAGTACAACGTTTCCCTGAGACTTCCAGATAGCCTATTGCAGAGCCATTCCATCATATTGTCCTGGAGGGACATGACTTCCTTGATGACTCTTTGGCTGTCAGAATGCTTCTGTCTTACATAGGGCCTGATGTATTCTTCTGTCTGGCCATATGACAGGTTCATAATCCTGGTGAACAGGCTCTCCCCAATCATCAAGAGTTCCCGAAAACTGATGAGATATATTTTCTTGGTGTTGCTGGGATTCAGCGGGATCGTCATCATATTGCCGGCATCAGTGACTTCCTGGGCAACCTCTGACACCAACCCAATGGAATGTGAAGGCGAAGTCCTGTATGTCGTGGAGGAACGATTTACCCTACGTCCGAGACCTTCGCTTTTTGTCTCATCTGAAAGTCTGGATCTTGGCACGCCCGTTTGTGTGGTGGCGTCAAGGCGGGGTTTTTTCATCCTTTGGTATCGCGTGGTTACCCAGCACGGAGGTGAAGGCTGGATCGATGCCACCAGATTAGGTACATTTCAGGAATACCTGGACTTACAGCCAATCGCCACGCCTGAAACGGTCCTGCAGGCCATCTCAACTGCAGCTTTGGAGGCTGAAGTTGAAGAGCAAGACGAAAACAGCACACAGGATTGCACCGATGCCTGGGGCACCAGTAGCATCGGTTATCGCATCCGTTCTGGTCCCGGGACCAGTTATGGCTCTACTGGGCAACATATTGTCTTGGGCGAGCAAGTCTGTGTATTAGCAGAAACGGGCAATTGGGCCTACATCCGCAAGAGCGACGGCATTGTTGGTTACACGCACATAGATGGCATCACTTACCAATCACCCGCTGTTTTGACACCTGCTGCGTCTCCAATCCCCCTGGACAGGGACTTGCCGATTCTGTCCTCTGAGACCTCACGTTATCGCACTCTCCTGTCCGCGTTGTCCGTGGCACCGCATTCACATCTTTACACTTACGACAGGGATGACTGGGGCGGTAATTGGATCGATGCAGATCAGGACTGTCAGAATACACGCCACGAGGTCCTGCAACTAGAAAGCCAGAGGCCCGTTACTTTCAGCCGTACCCGGCGATGCTATGTGGATACTGGACTTTGGACGGGTCCCTGGAGTGGCGAAACCTTTACCAGAGCTTCCGATCTGGACATTGATCACCATGTTCCCTTGAAGAACGCCCACATTTCTGGTGGTGCCCTTTGGTCACGGGAAAAGAAAGTGGCCTATTACAACGATATGGAATTGGAGGCAGCCCTCCAGGCTATGAAAAACAGTCTGAACCGTACCAAGGGTGCCAGCGGTCCTGAGGAATGGAAGCCACCCGTACAGGACACTTGGTGCCCATATGCCCGGGACTGGATCGAGGTCAAGACCAAATACAGCCTGTCGGTCACGTCGGCGGAAAAAACTGCCTTGACTGCCATGCTGGATACTTGTGACGCCACGGAAGCGGGAACACCTGCTGTCAGGGAACCTGAGACAACACCCACCCAGATCCCACTATTGATATCTACCGCAACGCCAGTTCCCTTACCAGTTCTCGGTGTTTCGCTAACTTCCTGTCAGGTTCACGCGGAAATCGTGACATTCACCAATTCCAGTACGCAATCCCTTGACCTTTCGGGTTATGTCATTCACGATGACGGTTCTAAACATGTCTATACTTTCCCGGCTGGTTCCATCATAGCGCCTGGCGTAACCTGGACCTTGATCAGTGGTCCCGATGCCGAAGCCAATACAAGCCAGAATGTGATCCTTTTTGCCCGCAGGCACATTTGGAACAATTCAGGGGATATTGCTTACCTGAAACAGGGAAATACAGTGGTCGACAGCTTGGTCTGTCAGTAGCAAGGTAGCCCTTGTCCTGTTCTCACATTCATATTTCCCAGTGGAGATCCCCAAAACCCGGCTGACTCCTAGAACGGTATTTCTTGGAACAGCTTCAACCTCATAGGGAGAATGTAGAGTTACAATCTCTTACCGGCTTCTTGCTTAAGACACAGGGATAAATTGCCATGGCAGAACAGGTCAGAATAGGAATCGTGGGTGCAGGCAGCATTGCCGTAAGAGGCATCATGCCTCATCTTGCCATACCTGACGTACAAGACCGCGTGCGCATGACGGCTGTCTGTGACCCGGAACCCGGCCGGGCCCAAGCTGCTTCGGAACGGTTCAACATTCCAAACTACTATCAAACCTACGAAGAGCTCCTTGATTCCGGAACGGTTGATGCTGTCACCATTGCTTCTCCCATTGGTCTGCACTTTGCCCAGGGCATGCAGGCTGTAGAAAAAGGGATACATCTCCATTTCAACAAGACCATGACAACGACCCGCGCCGAGGCAGATCAGTTAATTGACGCCGCCAACGCCAAAGGCGTGAAGATCGTAGCCAGTCCCGGCGAAATGCTGCGTCCGGTACACCAGGAGATTCGTGAAATGATTGCCCGTGGTGACCTGGGTACACTCACCTGGGCGGTCTGTGGCGCCGCCTTCAGCAGGTACCACGAAGAGGAGCGTGTCCGGCACGGCGACGATCCACTCTCCAACATTAATCCTGCCTGGTACTTTCGTAGGCCAGGGGGAGGACCCCTGTATGACATGACCGTTTATGGGCTCCACGCCACAACCGGTATTCTGGGTCCTGTCAAACGTGTCACAGCCTTTTCTGGCGTCCGCATCAAGGAAAGAGAATTCCGAGGGGAGAAACTGCCCACAGACATGGATGACAACACCTTGATGGTAGTGGATTTTGGGGAAAGCTTATTGGGTTTCGTATTTGGAGTAGCTGCCGGCTCGATTCCTTCGCGGGGACGCATCATGATCTTCGGTACCAAGGGCACTGTGGATGGACATACATTCAACGGAACCCCTATTGAGTACCCCGGTCGGGAACTGGACCAGCGGGAAACCTTTTACGACATTAATGGGTCTTTGCCTCATGTAGTTGGTGAACACCGGGGCATGGAGGAAGCCCATGTATACGAGGACGTTATGCAACTGGTGGATCTCCTGTTGTTCGATAAGCCGACAGTCTCAACTCCTGAGCACGCACGGCATGTAATTGAGGTGTTTGACAAAGCCTATCAATCGGCAGAAACCGGGAAAGCCCAGGATGTCACATCCACTTTCTAGGCAGTTCCGCTCCGGGTAACTGGACAGTTTGCGGCCTCGAGATATGTCCTAGCCATCCTTGCGCAGATTCGCCGGGGTTGCCTTTTGACAAGAGGAACCGGCAGAGTCAGGTTTTCTGGCCTGCCCTGGTGCAGGACAACAGAAACAGGAATCCGCAAGGATTGGTGCCAGGAGTACTGGCTTCGATTGTCCCTCAGAGATATAACTAACAGCTTATGCTCGCCCGTTTGCAGTTGACGCCCTATAAGTTCCGAATCTTTGGCGCCTACTACCTAACCTTTATCGGTCTGGGGCTTGTGTCTGCCTCTTTGGGCACGGCCATGCCATTCCTGGCAGAGAAATTACAGATTGACTTGGCGGTGGCGAGCAATATTGTAGTAGCCAAGTCGTTGGGGTTCATGATTGGATCTTTTTTCGTGGGCCGGCTGTTTGACCGGGCCCGGCCCCATGGTCTGGTGCAGATCGCTCTGCTGGGGGCTTCCCTCACGACTATAGCGATTCCTGCCGCGCCCGAATTCTGGATTCTTGTGATTGTCTTGTTTTGGGCCGGGGTCTTTGTAGGCAGTGCTGACATAGGCGGCAATATCCTAATCGTCTGGGTCTTTCGGTCCGGAGTAGGTCCCTGGCTCACCGGCCTCCACTGTATCTGGGGCGTTGGTGCCCTCATCAGCCCTCTTATAATTGTCTATTTTCACGAATTGACCGGAAACCTGCTGATACCTTTCCTGATTTTGGGAGTATTGATATTCCTCTGTATTGTTCTCTATGTCCGTCTGCCTGGTCCTCAGCCTGTCCATTCGGCGGAAGAAAGACGCCTGCCGATTCCGCCGTTGCCCATGGCAACCATGGTAATTCTGCTTTTCCTGGCCGGTACGCTCGAGGTCACCATTGCGGTTTGGATATTTTCCTATATCCGGGAACTGCAGATGGCTTCCACGCAGGTGGCAGGATGGATCAATTCAAGCTTCTTTGCGGCAATTACACTCAGTCGTTTGCTGATCGCCTTCATTCTGGTCCGTGTTTCCAATGAAACAGTATTGTACGTCGCTATGGTTCTGCTAATGGTGGCCTTTGCCGGTATCATTTTGTTTCCAACTTCGCTTCCCCTTCTGTGGATTGGCGTTGTGGCCGCTGGGGCAGGGATCGCTACTCTTTTCCCGGGCGTATTAACCCTAGCCCCCGAATACCTGCCAGCTGAGGGCCGGGTGACCAGCTGGATGTTCGCAGGGGCATCCCTGGGCTTTCTGGCGGCTCCGTGGGTTACGGGGCAGTTGTTTACTCGTGTCGGCCCTCATGTGATCTGGTATTTCGCGATTACAGCCACTGTCTTGTCCGTAGCCTGTCTGGCCATGCTCCATTTTCTACCCCGGCGCCTGGAGCAGATCCCAGCTAGTTCTGCGGCCTGAAGGCCGGGTCAGACTGGGACAATCAAGTTTCTTGTCCTTGCAGGGCCTGTTACCGCGCCCCATGGACCTTGGTTGGGAGATGGTGTCACAAGGTAGTATTGACGTCGGTATATTCACTGAATCGGAATGCAGAAGCGCAGTGGAGAGCATCATGCAGAAAGTAGCAGTTCTCGGAACAGGTCTCATTGGCATGTTCTACACCCAATCCCTCAACGGACAGCGCAACAAGGACAATGTTGTCATCATTTATTCGCGCACCGAGGAAAGAGCCCGGCAAGCAGCGGCGGATTGGGGTGTGCCCGCGTACACCACCAGCCTGGATGAAGCCATCAATCATCCAGACGTGACGGCCGTCGTGGTGGGACTACCCAACGACTTGCATCTTGAGGCCATCCAGAAGGCAGCAACGGCCGGTAAGGCAGTGCTGTGCACCAAGCCGCTGGCCCGTAATGGTGCCGAAGCCAAACAGATACTGGATATTGTGGAGGAAGCGGGAGTGTTTGCCGGGTATCTGGAAGACCTGGTATATGCACCTAAAGCCTTGAAGGCCATTCAGTCTGTTCAAGATGGGGCCATAGGTGATGTTCTGGTGGCTCGGTCCCGCGAAACGCACCCGGGACCTCACAGCGCCTGGTTCTTTGACGCTGAGAAAGCCGGCGGAGGCGCCATTATTGATTTGGGCTGCCACTGTATCGAGATTATTCGCAGCTATGTAGGCAAGAACAACCGGCCACTGGAAGTAATGTGCTGGAGCGACACGATGGTGCATCCGATCAAGGCGGAAGATACGGCCCTGGTTTGGATTCGCTTTGAAAGTGGAGCTATTGGTCAATTTGAAGTTAGCTGGACGTTTCGCGGTGGAATGGATCTGCGAGATGAGATTTCAGGTACTGAAGGCACTATCTGGCTCAATCACTTTCTGCGTACCGGATTTGAAATGTTTACCTCGGGCGAAGGCCAGGGCTATGTAGCCGAGAAATCTGAGGTCGAGAGTGGGTGGTTGTTTCCCGTTGGGGACGAGATCGTGGAACTGGGTTACACAGACATGTTCACGAACATGTTCAACAGCATGGAAACGGGCCAAGAGCCGACCGAAACCTTCTATGATGGCTACGTTGTCAATTGTGTCATGGATGCCTGTTATCGTTCGGCTGAATCGCGTAGCTGGACACCAGTCGAACTTGACTGGCGAGGTGGTAAAGCAGATCCGATCTCACGCCACATCGAGGAATTTGATGGCAAAAATATCGTCAAACAAGAAACTATGCCGGACGGTCGGGTCAAAATGATCCTGATGGAGAAAGATACGGGTCGTATTGTTGATATCGTAGTGTAGCTACGGACCGATTCATACAGCTATCATTTTGGAACTGATTTAACCTGCTTGCTATACTGCGGCCTGTCAGTCTGACACCCAGGCCCCCATCGTCTAGTGGCCTAGGATTCCAGCCTTTCAAGCTGGCGACCGGGGTTCGAGTCCCCGTGGGGGTACCTATTTCTAACGTTATCCGACCACAATAGTTTGGACAGTTTTGGGCGGGTAGCAAGGGCCTGCGGGATTTGCTATCCTTGGTGTATTGGTCCAATATCTAGTACTGCAACGAAGTTTTCAAGGTGGCTTTCCTCGCGCTTGGCGGCGACGGGTATGCGAAAGGGTAGCGGCCGTGTGGGCGCGGGCCCGATAACCGAGGATGTGCAGGATCGGGTCGATAGCGGGTGGCGGATAGGGCCAAAGGACGGCCAGCCGCCGGTACATCTGGGGTACGGTCAGAGCCGGGGCTTTTTTTGCGTCGCAGTTGCTGGCGCACCAGGCAGAAATGGGCCAGCAGGCACAGGGTCAGGTGGGGGTGCCAACCGGTCCCGCGGCGGCCTGCCTAATCCCCCAGGCCCAGGCGTTGTTTGCCTTCCGGGAAACAGGTTTCAAGGGGCCAGCGCATGCCGGCGAGCCAGACCCGGTCATCCCGCGCCCTATGGGCGGGCCCATGACCAAGATAGGTCTTGAGGGCGTGGGTGTCTGGCTGACGGCGCAGGAGCCGCCAGACGTCAGGTCCGGGCCGTGGGCGGCGCGAGGCCACCACGCGCAAGGCCGCGAAGTCGGCGTACAGGGGACCCTGGCGGCCGATTTTCATCGGCCGCCGTGGCCAGGCGCTGGGGGGCCGTGGGGCCGCCACGTCCCGGACCGCCTGGGCGCGGGGTTCTCCGGGTGCGAGCCGCGTCCTCGTCCGCGGACGACCCTGGGCCGGGGAAGGCGGCACCCCCGTCCGCTGATAAGGGTAGGTAAAGCCCCCTAACCGGTTAAGAAGAGACCGTATGTGCTGGTTCCAGCGTCGGGTTCCACCCACTGCAGATCGGGCGGCGGGTCCGGCCCCGGGGTGGGTTGCAACCAGACCCGGGCCCAGGCGTAGCCGCGGGGTAACAGGTGCTGCACCTGGCGCAGGCCCAGCTGAAAAACACTCAAGGGCCGCGTGCCGGCCGTAGTGGGCTTGAGGGGCGGCGTGCGCAGACGGCCCGGCGCCAGGCCACGCAGGGCCGCTTCTTCCACGCGCGTGCCATAGGCCAGGACCCACAACGTGGCCACCGCCAGCACCAGCCAGTGGCGGTCCACGCGGTCGGGATCTACCCGGCGGGTGCGGTGCCATTGCCAGCCCATACGCTTGAGGACACGGAACCCCTGCTCGATCCACACGCGCAGGCCGTACGCTCCCAGATCCACCTGGTCCGGCGCTTCATCTGTGAGTACCACCCAGGGGGCTGGCTGGTCGGGCCCCCACAGCACCAGCAAGGTGCAGCACCGCTTGTGCTCACGGAAGGCCCGGCCGGTGGTCACCGTATACTGGCCCGGCCGGGCTATAAACTGCCGGGCCGGCCTCCGGGGTCCCGCGGGCGTCTGAAAGGTAATATGGTGCGGATAGCGCATGTAGGGGTGCCAGCCCTGGTCGCGGATCGCTTGCCACAAGTCGGGACTGGGCAGACCACGGTCGCAGAGCACACGTACCGTCCAGTGGTCAGGCACCACCGCGCCCAGCCGGTCCAGCAAGGCGCAGAGATCGGGTTTCCACGCCCCTTTCTGGCCTCCCGGCTTGAGGCGCCAGGCCACCGGGACCGCACAGCCCCGGTAGACCACGCTGATGACCAGCGCCACCAGTTCCTCCCCCTTGCGGGTACCCTCTGGGTGGGGGTCGATGGCCAGCGTCAGCTCGGTCCCTTCCCACCAGTCCAGCACCCAGCGCAGCAGGGGTGCGAAACAGGTCGTCACGTCCAGCTGGGTGGCGCAGGGCGCCGCGCGGTCCGCCCCGTCGTAGAGCCATTCCCGCAGGTACTGGCGCATCGTATGCCAGGCATAGCCCAGGATGAGCAAAACCCCCAACACCGCGTTCTGGCACCCGCTGCTCGCCTTGAGGGTGGCCCCCACCCACAGCGCCAACCCCTTTTGCTGGGCCGGCAACAGGTGGGGCAAATACTTTCGGATCTGGTCGTGCAAAGGATAGAATTCAGGCGGAAGGAGCATGGGTGTGGTGAACCTGTTCATTTTTTGGTCTACGAACAGTTTACCGGCTAACCATGCTTTTTCCGCTTCTTTGACCGAATTTTAGCCCCCCGTCAAGCTTTACCTACCCCTATCAGACCCCCGTCCGGGGCCGCCGTCGCCAGACCCAGGTCGTAGGGGGCACCTCGGCCCGATACCCCAGGCCCCGCGCCGCCCGCCGGTCCCGAAAGGTCGTATCACGGCCGTAGCCTTCCTCACCGGTGACCCCGCGTACGGGCCGCGTGCCCGCCGCCACGACTGCGGCCACCAAAGCCCCGGCTAACTGGGGCTGGGTCGGGAAGGGCCGGTCGACCGGCACCCCACAGCGCGCCCGACGCGCCGCCCAGACGGGGTCCTCCACCCCGTGACGCGGCCGATAGCGCGGCCGAGGGATCAGGGTCGCTCCCTGGTCACGGGCCTAACCGCGAAAAACCCCGGCCGGGCCGTGGGCTTTCTGGCCCCGTGCGCCACCGTACGGCCGGGCCACCCCGACCGACTCCGGCCCCTGCTTCGGCCAGTCACGGCCCTCCACGATGATGACCCCCCACGGATGACCCAGAGTCAGGGCCACTGGCCGCCCGTGTGGGGCCAGGAGCGCCTCCTCTGACCACCGCCCCTGACCCACACACATCGGCGCGGTACGCCCCGCATTACGGGCAGCGCCCCGCCGAGGCAGTACCCTCCGCGCCACCGACTGGCGGTGTTCGTCCGACAGCCGGCCGGCCAGGGAGAAACGAGCCGGCTCCCGCGGTTCCCGCGCCGGGAACCGCGGTGCGTATAGCGCGTGATAGGCGGCCCAATCCTCACGCCAGGCCGCCACGTCGGCGGCCGTCAGGGCTAAGGGGGGAACTGGGGCGCGAGTGCACGTCATGATGAAAGCTCCCGCCAACAACCATACCCTCCCATGGTAGCAACTTCGAAACTTCGTTGTAGTACTAGGGCCTGTTGACAAAGTCTTGTCATCCAATTCTCCCTGTTTGATCCAGCCCCCTGTCGTCACGGGGGACTGGGCTTTTTAGCCAATCGACAAGTCGTCCCAGCCTATGGGACGATATCCCTGGCCTCACAATACTCACCCGGGTCTGGGGGGTCCAGCTAGTTGTTAGTAGCAACCAAGGGAAGGGCCATTAATTGCCGCTCAAGGCGAAGCCCATCAGGGCCCTGTATAGATGTATTGTATCCAGACGACCTAGGCCCTCACGACTCGTACGTATTACGGATGTGTCTGAAGACAGGCCTCTGTCTCAACGACCGCCCCAGACTATGGCTCAGAACGACCGGGATATCTTGTGAGGTAGCGTGAGACCCCCCGTTGTACTTCCTTGGTGCCATGGCAGCGAGATCTTGTACACGCTTCCATCTACACGTATACATCTGGTATGTTATAAGTATACTCAGAAAGGGAACGTCAAGGCACAATGAAGCAGAAGCTTACCATCACCATAGAAGCCGAACTGATCCCGTTAGCCAAGCGATACGCCCGTTCCCAGGGCATGTCCCTGTCATCATTCATTGAGCAGTCCCTCAGAGAGATTGTGGGAGAACACACCCCGTCCTTCGCTACGCGGTGGCGGGGCCAGTTTCGGCCAGCAGAGCTAGATGATCCTCGCTACACTGCTTTGGCGAAGAAATACCTCCGATGATACTTCTGGACACTGACGTCCTAATCGACGTCGCCTTAGACCGGCATCCGCACTCCAGACCAGCGGCGGAGCTACTGGATCGGATCGAGCATGGTGGGGAAAGGGCATTCATCGCCTGGCATACTGTTTCGAATTTCTATTACATCGTAGCCCCTGACCATGGTGGAACGAGAACCCGTGACTTTGTCGTCGAGTTAACCCGCTTTGTAGCGGTGGCAGTTACGGATACACAAGCCATTCGTTTCGCGGCGCAACTTCCAATGGCAGACTTTGAGGACGCCATGCAAGTGGCTGCCGCCCGGGCCTGCGGAGCCCGGCATATTGTCACAAGAAACGTCAGAGACTATAAGCACTCGCCCATCCGTGCCATTGAACCACAGGAGGCACTCCTAAGGCTGTTCTGATCGCAGAAGGGAACTGATGTGTTTCGCCTATCCGGTTATAGCCCCAATTACAGGAAATTGCCCGCCATCACTTAGGCAGCCGTATATCCTGAAACTATTCTCGATACCAACCTTCATCGCAGGCCGGGACCGCATTACATGACTGTCACAGCCGGCAAAGCCCCCTGATTCCCTGAAAACCTATCTGGATCTGCTCTGACGCCCATTATACTTTCAGCTTCTGCTTAACTACGGTATGTCACACAATCTCCGGAGTAAGCCCTTCCGAAGGGAGCAGAAACGGATTCAAGGGACATCTACAATTCGTCTTTCCTCGGCCACCGAGAATTCCTATGAGGCTCCGTGTCGGGACTGGCATCCTGAGTCCTGAACCTTCCTGTTAGTGGCCGAGTGCAAGAAACTGGATGCTCATTCCTGTGGAATAGCCGGTTTTCCAGGCTCCGGCAGGTAACGGAGCGTCAAGTAAATCATGGCTGATGCGAACGTCTGCCCTGTAAATGCCTGGGGTAGACTTTCGAACCTAACCTACCTGACCTTCCCTCGAGCAAAGCAAGTTGACTACACCATCCTATCCCTATCAAGGATTCAAAGTGTCCACGCTTGCCCAGAGGAAAGCACAGATTCTCCGCTAGTTGTGGCCTGTTCAATCAATAGGCTGAGATATTGATCCTGGGCACCTTCTGCCAGACCATAGAACTCATGGCCCGTCCTGAGATATTCCTCCATCCGCAATAGGCAAGTAGCCACGGCAATTTCATCGTCAGCCAGCCGACCCTCGGGCACGGGATTGCGGTATATCCACTCTTGGCCGACCAAGAAACCTTTATGATAGAAACCTTCCAAATTTCCCCCCTGTCCTGCGTCGACCCGCTGAAGGTTCACATGAACAGGCGACTGCGAATCTATCAAGTAATGCACTTCGGTCTGATTGATCTCCCCGTGTGTACCTCGTACCAGCACCCGGGGAGAGCGAATCCAAGAGAAATACTGATCTCCCGCAAAGTCGCAAACTCCCACGCGACCGCTGGCAAACCGCAAGAAGGCTAATACCTGACGTGACTTGACCAAGGTATCGGGCGGTGGGGGGTCTACACGGCCACGGCTGGCAATTAGATCCGACTCGATCACATGGGCCTGGATCTCCACATCCTCAAAGCCTACATTCAGGAATCGACGCAGGAGACTGATGCCGTGATAGCCGTGAGCGGCAGATATCTGGGCCTGACTGACTTGCCCCAGCTTCCCGCTCTGGGCCAGATGAATGCGCGCAGCATGGAGGGGCTGGTACTGGTACTGTTCGGCAACCTGAATGCGAGCACCCTGTTGCACTAACCCGTATAGATGGGTCAAGTCCTCAACGGTTTGCGCTGGAGGTGTCTCAGTGAGAACTGGCCATCCTTGGGCCGTCACTTCCTCTATTACTTGGGGAGCCACTGGTTGCGGTACCGAGACTACCACGAACTGCATGGTCGTATGTGTGAGCAACTCGGGCAATGTCCGAACGGTAGGCACCCCCCAAGTCCGGGTGATCGCGGCCCCCCTGTCAGGATTCCGAGCCTGCACACAGACCACTTCAAATAACGCCGGCACCAAGCGGGCAATTCGCAGGAAGAAATCTGCCCGCCAGCCCACACCGACGATACCGAAACGAATCTTGTCTGCCATTATTCTGTCTCCATAGTCACAGGGCACGACCGTCCCGCCCTCCACCCGTCCCTGCATAGGGCAGACCAGGGTCCCAGTTTACGGGGACAGGAGGCACAAATTCCGTGAGGGGAAAAGGCACCTGACAGCGATAGCGGCTGGAGAGGTAAGCAGCCTCACAGAGTTCCAGAGCGTGCAAGGAGCATTCGGCTATCGCATAATCGGGTTGTCCCCGTGCGACTTCATCCGCCAGGGTTTCCAGATGAATCTGGTGCGCCGTGCGGTCATCATGACTTACGGGAGCAGTCAAGGTACCTTCAGGTTGGGATGGGTTTCGAATGTAGTATCCTTCCCGCCAAGGCCAGAACTCGATCTGGCCCTTTGCACCCACAAAACGCATTAGGGTATCGGCAGTCTTGTGGGCGATGTCAACATGATCACCGGTCTGCATCACAATCCGGATACCTTCCACAGTCTGAATGTAGGTAACGGCCAGGGTTTCCACCTGCATCCCATCCCGGTAAGTCCGGGTCTGAGTATCGCACTGGGCGATAACATGGTCGATGTCCGTCATTGCCGTGGCATGAACACAGTAATCGAGCCAGTGAATCCCAGCATTGATAATGTCCCAACCCGTGCATTGGATTTCAATAAGCTTGAGGTCCCCGATCTCGCCATCCAGAATGTGTTTCAATACTCTGCAGGATGTGGGACGCACCAGCAAGCCATGAGGTACGGCTACAGGCAGTCTCTGATGTTGGATTGCTTGCAGGATTCTCGCACCTGAAGCCGCATCGTGCCCCAGGGGTTTCTCCACCAGAATGCCTTTGAGAGGGCTGTTTATGGCAACGAGTGCCACCTCTTCATGCATCGCAGGGGGTGTACTGACACAGACGATATCTGTGACACGGTCTGCGAACATGGACTGGTAATCAGAAAAAGTCTGAATACCTGGGTAATCGGCCTGCGCGTGTCTCCGGGCATCCGCATCGGGATCGGCTACCGCAACCAGATGGAAGTAAGGCGAACGAGCCAAGGCAGATAGACTTAGATTTCCGCCTGTACCAGCGCCTACCACAGAGGCCGTTAATACTTTGTGCATACTCTAAAGTCCATGCCTGTTGACCGTTCCGTTGACAGCCTGATCCTATCAGGGATAACTGCTGCTTCCCGATTACACTCTACACTCTGAGTTCTGCAACCTACCTCGTGTCAGTTAACCACTCCCTACCGGTATACTTCAGGAAGCGTCACCGCTTTTGTTTCTGGAGTACCGGGTCTGTATGAACCTGCCCCACAGGATTCACAACTGCGAAGCAATTATCCTGCACTACCGCAATTTCAAGGAAGCTGACCGCATTCTGACCCTATTCACGCCCGATTTAGGCAAACTGGATGCTCTGGCCCGGGGTGTGCGCAAGACACGGAGTCACAAAGTGGGCCATGTTGAACCATTCATGTATGTGTCACTGGTATTGCGTCGTAGTAAGTGGCTGCCCGAAGTGTCAGAAGCACAGATCCGGGCCGCATTTCCCCAATGCCGATCCTCCCTGGAGCGCATCACGCAGGCCAGCTATGTCTGTGAACTAACCGACGCTCTGATCCATCCAGAGGATGATGCAGAAGCCAATGCCACTTTTTTCCGGCTGCTACATGACACCCTCAATTACCTGAATCAGGAACCGGCTAAAGCCCCTATATTGCTCCGCTGGTTCGATCTGAAAATGCTGGCCTTGACCGGGTTTCAGCCCGAGCTGTTCAATTGCGTACACTGCGGCACAACAGCTAAACCGGAAGCCACCAACTTCAGTTTTGCTGACGGTGGTATCCTTTGCTCCAACTGCCGTCAGGAATTGTCCGGTACCATGGCCGTCCCACTTGATGCCTTCAAGATCCTGCGGCATATGCTCCGTCACGACTGGGATCGTATCCGGTCAGCTCCCATTAGCCCCGCTCCTATGCAGACGGTGACACGGCTTCTGGAAAGATACATAGGTTTTACGCTGGAACGACAGCTGAAGGCGGTGCGTTTTGCCCGCCAGTTGCATAACCTCCCAATTCCCAACCCTGAGTCCAGATGAGCCAGCTTGGAGCCGTGCAGACTGGTTAAACCAACGCCAACGCCTTGGACAACCTAAAATCGTTCCCCCTGGCATGTCTCCCAAATGTGAGGCCTGTTGTAGCATGGAATCGGTTTACCCTCTCCTGGCAGGAAAGGGACTTTCTGCTCCCAGTCAGACACCGCGAGTATGATCCACTGATGAGACACCTAATTCAAGTAGCGCGGGGCTTGGTAGAACCGGATCTGGTATTGGCCAATTGCCGCATTCTGAATGTATTCAACGGTGCATTGGAAGAAGGCAATATCGCCATTACCGAGGGACGTATTGCCGGAGTCTCACCTCACTATACGGCTTCCAATCAGGTGGACTGCCAGGGACTAACTGTATCCCCAGGGCTCATTGACGCCCATGTTCATATTGAGAGCAGCTTGTGTAATCCCCAGCAATTCGGAACCACCGTGTTGCAACGGGGTGTTACGACAGTCATGGCTGATCCACATGAAATAGCCAACGTGGCCGGGGTTGCCGGTATTCGCTACATGCATGACTGCAGTCAGGCCACGGCTATTGATATAAAGCTGATGGCCTCCTCCTGCGTACCGGCCTCTCACCTGGAAACCAGTGGGGCTGAGCTGGATGACGAAGATCTGATCGAACTCCAGGCCGCGGGCATCGTGCACGGTCTGGCCGAAATGATGAATTACCCGGGAGTTGTATTTGAGGATCCCAAGTGCCTGGCGATCCTCCATGCGTTTCGGGGCCAGGCTGTGGATGGTCATGCTCCCCAACTAACCGGGCAGGATCTGAATGCCTACCTGACCACAGGGATCGGCAGCGATCACGAATGCACTACGGCGGAAGAAGCCGCCGAAAAGGTAGCCAAGGGTATGTACATTCTGATCCGGGAAGGCACGATTACCCGTGATCTGGATGCCCTTCTGCCACTGGTTACCCCCCGCAACATGCGCCGCTTCTGTTTCTGCACGGATGATCGTATTCCCGCAGATCTGTTGTCTGAAGGCAGTGTTGATTTTCTGGTGCGTACGGCGATCGCCAAGGGTATGGAGCCAGCCGATGCTATCTGTATGGCCACACTCAATCCGGCTGAGTGGTTTCAGTTACCGGACCGAGGTGCCATTGCCCCGGGTCGACGGGCAGATTTGGTCGTATGGAATGACTTGGAAACCCTGACGCCCGTCTGGGTCTTGGCGAATGGCCAACTGGTCCTGGCCGAAGGTACATTCATGGCCCCGCCTTCTGCTGCCCAAGTCCCCGTGCCCCCTTCCGTGGCTGACACAGTGCGGGTCAACTGGGACCAGGTAGACTTCGCCATTCCGGCTCCCGGGAGCCAAGCCACGGTGAGAGTCATCGGTTCCATAGAAAAACAGATTGTCACTGAGGCCCATCAGGTTTCCCTGCCTGTCAAGAATGGTCTGATCCAGACGGATCCTGCGGCGGATATCCTGAAGATCGCTGTGATCGAGCGCCATGGCCGCACAGGTACCATGGCCACAGGTTTCGTCAAGGGTTTTGGCCTGCAGCGGGGAGCACTGGCGGGCACCATTGCGCATGATCATCACAATCTGGTTGTCATTGGCGCCACCGATCCTGCCATGCATCAGGCGGCCCAGGCGGTCACGGCCATGGGAGGCGGTATTGCGGTAACCACAGAGGATGCGGTAATCGCCCAGTTACCCTTGCCCCTGGCCGGTCTGATGACTGACGCCCCTATCGCTGAGGTGCGAGATCAGTACCGTCAGTTGCAGGATGCTTCCAGGGAACTGGGAGGGCAGATGTATGATCCGTTCATGGCCATGAGCTTCATGGGTCTGGAAGTAGTACCCAAACTCAAGATTACAGATCTGGGACTGGTGGATGTGGACCAGTTCGATCTGGTGCCATTGCTAGTTTGACGAGAACACCCTGAAGGACTGTCATGTTTGAGCGGATCCCCGCGGCACCGCCTGATCCTATTTACAGCCTGACTACTGAATGCAATCGGGACCCCAATCCCAACAAACTAAATCTGGGGGTGGGAGTTTATAAGAACTATGAGGGACTGATTCCGGTTCTGGAATCAGTTAAGGCAGCAGAAAGGACTATCTGGGAAGACGAAACCTCCAAGAACTATTTGCCTATTGATGGTTCTGCAGCCTTTGGGTACCAGGTACGAGAGTTGCTGTTGGGACAACATCCTCTGGTGAATGCTCCCGCCAGCATTACCGTGCAGACACCCGGCGGTACGGGCGCTTTGCGCCTGGCCAGTGAGCTGATCGCGCGGAACATGCCTGACGCCCGCATGTGGATCACAGATCCCTCCTGGAGCAACCACGTACAGATATGCCAGAAGGCTTCCCTGGGAGTTCATACTTACCCATACTATGATGCTGCCAGACAAGCTCTGGCGGTACAGGATCTCTTCCGTGAAGTGCGACAGATGACTTCGTCTGATGTGCTCATGCTTCACGGCTGCTGTCATAATCCCACAGGCCTGGATCTTGACCTGGAGCATTGGCAAAGTCTGGCCCAGATTGCCGATCAGGGTCAGTTTCTGATCCTGGTGGACTTTGCCTATCAGGGTTTTGGACGGGGTTTGGAGGAAGATGCCACCGGGGTTCGCTACCTGGCCCAAGCCGGATTACCCTTATTGATTTGCAGTTCCTTTTCGAAGAATTTCGGTCTCTATAACGAACGTATCGGTGCCCTGACCGTATTGAACTTTTCTGAGTCAGTCGCGGAACGGGTATTGAGCCAGTTGAAGGTCTATGCCCGGTCGCTGTGGTCTTCGCCACCGGCGCATGGAGCCCTCATGGTGGAGACCGTACTGGGGTCCCCTGAATTGCGTGCCCAATGGGAACAGGAACTCGCCGTAATGCGAGACCGCATCAATGAAACGCGGGACTTGCTGGCCGAGACCATGCAGGAACTCGGGGCAGAGACCGACTTTTCCTTCCTGTCCCGACAATATGGCCTGTTTTCCCTTACTGGCATTGCCCCCGAAGTCGTGCAGATCATGCGAGACCGATACAGCATTTATTTTATGTCTAACGGCCGCATTAATGTTGCCGGTTTGACCCCAGACACTATCCCCTACTTTTGTCGTTCCTATTTGGAAGCTTCCTCCTAATCAAAGGCTTGTGCCATGCTTTCACTCTCCCACTTGCTCGCCGATATGCCCCCTTCTCCCACGGCGGCCATGATGCAAAAAGGCCGCGAAATGGCCCGTGCCGGATTGGACATTGTCAATCTGGCCGGTGGCGAACCAGATTTTGATACTCCTGTACACATTCAGGAGGCCGCTTTTGAGGCTATTCGCCAGGGTGATACCCATTATCCTACCAGTTATGGCAACCCGGATCTCCTGGAGGCTATTGTCGCCAAACTGCAGCGGGAGAACGGGGTGGACACCACCCCTGACAACATCATTGTGACCCCTGGTGCCAAGTGGGCTCTTTATGTCATCCTGATGAGTGTCCTCAATCCAGGGGATGAAGTCGTGATTCTGGATCCGGCCTGGGTGAGTTACAAACCGATGGTCCAGCTCGTGGGAGCTACTCCCGTCCACCTGCCCTTGCAGCCCAGCCAGCAGTTTGCCCTCACACGGGAGGCTCTGGACGCCTGCATCACGCCGCGTACGCGTCTGCTCATGGCCAACTCCCCCAATAACCCCACCGGGTATGTCTTCTCACGGGATGATCTGGAGGTTATCACCAGGGCTGTCATCGAACATGACCTGTACTTGCTTAGCGACGAAATCTATGAACATATCCTTTTTGATGATCACACTCATATCTCCCCTGCGATCTATCCGGGCATGCAGGATCGTACCTTCATTGTTAACGGCTTCAGCAAAGCCTATGCTATGACCGGTTGGCGGCTGGGCTGGCTGATGGGCCCCACAGCAGCGGTCAAGGCCGGACGCAGTTTCATGACCAATTCCGTCACGTCAGCCGCCAGCTTTACGATGGCCGCTGGGGTCGCAGCGCTCAATGGTCCCCAGGAATGTGTGGCCGAGATGACCCAGGCCTATAGCCGACGGCGTTCCTTTCTGCTGGATGCCCTGGAAGAAATCGAGGGCATCCAGTGTGTAATCCCCCAGGGGGCTTTCTATCTGTTCATGCACTTTCCGCATACGGTCAAGTCCAGTCTGGAACTGGCCGATTTTCTGCTGGAGGAAGCCCATATTGCCACAACTCCCGGATCTTCCTTCGGTGAAAGTGGTGAATCCCATTTGCGTATCAGCTTTGCCACCCACGACACGGACTTGGAGAAAATGGTGGACCGTTTGGCCAAGTTGGCTCCCAGTTTTTAGCTTGCACTTCCTCGCTGTCCAGTGTAGGAGCAGCCAGATGGGTACACCATGGATGATTTGACTCTGGCTAAAGCCGGCCTGGCGATTGCGGCCGGCATACTGGCCGGGATCATCAATACCCTGGCTGGTTCCGGCTCTACTATTACTCTGCCCATGCTGGTTTTCCTGGGCGTACCTGCCAACGAAGCCAATGCCACCAACCGGATTGGCGTGACAATCCAGAACATTTCGGCCGTTGTCACCCTGCAAAGGTCCAAGGCGCTGGCGCCTACTACGGCTGATTTCTGGTACACCGGTGCCATGATGACAGGTTCCATCGGAGGAGCAGCGATCGCCGCGGAAATCGATGCACAGATCACGAACTATGCGATTACCGTCATGCTGGTATTGGTATTGGCCACCATCCTGCTCAAGCCAGAGCGTTGGCTACGAGACCAGACAACCCCCCCTGCTCCCGGTATGCCTCCCTGGCCTCACCTGCTACTCTTTCTGGGCATTGGCGCCTACGGGGGATTTATTCAGGCCGGAGTAGGCCTTTTCATCCTGTCCGGCCTCATCCTGGGAGCCAACTATTCGCTGGTTCATGCCAATACCGTGAAACTCGTGGCCGTACTTTGCTTCACCCTGGTGGCCCTGGCCGTTTTCCTGTTGCTGGGAACGCATCTATGGTGGGGTGTTGGCCTGTTGATGGCAGTAGGACAGAGCATTGGTGCCTGGCTGGCCGCACGTTTCATGGCTGACTTTGAGAATGCCAAGTATTGGATTCGTTGGCTGTTGATTGTTGTCATTCTGTATTCGATCATCCGTTTCAGCGGTCTACAAGACATAGTGCTGGCATTCATGGCAACGTAGCCAGAATGCCGTGGTTGCTCGAAGAACCCCATCTTTTCAGACCGTCCATAGGAGAATCTCACCCGATCTTCTCACCATCGGTTTTTGTGACTGATGCTGTTGAGGCTGCGGCCCTGCAGGAAGTTTCGCGGCCGGGGTCGTGGTCGTTCCAGTCTCCAAGTCTTCAATACACAGGACAGCACGCTAAGTCCGGGAAGTATTACCCTTGGCTTGCTCCAGCATGTCCTTGGCCCGTCGAATAGACATACCTGGCTAGCTACTGATGCCTGCCTGCTTATCCACATCTTCCCAATAGCCTCCGGCCACTGGACTGCAGATGCGTCCCGTCGGCATTGAATTCTGACATGTCTGTAGGCTTCCTCTCCATTTTCCCCGCAGTGCCCAGTTTGACTACAAGGGATGATTTTTTGATTTTATGGACACTTGATGCCATATTGTCCCGGCTCCTTCAATTTGGGGCGATGTCATAGGCCCGAAACCATAGATCGCAGGCCATGGAGGACAGTGTGATTATTCGTGAGTTTAGCCATTCAGATGAGGAATTCGAAGCCATCACGGTCATAGAAAATGCCATCTGGCCCGATCAGCCCGTCACGGTAGAAAGTATGCGGCACAGTTCTGCTGCACGGCCCCAGGATATCTATTGGCAGGAATACGTTGCAGTCATGGACCACTGTATCGTCGGCTTCGTCGCCTATGGCGAGACTTTCTGGTCCAGGAGACCAGGCAAATTTCATGTCCATGTCGCGGTTGAACCGACCCATCAGCGACAGGGAATTGGAGGAAAGTTATACGACTATGGTTTGGCTCAACTTCAAGCAAGTTGCCAGGTAAAAGCCCTGACCGCAGGAACTCGGGAAGACAAAACCGACGCCGTCCATTTCCTAACTAGCCGGGGGTTTGTCCAACAAATCCGGGAACCGATGTCGGAACTGGATGTTGCCTCTTTCGATCCCACTCCTTTTGCGTCCAAGCAGAGCGCTGTTCAGGCCCATGGCTATTCTATCCACTCGCTAGAGGAACTGTTGGCAGAATGTGAAGATTGGCAACAACGCTACTGGAAGTTGGATATGACCATCATGCGCGATATTCCGGCCCCCGAGCCTTTTACCCCCCGTCCGCTGGATGAATGGATTAAGGCACGGTGTGAGGATCCCGACTTCGATACCGCCACACGATGGATTGCCCGCCAAGGCGAGGAGTGGGTTGGGCATTCTGAACTTTGGATTACCGCAGCTTCGGCTGAAAAGGCTTTCACAGGTTTTACAGGTGTCACGCGTCAGGCTAGGCGGAAAGGGATTGCCACCGCACTCAAGCTCAGAGCCATCCAGTACGCACAGGAACACGGTTTCAAGACGATCGTGACGGACAATGAAGAGAACAATCCCATGTATCAGATCAACCTGGCGCTGGGTTTCAAACCCCTTCCGGCTTGGCTGGGTTTCCACAAGGATTTCGATGAGAGCCTTTAGATCTTGACGGCCCGAGGGCTTATGGTTCTGGGGGAACCAAGAGGCTGTTTACACTGAAATCGGAGAAACTATCTTGAATCTGAGACCTTACCGCAATACAGTGGAAGATAACAGGGCGATAACACGCCTGGAAAACCTGATATGGCCTGATCAGCCAATCACGGAAGAAGCCCAACAGCATCGTCGTGATTCGTGTCCACCGGATGCGTGGATGGAAGAATGGTGCATAGAGTTAGATGACCATGTCGTGGCGTATGGATATGTTATTGAAGGGTTTTGGTCCACACAATCCAGGCTGTTTGAGATTGGGCTGACAACGGAACCGGCTTATCAGCGACAGGGCATTGGCAGACGTCTGTATGACCACTGCCTGAAGCACCTGTTGATGGCCCACGAAGTGGATTACCTAACTACCACCACCAGGGAGGATAAGCCGGATGCCATCCGTTTCCTGGAGAATCGTGGTTTTGCGCTGAAGATGCGGGAACCGGAGTCCGAGCTGAAAGTATCTTCATTTGATTTCACTCCTTTTGCTGCGAAAGAACAACAGGTTGAGGCTCATGGCATCACCATCCAATCATTGGCCTCCCTTGCCTCCTGTGATCCTGACTGGCAGGCAAAAAAGTGGCACCTGAACACGGCTATCATGCGCGATGTACCGCGTCAGGATCCCTATAATCCTCCAACTCGGGAGCAATTCATTCAGCAACACATGGAAGGGCCTGATTTTGACGCAGCCACTATGTGGATTGCCCTGCATGGTGGTCAGTGGGTGGGCGGTACCGAACTTTGGATTAATCCGGCCTCCCGGGACAAGGTATACACCGGCATCACGGGAGTCACCCGGAACTATCGGCGCCGGGGTATCGCCACTACCCTGAAGCTACAGGCCATTCGGTACGCCCGAGACCATGGCTTCACCACCATCATTACAGACAATGAAGAGAACAATCCCATGTTCCAAATCAATCTGGCCCTGGGTTTCAGGGCCCTCCCCGCCTGGCTGTCCTTTCGCAAGGATTGCCGCCGGCCCGAATCATCCTGCCCGCGGATTCAGTCTTGAGCATATAGAATAGGACCAGCATCCTTGTGGAGTGGATGGGGTAATCAGTTCCCTCGTTCACCCGTTCGTTGAGGGGTCCTTCACCAACCTGGACATGTCTCTCACCATACAGACAGCTACGGTGCTGGGCGCTGGTACCATGGGAGCAGCCATAGCCGGTGTCCTGGCTGATGCGGGAATTCTTGTACATTTACTGGACTTGCCCTCCAGCAGTCAGGACGACGCTTCGCTGGCTCCCCCCGGCGTATCACCTAAGCAGATAGGACGCAATGGTCCAGCCTGGGCAGGACTGGAACGTATGCGTTCATTACGTCCTCCCAACCTGTACCAAGAACAGTCCCTGACCCGGATCCAGCCAGGCAACCTGGAAGATGATCTGGCCGATTCTCTGCGGCAAAGTGACTGGATCATTGAGGCTGTCGTAGAGGATGTGCAGGTCAAGCAGGATCTTCTGGCCCAAGTTGTGCCCCATACACCTTCCCACGCGCTTGTCTCGTCGAACACATCGGGGTTGCCCATTAGTCTCCTGTGTGAGAACCTGCCCATGGACTGGTCAAGGCGGTTCTTGGGCACCCATTTCTTCAATCCTCCCCGTTACCTGCCACTTCTGGAATTGATCCCTCACGACGGCACAGATATGGATCGGCTGGCACAGTTGCAAAGCTTCGCCGAGAGGCGTCTGGGCCGCGAAACCATTATATGCAGGGATACCCCTTACTTCATCGGGAATCGCATTTTTGCCTTTGTTCACCAAGTCACACTGAACGCCGCGGTGGACTTCGGACTCACCATACATGAAGTAGATCAATTGACGGGACCCCTCCTGGGACGACCCCGGGCCGCTACTTTTCGGCTTTGCGACATTGTTGGCCTGGATGTCATGCAACTGGTGTGTGACAACCTTTATGAATTGGTGCCGGACGACCCATTCCGTAAGGTCTACCGCCACGATGGCAGCGTCCGAATCCTGAGTCTTATGTTGCAGTCCCAGCTTCTGGGCAACAAGACAAAGCAAGGCTTCTACCAGGTACAGCAGGATGCCCAAGGCAAGAAAACCTTTCTCGGTTTGGATCTGGCAGCAGCCCAAGAAGGGAGAATTGAGTATCGGGATCCCGTGACTCTGCAGGATCCCGTTCTGGCCGATCTGGCCTCATTACCGCTGGCCGACCGCTTCCGGCAGTTGATGAATCTGGATTCGGTATATAGCCAGTTTCTCTGGGAAATCTATGGACGTTCCTTTGAGTATCTCTCGCATATCGCCGGTGAAATCGCCACGAACATTTACAGCATAGATCGCGCTTTGCGCTGGGGTTTCCACTGGCAGATGGGTCTCTATGAACTGTGGGATGCCTTGGGACTGGATAGCAGCCTGCAGAGGATGCAGCGTTCGGGCTTTCAGGTTGGCCCCTGGATCCCCCAACCTGACATCACTCATGCTAAATCGATTCCTGCCTTCCATCAGATCGATGAGGGGCAGCGAACTGCCTATAGCTTTGACGGCATCTGGATTCAGGTGGACCACCGTGAAAGTCACCATGGCTTGCTGGACATTCGCCAGCAGGGACAGGAACTTGGAACCAACGATTCGGCTGCCCTGTACCGCGGGCAGGAAGAAATTCTCTACCTTGAAATCCACTCGCCACAGGGAACCATCGACGACAGCATTCTGGCACTTTGTCAAGAAGCCGTACACCACTTGCACGGTCAGGCGGAAGGCCTGATCGTAACCCGTGATGACGATCTGTTTTCGGCAGGGGCTAATCTTAAGCACGCCCTGACCCTGCTAGATGACGGCGACTGGGCCACCCTGGAAGCCACAGCGCAACAGGGTCAGGATACTTTCATGGAATTGCGGACCGCCCCCAAACCTGTAGCCGTAGCCATGCGCGGTATGGCTCTGGGTGGCGGTCTTGAACTGATGTTAGCGGCTGACTGTATTGTCCCTCATCGCGAAGCCCAGTTGGGCCTGGTGGAAACGGCTGTCGGGATCATACCGGGATGGGGTGGCTGCAAGGAAATGGTACGGCGAATGCTGACCCCGCAATTCATACAGTTTCAGGGAGACCCAATTCCTGTCCTGAATCACCTGTTGCAGCAAATAGGATTGGCCAAAGTTTCGCAACATGCCGCAGAAGCCCGTGATTTCGGATATCTGGCGGAGGATACGTCCATTGTAGGTCGACCAAGCCAAATGCTGTACTGGGCTGGACAGGAGATTTGCCGCTTACAAGAACTGGGTTATTGCGCCCCTTCTGCCGCCGGCACCGTATTTGCCGCCGGCACTGACGGCAAGGCCGACCTGGCTATGGCCAATTACATGTGGCGGGAAAGTGGTTACATGAGTGAACATGATCTGCTTGTCGCCTCCAAACTGACCCATGTCCTGTGTGGTGGAGACCTGGACCGTGCCACCTGGATGGACGAACAGTACTTTCTGGAACTGGAACGCGAAGCCGTGCTGAGTCTGTTGGGAGAACCCAAGACCCGGGCCCGGATAGAACATATGCTAAAAACAGGCAAACCCCTTCGCAATTGATCCCTTAATGCGAGGAAACCTCTCGGAACCAAGGAAAATCTGCCATGAATGAAGCCGTAATCGTCTCGGCCGCCCGTACTGCCGTCGGCAAAGCGCCACGGGGCTCGCTCAAGTCCGTCCGTCCCGAAGACATGTTGGCTACCACCTTGCAAGCTGTCGTGAAACGGGCCGGTATAGAAGCGGGTTGGATCGATGACGTATCCATTGGCTGCGCCTTTCCCGAAGCTGAACAGGGACTTAACGTCGGACGGATCGCTACTTTGCGGGCGGGTTTCCCCGAAACGGTGAGCGCCCAAACTGTGAACCGGCAATGTGCCAGCGGTCTGCAGACCATTGCCATGGCCGCCCAGCAGATCATGGCGGGTATGGGTGATGTGGTCGTAGCGGGCGGTGTTGAGAGCCTGTCTCGGGTGCCTATGACCAGCCAGCGGGTCAAAGCCAATCCAATCCTGATGGAGGAATATCCTGGCACTTATCTCAATATGGGTCTAACCGCGGAGAACCTGGTTCAACGTTACGAGATTTCTCGGGAAGAACAAGACCAATTTGCCCTGCGCAGCCATCAACGGGCGGCAGCGGCCACGGACGAAGGTCGGTTTTCGCCACAGATCGTCCCCCTCAGTGTGCAAGTCCGTACGGGGCATGGAAGTTCTGTAACCGAGCAGAGTTTCGATTTTGAACAGGATGAGGGGATTCGCCGTGACTCTACTTTCGAACGGCTGTCTTCGTTGAAGCCAGTTTTTCATACCCGGGGTACGGTCACAGCCGGCAACAGCAGCCAGACCAGTGATGGCGCAGCGGCCGTCCTGCTCATGAATCATGATAAGGCACGAGCCGAAGGTCTAACACCCCTAGCCCGCTTTCGCAGTTTCGCTGTAGGCGGTGTGCGGCCAGAAATCATGGGAATTGGCCCAGTGGCCGCCGTACCCAAAGCCCTACAATACGCCGGCCTTACTCTGAAAAACATAGACCTTATTGAACTGAACGAAGCTTTTGCGGCCCAGGCCTTGGCTGTTATTCAGGAGTTGGGACTGGATGAGGAAATCACCAATGTCAATGGAGGAGCTGTTGCGTTGGGACACCCCTTGGGTGCCACCGGAGCCAAACTAACCGTCCAGATGCTCTATGAACTGGCCGCCCAGGACAAGGAGATGGGGCTCGTGACCATGTGTGTAGGCGGTGGCATGGGAGCTGCTGGCGTTTTCGAACGCCTGCACTAGGATGGTTTCCTTCAGGTTCTCTCCATGCGCAATACATTCGCCTACATCCCGCACCCAAACCAAATTCAGTTGGAAACAGAGGAGATTGATCCCGGCTCGCTCCAGCCCCAGGAATTGCTAATCGAAACCGAATGGACTTTCATCAGTTCCGGTACAGAACTCGCCAACTTTACAGGCATAGAGCCCCGTATGTGGGAAAAAGGGACCGGGCGTTATATTCCGCGGCGTCCCGGTTACGCCAATGTAGGCACAGTCTTGGCGGTTGGCCAGCAAGTAAACAAGGCTCAAGTGGGAGAGCGGGTCTTCACATACGCCAAGCATGAATCGCTGGCTGTCTTCAATCAGGCACGTCTGGTATATCCAGTTCCCCAAGAAGTACCGAGTGACTTGGCTGTAGCCTCCCGCATGGCGGGGGTAGCTGCCACAGCCATTCTAGTATCAACAATACACGGGAGCCCTACGGTAGCTGTTTTTGGTCTGGGTATAGTCGGGAATCTGGCCTCCCAGATGTTCCGGGCAAGAGGCTGTCGCGTGATCGCCGTGGATCCCATCCAAGTGCGCAGGCAACGGGCAGCTGAGGTCGGGATTTCGACTTTGGGTGGGAGCAGTCCAGAGGAAGTGCAGGACCAGATTATGGATCTGACAGATGGTCAGGGCGCCGATCTTGTGATCGAAGCAGTAGGACATAGTGCGGTCTGTATGCAGGCCTTGGCAGCCACCCGGCGATTTGGTCAGCTGGTTATCCTGGGCACTCCACGTGCCCCTGTTGAAGGGAACTTGACCGATTTTCTGGGTGAAGTGCACTACCGTTCCATTCGGGTTCTGGGCGCTTTGGAATGGCGCTATCCCATGTACCCGGCCATCAACGCAGACATGTCTCAGTTTGAGAAACAGCGCATGGTCTTCGACTGGTTAGCTGAAGGTCGTATTCAACTGGAACCGTTGATTTCTCACTGCTTGCCGCCAGCCTCCATTGCAGAGGCCTATGAGGGTCTTCTGCACAAAAAGGAGGAATTCTTTGGTGTGGCCTTGCAATGGAAATAGGAAGCCGTATTACCTGGGATTTGGCATCGGGTCAAGGGGACGTTAGCAGAGCTGTGACGGCGGCTTAACACTTCCTGCACAGTTTCTGCATCTCTTCCCGCAAACTAGCCAAACCATGGAATACCCTGATTGCTCAGTGCTTGGGCTTTGAAAAGGCTGGGGGAATATCTTCTTTCTATACTGGACTCGATACAAGGCAAGCAGGGCACCAACGCGGACTGTGGCGCATTGGTCCGTCGGTGTTTGACTCGGCAATCAAGGAAGTTCAGACAGAAGCAAGAACTCACCTTGTGGTCAATACAGGAAAAAGCTATATGGAAAACTCCTTTGTTTTGATCCCTGCCCAGAACCAGGTAAAACTGGAAACAGAAATAATCGACACGAATTCGTTGGGAGAGGATCAGCTCCTGATTGAAACGGATTGGACTTTTATCAGTGCGGGTACTGAACTGTCCAATCTCACGGGCGTTGAGCCTCTAGTGTGGCAGGAAGGATCCTGGTGCCATTATCCTTGGCGCCCCGGTTATGCCAATGTAGGTACGGTGGTAGACAAGGGCTCCCATGTGACTCGCGCCAACATAGGAGACCGGATCTTCACTTATGCCGGACATGAAAAATATGCGCTCTATGACCAGGGTAAGCTGGTCTTTCCTGTTCCGGAAGACCTGCCCCTGGACATTGTAGTCGCCTCCCGCATGGCTGGTGTGGCCTCAACTGCCATACTGATCCCAGATCTTCACGGTACGCCTCCGGTGGTGGTATTTGGTCTGGGCATCGTGGGCAATCTGGCCTCCCAGATGTTTCGGGCCAGGGGTTGTCGCGTAATTGCCGTTGACCCTGTGCAGCACCGGCGGGATTTGGCGAACCAAGTAGGAATCGAAGTCACAATCGGCGGTAGTCCAGAGGAGGTCCAGGAGCAAGTCATGGACTTGACCGAAGGCCAGGGAGCCCCCATAGTGGTTGAAGCCGTCGGTCACAGTGCGGTTTGCATGCAAGCGTTGGCTGCGACCTGCAAGTTGGGCCAGCTACTCCTCTTAGGCACACCCCGAGCGCCTGTGGAAGCTAACTTAACGGATTTTCTGGGCAAGGTGCACTACGGCTGCATTCGGGTCTTGAGTTGCCTGGAATGGCAGTATCCCTACTATCCAGCCATCAATGCTGATATTTCGCATTACGAGAAACAACATATGATCTTGGACTGGATCCGGGAAGGGCGACTGCAGTTGGAGCCCTTAATCTCTCACCGCATGTCGCCGCCTGAGATAGAGAAAGCTTACATGGGGCTACTAAACGAAAAGGAAACCTTTACCGGTGTGGCCTTGCAGTGGTAGCAGCGCCATACATGCAGGACTGTCTCACCATAGCCTATTGGCTATTTCCACTCGGTGGATTCCACTTCTATCCTTCCATCATGGCCCTGTATAGCCCTTGCTATGGCATGGGGCTTTAGGGCTCTGTACGCTTGGCATGGGGCCTGTTGCGCGATCGTTTCCGACGTATAAAGGCATTTAAGGATCTCAGGCCGGAGCCGTGTAAAGCAGTACCAATGTCTGTCCCTCTAAGTCTAGCTTATACCTAAACAGACCTCCTGCAGGACATCCGACAGCGACTGGTATGATGGTCTCCATACACAATCCATTCGGCCTAAGATGAGCACAGTTTTGCCGACATGACTCCTGAACGATTCTTTCAGCTCCTAACCTCCATGAAAATTGGGCACCGGGGAAAAGAACGTGCGCCCCATAAGCCCCTGTTATTGCTTCTAGCCTTGAGACATCTCCGACAGGGACATGCACGTATGCGGCCCTATCGGGAAATCGCGTTCGAATTGGGGGTACTGTTGACCCGCTTTGGACCTCCTCGCCGAAAACACCACCCAGAATATCCATTCCAGCGCCTGCCAGGAGATGGGTTGTGGGAGATCCAGGGTTTACAATCTCACCACTGGGATCGTTCAGGCCAGTTGCGTCCCCATCTATTGCAACATAGCGAGGTCAAGGGGGGACTACCGAGTGCAGTACACCATCTGCTGATGGGAAATTCCGTATTGCTGAAGCAGACAGTTGAGTACTTACTCCAAAGTCACTTTCCCGACAGCTTCCATCAAGATTTGTTGGAAGCTGTTGCCCTACAGGATGTCCTTTATCCAGCGGAATGGGATGAGGTTGAAATCGCGAGATTAATTAGACCGCGTGATCCTAGATTCCGGGCCAATGTCATCCGGGCCTACGAATATCGCTGTGCCATCTGCGAATACGACATTCGCCTGGACAATCACTTGATGGGTCTGGAAGCAGCCCACATTCGGTGGCACTCCAGTGGCGGTCCCGACGAAGTACCCAACGGTCTGGCGCTGTGTGTCATTCACCATAGGGCCTTTGACAGAGGAGGCATAGGACTGAGCGACAATCTGGACCTGCTTGTCTCATCGGAATTGCATGGCCAGAATGAAGCCTGGGACTTCTGGTTTCAGAAGTATGAAGGCCAGACTATCCGGATGCCTCGGCTGACGCAGCATGGGCCACTTCCTGAATACCTGAATTGGCATCGCCAGCAGGTTTTTCGGGGAGCCAAATAGTTGCCTCAGTCTTGCCTGGCGCGCCAACAGCGATCATGACCCCTGCCCTTGGCAAAGACCGAGTTGCCATCGGACAGAATCAGGACCATTTTCCTTGTATTGGGAAAGACGTGACATGCGCTTGGCAGCATTTGGATTGTGTGTCAGGGATAGCAAGACATTAGACTTGCAGAGTTGCTTCCTGTATGCCAGACCGCAACACGGAGACGGCATGCCCTGCCTGAGGAGAAATGAGACCTATGTCATTTGAATCCAGCCCTTGTCTGTACGAATCCCACATGCATACGGAATTATGCAAGCATGCACAGGGCACGCCGGACGAATATGCAGAGGTGGCTGTTCAGAGAGGTCTTAAGGGTATGACCGTCACCTGTCATTGCCCTCTGCCCGATGGTATTAATCAGAACGTACGGATGAGTCCAGAGCAAGTAGAGGAATATGTGGAGCTTGTAATGTCTACTGCTGTCCGCTGGCAGGACCGTCTCGACGTTCGCTTGGGTCTTGAAAGCGACTTCGCGCCCGAATTTGTGCCCTGGCTGGAGTACTTGCACACGACGCAGGATTTTTCTTACATCCTGGGCTCTGTCCATCCACAGGCAGGTTACTATCAGGACAGATATCTAACAGGAGATATCACGGAATTCCGACGCGGCTATTACCAACATCTGGCCGAAGCGGCTGAAACCGGTCTTTTTGACTGTCTCTCCCACCCGGACCTTATCAAGAATTTCAGACACCAGGCATGGAGTTTCCAGGAAGTTGAAAGTGACATTGCCCACAGTCTGGACCGGATCGCCCAAACCGATGTTTCCATGGAACTCAATACCTCAGGACTCTACAAAAACATTAAGGAATTCAATCCGGGTCGCACCCAATTGGAAATGATGTATGAGAGAGGCATTACCGTAGTCCTGGGGGCAGATGCCCATGTACCTTCACGCGTAGGAGACCAGTTTCCACAAGCGCTGGATCTCCTGCAGGATGTCGGATACACGCAGGTGTCCTTTTACCTGGACAGGCAGAGACGGGATATGAACATTCAGGAGGTCAAGGATTCCCTCCTGATCTCCCCATCTCCTGTGTGACAGCTCCCTTCAGGCCTGCCTTGCATCGTGATTCTGAAAGAACAGACGGTTTCTACCCATTTGGGGGAAATTTCTCTTCTCTCCTCAGGTCCCGCGAGTAGTGCCGGTACGCCGCTGGTTCTGTTGCACGGCATGCTGGCTACCAAGGAATTCTGGGAACACCTGATCCCCCATTTGCCCGCCCACTGGCAGATACTGGCACCCGACCTTTGGTCCGTAGCTCGCTTTACGGACAATGGCCCAGAATTGGACTTTCAGCATCTGGCGGAAGTGCTGGAGGCTCTCCGCCTGGCAATGGCCTTGCCCCCCATTCACCTCATGGCCCAGGATCTGGGTTGTCTGGTGCTGTTACGTTTTGTTCATGTTTATCCACACAGTGTGCAACGACTGATCTGGCTGAGTCCATCTCTTTACCCAGATCTGAAGTTGCCTGGTGGCCTGCTATGGTGGCGGCGTCCGCTGATCGGCAGCCTGATGAGCAGATTATTCCTCCGGGCCAGTTTGCGACGCTACTATGAAAGAGGGGCCTTGCAGAAGCAGGAAGTAAAGGCAATGTGTCACCAAGCTTTCAGTACTTTTCAGGCACTTGCCACCAGACCCGCATTCAGACGTTGGCTACACTGGGGACAGCCCAGCAGTTTGTTCTGGGAACATCCCCAGATGTTGCGATACATTCGGCAGCCGTCTCTAATCCTCTACGGTGATTCAAATCCCTACGTGCACTACAGCCAGGTAGAGCGTCTGGGACGTCACTTGGAAGAGTCGCAAGTCATTATATTGCCGGACTGTGGTCACTTCCCTTCACTGGATCAAAGGGAACGGATTATCCGCGAAGTGCCTTATTTCCTGGACACCGATTGATGCTTAGGCTTACTTGATACCAGATTGGGAACGAAACATGACCTCTGCCGATACCTTGAAACAGCAGGCCGCCGCATATGCCCTGCAATTTATTGAATCGGGCATGGTTGTAGGTTTGGGAGGCGGTAGCACGGCAGAACTGTTTATTGTGGCTCTAGGTACGGCTCTACAACAGGGCATCCTGCAGAACATTGTGGGAATTCCCAGCGCCAAAGCTGTAGGCCAGTTCGCTCGCCGGCAAGGAATTCCTCTCACTGATTTTGACCGTAAACCTCACATTGATGTGTGTGTAGATGGCGCTGATGAGGCTGACCCGCATCTGGATGTCATCAAGGGCGGGGGGGGGTTCCTGACCCGGGAAAAGATCGTAGCCCAAGCCAGTGCCCGTTTGATTATTGTGGTAGATGAAAGCAAATTATCCCGACACCTGGGCACGCTTTGGGCATTACCGGTTGAAGTATTGCCTTTTGGTCTGGAGACGCAGAGGCAATTCCTGCTGACACAGGGAGCTCACAAGGTACAACTCCGCCTGACGGCCGACGGGGACCCTTATCACACGGATCAGGGCAACCTGATTCTGGATGCTGATTTTGGTCCTATTGAGAATCCCGGTGAGTTGGCTCAGACTCTTGCAGCCCGGGCCGGTATCGTGGAACATGGTCTCTTTCTGCAAATGGCCACTGATCTGGTTGCCGCCCATGCCTCCCGCGGCGTAGTGCATCAAACGCGGTGACCTTCTGAACCAACTGGCCATCCATGGCTACCACCTATTGCATCTTGAGCACGATACGGGCCGCCTTCCAGAATTCCTCCAGATCGTAATGGGCACGGCTCTCGGGAGTAAACAGGTGCAGCACTACATCCCCGTAATCCAGCAGATGCCAGCCGCTACCATCGGCCGGTCGACCTTCAATACCTTGAGGACGTACTCTTTGCTCTTGGCGAAAGTCATTTAGGATATCCTCCTCTATGGCCCGGGCATGGCGATCATTCACCACGGTGCCAATTAGGAAATAATCGGCAATGCTGGAATTCTCGCGGATATCCAGCAGTACGATGTCCGCCACCTGCTTCGCGTCCAGCCAATCCACAAGGCGGTGGGACAGTTCCAGGCTGTTCATTGATTCCTGTCCACCGCTCATTCCCAGATCCATGGATCCAGAGGACGTTCCCACTCTACCAGCTCTTCGCCGAACCACAAGGCAATCTCGGCTTCTGCGGTATCGGGTCCATCACTGGCATGGATCAGATTGCGACCAATGTCAGAACCCAAATCAGCCCGAATGGAACCGGGGGTAGCCTCAGCGGGATTGGTAGCCCCTACCATGGAGCGTACCAGCTGGATGGCGTGATTTCCTTCCAGTACCAAGGCTACGACAGGGGCACTGGTAATGTATTCGATCAGATCGGCAAAAAACGGCTGCTCCCTATGTACAGCATAGTGCGTCCGCGCCAAGTCATCACCTACATGCTGCATCCGCAGTTGTACCAGTTTCAGGCCTCGCCGTTCAAAACGGGTAAGAATTTCTCCTGCAAGTCCCCGTTGCACAGCATCCGGTTTTAAAATCACAAAGGTTCTTTCCCTCATTCCCTGGCTACTCCTATAGGTAAAGACAGCGCCTCAACATTTCATTGGAAGCTGGTGCTTCCAATTGTGGCACTGTACTTCCCGCGGGAACAAATTCAAACCCCAACATATGCTGCGTGTGGGATCCATCCGGATCCAGCATGGCGGTATAGGTTTGGGCAATGGCCTGATCGGTCTGATCCCCAACGACGGACAGAATGTGCCAGCCAGCCAGCAGATACCGGTTGCGGTTAACCAGGGTTCGAGCCATCTTCCATGCTTCTTCTCTCTCGTATCCCCGCCACAGGGAAATCACCCAAGCCAGACGCCAATCCTCCCGTTCGGGATATTGTTCACAGAGTTGGGCAAAGAGCGAAGCCGCCTCTGGCCAATGCCGTCCGTACATACGAAGAAAGCCCAAGGCCGGAATATCCAGCTCCAGATTCCCCTGAGCGGCAAGCCAGTGCTGTCGGATCTCCTGATTCAGTGGCTTTAGGTGCCAGGCCGCTTGCCACAGCCGAACCGATTCGTCACTTTGGGGTCCTGTACGTCTCTCTGCCAATGATGCCAGTACGGTATGAGCCGTTAGATTCAGAGGATCGGCATTGAGCAGACGCAAGGCCATCGACTCGCATTCACGAAAGCTGCCCAGCTGCCACGTCAGGGAGAGGGCTCTTTCATATGCAGGCAGATGGAGAGGACGCTGCACTAATAAGCCGCGCAAGACGGTGGCAGCGGCTTCCAGGCGCCCTTCGTCCAGATGCTGATCCAAGACGGCCATCCACCGCGTAAGCGAAAGTTGCAAGGTTCTTGGAGCTGGAGACAAACTGCCGGTCCTATGTCTTCAGAAGCAACCAACAGGTTCTTGCGGACTAGCTCAGCCCCCACTGTTGGGCCAGACGCAGTAGCAGAGGTGCAATATCGGTTTCCCTGGCACCAGAGGTGCCGAAAGGATCCCGCAAACCATCCTGTTGCAACAGGATCGCTGCGGAATTGTGTACGGCATGGGCCAAGACTTCCAATTGATATCCCCCTTCCAGAACCAGGACCAGTTTGCCGTTACAAAATCTTTCGCTCCATTGCCTGAGCGACTGCACAATCCAGGCATAACCTGACAGAGTCAAATTCATATTGGCCAGAGGATCCTGCCAGTGTCCATCATAACCCGCTGACACAAGAATCATCTGTGGTGCGAAGTCAGCCACCAAAGGCAATACAATCTGCTCCATGGCTTGCCGGTAACCCGTATCACCGGTACCTGCTGGTAACGGCAGATTGCAGGTCATGCCCGTTCCTGGCCCATTACCAGTTTCATGCTCATAGCCTGTCATAGGGTAGTGGGGACTCTGGTGGAGACTGACAAATAGCACACCTGCATCGTTATAGAAAACGTCTTGTGTACCGTTGCCGTGATGCACATCGAAGTCAAAAACCAGAATCCGTTCGGCGTCGGCATGGGCTTGGACCCAGCGAGCCGCAACGGCAATATGGTTAAGGAGACAAAAGCCCATAGCCTGGTCAGGAGTGGCGTGGTGGCCTGGGGGCCGAACAAGCGCAAGTCCATTGGCGGCTTCTCCTGCCCATACCGCAGCCGTTACCTGAACCACACCCCCGGCCGCTACCTGAGCCGCCTCGAAACTGTGGGCGTTTACATATGTATCCCTGTCCAACCAGGATACGGAACGCTGCCCACTCGTTGCGGCAAGACGTTCAAGCAAAACGGGGGAGTGCACCCGCTGCAAGTCATCCCACTGGGCTTTGTCTGAGGGAACAAGCTGAAGTTTGTCCCATAGGCCAGTAACCTTCAGGAGCTCTATGGTAGTTCTTAACCGACCCTCATGTTCGGGATGCCCTGCCAAGGAATGCAGGTGGTTGATCTCATCATAGGCAAGAAGGGTTGAACTACACGGCATCTTGGCTGTCTCTTGCCATTCTCTCCATTTCCTGGCTACATCCAGAGAGCTCGCAGCCGTCCTTCTGAAAGGTCGATGAGTTACCGGAATTGGATTACTTCGACCAGCAAGCTCTGGACGCCGGTTGGCTGATCATGGCTATTCCTTGCCAACTTACCCTGTACCAGGAACCTGAGTCGCTGACAGCACCATCTATAGCCGGAAATCAGTAACGACTGGCCTGTCATTCTCAGCCCACTTTCCCATTATAGCCGGATCGGTTTCCGATTTGGGGACCGAGGAAAGTACTTGCAGGACGATTGCATTTTAATTCGAAGTCGTTTTCTATCGGCTAAACATTAGCAGGAAGTCTTATTGCCTCTACCGGAGTTTACCTCACGGCTGACATCTTTGCTTGCCCCCTCTAGTGACTTGCCTAGAGCAAATGGAAAATACCCTCATCGAACAGGCCAAGCGACCTGAATTGCTGGATATTCTGGTGATTATGTATACTGGCGACGATCTGTGGGGCGGATAACTTGGTCGCCATAGAGGATTTCGGACAAGCCAACCAGGCTTGGTTCCAGACTTGCTTAGCGTTGTCCCGCGGGCTTCCCTTCCACAATACCGTGGCGGGTTGGCGCGGATGGATGACATCCAGTTTGAAGGTTGTTTTCGGGGCTGGGTGCAGTTGGCCTTTACGCTACCCCAAGGACAACTGGTGGCCATCGACGGCAGAGTGTTCGCCACGCCAGTGAAGTGGACCAGGGGCTATCGCCACTCCACCTAGTCAGTGTCTGGGCGTAGGCGAACGACTGGTCCTAACCCAACAGGCGGTCGATGACCGGTCCAACGAGATTACCGCCATTCCCTCTCTGCTGCAGATGTTGGAGCTGGAATGTTGTATTGTGATCTTGGACGTCATGGAGTGCCAGAAGCATCTCCATGACCTGATCGACGACACCTTGGCCTAAGAACCATCCCAAGACTTCGCACACTACCCTCAGGATTACATGGAAACCGTAGGCAAGGACCATGGCCACATCGAAACGCCACATTAACTGGATGGTTGGCGCGCCTGACTACTGATAGATATGTGGACCCGAAACGGGCTTGGGCCGATTTGCAGAGCCTTATCATGGTGGAGTCAGAACGACGATGCAGCGCTCAAGTCCCTATCCAGGTCCGCTACTTTATCTCCAGCTTGCCACCCCAAGCCCAACCGTTACCGGTCGCTGTCTGCAACCACTGGAGCACTGAAAACTCCCTGCACTGGGTGCTGGATGTGGCCTTCCAGGAAAACGACTGCGGCATCTGCCGCGGGCTCCCATAACACGGTGATCTTACGGCGCAGCGCCCCAAAACGCCCTCAAGGCGGCCTAGGATCTGAATTACCGGAAGCTGTTGGAGAACTGTTTCAAGTCCTTAAATGCAATCGCCCTACGAGTGATGGCTTGTTTATGGAAAGTTGCGTGATATTCGTTCTACTACTGCAATACCATTGCACAAATTGCACAATGTACGATATAATGCGATCCGTAACTTATCCGGTTCTGTTCAAGGTCCGGATCACGCCCTCCACGTAAGTGGAGGGTTTTCTTATATCCATACCTGGGGCTTGTACACGCGGCGCCCATTCGATGTAACGACAGGATCGCGTAGCTGGTTTCTGCTCAAATGCTTGATCTTTAACCGGCGGCGACTAACCCCCTTGAGAGCGTTCAAGCCTCTGGCATCAGGGTTGTTCCCAACAAAGGGATTCACAAGGATAACCTCAACCGAAGAAGCAGTGACAATGGCTATGGGGTAAGTGAAATCGGAGTCATTGGTCACAATGATCGCTGTATCGCAGTTTCGATGAACCTGTGTATCCATAATCAGGTCAGTGGCTAAATTGACATCGGAGCCCTTCTCTTCGTCTTTGCGCACACGCACCAAGACAAAAGGACGGTCCGGGGGTTGCTGGGTTTGAGCCTGGCTCAAGATGCGTCCTACCGTATTAGTCTCTTGCGGATTCAAACTAGGTCGGAAGAGATTAGGATTACTCAACCCATGGGTGTCGTCGATACGGCGATAGGCTGTATGGCGCGAGTAAACACCCCATGTAATCCTGATTTTAGGTCTTGTTTCTAGGGCATCCAAGTATACCAATTGGCGCAAAGGGCTATTGTCTTTCTGGAATCTGGGTTTGATTTTGGCCGTATAGTACCGGATCAGAGAGATGTCGTAGGCAGAGAAAAGATTCTCTAGGAGGGCCTGAACATCCAACCACTTGTACTGAGGGTTGTACTTAACCGCTCCGTAATACAAGTTCATACCATCTACATAGGCGACAGCCTTCTTGCGTGTCATCAATCTACTTCGCTCCCTGTATTTCTCTGAATATTACCGGTGCTATGCCGCTTTTTTGCTTCTTCTACTAACCATTGGTGCTAGTTGAAGACAAAGTTGAAAAAGGTCACGAGGTTCCCTCATCCTGTGAGTTGACACACTCGCGAAGGAGGGAACTCATGACCACGGTAGATTTTATCA
>DAOUJU010000011.1:0-100037 GCA_034422235.1 Anaerolineales bacterium | reverse complement strand
ATACTGTTTACTTTGCTCAATTTTGGCCTCTGGCACCATCTTTTGCGTAACGGACATAGCCTCAAGCCTACCTTAAGTTAACAGAATTGTGCGCTTAAGTAGACAGTATTGGGTCTAGACTGGATTTTCTGCCAACGTTTCATGACAATTACAAGTGTTGGCCTTGTCTCTAACGCTGCTTTACCGACGTGCAGTTCAGTTTCGTATTTGCGATCCAAAGTCAGGAATTACAATTGAGCCTCGTCCGGGAGTGTTATCTCACATGGACCGAAATAGGGAATAGGCAAGAAAAAACCCACCTGCTGTGGGTTCCCAATAAAGCACCCTCCCAAAATATTTGACTCTGGGAGGATGCTTTCAATTTGCCAGTTCAATTAACTGACTGGCAACTAACTCTCTTATTCAAAGTTGGCAATCATCTCCTCTACCTTACTGGCAATACTGTCCACCACTTCCTGGACAGGCCGTTCGCCTAGCACAGCCTGACTAATCTCATTGGAGTGAATGACATTCAGCTCTTCCTGGAATGCGATGGGAGTCCAGGGGGTTGCCGTGTTGGTCATGTTAAGAATGTATTTCCAGCCATTGCGGGGCAGGATACCGTTGAGACTGTCAGCCCATGTGTCCACATTGGACTTGCGGAAGGGCGCACCAAAGAAGTTCTGGGTCCACCAGAGATCCTCTGCTGGACTGTTGAAGAACTTCAGCAGTTCCCAGCCGGCATCAACATTGGCGGTTCCTGTGCCATTGATGCTGTGATAGTCACATCCCACAAAGTTGGAATGGTCTGCATCACCCTTGGGCGGCGGTACGAAGTCCCAGTCTATGTCTTCCCAGCTCACACGCATGTTGGGAATACTCCACGTGGATGTGCGGGTTATGGCTTGCTTGCCACTGGAACCCCAGTCAAAGTCCCGGGTTTCATCCGGCTTACCCAAAGATCGTTCCTCGTTGATCATGACAGGCAGCATTTCCAGCCAACCCACGATTTCGGGATCGTCGATGTTGAAATGGGTTACGTCCTCATTGAACATGGAAACGCCATAGGACGGCATTACAGTGATCAAGTTCCAATAGTCCGCTGACTGGTTAGCTCCCATGATCGAACGACGCCCATTCTCGTCAAATTGAGTGAGCTGTCCTGCTTTCTCACGCCAGAGTTCCCAAGTCCATTCCCCTGCATCCATGGCAACTTCAGGAGTTTCTACCCCTGCTTCTTCGAACAGCGTCTTGTTGTAGACATAAAGACGCAGGCCAAACGATTCTCGGGGCAGAGCAATAATGGTGCCCTGCGGATAGTGGCATCCGTCGGTAACTGCAGGCCACATGCCGTCCCAATCGATATCCGGATCTCCTTCTACCAGACCGTTCAGGTCGAGAAGCACTCCTCTGTGGGCCATTGACCATACGGTACCCCAGGGAACTCCATGTGCATCCGGTGCGTTACCGCTTGCGTACCCAGTCAGGATCTTGGTATGAAACTCGCCATAGGGAACTGAATCACGGGTGACTTGATATTGGGGAAACGCTGCTTCAAATCGGTCAATGGACTCTTCAAAGAGGGCATTTGCCTGTTCGCCGCCCGTCCACCAGGCAAAGGTGAACTCGATGGGTCCAGTCTCGGCTGCTTCGCCGGCCATATCAGCCCCTGAGTCCGCGGTGGGGGCGACACAGGCTGCCAGCGCCAAGGTCGCGGCTGATCCTGCCGCCAAACCAAGAAAGGTACGTCGGCTCAGATGACCATTAATTCTGTCCTGTGACATCTTGTCTTCTCCTGACTGAATAGATACCAAGGTTGGGAAAAGTGCTTTCTGCACCAAAACCTTGCCTTACTTTACCAAAAAAACGCTCCAGCGAAAATCAGCTATCCGGGTTAGTGGCTATGCCGAGCCCCTGGAGGACGATTTCCGAATACCGATTGAACTTGCTGTAGAAGCGGCGAATTTCCCGATCGGGATGGTCCCGCCACAAACGGGGAGGCATGAGGGTAACTTCACTAAGTGGAGGTCGATCCTGGTGCCCGTAATAAACTTGAATGGTGCGTCGCACCTTATCTGTCTGTCTCAGTGTCACTCCATGCAGGGTGGCAGCGTTGAACAGGATGCCGGTACCGGCTCTGCCGTGAAAATGGTAGATCCCTCCTCTTTCCAGATGGGCTGCGGAATCCAGGATTTCCCCGTCTGCAGGCTCAGGGCTGATAGAAAAACAATGGGTGGATTCGTCTACATCCGTCAAGTAATAGATGATCTGAGGGTAGTCCAGATGCAGGGGATGCTCTTCCCAATAATTGCGATCACGATGCCAGTCTGTTTCCCGCGCCTGGACCTCCCCTACGCGATGCCGTACCGCCAATTCCTCAAAGCAGTAAGGCCCTGCCATCAACCTGTCCAGCAGAGCTAACGCCCGTGGCGGACGAACGGCCTTTTCGAATTCAGGTTCATTGAGCAAGAGATTACAGTTGTAGTTGGGCGCTCCGTGTGTCCACCACATAAAGGGATTCTGTTTCATGTCCCTATCCATAGCTTCATTGAGTGCGATGACCTCCTCTGCCGTAAGTAAGTCAGGCAGAACCACGAAACTGTTTTGGCGGAAGAAATCACATTGGGCGTCCAAGTCATCACGGTCGGGAAACTCAGGATTAATCTGGCGGGGCATAAGCAAAAGCGGGGAATGTGGATCAAAGAAGGTTAGAGATAGGATCTGAACAGGACGGGGAAGGTGCTTCTACTCAAGAATCGGGTAGTGAAGGGGAGAACCGGAAGTTGACATTGACACCTGGACCAGAGTTCGCCCTCCCAGACTAGCCATTACCAATTGCGACAAGCTCTGCCCCGCAAAGGCCATGTTGGTAGGAGAACACAAGACAGTGTGTTCCCAGTCTTCCAGAAGCGTGTCCAAAGCGCCCGAATCGGGATCAAAGCGGTAAATTCGGTCAGGAGTGTAGCAGGAAATATAGAGCTTTCCTTCCTGGTCAAAGGCCAGACCATCGGGAACCGTTTGGGGCAATTCAAGGACAACTTCAAGGTCCGCTAGCTCCCCGTTGGGCCCAAGTGACATGACGGCTACGCCAGGTAGCAAGGAGAGAATAACGTAAAGTGTCTGGCCGTCGGGGTGCAACGCCATACCGTTGGTGAAAGCCAAGTCCTGCCGTTCACTCACATGTACAGTACCGTCAGGAGCGATGCGGTAAAGAGTCCCATTGTCTTCCTTCCAGTCCCCTGAATCAGAGACGTAGAGATTACCTCTAGCGTCAAACACAGGGAAATTGGGGATACGCATTCGACGTTGGGGAAGGCCATCCGTGTATTGGGTGACTTCTCCTGACTGGCCAATACGCATGATCGCGGCGTGATGCTCATCACAAGCGTAAATGTTGTGCTTGCCATCCAGGCACAGTCCTAACACGAACCCGCCCGTATTCGCCATTTCTTCAAACTGACCCGTCTGAGGATCAATCCGGTAAACTTGCCCGGCTTCCCCCCCAGCGTACAGGAACCCATCGGCTCCCCACGCAATTCCTTCCGGATGATCCAGATCTTCAGCCAGGAGGTCAACGCGATCCAGCGACAACAAGGGTTGAGTGGTCATGAGCTTCCCTCAATTCGGGCCTTGGGATTATATTGATGAATGTCGCGGTCAGGCATTTTGATGCCCAACAACTGAAGGCGCAGGGAACTGGCATTCGCAGAGACTTGCCAGGGCAATTCGGTTTCAGCCTCGTACCTCTTCATCCACCAGTAGCCAAAATAGAGAAAAATGCCACGCCGCAGTCCATCCGTACGATTGACTCCGCCCGAATGCCAGATAGAACCGTTTATAAAGACTACATCACCGGCCTCGGCGGTTACTTCCACTTCGCCCGGCAAGGAGTGGTGAATCCGGTCTAGCGGGGGATGCTCTTCGCCCCGGTGAGTACCAGGTACCACACAGGTAGGACCTCGTTCGGACGTCATTTCATCCAGATACACAATAGTGTTAATACTTAAGGGCCTATCGCCGGGAAAGATAAAGTCGCGATGCCAACTACGGACTGGCCAATCACTGTGTGGGCCTTGTCGCAGCAAATCATATTGCAGCAACTGGGTCTGGTTCCCGAAAATGGCCTGTTGCCGTGACAGGATCGGAGGATACTCGATCAGATCGATGAAGGCCCGGTATTTGAGAAGCTTGTGTTGATTGACTTTGGGATGTTCCCTTTCCCAGACTCGATCAAATTGCTTACGGTAGTACCCTAGCTGGTCTGCGTCCAGCGCGGAGCGGACATGCAAGTAACCTTGCTCCAGAAAGAATTGCTTTTCTTCCGGTGTGTGCATGTAAACCTCTGTCAGTTGGATAGGCTGGTTTCAACGCAATAACGCTGGAGCGCGTCCCGATTCAGTTCAAAGCCAAGTCCGGGGCGTTGGGGAAGGGGGATGACACCATTGCGCAAACAGATCTCATCGTGGGTCAGTTCCTGACGCAAAGCAGATTCTGAGAGCGGAGCGGGCAAAAATTCAATGTATGGACAGGTAGCGGTTACCGCGGCAAAATGAGCACTGGCGGCAATACCAATACCCGTCTTCCAGCAATGGGGAACGATCAGGCGCTCCAGTTCCTCAGCTATCTGGCCGACCTTCATGGCCTCGGTAAACCCGCCGACTCGTCCAATGTCCGGTTGCAGAACATCCAGCTTGCCTTTTCGGGCCAGATCCTGGAACTCAAAATGAGTATTCTGCCACTCACCCGCGGCAATCGGGATGGAAGATTCCTCATGTAAGCGAGCGTAGCCCTCCAAGTCGTCAATATCAATGGGGGTTTCCAGGAAAAAAAGCTCAAACGGCGCAAGTTGAGACATCACCTGCAGAGCCGTATCCGCATCGGGCCAGGCGTACGCCACATCCACCATAAGAATGAAGTGTGGGCCAACTGCCTTGCGGCACCGTTCCAGTATCCGAACTATGTGTTCGTCACTTTCCTGCAAGCCATTGTGACTGTAGGGACCATTAATGCATATCTCCAGCTTGGCCGCCGTGTATCCCATAGCCTGAGCTTGCGTTACCTTGAACACAAGCGAATCGGCATAAGCTTCCAGGGTACGCCCTTCCGGCAACAACGAGGCATAGGGCGTAATCGAATCCTTAACGGCTCCTCCCAGCAATTCATGTACAGGGCGCCCCAACGCCTTGCCTTTGAGGTCCCACAAAGCCATGTCAATGGCCCCCAATGCACAGATGAGGGCTCCTCGTCTGCCCGTCATCTTGGAGCCGGAATACAGATCGGACCAGAGGGCATCGGTCTCCATCGGGTCTCGGCCCAGCAACATGGCGGCCAGCCCCTGTCCCATTACATGAGTGCCAGGCGCCTCAATACAGGCTTTGGCCACCCAGGGATTCGTATCGGTCTCTCCAATTCCCGTAATACCGGCATCTGTATGGATTTCCACCACCAGATTATCTTGAGCGGAGGAGCACGCATCCTCGCTGTAATCGGGAATGAGCAGAACGTGGCATTCTATGCCGGTTATTTGCATGGGAATCTGACCGTGAATGCAGGCATGGAACGGCTGTCACCGCGTTTACCCTTTGATCCCAGTAAAGGTTATGCCCTGAATAAAATACTTTTGCGCGAAAAAGAAAACAGTGATGACAGGGATCAGGGCCACCATAGAGGCAGCCATAAGATAATGCCAGTCCGTGCGCAGAGGACCTCGAAATAGCCAGAGACCCAACGCCAGGGTCTTCTTGGTACCTGAAGACAAGTAAATGAGCGGACTCAAAAAGTCATTCCATGTAGCCACAAAGGTGAATATGCCACAGGCTGTCAAGGCGGGTTTGGTCAAAGGTGCGAGGATGCGCCACCACACGCCGAATTCGCTGCAGCCATCTATACGGGCGGCGAAGTCCAATTCGTGGGGTATGGTGGCGTAGAACTGTCGCATCAGGAAAATGAAGAACGGATACCCAAAAAATGCCGGCACCCAGAGAGGCTTGAAAGAATCCACCCAGCCCATCTCATTGAAAATGAGATACCGGGGAATCAAGGTAACAGCACCGGGCAACATCATGGTAGCCAGGGTAATCAGGAAGAAAATGTCCCTGCCTCGCCAACGCAAACGGGCAAACGCGTACCCTACCATACTGGCTGTTAGCACCGTCCCGACCAGATCCATGACCACGACGTAGGTCGTATTGAGGATATACCGTCCAAATGGTGCCTTGTCGAAGATATCAACATAATTGCGCCATTGAATAGTTTCGGGCCAAAAGGTGGGTGGGAAAGCAAATATTTCCTTGGGATGCTTGATGGAAGTTGAGATCATCCACCAGGCAGGAATCATGATGACCACAGCGCCCCCCAGCAGGACGAAATAGATCAGGGCTTTTTCCAGGTAGCCTATGAGGCGCGGTCCTGACAGACGGGGCTTGGATGGAAAAGAGGTGGCAGTGGACATCAGAATTACATACGACCGCGAATTTCACCGGAATAGAATACCCAGGCCCGGGAAGAACGAAGGACTATCAGAGTAAGAATCAGAATGTATACGAACAGTGCCCAGGCCAAGGCACTGGCGTAGCCCATGTTCAAGAAACGAAACGCATTTCGGTATAGATAGAGGTTGAAGAAGAGGGTAGCATTGTTGGGACCGCCCTGTGTCATGGTGTACCCCTCGGTGAAAACCTGCAGGGCCCGGATTATGCCCATGATCAACTGAAACAGGATTACCGGGGAAACCATGGGCAAGGTGATATTAAAGAAAGACCGAGTCCGTCCGGCCCCGTCAATCTTGGCGGCTTCGTACAATTCAGTAGGTACCCCTTGCAGGCCGGCGAGATAGATCACAAGGCCAGATCCCACACCCCACAGACTCATAATAATCAGGGCTGTGAGGGCCCAGTCCTCGCTGGTAAGCCAGTTGGGACCCGGAATGTTGAGGAGAGACAAAAGGTAATTCAAAATGCCCCAGTCCGCCGAAAACACCCAAATCCAGAGGAACGCCACGGCAACGCCCGAAAGAACTGCAGGTAAGTAGTACACCGTGCGTAACCAGGCCAAACCCTTGATGCTGGTATTAAGCAGAATGGCGACAAACAAACCGAAGATTATCAGCAGTGGGACGGAGACTATCGCATAGATGGTGGTCACACTCATGGACTTCCAAAACAAAGGATCATCCGTGAGCATTTCATCGAAATTGCCCCATCCAATCCACTTTGGGTTGGTGAGAATGTCGTAGTCAGTTAGTGACAACCAAGCTGCTGCACCGAATGGACCGAAAATGAGCCACACCATACCAATAAGCCAGGGTGCGGCCATCAAATAGCCTGTAAGCTCCTCACGCCTGGCCAGAGGCGACAACCGCGGCCGCTTGCGGGTCTCTTGGGTTCGTGTATCAGCTGATTGTGATGACAAGGTGCTGGCAGTCATAAATGAACCATCCACTCACATACATTTCAGGCTTTTGAGAAAGATGCCAGAAGCCTATTGTATTGTAGGTTGTTGCTGTCTCCAACTGAATTGAACCAGAGGATGTAATCGGGTTTGGCCCGTAGGTAAGTCCTGGGTTGCAATGGCACTTGCCGGTCTGTGGGGCTATTTCCAATCCTCACAGCCTCGAAAATGCATGTGTTTTCCCTCAACATACCGGGGGAAGGCCGTATAGCAATTGGTATTCGCGCTATCTTCCCCACGGAACAGGAAAACCGGCCAGTCTTCTTTGGTTACACGGGTAGTGGTAGGAATGTACTGATACGTACCACCTCGACGCCAAATGCTACTTGTATTGGCATTGGAGCCATGAATAATGAGCGGATGATGTACCGAAACATCACCAGGTTCCAGTTCGAATTCCACTGCGTTCTTTTTGTCTGCCAAGCTCTGATCCATGCCCCGTAGCATCTCTCCCTGTATGTCCTTGTGTTCTGGATTGCGCGGTTGCAATTCGAGATGCTGTGTGCCTGGAATGACCCGTACACAGCCATTCTGCAGGTTGGAAACCGTATAGGCCACCCACAGGGTGATGACCCGCATGGGATCCAGGGGCCAGTAACTGGCATCCTGGTGCCAAGCCACTTTTTGGCCAGTTCGGGGTGGTTTGGCAATATAGTCGGCTGCAAATAGGGCTATGTTGGGACCGAGGATTGCTTCTGCTATGTCCAGGAGACGGGAATCGCTTACCAATCGAATCCAAAAGGGATCCTCAGGCACCAACCAATAACCCAATCTTTCGGGCTGCAAGTCCGGGTTACGAGTTATAAGCCAATCAACATGACGATTGGCTTCCTGAACCAAATCAGAGTCCAGTACTTTGCGTACAATGGCATAGCCATCGCGTTCAAAATCTTCTCCCAGGCCGGCAAGGTTGGGGTACGTATATTCAACCATCTTCTGGCAGTCCTGTTTCCTGTGCTTGCAAAGGGTAATGCTCTAGGCTGTATATAAAAACTGTTTTCCTCTGACTGTCGTTTGTAGCCTTGGCCAATTTAACCCAAATTGCTTAGGCCAGTATGCCAGTATCCGAGATGAAGTCCAACTTGGGAAACAACAAGTGCCACTTCGGAAAACGTTCCTTTGAGGACTGCATCTAAGGGATTTTCCGACCGGTAACAGTCAAAATGTCACTGGTTTCGGTTGGACCTCTTGCTATTCTCAAGCATTCTAGCGTAAAGTGAAAAATCCTCAATGACTTCAGTCCTTCCTCCACCCAAGCTGAAGGAAGTAACGAGTCCAAGTCTGAGACTCCATCTGCTCGCAGCTGGACCAGGTATTAGTCGCTCAAGCATGCACTGGAGGCAGGGTCCAATCCAGATAGCGCAGTCAGTGGAGTCTGGACAGGGTTGCCCTTGCAAGAAGTTGACCAGGTTTTTCGCCCCCAGCCATAATCAAGAGACTGATGGTTTCCACAACGAAGTTTTCACGTGGGACTGGAAAAGGCAAATATGATTTCTGATCTGTTACACGGTCCAACTTATGCTGAGATGCACGAACCGACGGACCTGGACGAAACCTTTCGGACACGAGTTGCAGGATTGCAAGTATCAAATCCACACCACCATCTCAATCTCTTCAATATCTGCTGGCATGATGCCTCGGGAAGAATAGACCCTTTAATCATTCCCAAGGAAATCACAGGTATTGATGCAAATATTGTAGTGCTGGATGGGGGACGATTTCCTTCCGGTAGCATGAAGGTAGGCCCGGCTTATGCCATGCTCATGGAAAAGGAGATTGCATACCAGTTGAGACCAGGACAAGGGCAGATTATCGGTCCCTCGACAGGCAATTTTGGAATTGGTACCGCCTATGTCAGTCGGCTTAAGGGGTACGAGGCTCGTATTGTCATGCCTGAGGGCATGAGCCAGGAACGCTATGCACTTATTCGAAGTCATGGCGGTACGACGGACCTGACACCGGGTACGGAATCTGATGTTCTGCTTACACTGGAGCATACACGGGAACGTTATAGTTCCCGTGTAGACTGTCATATTCTGGGACAGTTTGAAGACATGGCGAACTATCGTTTCCACCGCCACGTGACTGGCAAGGCGATTGAGGATGGCATAGCAGAACTAGGCTTATCTCGGGTAGATGCCTTTGTATCCGCGCCAGGGAGCGCTGGTACCTTGGCGGCGGGGGATGCACTCCGCACTATCTGGTCCGATATAGTTGTCGCCGCAGTGGAACCGATGGAATGCAGTACGCTCTTTGATGGGAGTGGGGGACAACACGTGATTGAGGGCATCGGCGATCAGATGGTCACGCTCATTCATAACGTCTTTACGACAGATCTGGTTGTGCGTGTGCCAGGTGCCAGAACCTTACAGGGCATGGAACTGTTGCGGACTGCGCCGGACCTTATGATGGCCGTGACCGGTATCCCTGAAGAAGATGCATGCAAATTGCAGGGACGGTTGGGTCCCAGTGGCATATGCAATCTGATGGGAGCCATTCGGGTGGCTCAGCAGCTTGGTTTAGGTGAAGCGCATACGGTGGTAACGGTAGCCACCGACAATTATGATCGCTACGCTTCGGTCAGCCGATCCTTGGCCTCCCAACTGGGCCGGGAACCCAATCAAAGCGATCTGAGTATTTGGCACGAAGCCATCCTGAATCTGGAACAGGAAGTAGATGTGTGTTCACTCCATGACCCCGGCCAGCACGAACGGCTCCACCAGATGAAGAAATCCACATGGACTCGATTGGGAGTGGACCCGGCTTACATAGATGGCATGAGGGAAGCCTCCTTTTGGGAAGAAGCTTACGCTGAGATTCCTGCCTTAGATCATCAGTGGCAGGAACTGCGTGTAGCCCCTCATCCGGATTTGGCAAATTGCTAAGGCAACCGGAACAAACGTCAGGTCAGAGTTTGTTGTCGGTCTTGCCTGCTGGCTGTCCGTGGTGTCATTTATGCCCGGATTACTGTCTTGCTGGCAAGACATCACTTCGATTGGTCTGTCTGTCACTGGCAACCCGCCGGCTGGGGGAGCGCCTATTACCCAACGGGTTCCGGTTCTTCTACGAGGTAGGCGATTGTCATGGGCCCATCTGGCATGACACAGATTCGGAACGGATCAGTTTCCTGGTAATCATGACAGAGGGTAGACACCAGCGCCGAGACATCAGGACAAGGATGTAGCAGGGCATTGCGAATCTGTGTCTCGGAAAGCAGGTGACTGTAAAAATACACATCTGCCTTCAACTGGATCTGGGCCTGGATCTGGACCTGCCACTGATCATGTTCTTCAAAGCCGTCCTCATTTAACATGGCCAATATCCCGGCCGGGGATCCTCCCCGTTGTAAGAGCTCGGCATATTTGCCGTGCTCAGGAATCCCGTCGGAGCATTCAGCTGCCATAATGATGGTCCCTCCCTTACGCACAATCTGGCTGGAAGCACTCATACCTTTGACGGACTGATAGAGATTCTGGTCGAGGGGATAACCGCTGTTACAGGCAATGACCAGATCGTAAGGATCGGCAACGGCGACCATGGAATTGTCGCGTACAAACTGACAACCTGTCGCGTGGGCGGCAATCAGGTCCCCGGCAAAGACGCCCGTGATCTCCTTACGTTCGTTCATCGTGACGTTCAGCAGGAAGGTCTCCGGCAGTTTCAGTGCAACCTCCCGCATCTCCTGCCAGATCGGATTGCCTTCGAGGACTCCCCAAGTAGCCTGGGGATGCGCGATCATGTCCTGGCTATGGTTGGAAAGAACACTTTCGAATCCAGCCAACGAGGGTAAGACACCCTTGGGGCCTCCGCTGAAACCGGCAAAGAAGTGGGGTTCGATAAATCCAGTCAGAATGCGCAAGTCTGATTCCACCAGCAGACGGTGGACCCGTACGGGGTGATGCAGGGAGGTAGTTCCCAGATCAACAAGAAGAGAGTCGTCGAAAGCGTTATGTTGCAGGCAACGAAACTGGGAAAACACCCAGTCCCCCAGCATGGACCGCAGTTCCGTTTCAGTTTGCGGACGATGAGTACCCAAGGCATTGACCAGCGTAATTTGATCTCTGGGTACCCCGGCATCCAGCAATTCCTGGAGCAACACCGGCAGTATACGATCATTGGGTGTGGCACGGGTGATATCTGTGTGTACTACCACAATCCTGGATGATGAATCCACTTGCTCGCTCAAGGGCGGACTCTGGATGGGTTTGTGCAGTGCTTGACGGATAGCATCAGTTTCTGAGGATAAACCCGGCAGTTGGGTGGACTGGATGATGTCGGTCCCGTCCGGAACCGTAATACTAAGGCCGGTCTTGCCGTAGGCAATGGAGATATTCATGAGCCAGGAACAGGTTTGTAGGCGTCCAGAAACAGGTGAGTTATAGTCGGACAATTATATCCGGAGTAGTCGGGCATTGTGCATGTCGGATGAGATGAACCAGACCGTACCCCAAAACGTCCGTCAAGGGTACGTTTTCCAGGCCTATGTCTGCCGTATAGTAACCGTGTCCAATCCTGTGGCATTATGGAACAAGCAAGGATGTCGCCTGGACAATATGGATGAGAAGCGAGGCAAGTTCCCCTCATGAAGGCACCAGTCTTGGCATGGACTACCTTATTCGTCAACACCATTGTGATATTACAGGGAGCTGTCGTTAGAGCCACCGGATCCGGGGCCGGCTGTGGTCGTGACTGGCCTCGCTGTCAGGGCGAAATTCTGCCTTTGGAACATGGGGTAGCCACCTGGATTGAGTACTCTCATCGCGCCCTTTCGGCTTTGGCCCTGCTAATGGGCATATGGCTTCTTGTGAAAGCGGTACGTCTACGACATGACTTGCCCGGTTTCCTACCATTCGCGATAATTTCCGCGATTCTACTGTTGTTTGAGGCCCTTATAGGAGCAGGTACAGTCCTAACAGGACTGACAGGAGACAATGTGTCTGTGGCCCGCGGCTTGTTGGTCGCATTTCATCTACTCAATTCCATGTTGCTGGTGGGAGCACTGGCGCTTACTACCGTCTATGCTTATCCTGGGTACAGCTGGCCACCCGACTGGACAGGTCAAGCCGGATTGAAAATCCTCATAAGTGTTAGTCTGCTGGGCATGATGGTACTCATGTTTTCAGGCGGTATCGCTGCCATGGGCAATACCATGTTTCCGCCCGAATCCCTACAAGAGGGACTGAGTGAAGATTTTAGTCGGCATGCGCATCCTCTGATTCGCCTCCGGATCTTGCATCCATTCCTGGCTATTGGAGTTGGTGCTTTTCTTTGGTTCAGCCATGCAGTAACAGGTTGGCTCAAACCCATTCCGCAGTTACGACGTTTCCGTGGCCTGCTCCTGGGCATCTATGGCCTGCAAGTACTGGTAGGGACGGTGAATCTGGCTATGTTGGGTCCGATTTCGCTTCAGATTCTGCATCTTGCGTTAGCCGTAAGCGTTTTTGCACTTTGGACGGTGGTTGGTTGGTTGACTTTGAGCGCTCCCCAAACCAGTAGAGCCACTCTATCGGCACCTTGGCAAACCAGGGAAACCCAACCGACATGAGGGATGCCTCATCTGGCCTGCCAGTTGCTACGTGGCGGGATTATCTGGCTCTGACCAAACCCAAGGTTGTTACTCTTCTGCTTTTTACGGCCGTAGGTGCCATGTTCATTGCGGCCCGCGGCCTTCCTTCCTGGCTGCCCCTGGTGGGAGTGCTGGTGGGGGGATACATGTCAACGGGCGGAGCAGGCGTATTCAATATGGTACTGGATCGGGATATAGACAGCCAGATGCGTCGCACGGCCCGTAGACCTCTGGTGACCGGTGTCATTAGTGTGCGCCAAGCGGTAGTATTCGGTTGCCTGCTCAGTATTGGCTCGTTTCTGGTTCTGTGGCTGACAGCCAATTTGCTGACAGCCTTGCTGGCCTGGTCCGGCTTGTTGTTCTATGTATTGGTATATACCGCATGGCTCAAACGGAGCACTTGGCAAAACATCGTCATTGGCGGTGCGGCCGGGTCTGTGATGCCCTTGTTGGGGTGGGCTGCGGTTACGAATGGCCTGGACTGGCTGGCCGGGCTATTGTTCCTGCTGGTTTTCCTGTGGACACCCGTACATTTTTGGGCCTTGGCGTTTCTGGTCAAGGAGCAATATGAGGCTGTGGGCGTCCCCATGGCCCCAGCAGTCCTTGGAAGCCAAGGTACGCTGGAACAGATGTTTATGTATACGGCACTGACGATCTTTACCTCGCTGATGCCGTTTGCCCTGAACGAGGCCGGATGGCCCTATTTCAGTGTTGTGGTCTTGCTGGACTTCCTGCTGATATTCAAGATGGTCAAGCTGTATCGTCAGGTTGATAGTGGCCAGGAAGTAGACCGCAAAGAAGCTCTGGCTCTCTACAAGTACTCCATGTTGTATCTGGCTCTGGTATTCCTGATCCTGGTTGTGGATCGAAGCCTGGCAGATGCCTTCCCGATATGAGTGGATTCCAGAACGGCCAGTAATTCTGCTCTCCAGGGGTGTGGGGTCTGTAATGGCTTGGGTTTCCCTCGGCCAATCAGATTCAGGCTTCTTCGGTAGCAATCAACAGCAAGTTGCCAGGTAAGCGCGGAATCAACAGTAAAAGGCTGACGGCCGCCAGCAAAGTGAAAGTAAGGGGAATACCCAGCCAGTCCGCCAGGAAACCGCAAATGAAAGGACCGCCGAACATACCAAACCCGTAGATGCCCTGGTGCAAGCCCATGGCCCCCGTGCGTTCATGATCCGATACATCCCGGATGCTGAGACCGATCAGGGTTGGGTACCCAATGCCTGTGGCCAGGCCAATGAAAGCTTGAGCAAGATAGAGCCACCAGAGTTGGGAGGCCAGTCCGGCCAGCAGACTGCCAACTGCCAGCAGCAGAAATTCCGCCCGAACCAGGTTCCGGGGCCCCATGGTATGAACCAGGGTAGCCGTTGTGGCGTTGCCTAGCATGTTGAGAGCCATGTTGACAGTGATCAGAAGGCTAACCTGCACATCGTTGGCCCCCAGATCCTGGGCGAGGATAGGCATAAAGCCGAAAGTCAGGCCAAAATTGACGATTTGGGCCATGGCGTTCAGAAGGGCTGGGTAAAGCACATGGGGTCTGCCCATTAGCGACAGGATGGGACCTAACCGTAATCTTTGTGGATTTCGTTTACGCTCCGGAACTAATAGGATCAGCAGAATTGCACATCCAGCCATGAGTACCGCCCCATTGAAGGCCAACATGTAACCCCCCTGCTCATTAAGCAGTCCCGTTAAACTGGTAGCTAGAATACGGCCGCCAGATCCGGTCATAGTGAGGATAGCCAGGGCACGAATGGTTTGGGACGGCGGAAAGAAGCGAGAGAATACCACCACAATGGGAACCCAGGTAGTAGCGGCCAGCCCCGTGATGGCACGCCCAACTCCTAACCAGGCAATGTTAGGGGCTATACCCAGAATCCAAGGTCCTAAACCGGTAAAGATGAAGCCGATCACAATAAAAGGCCGGGCTTGTCCCAACCAGTCGGCCGCCAGACCCACCGGAAAGCGGGTGACTGCCTGCCATAATCCATACATGGACAACACGATGCCGACAATGCGCAGGTCAGCACTGAACTGATTTACATAAATAGGGAGGGTGGGCACATAGAGGTAAAGGGCGATCCAATAGCAGACGACCGCACCGGAAAAGATGACCACCTGCCAACGTTGCACTCCCGGAGCTAGATAAGATTGCATAGGGGTTTGGGGAGTGCAGAGGAACTTCGCAGACGCAAGGCGCATATGGTTAGCTGCGTTGAAATCCCCTTAACCGGTTGGAGCAGGGATTTGGGACACAGACCAACGACACCGGATCCAAATAAGTCTGCATTATCCCACGCTGCGGTTGGATCAGGTAGACTCAGGTTGTTGCCTGGCGCCAGCGATGTCCCCGCCAGGTATAGGCTCCGGTAGCATGGTGAAGCCCTTCTGCTCTTCTGCAAGCATTCCTGCCTTTAGTGGAGTTACTTCATGACCCATACCCAAACAGCCCCTGATATGTTGCGCATGCCTACCTGTTTTGGTTTGGCCACAGGTCCCCGTCGGGGGCCGCAAGGACAGGTATTTCACAATATTGACAACCCTAAGTCTGTTTCCCACTCCGTTCAGTTCCGAACTAATCCAGAGCAGTTGCAGACCCTGTGTCCACCTGGCTTCACGTTAGGACAGGATCCAATAGTCACCGTTACGGCTACCTACATGAAGGAAATCGAATGGCTGGCCGGCCGTGGCTATAACACACTAGGGGCCAGTTTTCCTGTGGTGTTCCAGGGAACCCGGGACTACGCTGAGGGTCACTTCCTGACAGTACTGTGGGAAAACCTGACTGATCCCATCCTCACCGGACGGGAGGAATTGGGTTTTGCCAAGATCTATTGTGAATTGCCGGAACCCATTGTGCTAGGTGACAGTGTGGAATGTCACGCCAGTTGGCTGGGTTTCCGATTTCTGGAGATCTCCCTGACTGGAATGACAGAAATGGAGCCAGTGGCGACAGGTCCTGCCAATGTTCGCAATGATGGGACTCTCCATTACAAATACATGCCTCGCACGGGAGAATGGGGGACACCAGATGCCGAGTATGCTGTCCTGACGCCAGCTGCGACTCCCCATCGGCAGCTGATGGGTACCTGGTCTGGCCAGGGCTCATTGACTTTCCATAGGCCCCGCTGGGAAGATATGCCTACCCAATATCAGGTAGTCAATGGCTTGGCAGATCTTGAGGTCCTTGAATACTTGGGGGCGACGACCATCGAGACAGTAGGTGCCAAGGATCTGTCGGATCAGCGCATACTGCTCTGACCTTGATGAATCATGTCCCTTTTCCCTGTTACCTATGACAGGAATGTACTCAACCTTGGTTCTCCCTTCCCCTTAAGGTTGCAAGCCGGAATCCAAGGAACTGGCTCATGAACCATATTGTGGGTATCGTGGGTGATGCCTCCCCAGAGGAATTGATCGGGTATCTGTCGGCGATGCAGTCGGCACTCCGAGTGCCAGAACAGGGCGCCTGGAACCAGGTTGCTGTCTCAGGCGGCGTATTTGCCGCAACCAGGCCAGAAACAGTATCCCCGCTGCTGGCGGGTTGTGGGGTGCAATATCAAAAGGCAGAAGAGAGCATCGCCGTAACCGACGCTGTTCTGGATAACCGGGCTGAACTGCTTCAGCAGTGGGCTGTTCCAACCGACAGGCAAGTTCAGTGGCAGGATGATACCTTGGTGTTTCAGGCCTGGCAGCAATGGAATTTGACGTGTGTCGAAAATCTGGTAGGCGACTGGATTCTGGGGATATGGAACTCAGATAGCCAATGTCTGACGCTGATACGGGATCATCATGGCAACAGCGCTCTCTTCTATGCACAAACCCCCCGCTACGTGGCTTTCAGTTCCTCGCGCCAGGCTCTGCAGGCACTGTCTTTCGTTTCACGCCAAGTGGATGACTTGTCAGTGGCATGTACTTTGGTGCATCTCAATCCCCCTGGACATCGTACCCTGTTCCGCGACATTGCCTTGGTACCGCCCGCCCACTGGGCACAATGGCAGCGCGGTACTCTGCACACCCAGCGGTACTGGTACCCGGAAAAAACCCCCCTCTGGCGGGATCAGACCGAAGAAACCTATGCGGAAGCCTTGGTGGCAGGGATCCAGACGGCTGTATCCCCGATGGTATCGCGATCTCAGCATCCAGGTCTTACCTTAAGTGGGGGCCTGGATTCAGGTGCTATAGCGAGTCAGGTTGTATCGGCTTTAACGACAGACCCTCAGGACTTCGCCGCCTATTGTGCGGTGCCTGTGCATGACACCCAGCGCCATTGGCCTGCTGGTTCTATTGCCAATGAATTTACACAGGCCAAGCGGATCGCAGAGCACACCGGTATCGTCTCCCTCAGTGCCATGCATGCCAAGGCCCTCGATCCGCTGCAAGGTATAGCCTATATGTTACGGGTAAATGGTGAGCCCAGTGTGGGGGCGGGCAATATGTACTGGATTGCGGAGATTCTGTCGGCCGTGGAGGCACGGGGACATGACCTATTGCTGACAGGCCAACAGGGGAACGGTTCTATTTCCTGGTACGGACGTCCCTGGTCCCGTTCGTTTTGGGAACTGACCCAGTATCGTTCCGTACTCGTGGCTCTGCGCCACAAAGTAGCCCGACCTCTTCTGCGGCACGGTCTAGTGAACTTTTACAATCGTTGGTCCAAAGGCAGAGAACCCTGGCTGCAGCATACACTCATTCAGCCAGGCCTGGCCCATCGTGTACACCTGAGGGAACTGGTGGCCGAAAGCGGTTTTGGTATCTGGTTTCAGAATTTTCATCCTGATCCTCGCTACTATCGCTTACAGGTGATCGAGCCAGGTGCCTCCCGGGTAGGGGCTCGCTGGGCAGAACGGGGCCGATACCATAATCTTCGCTTGCGCGATCCCACGGCCAGCAAGCTACTGATTGAACTTTGTCTGTCAATTCCCGATTACGTCTGGTCAGGTCCCCGGGGCACGGAGCGCTGGCTCATCCGCCAAGCGATGAAGGGGTATCTGCCCCGTGAAGTCACCAACTCTCTGGCCCGTGGTCGTCAGTCCGCCGACCTGTTCCAACGTCTCCAGGCTATGGAACCCAGGATAACGGATACTTTGACACTATTAGGGAAGAATGAACGGGTGGTCAGTTATCTGAATATAGCACGGGCCGGCCAGACTTGGCAGACCCTATGTCAGCAGCCTTTCAGTTTTCGGCATCAGCAGACTTGCATGATGGAAATCATGCCTGCCTTGGCCACGGGCCTTTTCCTGCTTGGAGAGGAAGACGAGTCTACTTTTCAGCGGATCTTGGGCGGTTCTGTCTAAACCTCCGCCATAGCATCCCGCTTCGGTTCTTATTCCAGGTGATTGCCCAGAATTTCCGGGAAGTTACTCACATTGGCGATCGTAACTCGGGTGTTGCGGGAAAGATCATTGATGCGTCGGGTGGACATGCCTGCCACCACAAGCAAAGCGCGTCCGGCGGGAACTTCCAGTTTGCGGCGCAACACACGCATCTTGTGCAATCTTTCCCGGGGATCTTTGGCCGTAGTACATTCTATCCACAAGGGCGTTTCCCGTTCCACAGCAAACAAATCCAGTTCACATTCCTGGCCATCCTGGAAGGTCAGATTGGGATTCATGAGCAAGGAATATCCCAACTGTGCCCGGCCGAAACCCGAAACCAACTGGCGCCGGATGTATTGCTCCAGCCAACGTCCGCGGATGTACTGATCGCCTTTAGCCGTCAGGGATCCGGTAAGTAGCCGTTTGCCGCGCGCATAAGTGTAATTGTCCAGGTAATTAATGTTGCTAAGAAACTGGCACAACTGCGCCGAATCAGCAATTTCGCGCGGTGTGGCCTCGGAGAGGTCCAACTGGAAAGGGACATCTGTCTCGATATCGCGCAATAGAGTATAGAGGGACACGACAGAAGTCTCATGGCGATCGCCCAGGAACTTGGACAGGATACGCTCCTCGGCGGTGCCAGCTTCCAGTTCCTGATACTTGCGTATCACGAAACCTTGCTGGTGCAGGTATTCAGCTGCCTTCTGAGCGGCTCCACTCACCGGGATGCTGCTTTCTGGTATGGGACGACGCCGGGAACGAGTGCGCGTACGGTTTCTTGCAGGGGAGGATGAGGCTACTCTGCGCTCTGGTTGGGATCTGGGTTCGCTGCGGGTAGATCGCTGCTGCTGTAACTCCAGCCGCAGTTTTTTGACTTCAGCTGTAAGGTTGCGGATATCCGTCTGCAGATCCTGCAACAGGGTAACAAGCTTGAGTGGGTTCAAGATTCAAGGATTCCCTTTGAGTTTTTTCATTGTCTGATGATTGTAATGGCAATCTGAGACTCTAAATCGGTTAAGTGAAACAGCCGCCAGGACGTACCCGGACGGGGCCGGACATACCCCCGCGAACACGTCGCTGCGACCCTCTAGAGCCAAAGGTCTCCAATGTCCATAAGTACCGTCCCGTAGTGCATTCAAGTCCATGCCTTGAAACCTTGCACCTGCCGGGCACCGAAACGCGTTGGGATTGGCCCATAGACCTCCATTCCACACCATGAATTTACTGTGCGCTGATTATTACGTGCGTTGCACCACTTCTGGATTCAGAGGACTGTTGGGCGGCAGGTCCTGAAAGAAACGCATGATCTCCTCTACGGCCATCTCCTCTATCCGTTGCCGTGCCTCGATCGTAGTGGTAGCCGAGTGAGGTGTAGCCACAATGTGGGGATGCGTGCGTAGCCGTGAATTGACAGCGGGCGGTTCTGGATCGAAAACATCCAGCCCAGCCCCGGCCAGTTTGCCTGAGTCCAAGGCTTCCAACAACGCCTCGGCATCCACCAGGGGCCCCCGAGCCAGATTAAAGATATAGGCACCCTCCTTCATTTGGGCAAGAGTTTCGCGGTTCACCATGTGATGGGTGGACGGGATGGAGGGGGCATGCAGACTAATGAAATCGGCTTTTCGCCAGATTGTGTCCATTGCTACGAGTTGTACATCAAGACCCGTAGCCCGCACCGTTTCCGCTTGCAGGAAGGGGTCATGAGTAATGACGTGCATACGCAATCCCTTCTCTGCGATCTCAGCGACTCTGCGCCCAATACGACCGAAACCTACCAGCCCCAGAGTCTTGCCACGCAATTCATTCCCCAAAGGGACTCCGCGGGGAGCGAATTCTCCACGGGCCAATTGGGCCTGACCATCTGGTACTCTCTTGGCTACCGCCATCATAAGAGCGATGGTATGCTCTGCGGTGGATTCAGTGGGACCCTCTGGCGTATTGCAGAACAAAACACCGTGGGCGGTCGCATCGGCGACACGGACATTGTCCACGCCAATCCCCGTTCGTACCAGAATGCGTAACTTCGGCAGCCGGGCAAATACCCGGCTATCATACGTAATGCCAGAACTGGCCAAGACTGCCTGAGCCCCTGTCGCTTGGGCAATGGGATCCGGATCCTGTGGATCCATCATCTGTATATGCACATGCTCCGGCAATGCATCCAAAGCATTACTGCAGATCTGCGTCTCTACCCATACGGATTTCAAGTCGGACAGGGCCATATGACTTTCTCTTTCTGGCTATGTACTCACTGTGAATTCAAGCATCCAGGCCGGACCGGAGAGGAAGCCCACCCTTGGTGGCCAACTGCTCGGCATGGTGACTGCGTCCAGTGGCGCGCAGCCGATCCAGATAGGCCTGCCACGAAGCACTCCTGGCATTGGCATGCAAAGGTCCTCCCTCCTGCATCACGCCCCAGAAAGGATCACCACGTTGGGACAAACCCATCTGTTCTCCCATCCACTGGTCCAACAGGAGCAGACCCTGTCCCAGCAGATCCGGGCGCGTTGCGGCGAGATTGCAAGTTTCGTGCGGATCCTCAACGATGTTGAAGAGCATATAGGCTGGTAGGTCCTTCATGCCCGTGTGGTACGTACGAAGGAAAATCCAGTCATCCCACCGTACGCTGCGTTGGCAGCTCCAGGCACCGTTGCTCAGCACAAGATAAGGACGGCCAGAGTCCGTTGTGGGAGACCGCAAGGTAGCAGCCATGCTCTGGCCCTGCCATAGGGGTGAAGGATCGTGTCCCAGGAGTTCAGTCAGGGTCGGTGCCAAATCGATGTTGTAGAAGAATTCATTACAAGTTTGGTTTTCCTGACCGTCGGTTACGCCTGGCCATCTGACAATGAGGGGCACCCGGTTCGTAATGTAGTCCGCCAGTTGGTGGTCACCCCAGACATTCAATTCGCCCTGGTTTTCCCCATGGTCAGCACTGACAATAATGGCGGTATCCTCGTATATGCCCAGGTCCTTGAGATCCTGGATGAGCTTACCGACAAAGTGATCGGCATACCGAATCCCGGTATCATAGCCGTCCAGGTGTTTCTTCGCATCCTCAAGGTTGCGGATATGGCCGACTCCCATACGCCAGCGGGAGGGAAGCTGATCCGTTTCTCCCGGCACTTCCGTGCAGCTGTGGGGACCGAACGACCGATTTTGGGCCTCAATCAGATCCTGTGAGATCCAGTCGGCAATGGGTTCATCCGCAAATGGGTTGCCGAATTGCTCTGGGTGGTCATAGGGAGTATGTGGATCCCAGAAATTGACATGCAGGAACCAGTTATCGCGCTGGCCATTGGCCTGTAACCAGCGCTGGGCCGGAGGATACATTTCGTCCGCGTTTTCCAAGCCGCCTTTGCCTGTGTCATAGGTTTCTGTGAAGCCGTACCAAATCTGATAGGCCGAATGGCGATTGGGAAAAGGACTGATGCTGGCTGTGTGATACCCGGCCTGGCGCAGTACGCTACCCAGAGTATTCTGTGCCAGTTGGCTGCGGAAAGCCCGTTCAGCTCCCTGGGGATATACATCCGCAAACAGGCCACCGTGATTCACGACGCCTGTGCGGATGCCTAGCTGTCCCGTGAAAAGGGCGGTCCGGCTAGGCAGGCAGGGAGTATCACTGGCGTAGTAATTGGTAAAGCGAACCCCTTCCCTGGCGAGTGAATCAATGTGGGGTGAGGTGTGTCGATGGTAACCGTAACAGGAGAGATGATCGGGACGCAGAGAATCGATATCTATGTAGAGAATGCGCATGGACTTTACTCGAAAAGGGGACTCAAAGGCCAGGGGAAAGTGATGACTTCCCAGGTGACGGCCCGGATGACGGGCACGTGTGACCTGCGAAACTTACCTGTAAGATAGGCGGTTTTGAAGCCAGACGACGGCGGAGGTGCAGCAAGGCTAAGAGTACAGTTTGAAACGCAATGGGTGACGGTCCTGCAGGGCGAACAACTGGCATCCCGTGCCGGGACTGCATAACGGGATCGCAACTTAGCTTCCCCGCCCTTCGTGTGATACGAAAGGCCAATCTGACAACGATAATTTCCTGCTTGATGGCTTCTTCCCTATTCGTTTCATGATAGCATGAAGTTCCCGCATTCCGATTGGGATTATGCCTTGGGATTCCAGGAATTCCTGGGCACGCGCAGATTGAAAATAGCGGTGTTCAAAGGTGCGGAAGACCAGTGACTCAGGCCGGATCTGCCCTGCGTGGTCAGCCGTATTGGGATGCAATGAATAGTAGGTAAGGCCTGGCCCGATGCTGGCTATGTCCTGTTCGTAAGCCTTGGCCAGATCCACGGGCCGCCAACTGGGCAGGTCAGGACGAAAAAGAGTCATGCGATGATGATCTATCAGAGGCATTCCAGCCGCTTCAATAAGGCGAGCAAAAGCGGTCCACATCCTCGACATACCAGGGCCGGAGAGGTAGGTACGCAAAATGGAGTTCATGTACCGAGGAAAGAGCACAGGAACCTGAAAATGAAATCCCAGGGCGACATAGAACAGAGTCAATTCGCGAAACACACCTCCGACTACATGGGCATCAAAGTGGGTATAGTCCAACCCCTTGTCCCGGGAGTGCAGGATTTGGGCAATCGATTCCAGACGCAAGGACTGATTCTGCGCCTTTCGCCGGGCAGTAGGCTGATCTGGCCAGAACCCACCATCCTGCATACACAAGTCAGGAACCTGCCAACGGCCCAGAACAGGCCCCCAGCGTTCCGTGGGCCATTCACAGACACCGGTTAAGTGGATCCCGAGATCCAATTCTGGATAGGACCGCCCGTAAGCCAACATTTCGGCCGCATAGGTGCAGGGCACCATGATGGAGCCGGAACGGACAATACCAGCTTCCTGCAGATCCCAAAAGGCATCGAGGCTACCCTCCGTCATGCCCAGATCATCGGCATGGAAGATAACCAGGCGATCTGAGGGATGGTACCCTAACGACGTTAGGACTGGATTGTCCGAAGTCAGTGCTGGATCATGCATGGAAGACTAGGCTCTCACTTTGTGATCCCGTGGTCTGTTCCTAATGCCATTGTAATGGGGGCAGGAGCAATAACAAGGCCAGACAGGGAAAGTCAAGACTATTCAACAGTTTCCTGAATTCATCCAAAACAAGGAGACACAGGCATGAAGATTGTCAAACTGGAAACTTTCCTGGTGCAGCCTCGCTGGCTCTTTCTCAAGATGCACACCGATGAGGGAATGATTGGGCTGGGGGAACCCATTCTGGAAGGACGGGCCCATACGGTCGCGCAGGCGGTCAGCGAACTGGAGTCATTTCTCCTGGGGCAGGATCCCACCCGAGTGGTACATCTTTGGCAGGCCATGTACAAGCATGCCTTCTATCGTGGAGGACCCATACTGACCAGTGCCCTGTCGGGTATTGAGCAGGCACTCTGGGATCTGGCAGGGAAGGCCGCCGGTTTACCTGTGTATAGGCTTCTGGGCGGACCGCTCCGTGACCGGATCAAGGTCTACAAAGGGATAGACAGCCGGGGTACAGACCAGGAAATCCATAGCCGCGCGCATGCCCTGCTAGAGACAGGATTCAGGGCCATGAAGACCGGTCCTTTTGGAGGGCGACCTGCCCGTGTCATTGAAACTCCCGGATTTGTAGATGAGGCTGTGCGCAGGTTTGGGGTTCTCCGGGAGGCTGTAGGCAAGGACATTGATGTAGCCATCGACTTCCATGGGGCCGTCAGTCCGCAGACTGCGGCTCTGCTGATCAAGGAATTGGAGCCTTTGCAGCCCTTCTTCATAGAAGAACCAGTCCAGTGCCAGAATGTTGATATTCTGGCAGATCTGGCCCACAAGACGCATCTGCCGATTGCGACAGGGGAACGCATCTTTACCAAATGGGGCTTTCGGGAAATCCTGGAAAAGCGGGCGGCTTCGATTCTACAGCCCGATCTCAGTCATGCAGGGGGTATCTTTGAGTGTCGACTGATTGCAGGGATGGCTGAAGCCTCTTATGTAGCCCTGGCCCCTCACTGTCCACTGGGACCCATTGCCTTCGCCGCCTCTCTGCAACTGGATGCCAGCATTCCCAATTTCCTGATACAGGAACATGCTTCCCTGGGCGAAGGCTATCTGACCGAACCCTTTCAGGTCAGAGATGGCTATGTGGACCTGCCACAAGGGCCAGGCCTGGGGATTGCATTGGATGAAGAAGCCTTGTCATCAAAACTGGGTCACAACTGGCGTAATCCGGCTCCTTTCCATCCCGATGATGGGAGTGCTATTGACTGGTAGGAAAAGGAGGACAAGAAAGGTCTAAACGGATGCGTGCAGACAGGGGTTACCGTTTACAGAGGTTGAGCCGCGACTACAGCCTCAGCGGGGGCCTCAAGCTGAGCCATGTAGTCATTCATCATTTCCTGCATCTCCCGGGCTACGGTTGCGTGGTCTGATGCCACATTGATCCCCGCCATGGGATCCGCCCGTCGATCAAACAGGCCTATCTGCCCATCGGCGTTAATCGGTACGTAAATCCATTGATCGGTGTAGACCACCGGTGTTACCGCTGTAGACGAAATGGCACCATCCTGGGCTCGCAGATAGGTGGAGGACACAGCGAAGTCCCGTGGCGTCAGCGTTGCCTGTCCTTGCAGTTGGGGGGCAAAGGATACACCGTGCAAGGGATCGGGCGAGTCCACTTGTAGCCCAGCCAATTCTGCCAGAGTAGGTAGGATGTCGCATGGCTGGATATAGGAAGATACGACCCGTCCGGCATCCAGACCGGGCGCGCGTACAATAAAGGGACAATGCGCTACTTCCGGGTAGATAGGCCAATAGCGTGTATCACCCGGATTGATGTTGGATTTGCCGGTGCGTCCATGTTCGCCAATACTCATGCCGTGGTCCGACATAAAAACTACGATGGAATTTCGGAACAGATCCAAGTCCTCAATTTTCTGCAGGATGCGGCCGATGCCCCGGTCCACGATATAGGCTTCTGCCAGGTAGTGGGCGCGCAGATTGCGCAGTTCGGAGGCAGTCAGATCACTGGATCGTCCGTAGTTGGGATGCAACATAGGTGGTCCAGCATAACCGCTGTCATCATACTTTCGCACCAAATACGCGGGTGGATCCCAGGGCTCATGGGGATCAAAGAAATCAACCCACAGAAAGAAGGGGGAATATTGGTAGTTTTCCTCCAGCCATTCGGTTGCGACCATTGACGTGCGAAAGGCGAAAGTGTCAGCTTCACGTTCGAAGTACTGGTTGGTCCAACGATGCAGATCAGGCAAATTGCGATTCTGGAAATGATTGCCTCCGCGAGTCTTGGCAGAGGGCATGGTCTCTTGGATTTCCCGATTCATCCTCAGGAAGTACGTGTCCCCCTCTTGGCCGTGCAAGTGATAGAAACCATCGAATCCAAGGTCAAATCGGGCCTTGACCAAGTGTGGGCAGTCTCCCAGCAATTGCGAAACATATCCGTGGTTCCGAAGTATATTAGGCATATGATTGCGGCCACTGAGTGGGAGAGGTTGCCAAGGATACCAAGGCCATCCTATGCGACCCGTTGTGAAGTCCGTGCGCTGGGGAATGGTGGGGAAGCTACCTACAAAAAAATTGGCCAGACTAACGCCCTGCCGGGCGAAAGCCTCCAGATGGGGGCCACCAACTGTATTGGCATCCAAGGGGAAAATGTTGTCATGGCGATACGTGTCCGCAATGATGACAATAATGTTCATGCCCGGCTAATCCTTAATTAAAACGAGGAGAATAGTCGCGTGGCTATTCTGAAGATCTGACAATCCCGTGACTGATTGGCTCGGATACCCCTCTGCGATCAGTCCTGTAAGTGTCGCGGCTTCGAAATGGGGATTTCCCAAGACGCCAAACAAAAGCTTAGTTTGAAAGCAGAAAAAGATTCCGCCCTTCAAACTCAAGGCAGATGGCCCTGATATCTGCAAGTTTGGACAACTAGGGAACAGAAATACGAAATCCATCCCCCTCAGACTTGCAAGTAGAAGCCATTATCTGAGAGGGATAGGTAAGTTGGCTGGAGGTGCCAACAGGTTTGCCTACCTCAGGCGCACACAGCCGCTTCCCCGTCCCAACGATAGATGTGTACTTCATCCGGGGTTTGTGCCGCAAGCCTGGCTCGCGTGTCAAGCCACATCTGGTTCCATGTGGCCGCATCCCTCAGTTCCGACGCTGGGTCCCGACGACTGCGGGCCACGAAGCCCGGCAGGAAGCCTCGGCCGGTAGGTTGGTCTGAGGGGTTATAGCGGATATCGAAACTCCAGCGGATGCTGTCACTGACGTTGGACAAGGAGCCATGACAGGTATGACGATGCATGAACAGAACGTCTCCCGCTTTCATCGGCATGGGCACGGCACTTTCCAGTTCCAGGATCTGATCAGGCAAATGGATCCCTTTGGCGTCTCCCGTGCAGTGCATCAGCAGTTCGCGCCGATGACTTCGTGGAATGACCTGCAGACAGCCGCTTTCGACAGGGGCATCCAGGAGCGAAAACCAGACGGTTAACATGTTGGTTTCATCAGCTTCGGGCATGACGACGCCATGATCCTGATGCCACGGCGTGGCCTGAATCAAGGAAAAGCCATCATCCGTCTGGGGAGCCAGTCGTTCGGGAGGCTTAATCCGCACATGCTGTACTGGATTGGAATAGATTTCCGGTCCTATCAAACTCTCTACCACATCCAGCACGTCGGGTTGAGTCAAGGCTCTGAACACAGCCGGTCCCGTCCAGAAAGGAGTGTCTGCCTCCGTGGCGCCGCCAGGCAGATGAAAGTCGAAATTTTGCGAATACACATTGCCGCTGTCCTGATAGACAGCTGTCAATCGTTCCCCGAAGGGCAGGCCTTCGTAGGTGGAAGAAATCGTACCTTCGGCATACAGATCTTCTATCAGCGAGTCCAAGACACCGCCGTATTCTTCCATCAGATCGTCCAGGACTGATTGCGGCATGAGTTTCTCAACTTTGACAAACCCATATTCTTCAAAGTGCTGCAACTGACTTTCGCTCAGACCGGCCATGGTGGCAATCCTCCTGCCTCTAGCTTTTTTCAGGTCCGAATTGAGGGCGCCACTCCCGACTCCAACTAGGCAAACCTGTGGCTGAAACTGAGATTGGCGTTGCCAGTATTTTCGCATAGAGCCTGCCGAAAAACAAGGCTAATACAAATTTCCTCCCATCCCCATGCGACGACTCAGGGTTGGTTATGGGGACAAGGTTTCTCCCTTGATAACCACCGTGTAACGCTGAGGACCAAATGAGGCAAGTTCCAGTCCAGACATCTGGCTCCGGGTTAGCCTTCCCGTACCTCCACGCCTGCTTGTCCTTCCGACCGGGAACCAGATGTATTTCCAGACTCTTGGCCACAACCCCGAATTGCCTTCCTTTTTGGGACTTAAAAGTGACAGGTGTTATATTTCTCCAGCAGTCTGTTGACCTGCTTGTCTCTGTTTGAGTACACAGCCTGTGTACAAAATTTTCATGCCTGCAAAGGAGAATACAAAGTTATGAGCAATTCCTTGACCCGTAGAGGTTTCTTGCGCCTGGCAGGAGGTACAACTGGTGTAGCTCTCCTGGCCGCTTGTGCCACTCCTCCCAGCACTGATGGCATGGCGGGAGAAGCCCCCAGTACCGAACCGGTAGTCATTCGCTATGCAGGTTTGGAAGGCATGGGTGGGGGCGTAGAACGTTTTCTGGCTACCTGGATTGAGGAAAATGGCTATGGCTGGGAACGTGGTTCCTTTGGCCAGCAGGAGTTGACGGACAAAATCATGCAGTCCGTCGCCACCAACACGTACCTCGCAGACGTGTTTCAGTTTCCTTCCAATGCCCGGGCTGACGTGATCAATGCGCAGGCCCTCTATCCCATTCCGGACCATGTCCTGGACGCGATTGAATTTGACGACGTATTGCCCAGTATCGTAAACACCCTGACCTGGGGGGGAACGGTGTATGCCCTGCCGTACGATGGGGATATTCACTACTACTCGTTCCGCAAGGATCTGTTTGGAGACGCGGCCGTGAGCAGTGCGTTCGAAGCGGAAATGGGCTTTGCCCTGAATCCGGAAACAGGTGCAACCACGTGGGATGAATGGCGCGCGATTGCTGAATATTTCACGGGCACAGACTGGAACGGTAACGGAGAAGAAGACGATTACGGAATTGCCTGCATGAACAAGCGGGGTGATACCCTGTGGTGGGGCTTCCATTCCCGCGCTACAGCGTATGCCAAGCATCCAGATGATCCTTCCTATTTCATTGACATTGAAACGGGAGAAGCCCGTATCAACAATCCCGGTTTTGTACGGGCCCTGACGGAATGGGTGGAAGAAAACCAGAACTGGGCGCCTCCGGGTGGTACAGGTTTCACGTACAGTGACTCCCTTAACGCCATGAATGGTGGGCGGGTAGTCCAGACCTACAACTGGGATGCCGTAACTACCGCTGCCGCCGGAGAATTCTCGGTGATTCAGGGCCTGCAAGGCTACAACATTTTGCCGGGTTCCTACGAGGTGTACAACAGTAAGGCAGGTGGCTGGGAATCCTTCGCGGAACCCAGTGCAGCCCCCTTCCATGCGTTTGGTGGCTGGGTCTTTGCCGTATCGGCGCTTACGGATGACTCCGTGATTGAGCATGTATGGGACATGACGATCGAATTGACCAAGCCTGAATCAGGTCTATGGTTCGTGACCAATTTAACCGGAGCCAGCCCCTATCGCTTCAGTCAGTTGGATGCCGTGGATGAATTTGCCACTGGCCCCCTGCAGTTGGGCGAGGAAGTGGCCCTGGATTATTTGAATGCTGCCCGGGAGACGCTGGATCACCCCAATGCCGTAACGGACCAGGCTTTTGGTGGCTGGGTCCAGTACCGGGATGCCCTGGAACTGGGTGCTTCCAAAGCCCTGGCCAATGAGGCTGATCCGCAGACGGCGCTGGATGAGGTCGCTGCTGCTTTCAATGAGATCAGTGATCGCATGGGAGGCAAGGAGCGACAAGCAGAACTTTATCGCCTGACCTTGGGTCTGGGCTAATCTCCTGAAAGCTCTCGTGGCGAGAGACCAACGTGCTCTCGCCACCTGGCCTCCTGGATTGGGTGTGGGCGAGAAGTTGTCCCACCCATTTTGCTGACGATCCAACATAAATGTCCAGTACGGTCCAGAGTTCGCGGCCTCCCCGCGGGGTATTGCAGTTCTCGATACATGACAACCTCTGGAAATGGTTGTTGCTGTTGCCATCACTTTTGATGACGACAGTGCTTTTTATCGCTCCTGTCCTCTGGACTCTGTATGCGGCCTTCACCGACCTGCATCTCTTTCGGGTGGGGGTTGAGACACAGTGGGTCGGCCTGGCCAACTTTCAGAAACTGCTGACCAATACATCCTTTTGGCGCACGGTCAGGAATACCGTGGTGTTCATGCTGGGTGTGGTTCCCGCCCAGTTCTTGATTGGCATGACCCTGGCCTTGTGCCTGGACAATGTCACGCGGGGCCTGAAGCTTTTCCGAACCTGGTTCCTGATGCCACTCATGGTGAGTCCGGTGGTGGTATCTTTCGTGGTAGGCCGCATGTTGTTCCAGGAAGATATAGGGCCCATTAATTCATTTCTGCGTTGGTTGGGTTTCGAAGGCGTCGCCTGGCTGACCAATCCCACCTGGGCCATGGTGACCATTATGGTGATCGATGTCTGGCAGTGGAGCTCCTTCATGATTCTGATGCTTATGGCGGGACTCCAGAGCGTGCCTTACGATTTGCGGGAGGCCTCCTCAATTGATGGGGCTTCCTTCTGGCAGACCTTCTTTCGTATCACTCTGCCGCTTGTCATGCCTATTGCGGCCACAGCCCTCCTGATCCGTATTATTGACGCCTTCAAAGTGGTAGACATCATCATGGTCCTTACGGGCGGCGGTCCGGGCCAGGCTACCGAATCGGTAACGCTGGCAATCTATCGTGCCGGCGTGAAGGGCGGCGATCTGGCCTTTGGCAGTAGCCAGTCTTATTTCCTGCTCTTGGTGATGGTAGTATTTGGCGGAGCCTTCCTGGTTCTCTCACGCCGGGCCATGAGCCAGACAGACTGACGAGACAGGAACACAGCCACCATGGGCATTTCCAAACAGCGACGCTTTATCGCCTCGGTCTCCTATGGCATTCTGATTGCCTGGTCTCTGGTATTGTTGTTTCCCATGTACTGGGTAGTAATAACCTCCTTCAAGAATCCGGTCGACATGTCCGTGAAGGCTACCTATTTGCCTTTCGTGGACTTCCAGCCGGGACTCCATGCATGGCGCTACCTGTTCGTAGAACGCCTGACCTGGTTCCTGCAACCCTACACCACCAGCATCATAGTGGCGTTTGTGTCCTCTGGCATTGCTCTGGTCATTGGTTCTATGGCGGGTTATGCTCTTGCGCGTTTCAATTTCGATGGTAAGAACAATTCCATCGTGCTGGGATTTATGGCGCAGCGTATGTTTCCCGGGGCGCTGTTTATGCTGGCCTTTCTGGTGATGTTTAGGGAACTGAAGCTATTGGACACCCGAACCGCTTTGGTCATTGTGTATGCCGCCGGCGCTATTCCGTTCATAGTCTGGGTGATGCGTGATTTCTTTGAGGGCTTGCCGGTAGAGATTGAAGAGAGTGCCCTGATTGACGGGGCCAATCGGCTGATTGTGATCTTTCGCATTGCCATGCCTCTGGCCGCACCGGGTCTGGTGGCGGTTTTCGTGCTGTCTCTTATCGGCGCTTGGAACGAATACATTGTGGCCTTGACCCTGACCTTCCGCAAATCCATCACCATTCCCCTGTTTATGCAGATGCAAGTCAGCCAAACGGGTTATACCGAATGGTGGAACATGAGTGCCATCTCCTTGGTCAGTGTGATTCCTGTCATCGCTGCCGGTATGGCTCTGGAGAAATACATCACCAGCGGCCTTACTTTCGGCGCGCTCAAAGGCTGACTTCGCTCATCCTGCAGTCCCGGATATTTCGGATACAGGCATCTTAATCTTTGCCGCTGAGAAATTCCATGCCGAGTGATCGCGAGATTGTTGAGAGCCAGAAGAACCAGCCGGCCCCACTTCTACTCCTGCTGGATACGTTCCATCGCCGCGATGATGTGATTACCCCTGAGGCTCTCCAAGCCATCGCTGACGGCTTGCGTACGCCTTTGGCCGATCTATTTGGCACAGTGACCTTTTATCATCATCTGGCACGGGATGATAACCGGCGAACGCATCCTCGGGTGTGCACTGGTCCTGTATGTCGCTTGCGGGGAGCAGAGGATCTCCTGGCCGCTCTGCCCAATGCCCAGGCCATGCCTTGTGCCGGGCGTTGCGACGTACCCATTCCGGTATTGGAAGGGGATCATACCCGGCAGGGGGAAAACATTGAACTTGCTCCCGCACCGGATTCTCCGTTGCCGGTAGTGAACCCTGGTGGACTGGCCGAATGCGTCTTTGAACACATTCGCAAGCCAGGTCAAGCAACGTTGGAGGGATACAAGTCCCACGACGGTTTCAAAGCTTTGCAGTTAGCGTCGGCGAAAGGTCCCGATTTTGTCATCCAAACCTTGTCTGATTCGGGCCTGGCCGGACGAGGGGGTGCCGGTTTCCCCACAGGCCTGAAGTGGCGATCGGTACGTGAAGCAGAAGGTTATCCCAAGACCATTGTGTGCAATGCAGATGAGGGAGAACCGGGATGCTTCAAGGATCGGGCTCTGCTGGAACATGATCCCTTTGCCGTGATCGAAGGCATGATCCTGGCGGCACTGGCAACCGGAGCCCAATTGGGTTTCATTTACTTGCGCTATGAGTATCCTGAGATCAGGAATATCCTGGAACATTGTCTGACCGAGACCCGGAAGGCGGGCTATATAGGCGCAGACCAGGACTTTGACATTCATATCCGGCGTGGAGCCGGAGCCTATGTCTGCGGTGAGGAAGGTTCTCTCCTCAACAGTCTGGAAGGGCAACATCCTTTTCCCCGTAATCGTCCTCCCTATCCGGTAACCCACGGCTTTCTGCAGAAACCCACAGTCGTTAACAACGTAGAAACGTTGGCTTCAGTCCCCCACATACTGATTCATGGAGCGTCCTGGTACCAGGCGCTGGGTTACGGCGACCTGGCTGGCACCAAGGTCATCAGTCTTTCAGGGGATGTGAACCGTCCTGGCAATTATGAAGTCCCCTTTGGTTTTCCTTTGGCCGAACTCATCCATGACTGGGCTGGTGGACTACCACCCGGTCGCCATGTCCAGGCGGTAACCATGGCCGGACTCTCGGGAGGTTTTCTGGGTGCTGACGACCTTGATGTCACCCTGGATGAGCCCTCATTGCGGGAGCGGGGTTCCATGTTGGGAGCTGGAGGGATAATCGTGTTCGACGACAGCCGTGACATGGTTGACATCGCCCACAACGCCATGGAGTTTTTTGCCCATGAATCCTGTGGGAAATGCTTTCCCTGTCGTATCGGTACTCAACGGTTGGAGGAACGCCTGTCTTTCCCCCAAGCCAAGGACTTGGTCGCTGAAGATGACTGGTATGAGGAAATCCGGGACTTGGGCAAGGTAATGCGGAATCTAAGTGCTTGTGGATTGGGTGTGGCTGCTGCTTATGTCAGTGATTCCTTGGTCAGGCACTTTCCGGATCAAGTAACCCGCAAATGGTAGGTAGGCTTGCCAGCAGATAGCGAGCAGCGGTGCTGGTTTCAGGCTCTATCCATAAGGCACGGAGTCTGAAGTCTCGGTGAGAACTGGACCCTTTGGGTATGGTGGCTGAAGCAAGCCTCTAGCCGCCACGTGGGGACAGGAGGCCCCGTCCCCACGGAGAACCTGCAACCTGAAATTGCGTACGCCGGCGGCTTACATCCAGACTGGCTGACGGCTTTCTATTCGTCGTCTTCTTCTGGCATGAGGACAAATTCAGGATAGGCTTCGATGCCCAACTCCCCAGCATCCTGGCCCAATTGCTCTATCTTCCGGGATACCCGGGCACCCATAAGCTTGTCCAGGAGCTTCCACAGAAGCCACGAGAGGACAAATACGAAAACACCAACGGCTACTATACCGATCAATTGCACGCCTATGTTGGCCCCCGCGGCAATGCTTGTGGCTAACGTGCCCCAGATACCGGCTGCCAAGTGGGCAGGCACGGCACCAACAACATCATCCACCTTGAGGTTTTCCAGCAGTTTGATACCGGCCGTGCACACTACAGCGCCAATGATACCTATGATGATCGCCCAATAAGGCTCAGCGATATCGGGTCCCGCGGTTATGGCTACCAGTCCGGCAATGGCCCCGTTCAACCCGGCAAACAGATCCATCCGACCGAGAATGGGGCGGGAGACAAGAATAGCTGCGATGACTCCTGCTGCTGCCGCCAAGTTGGTGTTGACAATCACCTGGCTCATGGCCACCGCGTCCAGGGCGCTGCCCAAAGCCAACTGGGATCCACCGTTGAAGCCCAGCCACCCAAACCACAGAATGAAGACACCAAGAGTTACAGTCAGGATATTGGAAGGCGGTGTTGGTTTGATGGAGCCATCACGGCGAAATTTGCCAAATCGGGGTCCCACTACAAGGGCGCCAGCCAGGGCAGCCCAGCCACCCGTACTGTGCACAACAGTGGATCCAGCAAAGTCCTGAAAACCCATCGCAGCCAGCCAGCCACCCCCCCAGGTCCATGCGCCCACAATGGGATAGATAATGGCGGTCAGCACCAGGACGAAGAGGAAAAAGGCCCACATGTTAACCCTTTCGGCCAGCGTGCCAGACACGATCGAAGCCGCCGTAGCGACAAAGACCATCTGGAAGAACCAGTCTGACATGGTGGAATATCCCCCCGCAACCACGGCCGCGGTGGATTCGCCTTGGCCCGCCATCAAAGCCAAGTCATCACCTGTAGGTCCATACAGGAAGGTGAGTTTGCCGATTACAGACTGCACATCTACATACATGAGGTTGTAACCGAGCAGGTAATAGGCCAGCCCTGCAATTGAGTAAAGGCCGATATTCTTCAGACAGATCATCGAAGCATTCTTGGTACGTACCGAACCGGCCTCAAGCATGGTAAAGCCGGCTGACATCCACATGATCAGTGCCCCCCAGATGAGGAAGGCGAAAGTATTGAAAACGAAGACGGTTTCATCATCGGGCGCGGCATGAACCGCTGTGGTTCGGAACAACAACAAACCTAGGGCCAAGAATAGGATCATCCACAATATGTGTGGGCGTTCTCGCCTTAAAACTCCCAATGAAATCTTCATGGTTGACCTCCTGCAAATTGCGATGGAACTTCAGAGACGCAGAGGAAGACAAAATTTGTTGCAGGCATGTGAGAACGGTAAGCGCCGCGACATATAACTAACGGTTCGATGCATTACGGGCAAGGTAAGGTTGAACAGATGCGCTGCAACGGGAAACCCGCCAGAATGCACCAATAAAATTCTATCACCTCAATAAATTACTTAACACTGGCAAAAACATCGTCCTTCCCTGAGCCATGATTTGACCCACAGGCGAGAACGGAAAGCTGGTAATGCCGGCTGTGGTGCCAAGGGACTTGACCACGAGAGCCAACCTCATGAGGGTGTCTTGCTGTAGGGATGCCTAGCGAAGGGGCAAGGTGAATTGGACCAAACCAGCTGTCAATTCACCGACTCTATCTTCCTGAAGCCCTGGGCCTGCAGAGCTTTGCCTGGTTGGGTTGGACAAGGAAACCCAACCAGGAGCCAGCACAGGTTTCCGAATTTCGATGGGAAGTACTCCTGCCTAACAGAAGCTCCCAGACTCCGAAAGTTCCAACAGCATGCTCTGGACGAATTGTTTGGCCCAAGGGGGATAGTCGGGTTTCCAGGAACTGTCAATCTAACTTGGGTTCGGCGGATGACGAAGCTTGTTCCCTTAATGTCTGTCTGTACCGAAACTTGGCCAAGGGGGCTGGGAGAGACAACTGCCGTTCCTCTATCCCAGTTGCGCCAGTGGCTCAGCTGACCTGGCTGGTGACAGGGGCAACTCTATCGTCATTTCTGTAAACTCGTCCTGTTCCGATTCAACTCGAATCGTGCCCCCATGCTCGCGTATGATGTCGCTGGAAAGCGCCAGGCCCAGTCCTGTGCCCTTATCCGTCGGTTTGGTAGTGAAGAAGGGATTGAAAATCTTATCGACAATTTCAGGTGGTATACCTTTCCCATTATCCCGAATACGAATGACAAAGCGCTCTTCGTCTTCATGGCGGCGTGTTGAGAGATGTAAGGTTGGTATGTACAGGGCGCCGGAACCACCTGCACCTGTACCGTCTGCCGCCAAGTCACGACGTCTCTCATCCGTCGCATGGCAGGAATTGCTGACCATGTTGAGGAAGACCCGCCCAAGATCCTGGGGGATTACTTCAACGAGACCGGAATTGGGGTCGAAGTCCATCTCAATCGTAAGTTGGAACTCCGAATCGGTGGCCCGGGCACTGTGGTAGGCGAGTCGGGCATGCTCATCCAGCAAAGTATTAATATCGGTTTTCTGCCAATCCCCTGTACCCCGGCCCATCATGAGCATGTCATGTACAATTCGGTTCGCTCTTTCGCTGTGGTCCCGAATTCGCCCGAGGTTACCGCTCAGATCGTCATTGATTTCCTGGAAATATTCGTTTTGTTCTTCGTCAATCTCCACCCCACTATCACTGAATATCTGCTCCAGTTCTTCCTGCAACTCTTCCAGTAGTTCTTCCGAGGCTTCCGAGAAATTCTTAACGAAATTCAAGGGGTTCCGAATTTCGTGGGCGACCCCGGCGGTCAGTTGGCCCAAGGCAGCCAGCTTCTCCCGCATGACGATTTGGTCTTGGGCCTTTTGCAGGTCAGCCAAAACGGCCTCAAGTTGCTCGTTTTTGCCTCGCAACTCCTCTGCCAGTTTCTCCACCAAATTAAGACGTTGGACTTCGAGGGAATGGCGACGAAATACCTCCAGAGCCGCGGCCATGTCCGCAATCTCATCCCGTCCCGCAATATCGACGGTGGCTTCCAGATCCCCTTCCGCCATGCGGCGCATACGTCCTGACAAGTGGTCCAGGCGACGTAACAGCACGCGGCCTACAAACAGCCACGCGATCAGGAGTGCACTGCTTATGCTCAGGATATTCAGTACCAGCAGCAAGCTGCGTCCGGTGCGGATAGCCAGAGACGAAGCCTGGGTGGCCTGCTCAGCGTTGTCCCGGGAAACCCTGACCAATCCTTCAACATCCGCGCCGAGGGCAATGCCCAATTCCCGGTTATAGGCCAGTAAGTCCTGTTGCCGTTCCGTGATCTGGAATTTCTGGGCCAGCAGGGCAAAGCCGCTCTTTTCGCCAATCCCCAAGGCAAACAGGCGATCAAAAACCGGGATCACTTCCTCCCGCCAAGGATCGTCTCGGCCCAAGGCATCCAGGCTCCTCTCAATGCGCCCCACCGCGGCCTCGAAGCGTTCGCGCAAGGGTTCCAGCAAGGGTTCATCGGCTACCGTAAAGGCGTTGGCCAGCAATTGGGTGGCCAGCACGGTGTCCGTCTGCAATTCATGCAAGTGTCGGTAGCGGACGATCTCATCCTCAGAAAAGTGTTCGGCACGGGGTACGGGGGGCTGATCGAGAGCCTGATAACCCGTGAGTGTATAGAAGAACTGGTCATCTATCACGGAAACCAGAATATCCTCCAATCGAATCTGTAAGGCGACCAATTCTTCCTGAATGACGCCTGCCTGTATTTGCAGCTCTAACAAGACCTCAACATCATGTTCGATCGCTTCAATGTTGGAAATCAAGGCCTGCGCATGATCATGGATCTGAGCATAATATTCGCTGTTTTCATCGGTCTGCTGCATCAGCAGGTCCAGTTGCTCCTCAAAGGCGCGCCGTTCTGCGCCAATCGTCTGTGTGACCAAGAACAGTTCGTCCGCCGCGGAGGCCCCTGTCAGCCGCGGAGCCGCGGCTACCAAGGCTCCGCTCTGCTGGGCAACGCGGAAGGCGACTGCCATTTCAGGAATACTCTCTTCGTTGACCAGACTCTGCAAGTCCCCCACCCGATTGAAGGAAAACCAGCCGACCAAGCTTGCGAACATTGTGATGGCCACAGCCCCCCCGAGGGCCAGATAGAGTTGTACCCCTATGCGATATCGGCTTTGCAACAGACGCTTCAGCAGATCAATCATGGTTCCGTCACCCGCAGGGTATCTACGGGGAGATAGGTGCCGTTCTGGTCGATCATGGTCAGGAAGACCTCATCAGAACCCTGATTGTCTTCTTCCGCAAAACGCAGCGCGAACCCATCAATATCCAGGGTTTCCTCTTGATGCAAACCTTGCAGGAAACAGGTACGCGTGACATTTAGGCCACAGCGTTCCAGGGCTGCGATAGCCAGACGACCGGCCAAATAGCCTTCAAAGGACACAAATCCCGGTGTGGCAGCGGCGGAAACATAAGATGCCAGTGCCTGCCGGTAGGACTGCGTAACCGGAAAAGAATCATCCGTAGGAAAGGGCACTACCTGCGTAACAAATACGCCCTCACCCCTATGGCCCAACTCACGGGCCAGCGCATTGCTGCCGACAAAGGAAATAGTGATGAAGACAGGATCAAAACCAATATGTCGCGACCAGGCAATCGCAGCCGCCACGGGTTCATAGGCACCTACCATGATGACCGCTTCGGGATTACCACGACGCAGGTCAATAACAGCGGTCTTGACGGATGTTGTGTTGCGGGGATACAGTCCCACCGCCACAGGTTCCATATTACGGCGTTCCAAGGCACTAAGAGCTCCTCGGTATCCTGCCCTGCCGAAGGAATCATCCTGGTACAAGACGGCTATGCGCTCTAAGCCCAGTTCTCGCGTTAGCTGGGCTACCATCTCTTCGGTTTCCTGATTATACGAGGCGCGCAGGTTGACGACAATGCCCCATTCCGGGTCCCGCAGGAAGGCGGCCCCCGTAAAGGGGGCCACATAAGGCACGCCCGCGGTGGAGGCGATGGGCACAGCGGAACGGGATGTAGGGGTACCCACAGCTCCGATTAACGCAAAAACCCCATCTTCTTCTATCAGTTGCAGTGTGTTGGCAATAGCCAGTTCCGGCTCATAGGTGTCATCCCGGGACAGTAACTCGAGCTTCCGGCCATGCACGCCACCTTTCAAATTCACTTCATGGAACGCTGCCTCGATGCCCAGTTTCATGCTAAGGCCAAGTTCCTGAGCAGGACCGCTGAAAGCGGCTGACTGACCGAACAGGATCCGATCGTCAAAGACTCCAGGCACCGAGTCGTGTTCAGTTGTGGGCAAGGGGGTGGGGATGGTGACTTGGGAACTTTCGGCTGACGTCTCGTCTGTGGCCGTTTCTGAACTGCCTGCTGTACATCCGGCCAGGGCCATTGCCACCACCAGCAGAATGACTATGGCAGATTTGGCGGGAAGAGTCTGGCGGAGTTTGAGACCCAATCTCATGAATTCCTGTGTTTGGTGAGTACCAAGTGGTTCTTGCCTTGATCGCGTCGGTATTGCATATCGTCCATTATGGTACGCACGATATGCAGACCCAGTCCTCCTACGGGGCGATCCTCCAAGTCAGAAGTAAGATCTGGTGCCGGTGCCTCTTTTAGGGGATCGAAAGGCAGACCATCGTCCGCTATCTCGACAATGATCGTTTCTTTGTCCGAGGTGAGGGTCACTTCCATGGCGTGGACGGAGGATATCTGACCATGCTCAACAATGTTGTCTCCAATTTCATCCAATACAAGCTGAATTTGAAACACAAGTTCGGGGGACCATTGTTCCCTTTCACCCAGTGCTTCCACGACACTAGCAAGCTTGCGCAATTCTTCTGATACCGGGGATATTTGTGCGGAGACCGTCGTGCTCATGTGACCTACTCACCGTAACGCAGAACGAAAGAAGTAATGTCATCGAACTGAGGAGCATCGCCCGCAAACTCTTTGACGGCTTGCAGAATGGCCAGATTGGCGGCTTGGGCATCTTGGCCACCAATCTGGGCGGCAACTTCGCCCAGACGCTCGACACCAAACTCTTCCCCTTGGGTATTGATTGCCTCAGTAATCCCATCTGTATACATGACCACCGATTCGCCCGGAGCCAGGGTGACGCTCTGGGAACTATAGTCAATGTTGGGTGCCACACCCAAGGCAATACCTCCTGTCAAGGGAAGCAGGGATGAACTGCCGTCAGCTTTGACCAGCAGAGGTGGATTGTGACCGCCATTGGCATAAGAGAATTCACCGCTGGCCGGATTGAATACGGCGTAGAGAACTGTGACAAACATGGACGCATCATTGTCCTCCTGAAGCAGGTTGTTGACTTCACTCAATACGGCGCCTGGATTCTGAAAACTGATAGCAGCCCCCTTCAGCAAGGTACGACTTGACATCATAAAAAGGGCTGCCGGCACCCCCTTGTCGGAGACGTCGGCAATGGCGAGGCCGATCCGTCCCCTTTCCAGTTGCACAATATCGTAGAAATCCCCCCCTACATTGCGGGCCGGCTCCATACTGGCAAAAACATGGTAGGCAGGATCTTCAGGAAACTCGGTAGGCAGAATTGACTGCTGAATCTTGCTGGCAATGGAAAGCTCATTTTGGAGAGCGACCAGCTGGTCCCGGGACTTGAGAACCTCCCGCCACTCTTCCAGATGACGCAGCGTTCTGTCGATAGTGACTTGCAAGTCCTTGAAATCAATGGGCTTGGTCACAAAGTCAAAGGCGCCCCGATTCATGGCGGTACGGATGTTTTCCATGTCACCATAGGCGGACACGATCACAGCACGAATATCAGGATCGACATCAGGGATCTGTTGCAGCAGCGTAAGTCCATCCATTTGTGGCATGTTGATGTCTGAAATCACCATGTCGATGTCTTCATCCTGCCGCAACAGCTCCAGGGCTTCGACCCCATTGCCCGCAAACACGAACTGGTAGCGCCCCCGGCGTATAGCACGCCTCATTCGTTGCAGCACAAGCGGCTCCAAATCTGGCTCATCATCAACCACCAATATTTTGTATGGCTGTTTTTCTTCTTCCATGCTGCCAGAACTCCTGCGTCTAAACTATGTATGGACTGGACCCATGATCAGGGTCTGCACCATCCGTCGGGGAACCGATCACTGCTTCCTGCTGGTGGGCCACAATACCGGTTGCGTGGTTGCTACCAGGTTTGCGGTGGGCAGTTGCCGAAGAGGCCAATGCTGGTGACCGGACAGGAATTTGCGGACCTGCCAATTACCCGGTCTCTCGCCCTGCAATCGCCGACTTATGGAGTCGACATATGCAATCCCCAAACGTCAACCGGACATTCCAGCCAACCGAGGCAACGATCACTCCACTTCTGGCACGTAACGGCATTGGGGTCTGGTGAATGCGGACAGTTCCTCCTGTAGAGTTCGTTCGACTCACCTGACTGTTTGTCTTACCTCCTTCTCCAGGTGGACACCATGATCATATTTCAGCAGGGAACCCGATGTTGACCACGCACAATAATCATCCGCAAGGCCCTTGGCTCAACTGGCAGTTTTCCACGCGGCCCAAATCAACCGGATCCAAAAACCGAAACTGACAAGATACAGGAGAAGTGTTGATTCCTGGGACCGAGAATAACGTGCAATCTGTCTGGGAATCGAAGTGGCAATATTTCGCGGGGACTCTAAGGCCCAATTGTCAATCCGGCCAAACTGCCCTGCAATTAGGCTGTGCCAGCTGCAGACAACACATGGAGGCCCTTGAGCCACACTCAGGCAATAGCCGAAACTCCTTCACATCTGGCATCAACACTTCTGCGAAAGCCATGGCCCAACCATACAGCGTCTCTGGTTCCAGGACCTGAATTGCGGCTAACTTTCCAGAGATGCAAGAGCCTCAGCGCGGGTGGCGTGAATCGTAATGATCTTGTCAAATCCACTCACTTCAAAGAGCTCTTTGATGGAAGCGGAGAGTGAACAAATCATGAATTCCCGGTCAAGTTTCTGAAGTGACTTGGCAGCCAGCAGAATGACCCGGAGACCCGCGCTACTGATATAGGATAGAGCTTCCAAATCAATGATCACGGCTTCAGAGCTCTCATCAATTATCGCTTCCAGCGCATCGTCAAAGGCGCGAGCATTGGTGCTGTCGACGCGACCTGCTGCCTTTGCAATCGTAGCTCCAGATGCCTGTTCTGTGTCTACCTTCATGTACCTGCCTCCAATAGCGTCATTTCGCGGTTGTAGAGGAAAACCAATGCTCAGATAACCTGCCGTGTCGCCGCTGACACGGATTCTGCAGTTGCCATCGCGATTTTCGGTTTTGCATGCCAGTCACTGCAAGCTCTAAACAACCACAAAACCTCCTGGCACCAGCCGCCATATCCAAGTAGCCGACTGGTCCAACCTACCGCGAATGTACCGTGTTGCTATAACATCAGGCAGATTGGCGAAAGCCCCTACGGGACCTGCGCCTCCATCCAGGGCAAAGACAAACGCACGGGAACAACGACAGTCCCGGACTGTTCATCGTATAAATATAGCATAGAGACATAGGCAGTACAATACCCGCTTTCCTTTATTTGCCTCATTGGGCCAGGGTGTGTAATCCTTTGATGCAGTTGTCTCAGGAGTGACTTGCCAACATGCAAGGTTTGCCTTCTGTTCTAGCGTTCCTCAACCTGTCAGGCTTGTACGCTCCATTGTCATCCAGTTGCCCGCATGGCCCACAGGTCGTACCGGGGCTCCAGAAGTTCCTGCGCCTTTGGAACCAATATAGGGACAAGAGCATTGGCGGGCGAACCGCCCGTGAGCCAGAAATGCTCCCCTGTTGCGCAGCGGGAATTCAGGGACTACTGGTGACATTCGGATATACAGCCGTATGAAATCACTGAATCGTCCTGCTATGCCCGGAGCGACTATAGCCATGAGAACTCAGGCTTCGTGAGGAAGCTTCATGAAACGGACACAGACAAAGCTGGAAATTGAGGGCCAGATCATTCCCTTCCAGCCTGGCGATTCTGTGATCAGTGCGGCTCGGCGGCAAGGCATTGGCATTCCCTCGCTCTGCTATGATGACCGCTTGGCGGCGTTCGGCGGGTGTCGGTTATGTGCAGTTCAGGTGGAGGGCAGGTCCGGGTTTCCCGCGGCCTGCACCTTACCGGCGGAAGAGGGTATGAGAGTCTCGGTCTACAACCAGGAACTGGATTCCCTGAGACGGATTCTGCTGGCCATGGTGGTGTCGGAGAACGGAGAGGAGGATCTGGCCGTAGATCCCCTGCGTGGTTATGCCTCCCAGGAACTCTTACATTTAACTGAGACTTTGGGAGAAGGGCCGGCCCGTTTCAGGGGCGAACGGTCCGGACAGTCCCGCCTGGATGATCCCAATCCATTTATTCTTCGTGACTATGATCTCTGTATTTCCTGTTATCGATGTGTCCGGGTATGTGCCGAACAGGAAGGGGACTACGCCATCTCCGTTATGAACCGTGGATTCGCTACCCAGATTACAGTAGAATTTGAGGGCTTTCTGGCCGATTCGCAATGTACATTCTGTGGTCAGTGTGTTCAAACTTGCCCTACCGGAGCACTGGCGGATAGGAAGGCCATCCGATTCGCAGCAGAATCTCGACCCGAAGCACGGGAGAAAACCGGGAGAAAATGACTATGCAGGGGACAATTCAGAAGACACGGACCATATGCGGTTACTGTGGCGTGGGGTGCGCCTTGGATCTGTTGACCCGGGATGATCGGATTGTGGGTGTGCAACCCGCCATGGACGGACCGGCCAATGAAGGCGCCCTTTGCGTCAAGGGACAGTTTGCCTTTGACTATGTGCATCACCCGGATCGGCTTACCCATCCCCTGGTGCGGAACGGAGCAGGACGCTTTATTGCGGCGTCATGGGAGGAGGCCCTAGGCAAGGCAGCCGCCGGTTTTCAAGATGTAGTCGCGCGCCATGGACGGCATGCCGTGTACGGAATTGCTTCGGGACGAACACCTACCGAAGCCGACTACATGATGCAACGCTTCATACGGGCCGCGTTTGGCACCCATTTTATTGATAACTGCAGCCGGGCCTGACACGCTCCCACTGTCGCCGGTCTGGCGGCAACCATAGGCAGAGGGGCCATGTCCAACCCCTTGGTGGACATGGAGAAACCTGATGTCATTTTCTGTATTGGCACCAATATGACGGAATGTCATCCGGTAGCGGCTACACGCCTGAAGAAAGCCGTGAACCGGGGAGCCAAGCTGATAGTGGCCGATCCCCGCCGCATCCGTTTGGCGGAAATGGCGGATCTTTATTTGCCGCTGCGAGTCGGCAGCGATGTGCCTCTTCTCCTAGCCATGGCCCATGTCATTGTACGGGATGAATTAATTGACTCAGACTTCGTGTCTGCCCGTACGGAAGGCATTGAAGCATTTGTACAGCACGTACAGCATTTCCCGCCGGAATGGGCCGAATCCATTTGCGAAGTACCAGCGGCGGACATCGAACAGGCTGCCCAATTGTATGCCCGGGCCGACAAGGCGGCTATCTACTATACCTTGGGCATCACGGAACACATATGCGGCGTTGATAACGTGCAATCTCTCTGCAATCTGGCCCTGATTACCGGGAATTTGGGGCGGGAAGGTACCGGTATCAACCCCATGCGCGGCCAGAACAATATACAAGGCGCAGGGGACAGTGGAGCCTTGCCTAACAATTACTGCGGCTTCCAGTCTGTTGAGGATCCAGCTTGCCAGGCCAAGTTCAGCGAAGCCTACGGTCGTCCCATGGACCTGAACCAGGGCATCACCAAGGTGACAGCGCTGGAAGAAGCCGGACGAAGCATATTTGCGATGTTGATTGATGGGGAAAACACCCTGGTGTCTGATCCGGATCGGAAGCATACCCAACATGCGCTGGAGGCCCTTGAGCATCTGGTCGTCATTGATATTTTCCTGACTGAAACGGCCGAACTGGCAGATGTGGTTCTGCCAGCGACGGCCTGGGGCGAGACAGACGGCTACTTTGCCAATACGGAGCGTCGCATACAGCGAGTCCGACGGGCCGTGTCACCACCCGGGATTGCCAAGCCAGATTGGTGGATTGTGTCCCGACTGGCCCAGCATATGGGACTGGATAATTTTGCGTTCAATGAAGCCTCTGCAGTCTTCAATGAGCTGTGTGCCCTATCTCCCATCTATGCGGGTATCGACTGGGACTTGGCAGCATCCGGGCAATATCACTGGCCCATTCCCTACAAGGGCCATCCAGGTACGCCGCGATTACATGAGCATGAATTCGAGAATGGTCGTGGCAAGATCAGTCTGATTGAGTACCGTGATCCGGCCGAGACCATCGATGAAGAGTATCCGGTCTGGCTCACGACGGGTCGGCGTCTGGAGTCTTATCACACCCGCACCCAAACCGGACGCGCGGAAGGCATGAACTATCTGCTGTCTGAAGAGACCCTGGAAGCCAATCCCGCAGATCTTGCTCGCTGGGACGTGGACGACGGTGAGTGGGTCTGGTTATCCAGCCGACGGGGCCGGATTGCCATCCGGGTAATGGGGACAGAACGTTCACCCCGCGGTACCGTCTTTGCCAGCTTCAGCTTCAGTGAAGTTCCTATCAATACCTTGACCGGGTCTGGCTATGATCCCGTCACCCATACGGCGGAACTCAAGGTATGTCCAGTGCGTATCGAGAAGCGAACCAAAGAACCTCATGTTGACTAGAGGCGGAATGTCATGAGTCGGGTTGGAGCCAGAGTCAAGGCTCGAATTCTGGCCGTCCATGATTCACGGTTAAAGCACAAGACAGATGTGCTGGTGGCCGAAGAACCTATGGAAATTCGTCTACTGGCGGGGGATGAGCAGCGCAGCGTAGCTGTCACCATGCGCACTCCCGGGCATGACTTCGAGCTGGCTTTGGGGTTTCTGCATAGTGAAGGGGTCATTGCCGATCTGGACGCTCTGGCCCGGGTTTCCTATTGTACTGATCCGGATCTGGACCCCGAGCAACTCTACAACGTGGTCAGTGTGTATCTAAATCGGGAAAGTCTGCCCGAGTTGGACCGTCTGGAACGTAGTTTCTTTACCACCAGCGCCTGTGGCGTTTGTGGTAAGGCCAGTTTGGAGGCGCTGACGTTGCAGGGCTGCCAACGCTTTGCCGAAGCTGCTACTCCCACGCTGGACCCGACAATCCTTTCCCGTCTACCCCAGGCAATGTCCGCAGCGCAGGGGATCTTTCAGCAGACAGGAGGGCTTCATGCCGCAGGTCTCTTTGATCTGCAGGGCAACTTGCTGGTACTCCGGGAAGATGTAGGTAGACACAATGCGGTTGACAAGATAGTGGGCTGGATGCTCAAGAGGAAAATGCCTGATCCGGAACAGAGGATTCTACTGGTGAGTGGGCGGGTAAGTTTCGAAATCATGCAGAAAGCCCTCATGTCCAGTATACCTACGGTGTGTGCAATTTCTGCGCCCAGTCATCTGGCTGTGAATGTAGCTCAGGACTTCGGCATGACGGTTATAGGTTTCTTGCGGGATGACCGATTTAACGTTTATGCAGGAACCGGGCGGGTCATGCCCATGCAGGACCAGGTAAGAAGCTGAGCCTGGGACCTACGGTAAGTCCAGATTACCGTAGTACACGGAGGCAAATGGTCACCATAGGCTCGCTGCAGTGACATAAGAAAAACAGGTTTGGAGGGTGAACTCTGAAAAATCTGTCCTGTGGTAATGGTTGGCTAGTTCAAATTTCAGATCTGCCCACTCTTCTTCCTGACCGATTTTGTAGTCTGCTGACTTTCTCTTGGTTCCCAGGTCCAGAGCAACACGGAGACCGGCAACCTAACAGTACAATCCATACCTTGGACGGTGGCCCACCCCTTCTTAAGAAAGGCCAAGATCTGGCTTGCAAGGTAACTCGTGTCATTGATGGGGACACGCTTGATGTGGAGGTTCGCCGTCTATGGTCCAGGCCCAGGGTCTATCGGGTGCGCTTGTTCGCCATTGATGCCCCAGAGATGTCGCAACCCATGGGCCGCGAGTCGCGCGATTTTCTGGCTCAAGAGATTGCCGGGGAATCCTGCCGCATGCGGGTGATGGACACTGACCGCTATCGCAGGATTGTCGCCGTGATTTATCGGCGCCGCTATCTGAAATCAGTCAATGTGGCGATGGTCCGCGCCGGATATGCCTATGCTTATGAACAATACGGTTCTCTGCCACGGCTCAAAAGGGCAGAAAATCGGGCTCGCGCCCGCAGGCTGGGAGTCTGGCAAAGATCCGGCCAGACCCTGCCTTGGGAATACCGCCAAAGTCGCAGGCAAGGCCGAAATAAGCAAAGAGGATGTGGCACTATTCTGTTGCTGGTGATCGTGGCCGCGATCGTTATCGTCCTGGTCCGGACGTATGGGTATTAATCCATACGTCCTTCATGCCTGGGTCAGGGAGCTGTCTCGGTTTCCTTAATCGGAGCTGCCTGTCCCTCGCCTTCTTTCAACAATGCCGGCAGATGGGTGAATTCCACTGCCAAGGCGTCTTCCTGACTCAAGGTAACTTGGGCGATGCCCAGTCGATTGCGGTCACTGGTGTTGATGGGACTGTAGTGCCAGAGATGAGCATGCCATACGATGGCATCGCCTGCTTCCAGTTCAATATGGTGTACCGTCAGGTTTTGCACTTGGTCCCTGGGTAATTCGGGATGAATGCTGTCATCGTACCGCATGTGGGATACCACCGGTCCCTTATGGGTACCGGGTGATACCTGGAGACATCCGTTGGTCTGATCAGCCTTGTCAATTGCCATCCAGATTGTGAGGGCCCTTTTGAAATGGGGCATTTTGGGCTTCTGTGCCGGATTGTTGGTCCACAAACCTATATCCTGGTGCCAGGGAGTAGCCTCACCAATACGGGCAGGCTTGGTAAAAATCGAGTCGAACCAAAGGAAAACCTCGTCACCCAGAAAGCTCCTGTTGACGTCCAGGACATTGGGATGTGTGTAGTAGGTTTGCCATACCAGCGGGTTGCGTCGACCCAACAAAGCTAGCTTCCGGTACATACCGGGACCCTTTATAGATTGGCCATCCATTCTTGTGTTGTCGAAATCCAAGCCTTCTTGGCCGTGGGTCAGAACGGTTGTAATTTCTCGTTTGAGAATATGGACATTCTCAGGTTCCAGCAGACGCCGGGCAATGAAATATCCCTCGCTTTCGTACTGGGCGCTCTGGGCAGGGGTGACTTCATATGCCATGTTCTCTCCTCATAGGGCTAGGTAGCAGCGAGCTGTTATGGCAAATATCCAAATCATGTAATCACTATCGCCAAATCTGACTTCATGTGTGGTTAGCAAGGCTACTTCAATCCTTGGGTGTTCCTGCGTAATCGGGGAAGGTTTTCCCTCTTCGTGAGTCTACGCTTGGAATTTGCCTGGCATGGGGCGGAATGGGGCTCTCGGATGATGGCAGCCACGATATTAGCTCTGCTGGGGATGATCATATTCTTGTTCGGTCAGCGCACTTTCATCGAAGGCACCGGTTTCACAGGCGTTAAGGGGTGAACTCAGCGCCAGACCCTGAGGGCCTATCTGTTGCTCTTGTCTGAGTTCGGCTGATCAAGCCGTTACTACGGGAAATTCTCCCAGTCGGTAAGTAGCGGTCAATACCGGCAAGTCATTCTGATCGCAGAACTGGCTAAAATGCGGTCTTTGGTCGGTTTGGTGCAGGTAATCCAGCAGTTGCTGCTGTCTCGCCGGATCGGTAACGAATTCGGATACAGAGGCGATGGGTATCCAACGGGCCTCTGTAACATAATCGTCTTCACTCACGAACGGCTGACTGAATGGACCGCTCACACGAAAGACCAGATTGGTAACATCGCTATTGGTTTGGGGGAACTGGCGGTGGGCCACATAACATAAGTGATGGATCGTGGTGACTGTAAGACCTGTTTCCTCTTTTACTTCACGGCACAGCCCTTCAGTTACAGATTCACCCTGTTCAACCTCACCTCCTGGCAAACCCCAAACAACGCCTTGTGCATAGCGATTGGCAACCAGCAGGATCTGCCTGTCGTGAATCCAGATGCCTGCAGCTGCAAGAAAACGCTTGTTCATGCCATGTCTCCCCCAACCGATCGCGGATAATCAAAGTCCTCAGACTGTACTACTCTGGATAAAGTAACGGTTCAATGGCGCTCGTGCCGTCCCTACGGACCTGAACCAGCCAATACCCCTTGTTCCAGTACCAGTTGACCTAGGGCAACAGCTGTTTTTGGCTGCGCCAAGCCTGGATCAGGCTTGCCATCTGTTCATCCTCAGTGACATGGCGGAGGGCTGTGGCCAACTGCTGGAAAGTCACAATCTGAAAACGGTTGTCGCGCAAGTAGTTCTGAAGCGCCTCGCGAAAGGCGGTGTCTCCCGCAATTGCCCAAGCCTTGTCCAGAAAAGCCGCAGGACGGGTATAGTTGGCCCGGTAGTAGTGAATAAGGTCCTGATAGGTTATTGCCTGCCACCAGGGGAATGGGCCTTCATAGGTATTATCGAATTCCTCGATACTCGTACGCCAATGGTCTGACAAGGCTTGATGGTCATAATCCGCTAACGCTTCTTCCAACCAGAACAGGTACGACAACTCAGCCAGCCCTTCGTCTATATCCGCAAAATGCACAGGATCATTGTGAACTTGCAGATACCACCACTGATGAGAGACTTCATGGACTATGAGCCACGCCGTACCGTCCGGCTGATCCCTGTAGCGCAGTACTCCTATCTGCAGTAGATTGGAGTACTCCATTCCCCTGGTGCCTAAGGGAGACGACACAATAAGTAGCTGGGAATACGGATAAGGGCCGAAATGACGTTCGAAGGCACGAATGGCTGTTCTTGCATAACCCAATGCTTCTTGGGCAACTGCCTCATCTATCGCATGGTGATAGGAACGTACAGTAATGCCACCGATTTCAATCGCGGCTGTATGGTAATGGGGACTGGCCTGCAGGACAAAACCACGAACTGGACCGGTAATCCACGAATAGCGGATGCGGTCATTGTCGAGCAGAACAGCTTCTACTTCAATACCGCTACCCACAACCACCAAGTCCTTGGGTAAGTTAGCCGATACCTGCATCAGGGTGGCGACATGAAACCGAATGTCAGAAAATTCCGGCACCTCAGCAGTCCACCAACCGTTGGTGGTTCCCAGTGCCCCAGGGGCAAAGACCGCCAGCTCTGGATAGAAATGGGGCAACGAGATCATATCCTGATTACTGCCCTGCAAGATGTAGGAATTGAGATCACCATCCCCCTGTACATACTGAAGTTGCCATTCCAAGTCCACCTGTATCCAGTGCCCGGGAGCTAAGGCAGTTTCCAGGGGAATGGCCAATACCGTAGAAGATACGGAGTCCATCGGGGTCACTACCTGACCATTAACCTGGACGGAATGAATCTGCATCCGGGTCTGCAGACGAGGCATATTAGCCGGCAGGCGAAAAACTAGCCTTGACCAACTGACAGGACTGTTATTTCTGACAGCCACGGTGGCACGGCCCCACAAGGTGTTGAGAGCCGGAAACAGATCTACCTCGATGTTATATCGGGGTAGGTAGGAGAGACCATCCAACAGAGCCACATGTTCAGGCTGAAGGGCAATGCCATGGGCCTCCAGAGGAGGAAAGTGGGAAAGAATTCTTTTTGTTTCTGCAGGGTCAGGAGCAGGTGGGACCGTCCTGTCAGTCGTAGGCGTCGTTGCCTGGCCCGCATCTGACCCGGGTACCTCAGGGGTGACTGTTATTGTCACTCCCACATTTCCGGGATTTAGACTGAAGTCCCTTGATCCACAACCTGCCAGCAAGGTCAAAATGAAGAGAAAGGCGAAGAGACCCTGGGCAGGCCAGAATTTGGTAATGGACCGTCTATGGCATGCAAGTCGTAAGATTGCCGGGCGCAAGCAACTTGCAACCGGGTAGCCTAAACGGGAGGTGTCCACTCTGGCGCTGGCTGCAATTTGCGGCGCGGCGTAACACCTGAATTGAATACGTGTGGGGGCCAATGGCCTTGCAAGACATTGGCCACGGCCTTGCCCACCGTATGTCGCCCTTCCAGAAAGGAATGAATGGACCCTCCTGCCGTGTGCGGGGTCAGCAGAACGTTATCCATCTGGCGCAAGACATTGTCCTCAGGCAGCGGTTCATCCGCAAACACATCCAGGCCTGCGCCGGCAATCCGTTCCTGTTGCAACACGGCCACCAAACTTTCCTCATGAATCACGCCGCCCCGACTGGTATTGATGAGATATGAGGTCCTTTTCATTTTTATCAATTCATTCCAGCCAATCAGGTTGCGCGTACTGGCCATGAGAGGTGCATGGACGGTTATAAAGTCAGAAGCTTGCAGAAGGCTCTCCAAGTCCCATAGTTCGACGTCAAGATCGATAGCCTGATCCTGGTCGGTATAGGGATCATAGGCGACAACCCTTTGGAAAGCAGGGCGCATACGGTGGGCCACAGCCTGACCGATGCGCCCAAAGCCGACAATGCCCAAGGTCAACTTACTCATGCGGCGAACCGGTTGCATACGCGGGCGAATTTCCCCCCAAGGAACACCCCCGTGCAGGCTGCGATCACAGACACCGATCTGGCGGGCCACACCAAAAATCAGAGCCGCCGTATGATCAGCTACCTCGGGCACACAGAAGAGCGCCAGATTGCCCGTTATGATGTTATGACGGCTAGCCGCATCTACATCTACACTGTCCATCCCGATACCATAACGCTGCACCAGAAGACATTTCTTGAGTCCAGCGTAGGTTTTCTCATTGAAGGGAGTGTATTGCCCCGAGAACAGTACGACGTCTGCATCATGGGCAGCAGCTACAATATCTGCTTCCGTCCGACAGGGAGGGTCAACCCGGATTAGATCAAGATCGAGCCCTTCCCAATAGGACTGTTCAATGGTCATGTCATGTTCGGCACCTTGGTAGGGGTCCACATACACTACTTTGAATTGGGCTGAACTGCTCATTGACCGATGGTGTCCTTCTTTGGTTTCAGGTGACGATGAGAAAGTAAGGTTGCCCGATTCTGACAGGGCTCAGGGCGTCGGATAATCCTCAGCCAAGAGGGCCTGAATAGCGGCTTCCGTGGCTTCATAGCGACCTTCACCAATGTGCTTGTAGCGGATGCGTCCCTGTTTGTCAATCAGGTACTTTGTGGGCCAGTAGCGATTGTTAAAGGCTCGCCAGGTGGACCCCTCATTGTCTTGGGCCACCGCATACGCTATTTCCAAATCCTGGACAGCTTGGGTCAAATTGTTCAGGTCGTGTTCGTACCGAAATTCGGGGTAGTGATTGCCGATTATGACAAGCCCCTCGTCAGCGTATTCCCGATGCCATTCCCTCAACGAGGGAATCGTGCGCTTGCAGTTTATTCAGCCGAAGGTCCACATGTCCAGCAGAACCACCTTGCCCCGCAAGTCAGCCAGGCGGAGCGGACTCTCAACATTGATCCAAACCTCATTGGTCAATTCCGGAGCGGCTCCCAAATCAGGCAGATCTGCCGATCTCGACGCAGTATCGTCGTCGGCAGCGGGAGGAGGCGCGACCGGCATCACACAGGCTGATACAAGAAACATTACCAGCCAGCAAGCGAGGCGTCGCAACATAGGTATTCTCCTTGCCAAGTATAATGTTCATCTTACCGCAAAGTCGCTGGTTTTCTGCACGCTGCCCATGACAAAGGCGCGTATATGTATCCTGTCTGATCCTGCTTTGGGTCACAACAGTCCGTGCGGCCACATGAGTCCGATGGTGTCTCTTCAGGCCCGGCCTGGTCTATCTGTTGACTCGCTGGGGATCAGGCGGCACCTCTAACATCCACCTGCCTGGGCCCACGATCTGGGACCTATAAGACATCGGTAGCTGTCATATATAATCTCAGGCAGCACGTCAGCCGGAGGGCATGAAACCCGCTCAGTCTGGCGCAAACCCCTCTCATGTCTGCCAGGTATGCCTCCATGAAGATTTCCGATGTCAGAGTGCTGAAACTGGAAGGTGTCATGGAGCATGAAGGGCCATTCTGGGAAGAACGACTGATTCGGCCCATTGACATCTATCCGGAACATCGGCATGAAGGCCGTGAGGGAATGGTGTCAGTTGCAGACAGTGAAGTCCGCATTACGGCCTATTTCCTTGAAATCGAAGCCGATTCAGGGGAAATTGGTGTGGGCGGGCCCTTCCCGGAAGAGCAGGGCTATTTCATTTGCAAATCCTTCAGACCCTTGTTGTTGCAACAGGATCCACTGGCCATCGAACGCATCTGGGATCGAATATATCGCCATGCCGTGCACGGGCGCAAGGGCGTGGAAATGATGGCCCTGAGTGTTGTTGACTGTGCCCTCTGGGATCTAAAAGGCATCCATTTTAATGCGCCCGTCTGTGCCCTGCTGGGAGGACCCGTACGTACTGAGATTCCTGCCTATGCCAGCGCCCTGGGTTACTCTCTGGAACCCGACCGGGTCCGGGACCGAGCCAGCCAGATAGTAGATGCGGGTTATCAGGCCACCAAGTGGTTCTTCCGCGATGGACCTACGGACGGTAAGGCAGGCATGGAACGCAATGAACGTTTGGCCCGCACGTTGCGGGAGACGGTGGGTCCTGCGGTCGATATCATGTTGGATTGCTGGATGAGTTGGGACGTTCCCTATACTCTCCAGATGGCTCAGCGGCTGGTGGACTATGCGCCGCGATGGCTGGAAGAACCGGTAATGCCCGATAAAATTGAGCAGTATGCGGCTATTCGACGTGCCGTGAGCATACCCATTTCAGGAGGAGAACACGAATATACACGCTGGGGACTGAAGCAACTGATGGATGCCGGTGCCTGTGACGTTTTGCAGCCAGACATCTATTGGGCTGGTGGTATTTCCGAAATGATGAAGATCTGTGCTCTGGCCTCCGCCTACGACCTCCCTGTGGTGCCACACGGACACTCTACTCCGGCCTCGATTCACCTTATTGCGGCTTGGCCTGTGGTTACTTGCCCCCTGCTGGAATATCTCATCAAATGGAATGAAATCCACCAGTTCTTTCTCCAGCATCCTGTCAAGCCCGTCAACGGCTACGTAACGGTTCCGGCTACCCCTGGCTTGGGCATGGCACTGGACAAGGAAAAGTGTGAGTCAATCACTGAATTCAAGTGGGACTGAAATGTTCATTGTGACAGATCAGACAAACTGGTTTTCGATTAATCTACAAAGGAGTTGGACGTGAGTGAAAACAAGGACAAAGCCGTGATTGTAACGGGTGGGGCCAAGGGTATAGGCAGAGCTATCTGTCTGGCCTTTGCCCAGGAAGGTGCTCATGTTGCGTGCGCAGACATTGATGACGCAGCTGGCTCAGAAATGGATGGCCTGGTGGCTGGACTCCCGGGAACTGTACGCTATTTTCACCGTGATGTAGCGAAGGCCGCCCAATGTGCCCAATTAGTACAGGATACGATTGATCGGTGGGGCAAGATCGATATCCTCTGCAACAATGTAGGGATCCAGCCGATCAATTCCTACATGCGCCTCCATGAAATGCCAGAGGAGACATGGGACCGTATTCTGGATGTCAATCTCAAGAGTGCTTTCCTTATGTCTAAGTACACCATTCCCCATATGCAGAAAGCGGGAGGAGGCGTCATTATCAATACTGCCAGTGTACAGGGCCTCATGTCAGCAAATCTAGTACCTGCCTATGCAGCCAGCAAGGGTGGAATTCTTTCCCTGACCCAGAATCTCTGCCTGGACTATGCAGAGGACAATATCCGGGTCATGGCGGTAAATCCCGGTACTGTGGACACACCCCTGGTAGCGGAAGCCGCAGCTGCATCAGTAAAAGAGGAGGCTACAACCTTGGAGGAACTGCAGAAAGCCTGGGCCGAAGACCATCCCATTGGCCGTATTGCCCAACCGGCCGAAATTGCCAATGTTGTCACGTTTCTGGCTACGTCGCGCGCCTCCTTCATGACTGGCAGCTGGGTCAATGTGGATGGAGGAATGATGGCCAAGGGAGCCTGGGCGTAAGGGCTATAGCAGAATGAACTATCCCGTCAAGGTTGGTGTAGTTGGCCTGGGGCAACGCGGGTTACAGCATCTCGCTGCCTTGGTTCGACTGCAGATAGAAGGTTTAGCCCAGGTTACTGTCCTCTGTGACGCCTTCCAGGCGAATTTGGAACCTGCCAAACTTCAGTCCTTTGTTCCGGACCTGGATCTGCAAACTGCGGTAAGAACGCAGGAATTCACTGATCTGCTTGAGCCGGGAACCTGTGATGCCCTGTTTCTGGCCATTCCTCCTAACCTGCACAAGGACGAAGTGGTGACAGCGGCCCAAGCCGGTTTGCATCTCATGGTAGAGAAGCCCATGAGTCTGAATATGGTCCAGGCGTTGCAGATGGAGGCTGCCATCGCGGAAGCGGGAGTCGTAGCCTGCTGTGGCTTCCAGCAGCGGTATGATCCCCGGCATGAGGCGGTTCAGGCCTATGTGAGCCAGCGCAAGGCGGTCATGGCTACTTATGCCTTTCATGCAGCCTTGGAACGACATGATGCCAAGCATACTGACACCCAGCACTTGGGTGGGCCCGCCAGTCGCGTATGGGCTGCTAGTCGTGCCTGGTCCGGTACTACAGTTGTGGAGGGTGGTATTCACCTGCTGGATCTTTGGCGTTATTGGTTTGGGGAAGTGGAGTGGGTGCAGGCCGTGTATGTTCCCCGGGCGGAAGAAGATATTGTGGACCAGGCAGACAATCCATATGCCTACAGTGTCCAGTTCGGATTCGAACGGGGCGCTATCGGTAACTTGGTTCTCTCTCGGCTCCGCCGGGCATACAATGTGATGACAGAGCACCGGGTGTTTTGCACAGAGAGCCAGGTCTCGATTGAACCGGATCAGGTGAAGGCCTTCCACTATGCCGGTCCCTATCCGCCGTCTTCCACCCCCACCTCCGACGAAGTGGCGCAAGTATTGTGGGCGGGACCGCGGGAAGAGGGAACCTACCCCTTTGCCAAGGCATTTGTGCAGGCAATTGGGGAACAGAATCCGGATCGACTGCGATCGTCTTTCCGGGATGCCATGGGCAGCCTAGCCGGTGTCCTGGCAGCCAATGTGTCTGATGAACAGGAAGGCCGGAGAGTTTATATAAGAGATTGGATTGGGGCTAATCAGATGCGGCTTTCGCCGCAGTCTCCCCGTGGCTGATACTGAATCTGGAACAGTCGGGCAGGACGAGTCAGTTCCGCTTTCCCTGGATCTACAGAGCCATGGTCTATGACGTTTTCCGTGGTAAGGGATTCCTGTTGTGCCGTTTACGTAGGTGGTGTGTCGTTCAGGGCAGAGCCCTTGTCTAAAATAGAGTCGTACTTGAGCACATCTTGCATACTTGGGCAGCACTCGAGAAAGGATTTCTGCCAGGGCATGACCTTTCCATCAGACTGAGTATGCGGTTACAGAGAGCAAACCTGATAAATTACTTGGATTCTTGCCCATGAAAATGCTTTTCTATCCTGCCTTGTCGGCAGAGGAACTGGCCTATATTGAGGATAAGGTCGGTGCAACCGAGATTGTCAATACGTCTTCACCCATGGAGGCACTGGCTCAAGTCTCACAAGTCCAGGCTTTCTACGGCGAGTTGACTCCCGAACTATTGGCACAGGGAACACGTCTCAAGTGGGTACAGGCACCAGTGGCTGGACTCGAACATTCCATGTTTCCTGAACTGGTAGCAAGTCCTGTAACGCTTACCAACATGGCAGGGATTTACAGTGATATCATCGCAGATCACGCTTTGACCTACCTCTTGATGTTCGCCCGCGGCTTTCACCTCTACCGCTACCACCAAATGGATCATGCCTGGCAAAAGAACGTTCTGGTCAGACATCTGGCTGATTGCACGTTAGGGGTATTGGGATTGGGTGGAATCGGGGCTGAAGTGGCGCGCAAGGGAAAGGCACTGGGCATGCATGTCCTGGGGATGGAGGTACGAAACATAGAACTGCCGAGCGGTGTGGATGAAATGTTCCTGCCAGGGCAAATGGATGAAATCCTGAGGCGGTCCGATTTCCTGGTCCTATGTGTACCCCATACGCCTGCTACTGTGGGTCTGATTACACGGCGTGAGTTGGCACTTATGCCCCCGTCCGCCTATCTGATCAATATCTGTCGTGGCGTGGTGGTCAATCTGCAGGATCTGACCCAAGCTCTGCAGGAGGGCCAGATTGCCGGCGCGGGGTTGGACGTCTTTGAGGTAGAGCCATTGCCTGCCGACCATCCCCTGTGGGAGATGCCTAACGTTATCATTACGCCCCATACGGCTGCAGCCAGTCCACGAGTGCGGGCTCGGCATCTGGATGTGCTCGTGGACAATATCATCCGCTTTCAAACGGATCAGCCGTTACACAATGTGGTGGACAAGAATCGCTGGTTCTTGGCCGGATAGCCTGCCCATTGCCTGTACATGTAGGGCACCTCAACATCATAGGCGATAAACCCTGACCGGATCCTACTCCCTGTCCGGTCCTGTTGTGCTCTGGCAAGGCTCCACAAGGTTGTGGTGACTGACTTACGGTTGCAAAATGGGCTTAGGGGAGACAGGAGAAGTGGCTGTCCCCAAGGTGTTCTGGTAATGCCGTGATGAGTGTGCGCGAACCCACTTCCTCGGTTGAGAAAAGTGTCAGTCTTTGGTTTACCCGAAGACAGTCTTGGGGTTGAATACAGGTAATGCCCTTGGGCTTACAGCCGATAGTTTAGTCCCAGGCTGGGAGAGGTTCTCCCATTTGGGCTGTCAAGTCTGCATACGCATCCTGTAACCGCCGGGTGACAGGTCCTATCTCACCGCTACCAATGGCACGGCCATCCACTTCCAGCACGGGGGCCAATTCGCCCATGGTGCCAGTGGTGAAACATTCATCAGCACCGTATACATCCGCCAGGGTCAAATTGGTCTCCAGACAGGGCAAAGCCAAGTCTCCCGCAAGGTCAATAACGACACCGCGCGTAATACCGGGAAGACAGCTATGGGCATGAGGGGTAAACAGGGACCCTTTGTGCACCAGAAACAGATTGGTGGCATTGGTCTCCGCCAGAAATCCATTCAAATCCAGCATGATGGCATCATCAACGCCAGCTACATTAGCCTCAATCTTAGCCAGAATGTTGTTGATCAGGTTGTTGTGATGGATCCGGGAGTCGATACACTGCGGAGAGTTGCGCCTCCAGGATGAAGTAATGAGCCGAATCCCATCCCGCTTATAGACAGGAGGTTTCCACTCCGGCAACACTATCAGACAGCTGCCGTATTGGTTGAAGCGGATATCCATGCCTGAGGTGACTTTCAGGCCGCGGGATAAAGTCAGTCGAATGTGAACACCGTCGCGCATACCGTTGGCCCGGAGCGTATCAAATACGGCCATCTTGATGGATTCGAGCGGTGGAATGTCGGCGAAAGCCATGGCCTTGGCCGAACGTATGAGCCGATCCAAATGGGCATCCAGCTGGAAAATTCGTCCATCATATACCCGCAATCCTTCCCAAACAGCGTCACCTCCCTGAACGGTACTGTCAAACACGGATACCTTGGCCTCGGCGCGGGGCCATAACTGACCCCCTATATAAATCAGGATGTCTGCGTTCCGGGAATCGGGCAAGACGGGCTGGGTGTGGTTCATGTGACTTCGCGCGAGGGTGCCTTTATCGCATGCTGGAACAATTCATCGTAGTAAGGCTTGCATTCAGCGTAAAGGGCTTCACAATGGACGGGAAAGGGTTGGTCCGGTGGTCGCCAGGGATTGAAACCCGTGGTTGTGTGGGCAGACGCATACCAATGTTTGGCCCAGACGCCATCTTCCGGTTTGGGGCCAGCCGGCCACTGCAACATCGTATCCGTGAAATCCAAGCCAAGTTGGGTACACAGAGAACAGAGAACGTCAGATGGTGACAGGAGCAGTTCCCGGGCGTCCACGACCAAGGGATCCTGTCCAATGGATTGCAGGTAATGAAACAGCTGAACATGCAATGCCAACCCGGTATCAGCCAACTTGGGCCGAGCCAGTATGCGTGCCAGAGAAGGCAACATTTCCCGGGGATCACGGATGAGGAGAAAGTGTCGACCGTCCGACATGAAATCCCAGCTGATGTCTACCAGATGATGGGTCATGTGCTTAAGAAATAGTACGGGTTGCGGACAAAATCCCAGGATCTGGTTGTGTATTACCTTCTCGCCATCCTGTTCCATGTGGGCCAGCACTTCAGCCGTACCCGGATGACCGGCATCCACGCGGGCCAGATAATGCGCATACAAGGGCTCGTCGATCACGTGGGTATCTGGCCGCTGCCGAAAGGCATACATGGTGGCCGTGGAAATATTGCGGGGGCCTGACCACATATGAATGCGCAAGGGATGTTTATACATGAGGAGAAAGGTGACTAAGATATGCAGTAGCCATGCAGTGAAATCGCATCGGGCGTTTCAGGGCATATACGTATTGTCAGGGTCAGCATGGCATCAGCGCCAGCTTGGCGGTTTGGAGTTAATCGCTACTTACATGATTTGTTCCATTCTAGTGCAGAATTACTCCATCTCCGCATTTGCCAGAAGGTTACCAGGACACTGTCATGGATGAAGTCAGAGTTGGAGTTGTAGGCATGGGTATTGGCAGGGCCAATGCCGTAGCCTTGGCCGCTACCCCGAGATGCCGGGTCGTGGCTCTTTGTGATCTCTTACCAGAACGGATGGATCATGTGGCAAGCCTTTTGCCTGAGCGCCCCGATCTGTTCTTTACTGACCATGTAGAAATGTGTGCTAGCCCGGAAATCAATGCCGTATTCGTAGGCACCCCCAATCAGTGGCATGTGCCAGTAGCGCTGGAAGCTGTGAGGCAAGGGAAGCATGTCATGGTGACCAAGCCACTGGCTGATGCAGTGGGGCCGGCCGAAGAACTGGTGACTGTGGCCGAAGCATCAGGTGTCGTGAACATGATGTCGCTCTCCACCCGTTTTGCCCCAACCGTTCAGTACCTGGGACAACTGGCCAAAGCAGGGGAATTCGGTGAGATTTACTATGCCCGGGCCCGGAGTGTGAGACGCGACGGTATTCCGAACTGGAGTCTGGGATTCATCCAGGAAGGGGGTGGGGCCTTTCGGGATATGGGGGTGCACTATCTCGACTCAGCCTGGTGGATCATGGGACTCCCCGAGCCCATATCTGTACTGGGCGTGGCTGGGGCCAAGTTTGGTCCCAGGGGTTTCGGATACTTCGGTCGCAACGCCCCTGTCGCTGAGGATTACTGGTCCCAATTTGCGGCTGATGACTACGGGGGTGGCATCATCCGCTTTGCCAATGGGGCCGGGCTGATTATTGAAAGTTTCTGGGCCAGTCATCAGGCCCCAGAACAGCAGATTGAACTGTTTGGAACGGAGGCGGGGGCTACTCTGTATCCCCTGACACTCTACAAGCAAGTAGCGGGACAGCACCAAAATATCGAAATTCAGATGGAACGGGACAAAGACCAGGCGTGGCTAAACGTGGCGAGCCATTTCGTGGCTTGCATCCTGGACGATATAACCTGCGAGGCGCCCCTGCGCCATGGCTTGCAGGTACAGCGCATGATGGAAGGTCTTTTGATCAGCGCGGCGCAGGGGGTCCCCGTTGATCTGACCGTGACGTGAACTGTTGATCGACGGGGAAACCTGTTGCTTAGCGCATGGCTATTCGTCTTCCTCAAATATGTCGGCGGGCATATTGGCTGCATCCTCACGGCGCCAGGTTGAGACGAACTGTTCATCTTCCAGCTGATCAGTAAGCCATAGGGCAGCCATGGAAGTATCAATGACTACCATGGCAATCCGCTCATCTTGCGTACCCGAAACCAGAATCAGGGAATCCAGATTTCCTGGCAACTGGGGCAGCAATGTGGAAAGAAGAAGACCTGTGCCGATTTCCTCGCGCTGGAAATCCGTGCTGTTGGGTTCGGCCTGACTCGCATAATATACGATCAGGGCGCGTTGCCCGGCTCTTTCCAGTACTTCAAAGAAACGCAGATCCAGATTCTTTTCGGCCAGTTTCTCTGCCACCTGATCCTGAATCTGTACATCCGTAACCAGCTCCTCCGTCTCGGTTTCCTGACTGACACGGCGTTGGTAACAAGCCGTTAATCCCGCCTCAAATTGGGCTATTTCCTCGGAGGTATCGGCCTTGGATTTCAACCATTCCACATGGGGTTCACTGTCTTCACAGCGATCACTTACCTGATACATTTGGGTCAGGGAAAACCGCGTAAGGTAAAAGTCAGCATCCTTTTCCACGGAACGCAAGAGAAGATCCTCAGCCGTGTCAAATTCACCGTACAGCAAGTTGACATAACCAAGAATACCCAACGTCGTGGAGGTAGTTGACCCACGGTCATAGGCGTTCTGGGCGGAGCGGAAGGCGGCTTCTGCATCGCCGTTGTATACCTGGGCAAAGGCGATGGCTTCCAGCGCATCCGTGCTGCCGGGACGGAAGACAGCCCAGCGTTGGGCATTCTCAATGGCGGCTTCCAAATCACCCAGAATGAAATTCAATTCGTACTGGGCCTGATAGTACAAAGGATCATCAAAGGCGAGTTGACGGATGTCGGCCAGGGTGCTGGTAGCTTCCGACTTCATCTCGTTGCGGGCATAGGCAATAGCCAACAGCCGGGCATCTGCCACTGAATAAGGCATCTTGGCGGCGGCGATCGACAGGAATTCAATGGCTTTATCGAAGTCTTCGGAACACAGGAAGCCGACGCCCATCATGCGGTGGGCCGCAATGCTGTAAGGCCGGGCATCCAGCCACTGCTGAGCGAGTGCCCGACTTTCTTCACACTGGTCGGCATCGTTGAGCAAACGCATCCGAACCAGGGAAACATCAAAGCGATCCGCCCAGGCCACTGCTTCCGCCTGGTCTTGATACCGACTGGAGGTTTCATTGTCTTCCTGAAGCAGGGCCACCGTGGCCAGACAGGTATAACCATCGGGATAGGGTGTTTCCTCCGTATGAAACTCGACCAGTTGTTCACATCCGGCGGTGGCGGTGTCCCAGTCATTGTCTTCGATAGCGAGATCAACTGTCAGGCCAATGACGTAAGGATGGTCAGGCATGCCTTGCGTGACTTTAGCCGCCAACTCGCGGGTCAACTCTGTATCGCCACGCAGTTCAAAGTCCAGTCGGCTCTGTACCAGATTCCACAGCAGAAAATCCGGTTCCAGTTCCACGGCCTTGATCACCGACTCTTCCGCTGCCGGCCAATCATGCATGGCATCCTGGACATTACTCAAAACGATCCAGGTCAAAGCTTTGTCCGGATTCAACTCTACGGCTTTGTCCGCGTGGATTTTGGCTTGATCGGTCTCGTAAACACTCAGGAGAATATCTGCGTACGACGCGTGGGCCAGGTAGTTATCCGGATCTGTCTCTACGGCGAGTTCCGCACTTTCCCAAGCGTCGTCAAAGCGGTGGGCCAACTGCTGGGCCCATGCCAAGTGCGCCAACACGGTGCCGTCATCGGGCGCTAAAGTATAGGCGGCTTCGGCCAAGGCCAAAGCCTGTTGCCATTTCTGGGGTTGATAGCTATATAGATCAGAAAGGTTGGTTAAGGCTGGCAAGTACTCTGGATCCGCGGCCAACGCTTCCTGGTAGACCTGTTCGGCTTCCGCAAATTGGCTGAGGTTAAAGAGGCGCAAAGCCTCTTCCGTTAAGTCCTTGGCTAACGCGGGATCCCGCGTTGTGGGTTGGGAATCTGATGCCGAAGTAGCCGCATCAGGTAATTCCTCTGGAGCCGGTGGAATGATTATCCCGGTACATGCGGCGAGCAGGAGAGTGACCAACAGCAGGAGAGCACCATAGGTCAGGCCCAAACGGGGTCCAGCAGTACGAGTGTCGGATGCGATAGACATAAAGTGTATCCTTGTCGGAGAAATCGCCGGATGAAGAGGTAAAAGGTGACTAACTGAAATCAATTGAGCGCACTTATATTATTATAGATGCGAAAACCAGCCGGTCGGTTCTGACACGATTTGGCCACAGAACTGTCCTGGTTCCTGTTAATACTGTATTAAGGCGTTCGTCTGTCCTGTGGCTGTGTTACCCGCAACCTCCGCTTTTTCCCCTTCTACCCAATCCCGAAGCACTCCTCTGCTGGAATTGCAGGATGTGCATGTCCAGTTTGAAGTTCGAACTGGCCTTCTGCGTTTCAGACAGGTGAAAGCGGTCCGCGGGGTGTCTCTTCGCTTGCACAGGGGAGAAACAGTGGCCGTAGTAGGCGAATCTGGAAGTGGCAAGACTACGTTGGGACGTGTCACTATCGGTCAAGCCAGGCCGACGTCAGGTCGGATCCTGTTTGATGGCCAAGATCTGGCCCGTCTCAAAGGCAGGGAACGTAAACAGTTTCAGCGCCGGGCCCAAGCCATTTTTCAGGATCCCTTCTCCAGTTTGGATCCCTATATGACTCTCTATGAAAGCCTAAGTGAACCCCTGGAAATCCACAATATTGACACCCCTCAGACGCGGCAAGACAGGATTTACCAAGCTCTCGAGGACGTCCGTCTAACCCCTGTGCGCGAAATGGCCGCAGCTTACCCGCACATGATCTCAGGAGGACAACGCCAACGTCTGGGGATTGCCCGGGCCCTGATTATGCAACCGGAATTCTTGTTCGCCGATGAACCGGTATCCATGGTGGATGCCTCCAGCCGGGCCGAAATTCTGTACTTGCTGCGGGAATTGCAGGAAAAGCATAAAGTAGCAATTCTGTACATTACCCATGATATTGCCACGGCGGTACACAGTGCCCAGCGTATCGTCGTAATGTACCTGGGACGGGTAGTAGAAGTGGGACCAGCCAGACGAGTGGTCGAAAATCCCTTACATCCCTATGCCCAAGCCTTGATTGCGGCGGTACCGGAACCGGACCCGACCAACCGCCTCGCTCATCGGTCTACCCTTGAAGGGGAACCACCAAATCCCATTGATATTCCAGCCGGTTGCGCGTTTCATCCGCGGTGTCCTGCGGTGCTGGCTGGGACTTGTAGCCAACAGGATGTGTATCTGCAGGAAGTCGAACCCGATCATTGGGTGGCATGTCATCTATATGACTGAAGGCTGTGGAAATAGGGCAAGATCGGCTTGATTTTAATGTAATCTGTATCCTTTTGTAGCTTTCTGGACTATCTTTAAGACATAACTGATTCTATAATGCCTGCGCTATTCGTCACGAGTGCAACTCCCACCTGTTCCAATCTGCAGTTTGTGGGCAAGGAGGCACTCCCCTGCTCCTAGATGGAAGGCTACCATGGCGAACGGTTGGAATGGCTCTGTGTGAATTGGCCCCAGTTCTAGTTCTTAGAGGATGAATAACATGAAACCACTGATGATGAAGATATTGCGGATAGCCATTCTGGCTATGCTCCTGGGAGTCAGTGTCCAACCGGTTCTTGCTCAGGATGCTACTCCCAACTTGCCCTCAAGGGGCAAGGTATCCAAGGATCCCACACAGATCCAGAATCTGTCCGCTCCCATTGCTGATGTTATCTCAGGGCCTGCCTGGCTGATGGCCAAAGGTGTGGACCCGCGTGCCTGGATGGACAGGCCGGGATGGAATACCTTGACCCGACAGGACGTGAATTCGGCGGTCAATCCACTTAATTCCATGGATTCCAGCGCCTTGCAGGCTGCCGGCATAGGAGTCCTGGTTCCCTACCGCGATCCCGCACCAGCCTTTAGCCGCGATCTGCTGATCACCCGAGATTTCAGTAATTCCCCGATCCAGACTGAGCCTGAAATTGCCGTCAATCCCCTGGACCCGGATCACATTGTGCTGGGTACCATTGACTACAACTTCCCCAACAACACCTCCTACGTCTCCATTGATGGAGGCGTAACCTGGGACGGCCCGCGCCAGGTGAAATACCTGCGCAAGGATCGGGTTTCAGGAGGGGATCCGGTCGTCGAATTCGATAGCCAGGGCAACGTCTACATGGGTTCCATTTCTATCGGTATCAAGGAATACACCGTGGGTAATGCGGTGGGTTTTGCCTTGGTATCCAGCATTGCGGTAGCCAAGTCGGAGGACGGTGGCTATACTTGGTTGGAACCTGTATCCAGCGCCCGCAGTGACGTGGAAAGTGATGTCGAAAGCGATTTGACCGGACGTATGCGGGGTACGGTTACCCTCGGTTTTCTGGACAAGCCCTGGATGGCCGTAGGCCCCCATCCCACGATTGAGGACATTGAAGTCATTTACGTGACGTACGTGGAATTCAATACCTCCTACGACATCCTTTACCTGGGAGAATTGCCAACCCTGGGCTCACCTCGGGTAGACACAACACCGATGCTCGTCTACTCCATGGATGAAGGACAGACCTGGTCCGATCCGGTGGCCGCAGGTCCCACGGTTCGCCGCACCTACGGCGAAATCAGTGAAACCGAAGGCCAAGCCAATACCATTGGCACCAAGCGGGTCGTGCAAGGTCCGGTGGCGGTAGTGGATTCACAGGGCCATGTCTACGTAACCTGGATTGACAGTACGGACGATGAAAGCCAGAAAGGTCTGGCTGAATTCTATCTGTCCAAGTCCGAAAATGGCGGCGAGAGCTTCTCCGATCCCATTCGCATCGCCAGTTTCCTGGAACCTGGATTCCGGCCCCGGAATGCCTATTTTCGGTATTGGGCTTCGGCCTTTCCCAAGATGGCCATAGGGCCCAATGACGAAATCTATATCGTCTACACGGCAATTCCACCTGATAACGAAACCGATGAAGGCGATATATTCTTCATTCGGTCGACCAATGGCGGACGGCGTTGGTCACAACCCAAACAGCTCAACCAGGATCAGGGAACAGCGTTGCAGTTTTTCCCCGCCGTGGATGTTGGCCCCGACGGTGTAATTCATGTGATGTGGGGTGATATGCGGGACGATCCGGTGGAGACACGCTATCACATTTATTACACCCGTTCCGATGATCAGGGCGAAACCTGGGGCTTTGAGCTGCCCGAACTGAATCTGCGGGTGGGCGACACTCGGGTCACAGATTTCCCGTCCAATGTCAATAAGGGTTTCCCCAGAGGCCTGTTCCTGGGAGATTATTTCTCCATAGCCGCAATTGAGGATGAAGCCTATCTGGTCTGGGCGGATACCCGGTTGGGGGAATTCGGCGGTTTCAATCAGAAGATTGGTTTTACCCGTCAGCGCACCATTCCGGCTCCGGAAATTTTCATCAGTCCCAATGCGGGACCGGCTGGTGAAAGGATCACCGTGCAGGGCCACGGCTTCCAGCCTCTCATCAACTACTTCCTGTTGGTAGGCGGGACAGAAGTAGCCTCGGGCCGAACAGATGAATTGGGCCGCATGACCGCCAACGTATTTGTGCCCATCTCCGGTGAAGGCGCTCACTCCGTGACCTTGGTAGATGGTTCCGGCAATTTTGCTTCTACCTCCTTCTACATGGAGTTTGGCTTTGATAACGTAGAAAGTCTGTCTGAACAATTGGCCGCCATTCTGGACCAGCTTGAATAAAGTGCAAGGAACTGGATCCTGTGGCCACAGCCGCTGACTCTGCTTGACAGGGCTGGCGGCTGTGGCAGTCCGGGCAGACAAGGACAAAGAAACTATGTCAATATTCCTTCGTCATCACACACGGCCGTACAAGACAGGTCGGTGGCTGATTAGTTCAATCCTGGCACTCTTCCTGTTCTCAACCCCTGTGCTGGGGGCAGATGAAGACTCAGGCTCAGAGGAAAACACCGAAAATGTGTATGAAGCCCCACACGAGCTAACAGGGCCCGCGGTGGACACCCTGATTTTCCGGGCTTTTGACGTGGACCGGGCTCCTCTGGACTTGCAGGCAGGGGAAATGGATTTGTACTACTACAACCTGAAAATCAGTGCCGCCAAGGAACTGCAGGCGCAAGACATTCAGTTGTTTGAAGCCCCGGCCACCACCATTTCGCTGTTGCTAAATCCTGCCCCCGCTCCGGAAGGCACCTTGAATCCTTTTTCCTTGCCCGCTGTGCGGAAGGCAGTCCAGAGTCTGGTGGACCGGGAATTTGTAGCCCGGGAGATCTATCAGGGGCAGGCTGTCCCTATGCTGACCAATATCAGTCCAACAGACTACGATTATCTCACGATCTTTACCCAGGTAAACGAGGCGGGTCTTGACTACGATCCGGAGTTGGCCCGGGCCGAGATCGCGACTGCCATGACCGAGGCCGGTGCAGTCTTACAGGACGACATATGGCACTACGAGGACAGGCCGGTGACGGTGAAGTTCATCATTCGGGTCGAAGATGAGCGCCGGGAAGTAGGCAACCTCATCCAGACGGCTCTCACGCAGGCAGGCTTCCGGGTTTCGGCGACCTACCAACCGTTTGCCCCCGCCATCCAGACGGTCTATACCTCCAATCCGGCAGACTTCCAGTGGCACCTGTATACGGAAGGCTGGGGACGGGGTGCCCCGCAACGTTATGACTACAGTGGTATCAACGCCTATTACGCTCCCTGGCTGGGCAATATGCCCGGTTGGCGGGAAGTAGGTTTCTGGCAGTATGAAAACGAGGAACTGGATACATTGGGGCGTCGTTTGTTTCAGGGGGATTTCGCCGATCGGGACGAACGGGATGAACTGTACAGACAGATGACCGCTCTGGGCCTGGATGAAAGCGTTCGCATCTGGATAGCGACCATTCTCAACACCTATCCAGTGCAACCGGATATCACGGGCATAACCCAGGATGTAGCCGCAGGTCCACGTGGGCTTTGGTCCCTGCGTGCTGCCTACAAGGAAAACAGCGATGCGCTAACGGTAGGACACTTGTGGGTATGGACCGAGCGTTCTACCTGGAATCCCGTTGGGGGTATCGGTGACGTGTACACATCGGATATTTACCGACAGCTTCAGGATCCCGCCATGTGGAATCATCCCTTTTCGGGGAAACCTCAACCTTTCCGTCTGGACTATGAAGTTGAGACTGCAGGACCGGAAGCTACGCTGGACGTACCAGAAGATGCCATGATGTGGGATGCCAACAGCGGTTCCTGGAAGTCGGTGGGTGAAGGGATTACCGCCGTAAGCAAGGTGACCTACGACTACAGCAAGTTCTTCCAATCTCCTTACCACCACGGTCAAGCTATTTCGATGGCGGACGTACTGTATGGGTTGGCCCAGGGCATCGATATGTCCCTGAACCCCGAAAAAGCCTTGATTGAAACTGTGATAGCGGTGACAGCCCGGCCCTATCTTGAGACTGTCAAGGGATATCGGGTCCTGGACGAGAACAGGGTTGAATCCTATGTTGATTTCTGGCACTTTGAAGAAGACTACATAGCGGCCTATGGCATACCTTCCGGTGTGGGTACCCCCTGGGAACTGTTGTATGCCATGGACGAATTGGTGTTCAGCCAACGCCGAGGCGCCTATAGCGATACGGCGGCGGCCCGTTTCAAATTGCCCTGGATCAGCCTAGTCCTGGATCGCGATGCCCGGCTCGTGCGACGCGTCCTTCTGGACCTAAAGAGAAAGGAACAGCTTCCCGCATCGTTCCTGACCTTGCCTGGAAGTACAGAGCCCTTGGTATCAACTGAGGAAGCCGTAGCGGGCTATGATGCCTTGCTGGACTGGTTCGCGGAAAAGGGCCATCTGGTGATAGGGAATGGGCCTTTCACGCTAGAACGTTACGATCCGGGTGCCCAATATGCTGAACTCCAAGCCTTTCGCCATGAAGATTACCCCTTCAGACCGGGTGACCTGTATGTAGGGGAACCGGAATTCATTACGTTCACTGAGATTGATGCCGGGGACTTGGTGATGGGCGAGGATTTCGAGGTTACCATGCAACTGGAAGGACCCGGCGAACTGGCCGTACTCTATATCCTCAAAGATGCTTCCAGTGGACAGGTCTTGCTCAACGGTCAAGCAGAGGCCAGAGAGAACAATGAATTCGCTGTGGTCATGACTGAGGAAGAAACCGGGGATCTGGATTTCGATCTCTTTGAACTCATTCTGGCTGCCTATAGTGATGAATTGGTGCGGGTAACCGAACGTGAGGTAGAGATCGAAGCCGATGTCGGCTTTGGCTAGACTAAAAAGCAATATTCGGTGCTCTGGCCGGGACTGAACCAAGAGAGTTTCGCGTCAGCGCCTGCCTTCTGAGCAGGTTGTGGCCAGCAAGCCGCTTCTTGCGGGCCGTTGCCGGTCAGGTTTCAGATCCGGTAACGGCCCGCGGCTCATAGTCCGATCGGGTAGCCGTCACTAGGGCTTTCCGTTGTGTACTGAATCGGATTTGTGTCCAATATGGAATGATCTATGGATCGAGGGCCATTGGTGTGGGCAAAGGAATAAGCCTGTCGACCCCAAAGATCCTGCCCTTCTGCCAGAAGAACAGAATTAGACACGAATGTGGCTGGAGTCTGGTTATATCCTGAGCCAGCAAGGTTGACCTTTATCAAATGTCCAATCGAGGCCGCCGTGTCATAAATTGACCGTGGTTTCTCTCAGGCTGATGAAAAAGGTGTAACAGGTACCTGATCAGGGGAGCATTAGCCTACGTTTTCTTGGTGCGCAGCAATATAATGGCTGAACGGATGCAAGTCCAGCCGGGTGAAGTCAATGGATCAACTGGATAAATGTGCGTCCAGTGACAACGCGGCTCGGATCCATGACCTGGATGCCCTGCGCGGGTTTGCCATGTTGCTGGGAATCATTTTGCATGCGGCCATATTCCTCATTCCGGGCAATGCTTGGCCCGTCCAGGATCCATGGGCCAACTCAGTCCCTCCAGACAGGAATATCTACTTGGTCTTGATGTTCGGGATCCATGGCTTTCGGATGCCACTCTTTTTCCTGTTAAGTGGCTACTTTACCGCCATGTTGTGGCGGCAACGGGGATTGCGTTATCTGCTTTATCATCGCCTGAAACGCATTGGGCTTCCCCTGGCTCTGGGCACCGTAACGGTCATCCCTGTTACTCACTGGGCAAAACAAGGAATCGAATTCAACCTGGCTACCTGGCCCATTGCCTGGATTCTTGAGGGTTTCGACCATCTCTGGTTTCTATGGATGCTCCTGATACTGGCAGGCAGTTTCATGGCCGCAGTCAGACTTGGCGCAGAGTTCTGTCACTGGGTTTGGTGGCTTCTGGTGCCCCTTGTACTCTTGCCTATGTTCTTCATGGATCAGAGGTCATTCGGAGCGGATACATCGACCCATTTACTACCGGAACCCAAAGTGCTTGGTTACTATGCACTGTTCTTCTATTGTGGCGCTTTTCTCTATCAAAGAAACATTGCTGTACGCCGATGGTGGGTTCTGTTCCTGCCACCAACCATGACGGTTATCTTTCTGACAGGGCTTGTGCTTCTCTATCCGGATGAATCCTGGCGTTGGGGACCAGCCCTAGCATGGGTCATCGTAACTATTCTGCAGACTGCCTATACCTGGCTGATGTGCTTCGGCCTGTTGGGCATTTTCCGCTGCCTTGCGGCCAAGGAACGGTACTGGGTACGCTATCTCTCAGATGCGTCCTATTGGCTGTACCTTTGGCATCTTGCTCTGGTCTTAGTTCTGCAGAATGTTCTGGCCGGCATGGCCATTAACGTCCATCTGAAATTCGCCATTATCTGTCTGGTGGTTCCAGGGATCCTGCTGGTCATATATGAATTGGGAGTACGGTACACCTGGATTGGTACCATGCTGAATGGCAAGAGAACACGTATGGACCAGGGACCTGGGCAGACTCAACCCGTCCTGTAGGTTGAAATGCAAAAAGGACCAGTCCTCCGGCAGTCGAGTAATGAGTCAGCGCTCCGCTGTGGCGAACTGCTTATGGTTCCCTTGTGGAAGGGCATAGGGTAAGCGTAGGAGTATCAGAATTGGGAGGATGACTGCCAGGCTAAAGGCAGAAGGTCTCAGGACTTCCTAGGAAACCTGATTCTGTCCCAAACGAACCTGATGTATGGTGATATCCAAGCCGGGAGTTCTCGCCAGCCGTCGATCAGCTGTCAATAGGGGAATGTCAAAGGCCTGGGCAGCAGCGATATAGAAGGTGTCATAAGCACTGACGTTGCGAAAATATAGCCAAGCCCAATAGACCCTCCCGATGAGGGACTCGGTCCAGAGGCCAATGAGTCAGGTCCTCAAGGCCCGCTGCTCAGTAAGGTGACCGTTTAGTACACCGCGCCGCAGGACAGATAATACCTCCGCGTCGATTAGTTCAGGTGCAAATAGACAGGAGCTCTCAAGCAAGTCCGACAGTGTCAAACCCAGGGGAGTTCTCAGAAGGTATTCCACGGCAACCGAGGCATCAACCACAAAAGGGGTCACTCAAGTTCTCTGTGCCGTTGGGACCGTTCCATCTGGAGTAGTTCTGCGGCCTCAACACCCAAGTTGGTCTTGGGGCGCTGGCCCAATCGTTTTTGCCATTCCTTTCGCGCCAAGTCTCGCTCTACCGCGGCCAGTACGGCAGCGCCTATGGTGCAGTTGCTCTCCCGGGCATGACGACGCAGGCGTTCGTAAAGGGCATCGGGTACATTCTTCACTTGCAAATTGGCCATGTCATGATTCTAGCATGAAATAGGCATGAAATCAGGAACCGAAATGCAAGTAAACTCTGATCTGCTCTGGAAATGCTGGACATGTCCCAGAGCAGGTTGCTCCCCGTTGCGAGTAGAGTAAATTGGAATTTCATAACCTCCATCAAAGGTAACAGACCCATATCATAAGGAGTAGAATTATGCCCACATCGATTTTCGACTGTTTCACATAATTTGATAGCGTGCGCCAACTCGTTCCTCTGGCCCTAAGAGCCGTGACTCTGATGGGCGTGTTCTTCGTTGTCTTGTTGATGCTGGTTCTGACTCTGGGATTGACCGGATTCTCGGATCGTATTCTGGCGGCCGTGGTGGGGGAACAAATACGAGTCGAACGCACGGCGCTGGCAGAGACTATACGGGACCCAGAGGAATTGGAGAAGGTACTCTCCGAGCGGAAGAGGGAATTGGAAACCTTCTATGGTCTGGATACTCCATGGTACACGCGACTGCCCAGTACGGTATTTCGCGTATTGCGGCTGGATCTGGGCGAAGCTCGTACCTTGCGTAGCTTTGATGGCTCCAGCCAGATCATTGATATCGTGCTGGAACGTTTGCCCAACACCATGATCCTGATGACTACCACGTTATTCATCGTGGCCATCATAGGTCTGGGTATGGGACTTTTCGTGGCTACCCGTCCCGGCACCTGGATTGATCGGGCCATCTCGGGTTTTGCGGCTATTACCTATGCCATTCCTACGTGGTGGATTGGCATTTTGCTCATACTGGTCCTATCTGTTCAATGGCGGCTCCTGCCCTCTGGAGGCATGTACAGTACCCCTCCCCCTGAAGGGGGGTGGCCCCGTTTCTGGGATATGGCCAAGCATGCCATTCTGCCCGTACTTTCCATGGTACTGGTCAGCGTCGGGCCCTACATTTATGGGGTAAGGACTATTACCCTCAATATTGCCCAGGAAGATTTCGTGGCCATGGCGCGGACCAAGGGTCTGCCCGAACGCCGGGTCCGCAATATCCATATTCTGCGGGTAGCCGCGCCGCCGATTGTGACCGGACTGATATTCGGCTTGGCAGGCTCGCTGTCTGGTTCCATTCTCATCGAGACCGTGTTCAACTGGCAAGGCATGGGGCGCCTTTACTACGATGCTCTGGCTGGTACCCCGGATGAAGGAGTGATAGTGGCTCTGACTTTCATGTTTACCCTCATGTATGTAGGTATTCGGTTGTTACTGGAAATCCTGTACCTGTTTCTGGATCCACGAGTCAGTTATTCGCGCTGATGCGTCTGTCACAAATTGGGACCGCTCTACGGTCCAGTGCCATGGGAATAGCCGGTCTGCTCCTGCTGAGCTTGCAGGTGGTGCTGGCACTGTATGTGGTGTTCACGTTTCCCGATGAATTTGGCGCGCGTTTCTGGAGCAACCCAGTGCATTGGGCGGACAATCCCAAGGCCAGTCCTCCTTCCTGGATCCATAACTTGCGGGGCAGGGCCAGTGTAACCCATTGGGTAGAGACACGGACGGAACCGGACAGTGTGGAGGAAAAGGGCCGAAACCTGATTGCCGATTACCGCATACCTTATGAATACGAGACGCAAGGTGTCCCCGGCTTTCTTTCCCTGGCGGTTACCGATGTGCATTTTGCGGAACGGGCCCCCCTCTTGGGGTTGACCTTGATTCGTCCTGACGAGAGCCGTATCAGTCTCTTGCGGCACGCAGTGAAAGGTCCGCGTGAAGGGGAAGAAGGCCCCTATGTCCGTCACGCGGAAGAACCTTTACGTATACAGGTCAACGCGGAAGAAAGTGTTCTTACCTCTCTCCAGGAGTTCCTGGCAGAAACTTATGACCTGCAACTGGAAGAGGCCGATATCAAGAAGCAGGTAATGGCCATCCTGTTCGGGACGCCGGAGAGTAATGGGCAGGAATTTGTACCCCTGACCGGTACCTACGAATTTCTTTTTCAGACCGCTACGCGTGATCCCAATGACCGTATTGGCTCTGTGAAATTGGTCGCCGGGGGTAATGCTTTTGGCACCATGGGTACCGACAGTATTGGTCGCGATCTGGGGCAAGGTCTGCTCTACGGGCTTCCGGTGGCCCTGCTGATCGGGATCGTGGTGTCCCTGCTTTCCACCGCTATCGGGACTGCACTGGGTATCACCAGCGGTTACATAGGAGGTACGACCGACACGGTGATCCAGCGTCTGTCTGATATCGTGGCCAATATTCCGGTTTTACCTCTACTGATTTTCCTGCTATTCATCATAGGGCCTAATTTGGCCGTCATCATGGGGATCCTGATTGCCTTTAGCTGGCCAGGTCTGGCCATTCAGATTCGTGTCATGGTGCTGCACATGCGTTCCAGCCAGCTTATTGAAGCCATTCAGAGCTTGGGTTCGTCCCGGGCCCGTATCATGTTCCGGCATATCCTGCCCCAAATCATGCCGTATTTTCTGGCCCAGATCATTTTTACTGCTCCGTCCGCCATTCTGGCGGAAGCCGGCCTCAGTTTTCTGGGTCTGGGCGATCCGTCCATTCCCACGTGGGGTCAAATTCTGGAAGCGGGCTTCCGTACGGGTGGCGTCTATGTAGGATATTGGTGGTGGATCATTCCGCCGGGACTCCTGATCGTATTGGTAGCCCTGACTTTCATGCTTATCTCATTGGCTATCGAGCCTGTAGTAAACCCGCGGCTGCAGCAGGTCCGACGGCAATAGAGTCAAAACATGGCCAAGCTGCTGGAGGTTAGGAACCTCATTTTGCATTACGCCGATCCTCAAGGCGAGGTGCGTGCCGTGGATGGTATATCTTTTGATCTTGAGGAACCCGGCAGCGCCTTGGGGATTGTAGGCGAGTCAGGTTGTGGCAAATCCAGCACGGCCAATGCCCTGATGCGACATCTGCCGGGTAACACGGCCCGTTTCGAAGGTGAGGTCAGCCTGTCAGGGGAATTGGTTTCGGCCTTCGATGCCCAGCGGTTCCATCGGGAGGTAAAGTGGAAACGCATGGCCCTGGTGCCTCAAGGGGCCATGAACAGCCTTAATCCGGTCATGCGCATCGGCAACCAGATTATTGAACCCTATCTGGTATCGGGACAACGAACCCGGGCCGATCTGCGTCGCAAGGCGGAAGCACTCCTGGAACAGGTAGGACTGCCCACCAGTGTTTACTCGCTGTATCCTCACGAATTGAGTGGTGGCATGAAGCAGAGGGTCATGATAGCGGCCGCCTTGATCTATGATCCCAGTCTTCTTATCATGGATGAACCCACTTCGGCCCTGGATGTCAGCGTGCAAGCCCAGATCATGAACTTGCTGAAGGATCTCGTGGCGGAGGGTTTATCCATTATTTTCATTACGCATGATATTGCCTTGGCCAGTGACATCTGTAATCAGTTGGCGGTGGTATACGCGGGTCAGCTGGTTGAAATCGGCACCGCGGAACAGGTGCTCCATGCCCCTGCCCATCCCTATGCCCGAAAGCTGCTGGCGAGCATTCCCCGACTGCAGGATGGGGCAATGCCCGAATTCATTCCTGGCACACCACCTGACCTGAGGGTCCTCCCCGCCGGGTGCCGATTCCAGTCTCGCTGCGATCAGGCCTGGGATCTGTGTCTGCAGCAGCCGCCTCCGCCTCTTCCCATCCAGGAGGGACAGACAGCGCGGTGTTGGCTTCATGATCCGCAAGCCATTGGTCCAGGGGAGACGATGTGATGACCCAAGAGCAACGCGAAGAGTCCATTGAAATACGAACATTGGAATCCATTGCTGACTACGAGGCGGCGGAGGTGCTCCAACGGGATGTGTGGCAGACCACCGATCGGTTTGTAACACCACTGCATGTGATGCTGACAGCCCAACACAATGGGGGACTCGTGCTTGGGGCCTTCGATTCAACCCGCGCGGATGGGCCGCTCCTAGTGGGTTTTCTGTTCGGCTTCCCGGGACAAACAGAGGACGGGCATTGGAAGCATTGTTCCCATATGCTGGCGGTGAGACCTGAATACCAGAATCGCGGCATTGGCCAGCGGCTAAAACAGGAGCAGGCACAATTCGTGCGGGACCAGGGAGTATCCCTCATTACCTGGACCGTCGATCCCCTCCTAGTGAGCAACAATCATCTTAATTTCCGCAAGCTGGGCGTCGTTTGCCGGCGTTACCATCAAAATTGGTATGGTAGTGAAATCGGAGGTGGTATGCCTTCGGACCGTTTTGAAGTGGAGTGGCATGTAGGGCCCTCTGCCCCAAAAATAGCGGCCCTGCGGGCTAGGGTAAAGCAAGTCCAAGAGGAGAACCTTGGTCGGCGCGGAAACTTCGTTTCGACTGACATGTACCTGTCTATGCCAACGCAGCAGGTTATAGAGAATTCAGGGGCCCTCATCGCTTTCGAAGCGCCGCAGGACTTCACAGGATTGCTGGCACGGGATTGGGACAGGGCGTTGGCCATCAGACTAAGATCGAGGGAAGTTCTGTCAGGCTTAATGCAACAGGGCTATCTGATAATAGATCTTTGTCGTGAAGAGGATTGCACCTACTACGTGATCGCAAAAGAGGAGGAATTTGTATGAATCCGCAACCAGGGAACGGCCATCTTGTTGAGGCTGTGGAACTCCATCACATCCGCATGGCCTATGTACATCCCTTTGAAACCAGCTTTGCTCGGGAAACTCATAGGGAATCCATCCTTGTGTGCTTACAGGCAAACGGAGTCTCGGGATGGGGCGAATGTGTAGCCGGATCCGGTCCCTGGTATTCCTATGAGACCATGGGTACAGCCAAGCATGTCATGGTCCAGTACCTCATTCCCTTGCTCCTGAACCAGGAGTTGGACCAGCCTGCCGAAGCAGCTGAACTATTCGGCCGCATAAGGGGTCATGGCATGGCCAAAGCGGCGGTAGAAAACGCCTTGTGGGACTTGCAGGGCCAGATGCAGGGCCAGTCTCTGCAAAGCCTGTTGGGGGGGACTCTGGCCCAGGTACCGGTTGGGGTCAGTGTAGGAATTGAAGCCACGCTGCCAGAACTGACAGCCAAAGTGGAAGAGTATGTAGATTCGGGATATCGACGGGTCAAACTCAAGATCAAACCCGGTTGGGATGTCCAGGTGGTAGAACACATTCGTAATCGATGGCCCGACCTGGCCTTGCAGGTCGATGCCAATTCAGCCTACACCTTGGCGGACCGGGCGCAACTGCAGGCTTTGGACCACTTCGAGCTCCTGCTTGTAGAGCAACCGTTCCACCATGAAGACATGGTGGATCACGCTGAACTCCAAAGGACCATGTCTACCCCCATCTGCCTGGATGAGAGCATTCACTCGCCGAACCATGCGCGCTGGGCTCTCAAGATCCACGCCTGTCGGAATATTAATATCAAGGTTGGCCGCGTAGGGGGTCTTACGGCGGCACGAGAAATTCACGACTTGTGCCAGGAAGCCGGCATACCGGTCTGGTGCGGCGGTATGCTGGAGACTAATGTGGGTCGGGCGACCAACGTAGCGTTAGCCAGCCTGCCAAATTTCACATTGCCCGGCGATATCTCTGCGTCGGACCGATACTTCCACACCGATATTGCCGAACCCAATTTCTGCCTGAATGCTGATTCCACCATGACGGTACCGCAAGGAGCAGGACTGGGAGTGCAAGTCCAGCCGCAGGCGCTGGAAGAGGTTACACTCTGGTCTGAACGGTTCACCTGAGGATCATGGATCCGGTGGCCTTGCTGATAGGGGGGACTTTCCGTTTATAGGGATTCGTCAAGTTGCGCTAAAATGGGGTTAAGACACAACCCTCCAATAGTGCTCCGGTTGAGGGTTATGCCATGGCTTGTACCCCTTTAGCGGACGGTATCTTCCTGTTACCTTGCAGAGCCCGTTGGACGCAAACCCAGGGATATCCGTAAGGCAGCCCTCGATCCAGACTGCGAGACCGGCAGATGGTTTCTCTTCTTTTCCTCGAAGGCAATGAGAGATAGCTAAAGTCTGATGATTGCTTATATTGTTCGACGCACCGTCATGCTGGTGCCTATCTTACTCCTGATTTCGCTGGTTTCGTTCACCATCATTGAACTTCCTCCCGGGGATTGGGTGACCTATCATATTGAAACCCTGAGGGCTTCGGGGATTGAGCTCAATGAAGAGGAAGCCGACCGCTTGATTGCCACGTACGGCTTTGACGATCCAGCTTGGATAAGGTACCTCAAATGGATGGGTAACATCTTGTTCAGGTTCCATTTCGGTTGGTCCTTCCAGTGGGGCAAGACAGTCAATGAGCTCTTGTCGGAGCGCCTGCCCCTGACTCTGATGATATCGCTGATGGCACTGGTGGTTTCCTGGGCGATTGCGATTCCCATTGGCATTTTTTCGGCAACCCACCAGTACTCGGTGCTGGATTATCTTTTTACCTTTTTCGGATTCCTGGGATTGGCTACACCTACCTTCCTGCTGGCCATGGTGCTGGCTTGGTGGATCCTGGAGTTGACGGGGTTTGCTCCTTTGGGGCTTTACTCCATTGATTACATGGATGAACCTATGTCACGCGCCAAGTTTTTTGACATGCTAAAGCATCTGGTCTTGCCTTTGATCATCATTGGTTTGAATGGTACGGGGGCCCTGATCCGTGTGATGCGGGGCAATCTGTTGGATGAACTCAAGAAACAATATGTGATTACCGCCCGGGCCAAGGGGGTCAAGGAAATGCAGATCCTCTTCAAGTATCCGGTCCGCATGTCCATGAATCCGGTCATCAGTACTATCGGCTGGCTCCTGCCCGGTATTTTCTCAGGGGAGGTACTTGTATCCCTGATTCTGGGGCTCCAGACTACGGGCCCCCTGCTGTTACGGGCTGTCCTGGCTCAGGACATGTATCTGGCTGGCAGTATTGTCCTGATCCTGAGTACACTTACCGTGATTGGCACACTCTTGTCGGACATCCTGCTTGCTGCATTGGATCCGCGTATTCGTTATGAAGCGGCCACCGCGCGTTAGTCAGATTCAGGTACATGGAAGCAAGGAATGGCCGTTTCGGTAGATACCGCTGACGAAGTCCTGATTCCAGGCGTTGCGGAGCAGGACGAAAGCTTTTACTATGCCAGTCAATGGGCGCTGATCTGGTGGCGGTTCAGGCGTCACCGGGTTGCTATGATCAGTACTCTGCTGCTGGTAGCCCTGTATGTCGTGGCGCTAGTCCCTGGCTTTTTCAGTCCCTACCTGCCCGCTACCCGCTTCGAAGGGTACCAACAGGCACCGCCCGTGCGCATTCAGTGGACGTATAAGGATGAGAGTGGTCAAAGAACTTTCACCGGTCCGTTCTATTATGGTTTTGAGAAGGTGCTGAACAGAGAGACTTTCAGGTACGAGTTTCACCCCATAACCGATACCCGTTACCCGGTGAGATTTTTTGTCACCGGAGAAGAATATACGATTCTGGGAGGAATCAAGGGAACGCGGCATTTCTTTGGGTCCGTGGCAGATGCCCCGCCCCTCATGCTGTTTGGGGCCGACAATCTGGCGCGTGATATCTTGACCCGTACCCTCTTTGGCGCCCGCATATCGCTGTCGATCGGTCTCATAGGGGTGGCACTCAGCCTGGTGTTTGGCATTGTCTTGGGGGGCATATCCGGGTATTTTGGGGGACTGATAGATGAAGTCATTCAGCGCCTCATCGATTTTCTGATCTCCATACCACAGATTCCGCTTTGGATGGCGCTGGCGGCTGCGTTGCCCCGCGACTGGCCTATTTTGCGTACCTATTTCGCTATTACGGTCATTCTCTCCATTGTGGGATGGACGGGATTGGGACGGGTAGTGCGAGGCAAGTTGCTGTCCCTGCGGGAGGAAGATTATGCCATGGCCGCCAAAGCGGCTGGCACGAGCGAATCGCGCATCATCTTCAAGCATCTGCTACCCGGATTCACAAGCCATCTCATCGTTTCCATCACTTTGATGGTACCTAACATGATATTGGCGGAAACTGCCCTTAGTTTTATTGGCCTGGGCATTCAGCCACCGGCAGTCAGTTGGGGCACCCTGCTGCAAGATGCCCAGGATATTGTGGCCATCGCCCAACATCCGCATCAGCTTATTCCGGCGGCCTGGGTGATAGTTGCCGTGTTACTGTTCAATTTCGTGGGGGACGGCTTGCGTGATGCCGCCGATCCCTATTCCGACCACTAAACGGCTTGGCAGTTCTCATGGCCCAGCATCACACCGGTGACCTACTCCTGGAGGTCAGGAATCTCCAGGTCCATTTCTTTCTGTACGAAGGGGTAGTCCAGGCGGTCAATGAGGTTTCCTTTGATGTCCATCAGGGACGTACGCTGGGGATTATTGGTGAGAGTGGTTCTGGCAAGTCGGTTACCGCCCAGTCCGTAATGGGGATTGTACCCAGCCCTCCTGCCAAGATGTTGGGCGGGGAGATCATCCTGCACGAGCAGAAAGCCGATTACATGGAAGATCTGGTGGATCTGGCCCAACTTGATCCACGGGGGCCTGAGTACCGCCAGATTCGCGGTGGGGACATCGGGATGATCTTCCAGGAACCCATGACCTCGTTCAGTCCCCTGCATACCGTGGGACAGCAGATTGGCGAAGCCATTCTGTTACATATTCCCGGGTCTACGAAGACCTCGGCCCGGGAGCGCACCGAGGATCTGTTACGCCGCGTGGGCATTCCCCGGCCTGACCGGGCTGTGGATTCCTACCCTCATGAGCTGTCAGGAGGGATGCGACAACGCGCCATGATTGCCATGGCTCTGTCCTGCAATCCCTTGCTTCTGATTGCGGATGAACCCACCACAGCGCTGGATGTAACAATTGAGGCCCAGATTTTGGAGCTGATCCAGGCTCTCCAGGCAGAACTGAATATGGCCATCATCTACATCAGTCATGACCTGGCCGTCGTCGGAGGCCTGGCGGATGAAGTCATGGTGATGTATTTGGGGCGGGTCATGGAACATGCCGCCGCGGAAGCGATATTCGACGAACCCCTGCATCCCTACACCAAGGCCCTGTGGCAATCCATCCCCAAGATTGATGGTCCCCTAGAGCCCCTGGTACCGATCGCGGGCAATATCCCCAGTCCCTTTGCGGTACATCAGGGCTGTCCCTTCTTTGCCCGTTGTACTGATCGCATTCCCGATGTGTGTGATGTACATATGCCTCCTGCCATTGAGGTGAATCAGGGCCATACTGTGCGTTGCTTCCTCTATACAGACGATCACACCCCTGATCCCGTTGCCTTCTCGGATCAAGCTCCGGAATCCGCTCATGCCTGACAACGGTACGCTGCTGGAAGTCAACGAACTCTGCAAGTATTTCCCTATCAAACAGGGATTCCTGCGCCGTGTGGTAGGGCAAACCAAGGCAGTAGACGACGTAACCTTCAAGGTGGCCGCGGGAGAAACTCTGGGAATTGTAGGGGAATCCGGTTGCGGTAAAACCACACTGGGCCGCACCATTCTCCGTCTCTATGATCCTACCGCAGGCGGGATCCGCTTCCATCTGGAAGATCGTACGCTGGAAGTGGAGAATCTGGCTGCCGAAGACAAGAAGCTTTTCCGGCGTCGGGCGCAGATGATCTTCCAGGACCCTTTTGCTTCCCTGAATCCTCGCATGAACATCCTTGAAACCGTCGGGGAACCGTTGCGGGTTAATGGTGTAGCCACAGGGACAGAACTGGAAGAACGGGTAGCCCGTATCATTCAGCAAGTAGGTCTGCGGGTGGAACATCTCCGCCGCTACCCTCACAGCTTCAGTGGAGGTCAACGCCAACGCATAGGTATCGCCCGGGCTCTGGTCGTGAATCCGCGGCTGGTGGTAGCGGATGAACCCGTGTCGGCCCTGGACGTTTCCATCCAGGCCCAAATCCTGAATCTGTTGCAGGAACTGCAGGTTGAATTCGACCTGACCTATCTGTTTGTTTCCCATGACATGAGCGTAATCCGCTATATCTGTGATCGGATTGCGGTCATGTATGCAGGCCGGTTGGTTGAACTGGGCCCCAAGGAGGATCTCCTGGACCGTCCGCGACACCCCTATTCCGCGATGTTGCTGGCAGCAGTACCCCGGACCGCCAAGGGGGCCAGGGGCAAACGGTTGATCACGGCCGGTGAACCACCCGATCCGGCGAATCTGCCGCCTGGCTGTGTCTTCCAGGCGCGGTGCAAGCATGTCCAGGACATATGCCGTACGGAAACGCCGCCGGCGGTGAATATCAGTGACCGCCATTTCGCTACCTGTCACTTTGCCGAAGAACTGGAACTTCAAGGTATATCCATGGCTCCTGTCACACTGGAGGCCTAATAGCTCTTACTGGAATGTCGCGCGCAAATCTGCAGCCTCTACCTGTACTTCATTACATACTCACTTATTTATATGTATTAGTGGCTGGGGCTATCGCTCTGTTTTGTGCATTGGTCATGCGGGATACCTACCGCTTCGTTCTTATCAATCTTGAATTGCATCGTTACACCATTCACGCCAATGTATTGATGGCTTCGGTCATCCTGGTTGGCATTGTCTGTCTGGTATTCCTGATGGTATCCGAACACTACTTCCGGACTGCGCCCAATACCTATACACAATTCATTCGTTTCCTGCGCATGGTAGCCTATCCCCTCTTACTCGCTGGATTGGCCCATCTGATTCACGCCGGTGTCGGCTATGGAGCCCATCAACAATACGTGGATGTCATGCGGGTCAGTGCCGGTTTGGCCGAAACCTTGGCCGGACTGCTTGTCGGGTATCTCGGATTCAAGGGACAGTCGCATCGCCTACTAGGTGTCAAGGTCTTGGCCAGAAGCCCAGACATCGATCCATGGGGATAGCAATAGGGTAAAGATATAATCTCCCCTAGAGGCCTGCTGGTATTCCTTCGCTCAAGACAAGAATGACTGGTTAGGGTGTCCCCCGAACTAAGACGGGTATTGGTGGATCAGAGAGGGTCACTCGGCGGGAATTCGCCGCCTAAATGGCTCGGCGCAGTCAAGAAAGCCCGAGGTGTTCCCTTGTCTCCCTTTCCCATCGCAACTACTTATACAATTTAGATTAAGATGCCTTGAATTCGGGCTTGTAACCCAATACCCCAAGAAGTAGGACGAGACATGGCGGAAGATACATTGGTGCAAGCCACAACTGCTATTAAGGAAGGTAACCTTGCTGGGTTGCGGGAAATCGTGGTCGGGTCACCAGAGGTCTTGGCGGCAAGTGACGAAAGTGGGCGTTCTCTGCTCGACTTGGCTTGTCGCGCCGCGACCGGGGATATTGCCATTCCCCTCGTTCCAGGTACTGCGGAACAGCATGCTGCGGTCGATTTCCTGCTAGCAGCAGGTGCCGATCCATCCAACACTGACCTCGATGACTGGACACCGTTGCACACCGCGGGTATGGCTGGCCATTCGGACCTCGCTCGGCGTCTGATCGGGGATGGGGCTTGCGTATACGCGAACGCCTACGGAAAAGAAGGTGGCTCAGCCCTGTCGTATGCCTTGTTCTATGCCAAGGCGTACATGGGTGAGGTTCTACTGCCGGTCTATCCCGACAATCTGCGCACCGCGGCTGCCCTCGGCACTGATCTGGGACGCTTCGTGGATGGCACGGAACTGGTAGCCGAAGCCGCAGTAGGCCTGGAATTCTATGCGCCAGTGTTCTTCCCAGAGTGGAAGCGAACATTTAACCGCCAGGAAATCCTGGACGAAGCGTTGACGTGGGCGTCACGCAATAATCAATGTGAATCCATGGCAGCTCTCGTCGATCTCGGTGCGAATGTAGATGCCAACGCTTTTCGCGGGACACCGTTGCTTTGGGCTTGCTACAGCGATAAGGTGGAGGCTGCTGCCTGGCTACTTGCCAACGGTGCGGACCCCGACCTGAGGCACAATTGGGGCGGTGAGGGCCATGGCGTTGACGCTGTTGCCATGCACCTCGCGGCGCAGCACAACTGTGTCGGATGCGTTAACCTTCTACTTGACCACGGCGCTGATCCCACCATCATAGATGGAGCCCACGGAGGCACGCCGCCTGACTGGGCGGAGTATAGTGGAGCTATGGACACACTGGAGATACTCCGACGCCGCGTCGGATAATCTTGGCAACAACTCTCGTTGAACTTTCAAGATTGCGAGCGTTTATCGTGGTTTGTCTCGCTTGCTCGCCCTCATTCGCAGGAAGGGCTTTCCTACCAAGCAGACGCGTCTATCTTGAAACGTAGCATTTAGGTAGGAACCCGAGATCTGGGAGCCCTTCCAGACCCAATATCGCAGCTTTTTTCTAGGGAGTCGATAGTTAGGATCTGAGGTCCTAATTCCCCTAGGAAGCAGTTTTGACTCCATGGGAACGAACGGGGGATCGCCGATACTAGGTTGGGTTACAGGGGCCTTCCACGCCTTTGGCCCTGTGTTGGGCACTGCGTCATTTTCCCCGCCGGGACTGTGCGTTATTGTTATTGCGGGGAGATGAATTAACAACAGGCAGGAACCAGATACTTGGCGGCAACGGACCAGGTCGCAAAGCGGCGACCTAGAATATAATGGCTCGCCACGATACCACCAAACCTCAACCTCTATGATGCGAATACTTTAGACTATAATAGCTGTTGATAATGACTCACATCAAATGAATTAGCTTTGAGATTGTAGCATGCCGGAAGTAACAAAAGAAGCACTCCAAGAAGAAATAAAGTTCTTCGAGGATCATCAACCAGAATTGGGAATTAAATACAAAGGAAAAGTGTTACTCATCAAAGGCTCTCAAGTAATTGGTAGCTTCGATACTCGCTACAAAGCCATTGTTGAAGGTGGGAAAAAATTTGGATCAGAGTCATTCCTTGTACGCGAAGCTAATCCAGATAACATTGCCATGACCGTTTTAAACTGTTTGTAAACAAGCATACAGGCAAACCGATGGAAGAGTACAGATTTGGGCACAGACATGGAAGAAATATTTTGCTAGAAGAAGGCCCTTGCATTCCTGTGTCGGTATTCAATTTTTTGCAAGCTGAGTTGCCTGGGTGTGATGTTTACGCACTAATAGATACTGGCACCACTTTTACTGCTATTAATGATACGGTAGCCAAGGATCTAGAATTGAACGTAATTGATCGTTTACCAATAGGTTCTGTGCATTCTACAGAAAAAAGAAATATCTATTCTTTTCGCCTTGCCATAAACAATGTAGGTTCTTTTTTTGCTGTCAAAGCAGCCGGTTTGTTGCTACCACAAACCTTTCGGGATAGGGGCATCGATGTGCTAATTGGTAGAGATACACTTAGTCAATGCTTAATGACTTATAGTGGACCAGAAAGTGTATTAACATTGGCGAAAGTTGGTACAGATGAGTAAGCTTCATAGAAACGGATAGTTGTCGGCCAACAGACCAAGTAACAGTCCCAACTGTAGGGCTCGGTGGCTAGCCCGGCCGCCATCGTCGGTGTGGTCAGTTTTTCCTCACTCAGAACGCATCAGTCGGTGAAGCTAAAGAAAGCTGAACTTTGACACATAACCTAAAATTGATAATAGCAAAAGCCCCGTCTAAAGCGGGGCTGAAATTACCGGGAGGGCGGTTCTTTGGCGGACCTAGCCCCAGAGTTTCAAAGGTGGTGAACCATGAAATCTCCTGGAGCCTATTATCGATATCATATGTGAGAAATGGGAACAAAGTTCCCGCTCAATGTTGGTAGAAATACCAGATATTCGTTTCATTGCTAAAGGGAATAGCGTACCTCTGAATGCCGAGTTAGTGGCTCTTGAAGAGGACTTACTACGCGAGCTGGCCAACAGATTCGGCTTACGCGATGTTCCTGATTCCTGGCGTTAGAGAAAAGTCTTTGCGTAGGCGGAACGCAGGGGGGCAAAATGACGCAGTACCCTGTGTTACAGTGGGACCGAAAACTGAGGTTGAGGCGAAAAGCATGGAACCTACCCAATCCGTAGCTCCTGTGGGTTTGGCTTCCCCGCCTCGCGACATGCGGGCCATCCAGAAGTTGCCCCATTACCAGCCGGATTTCGACTATCGGCCGGACCTCTACGAGTACAATGAATTTGATACGACGAATCCGGCCTACGTAGTGCTGAATGTCAGCTTCATAACACCCAGCCCTGATCACACGGCGTTTCTGAATACCTAGTAGCAGGGGGTCGGCTGGCTGGTCCGCGAAGCGGGGTGGCACGTATCTCGCGAGGCCAACATTGCGGGGATTCCCACCGAATGTTTTGCCGGAGACCGCAACAACGGTACCCTCAACCCTGACCTGGCGATATGGCCCTTTCCGGAACCACAACCCCGCCCGGATTCGTACCGTTACGACCAGCATGGTGTGCCCCTGCTGGTGCTGGAGGTGGTGTCCCATTCCAAGCCAAGTACCCAGGAAAGAGATACCCATGACAAGATGGTCTATTATGCCCACATGGGCATTCGTGAGTACTGGATTCTGGACAAGAAGGCAGACCCGCGCCTGACGGGTTACCGATCACTGCCAGAGGGTGGCTTTAACCTTCGTACCCAGTTCGAGGCCATACCTGCAGACTCCTCAGGACTCCGTAGCGAAGTGCTGGATGGCTATCTGAATTGGCAGGATGAATCCCTGTTGTACCGCCAAAACAGCGGGGACGCTTGGCAATCTTTGGAAGCGATGGAACGAGCGGAAGGCCAAGTGGATGGTGTGCTTCGGGTCCTCTCCGCCCAGTTGCGGGAAGCCTTAGAGGAAGTTGATCCGGCTACCGTGGCGTACATATTGGCGCAGTGGACCACCCAACTCCCTGATCCGTTGCCGAGTCTGGCGGATTGGAGCCGTTTGCAGGATGACCCTCACCACTGGCGCGAAATCCTCCCGGAAAATGACATCCCTCCTGATGAGACCCCGTGAGCAAGTTCCTACGCTGACCGTGGCCTAAAGGAGCAGGAATATTAAAGCTAGCCCCTATGGCCTATGAGCAAAGCCTCTGCCCGGCGAGGTGCGTGGGTGTCAGCCTATTCCCTGACCCGTGAACATGGTAGTCCAGTGGGTCCAAGCCCCTTACGATCAATTTCGTTCTTCCGTTTCGAGTCTCAGTCGAGAACAGGAAATGTCTTCAATCCTGCCATTTGGTATGCCAAGAAAAGATTCCTTAGGATCAGACTGGCAGATTGAGTTTCCATGGATGAGTGGCTACTGTCCTACCATCCTGCTTCGACTCTTCATGTTGTCCAGGTAGCTTAAGGGCTGGAACTGATTCTGCTCCGTATGTAGTGTTCTTACCATTGAGTATGGCAGTTTGAAATTTCTCGTTCACCCCTGATGCTTACTTGACCGCGATGCCGATCTAAGTTTTGTTGACAGAACCTATGGTGATACCCCGATTGGATGGATGGAGTACAGCGGGGCTACCGACACACTTGAGATACTCAGGCAATGTGTAGGATAGTCGGGACAGCTTCCTTGTCGACCCGCTTGGACCGCCAAAGACATTCCTCCACCCACTCAGTCTCTTGAGGGGCAATTGTGCGATCCTAGGGAATATAGGGGCTGCTTCACAGAGGGGCTGCTTCACAGCGAGAACGTTTCCTTGAGAGATCTCGATATCTCGTGAGAGGAATTAGTCTTTGAAATCCCAAAGCATACTTGTACCAGTCGGCTGTCTTGGGTAGTCCCGAATCAAGGTGGGTCTCAATTTCCCAGTCAAGACCACTCTTTCAAGTCAAGTTTACGCAGTATTTGGATCAGTCAATTGGGATATCTGAATCCGGCAACGATACTTTCGATAAAACCTGCTTCGTTGTCTAGAGTCTGTCTTGCCTTGCTAAACGGGTATAACTCGGATGTAGTTGTGCAAGCCTCAAACATTTCCCGGCATTTGGTTATGTCTTGCAGCGGGCTCTTCCCGCTATCTCAACAATCGCATTGAGCTTGGTCTGAATCTCGCTGTCAAGCTCTTTGTCAGGGATGAATTCGGCCAACTCATAGAAAGCCTTCTTGGACATCAAATTGGGCAATTCCAACTTGCGGAAATAGGTATCAAATAGTGGTGTCAGGAAATCGTCGCTAGCTTTGATATCGTCACTCCATGGAGAACCTTTACCTAGCGTTTGCAGAGCCCTTTCAATTTCAACAATGGACTGTTGCATAATTGCTAGCCGCCGCTCCGATTCGCTTTCCCAGAAAAGAGACCCTGGTTCTAAATCGCCGCCAACTGAGGCAGCAAAGGATTCGAGAGCCGCCCGCGAACAAATATAATTCTCGATTTCTCTGCGCTTCCACATTAGAAACTTAACGTGGGAACTGTTCGATAGAGAACGGTCCAGACGATCAAAGAGGGCAACACCCAGAAGATCAGGCAGGGCTTCCCTCAAACCATGATAATGGCGTTGGACGGCCCTGGGCTGATCACTGACATAATGTACAAAGGGCCGCTCAAGCACTTTCATGGCAGCCGCATGTCCCAGACGCTTGGCCAAGGCCTGCAGTACAGACAAATCCGTTGAACCCTCAAGATAAAGTACCCATCCGGTCTGCTCGGCTTGATAATACTGTTCGAAGCCAATCTCGTTAAGTGCTTTCAATACCTGTGATGCCTGTCCGTCTATACGATGGGGAACCCCCACAAATGCGACCACCAAATCCTTGCCAGCTGCCTCATTGAGCAGCACCTCCGAATGACTGGCGGCTATGATCTGGCTGCTACTCTCACGGGCAACATTCGTGAGCAGCTGGTAAATTTGACGCTGGCGCAGGATCTCCAGATGGGCATCGGGCTCATCCAGAAGAATGACAGAACCAGGATTGGCGTACATGTAGGCCAGAAGGAGCAGCGTCTGGTGAAGGCCTCCCCCGGCAGAGGAAAGGTCTAGGGTGACCCCACTCTCCTTGTAGGTCATAGCGATCTCACCACGCTCCTCGATGTATCGAGGAGGGAGAAGCTCAGCCCCGAAAAGGTTCTGCATATTGTCTGTAACTATCTCCCAGGCCTCAGGCTTGTCCTGAAACACCCGATAGCACAGATTACGTAGTACCTCGGCTGTTCGTCCTTCCCCTATGCGAACATTGATAGCCCCGCTGTCGAGTCTGGTTTCTTCGGCCGCCAGCCCTGACATAGGGGGCAGGAAAGCAATCTGTATTTTCCCCGCTTCATCCGGGATACGCATTCTTGCCGCAGTATCAGCAGGATGCTGACGTAACGGTCGACAATAGAAAGATTCCTCATTGGCGTAATCGAACTCCAGGCCGCAGGTCCACACTTTGCCAGCGGTGACCCCCTCAACAGTAAGATCTATGCGAATGTTGCTGGTGCGTTGTTTGCCTTCAGTCCTGTCCACATTGCGCACGCGTAAGTCATGCCACAGGAGATTGGCCTTGGAAATGGGAATGGCCACCAAATCGCGCCGGTTGACGGTTACACCGGGTCGCCTTTCGGGAGTGGATTTGCCCGAACGTTTTTCGTTCCAACGCCTGAGACCTGTATCCCAGAGCACAAGCGCCTGCATGGCGGAGGTCTTGCCAGAATTATTGGGACCTATAAAGACGACCGGACTTCCCAGTTCGATCTCGACTGTGTCAAGGCGTTTGAAATTGCGTATGGTGAGCTTAGTGAGCATAATCACAGTTCGTCAACTACATGACATGCAACTATTTCGGAAATTGCCTTCGGCTTAGCCGAGGGCAACATGGTCCAGTTCCCATGTTCCCGAGCCTCTTACGGTATATGCAGTGCGTTCAAGTATAAGGCTGGTATGCAAGCCAGCCACTTGGTCAGCCAAGACTAATATTACTACGGATCCAGTTGCCAATTTGCAGAATTCTGCGGCTGAGTTGCTCCCTTTTTGTCCTCTTGCCTCAATGCCTTTGGACGGCCTGTAGAGGCTGGCCTGAGCGAGTAATTCCCCAGTGGCAGACGCCATCCGTGAAAGAAGCTACAGTCTTTCCCGATAGGCGGGTCCAGTTGCCTGCTGGATGTAGAGTTCCCCCTGGTCCCGGCCCTGATTGAGGGCTGCAGGACATGGTGGGAATACCCTGCAAGCTGACAGTTCAATGGACGCCAAGACGCTCCCAGATACCTGGATGGCCCGAAAAGTGCTTCCAGCAAACCTATCGAAACACCGATATGAGTATCAGTTCCAGAAGACAAGTAAATAAGATATATGAAATTGCTTCCGTTAGTATGTTGTAGGCAGGGGAAACCCAATGGAGGATGTCTCTTGCGGGGTTTCCCTGATGTGACTTGAGCTCTCTGTTCAGGGTTTGCAACTTAAGAAGATTGCGTCATGACTACAAGGTAAGCCCATGCGACTCTCCTGGAATGAAATACGTGCCCGAGCGGTGAAATTCACCCGCGAATGGACAGGTGCGTCCTACGAAAAAAGTGAAACACAGAGCTTCTATAATGATTTCTTCCAAGTGTTTGGTGTCAAACGACGATCTGTCGCCCGCTACGAAGAGCACGTCAAGAAACTGGATAATAGGGATGGTTTCATAGATTTGTTCTGGCCTGGCGTGCTTCTGGTGGAACAGAAAAGCGCTGGTCGAGATCTCGGTCTGGCCTACGAACAGGCTGGAAGCTACTTTGATGCCTTGCCAGAAAACCTGCGGCCCCGCCACATTCTGGTCAGCGATTTTCAGAACTTCGAGTTGCATGACCTTGACTTGCGAGAGAAGACAAGGTTTGAACTGGCAGACCTTCCCCATCATGTCGAGGATTTCGGATTTATTCTCGGCGTGCAGCGCCGACGATTTCGGGATCAGGATCCTGCCAATATCTAGGCAGCAGAGCTTGTTGGTCGTTTACATGATGCCCTGGATGCTGCGGGTTATCGACGCCATGACTTGGAACGATTTCTCGTTCGAATAGTCTTCTGCCTTTTTGCCGATGACACAGGCATTTTTGAGCCTCGTGACATTTTCATGGAGTTTATTGAGTCTCGCACTCGCGAGGATGGTTCCGATCTGGGTCCCTGGCTTGCCCAGATCTTCCAGGTTCTTGACACACCTCTGGAAGAAAGGACTACGACCCTGGACGAGGATCTCGCCCGTTTTCCCTATGTCAATGGTGATCTGTTTCGGGAGCCACTCAGGATTTCGTCCTTTACTGCTCCCATGCGGGATCGGTTACTTGATACCTGTCGATTTGACTGGTCCAATATCTCCCCCGCGATTTTCGGTGCCCTGTTCCAATCTGTCATGGAACCAGAGGTACGCCGGGCTCAGGGAGCCCACTACACAACTGAAAGAAATATTCTGAAGGTCATTGGCCCCCTGTTCCTGGATGATCTTCGTACTGAGTTCACAAGACTCAAGGCACGCCGGGATACACGGCGGCGTACGGCGCTCCTGAATTTTCAGAAGCGACTCGGAGAGATGACCTTCTTCGATCCAGCCTGCGGTTGTGGCAACTTCCTCATCATCGCCTACAGGGAACTTCGCCAACTGGAAATTGAAGTGCTACGGGAAATACATGTGCTTTCAGGAGGTGAAAGTCAACGGGTGTTAGATGTCACCGGTTTGTCGGTTGTCAACGTTGATCAGTTCTTCGGTATAGAACTAGGGGAATTTCCGGCCCGAATTGCCGAAACGGCGCTCTGGATGATGGATCACATCATGAATAATCGACTGAGTCTGGAGTTTGGGGAGACCTATGCTCGTATTCCGCTGGATACATCCCCATTCATTCGGCATGGAGATGCGCTGGAATTGGACTGGAACGCCGTCTTACCTTCAGAGCGTTGCTCCTTTGTATTTGGAAACCCTCCTTTTGTTGGAGCCAAATTACAAACTACAGGACAACGAGCACAGGTTCGTCGGATCGCTAACTTGGGGAAGAGCGGAGGAACACTTGACTATGTGTCTGCCTGGTTTATCAAGGCGGGGGAATATGCCCATGGCAAGACACGCATCAGTTTTGTGGCCACCAATTCGATCACGCAAGGAGAGCAAGTTGGCCAACTGTGGCCGATTCTTTTTGAACGTCTAGGTCTTGAAATCGCCTTTGCCCATCGAACTTTCGCCTGGGGATCGGATGCACGCGGGAAGGCCCACGTGCATGTTGTCATTCTTGGAATGGATCTCAATGAAAATACCAGGGACAAGAAACACCTATTTTCTTATCCCATGCCTAACGGTGATCCGGAGGAAACCCATCACAAACTGATTTCGCCCTATCTGTTTGATGCCAGCAACCTGAGTAATCCTCATGTGACCGTCCGAGAGGTGAGCAAACCATTGAATGGTTTTCCCTAGTTGATCATTGGCTCTAAACCTATAGATGGAGGTCATTACATATTTGACGAAGAATCCCGGATTCGGTTTCTGAATGAAGAACCAGAGGCAGAAAGATACATTCGCCCGTATGTAGGAGCCCGGGAATTCCTTCAAGGTGGTACACGATGGATTCTGTCTCTTCAGGACGCTTCGCCTGCAGCCTTGAGGACAATGCCGAAAGTGCGGGCAAGGATAGAAATGGTTCGGGCTCACCGCCTCAAGAGCAAGAGTAAGCAAACGCAGGAACTTGCAGAAACACCCACTCTCTATCATGTTAATGTTGTCCCGTCGGGGCCATTCTTGGTTGTTCCAGAAGTGAGTTCTGAACGGCGCGAGTATGTCCCAATAGGCTGGCTGGAACCCCCCACGATTCCAAGCAACAAGATTCGCATATTGCCAAATGCTGCTTTATGGCATTTCGCAATTCTGATATCTGCAATGCACATGGCGTGGGTTAGGTACATAGGTGGGCGAATGAAGAGCGACTATTCTTACGGGATCGGTGTCATTTACAACACCTTTCCTTTGCCTGAGAATTTACCAGCCACAAATCTGTACCCACCTGCAAGAGCTGTGCTCGATGCCAGGAGTTCCTTTCCTGATGCAACTCTTGCGGATCTCTACGACCCTGACCTAATGCCACCGAAACTCCGCCGGGCACATCAAGAACTGGACCGGGCAGTTGATCATCTCTATCGATCTGATAGCTTTGCTTCTGAGCGGGAACGGGCTGAACACCTCTTGACCAGATACGAAAAAATGCGCACGTAGGTGAAGGTTAGAACGAAGAACACCAGAAAGTGTTTGGCGAATAGCTATCTTGTGATGTAAACAGCCAGTTGTTGTTCGTGCTTTGACTAGAATTCTTATAGCCTGAATGGACTGCAGTGTGGGACTCGAAATCGCCTCTGGATGCTATTTCCCGGACAGGATTGACATTGATCCCGCCGGCTCCTTTGGTTGACCACGACAGTGATCAGGTCTCATCCACCACGGATGGTGGTCTCGCCCGTGGGACTGGGCTAGGACTTCAAGTGTTGGCATTGGTTGCGGTACCAACGAAGATCTCGTCTCATATTAACTGGTACAATGCCGTATGAAGCGCTGGGATTGATAAAACTCCCATGACCTGCCCAAGAGTCGCTCCATGAAACCGCGCCTGCAACCTGCAGTCCATGATTTTGTCCAGATGCGGGCCAGAGGCTTGCTGTACGTGGACAAGACACACCAGATCCGGAATTTCCTGGATCGCGATTCCGCTCTTTTATTTACTCGGCCACGGCGTTTCGGCAAGAGCCTGCTGTTGTCCACGATCAAGGCCATGTATGAGAAAAAACAGCATCTCTTTGCGGCAGCCTCTCGAGACGAAGCCCCGCTTGCTGTTTATGATGATTCGGTATGGGACTGGAAAAGTCACCCGCGGGTGGTACTCTCCCTGGATATGAGTGTCATGGAGGCAGATGCCCAGGGCATTACAGGGGCTTTGGCAAACAAGGTGCGGGACTTGGCCCGCCAGTGTCACATGACAGATCAGTACGATTGTCAAGCCCAATTCCCGGCTGCTTCCCTGGCCAATCTGCTACAGGCTTTGGCGGACCGGGAGGGGCAGATGGTATACAGACAGGCTACCCAGGACTCCCAGCAGGGCCAGCCCTGGTCTGATCTGCAACTGGCCCAACGCCTGCTGGAAGTCTATCCGGTAATTCTGGTGGATGAATATGATGCCCCTATCTTCAATCATCTTCACTCCCCACAAGCGTCCCGGATTCGTTCTCAGTTGGCGGACTTCTATGGCGTCTTCAAGGAAAAACAGGCCTGTCTGTTTCAGCTTGTTCTGACAGGCATAACCCGGTTTGTGCGCGTTGGGCTCTGGTCCAAACTCAACCATGTCAATGATGTTACCCAGGATCCGGAATTCCATGAGTTGGTTGGTTTTACCGATTCCGATTTGGATGGTTTGAGCCCCCTGTTGGCTGTTTCTAATCCCCTGAGAGCGCATTCTTCCACAATGCCGGCCTATTTCCCGGGAAGGGTGGCGTGACTGGTACGACGGCTATCGGTTTGCCGAAAACGCAGACGATCCTGTGTACAACCCCTACGCTATCGTACACAGTTTGCAAAAGGGTCGGCTGGACGAATACTGGTCCCAGTCAGGACATTTGGGAGCAGTGGAAACTCTGTTACAGGAACCCTGGGAAACGGGTCACTGGCGTACCCACTTCCTTTGGTATACGACTCGCCCCAGCCCGGGACGTGCCCATGAATTGAATATGGATATGCTCAGCCAGTTGGTGCCAGCCGACACAGCCGAAGCCATGCTGGCCCAATGGGACAGGGAGCAACTGGTCATTCTCCTGCATCAGACTGGATATCTGACTCTGAAACCAGATGGCACACTGGTGCCTCCCAACCGAGAGGTGGCCCTGCATATGGCCAACATTTTCCTGAAGCCCTGGGGAGCATATCAGCCCCGCTTGGTACCGGTCTACATGAATGCCATGCACGATGCCCTGGTGAGGCGGCTGGATATTCCAGCCCTGCTCCAGGCCTACAACCAGTTGCTACAGCTTTATCCCCACCAGCGGTTCACGAATGTGGATGAAAAACCCTACAACCTGCTGTTTGACACTGCCATGATGGCTTTGTATTCCCCGTTATGTCACCAGATGGAAATATCTGGTCTGAAAGGAGATGCTGATACGCTTCTGACCTGGGATGATGTGGCGCTGTTCGTGGAATTCAAACATAACCAGCGGTCGGCCCGTATGGGCTTGACCCAGATAACGCGCAGAAAGTATCTCAGTTTCCTGAATCAGCCCTTTTCCCTGTATATGGGCTTGTCCCTGAATGTATACCAGAGACAGTTCACGAACTGGCTATGTGACGGCTTTAAAGACACGGGTGAACCGTTAGGTAAGGAAATCGGCGCTCGCATGACTTGGCCTGCCGACGTTAGGGAGTACTGGGCAGTCTGAAGTAGCCAACAGCTAAGGTCCAGAGGTGAAGATGGCAAAGTCGGCCTACAGAATAGATGGCAGATACCTCTGTTGGATTCGGAGAAGGGGGGTGTTCTTGCCCCGGATTAGCCAACCTGCCTGTTTCTTTGCTGACAGGGGATAACTCTGGAGCAACCCATCGATATAGATGGCCTTCTTTGCCTTCGTCTTTCTAACCTGCCTTGACACACTGGACGATGTCCCGAGTGGCTACCCCTAATAAAGCCGCAATCGGACAGCAAAGTGGCAAATTATAAGTTACAAGCAATTCTTCGTTGAATACAGAGACTCGAATCACCATATTATCAAAATGAATCGCGTTACTGTCCGAAATGCTTGTAGCTTAATGCCAGTAATAGAACAGCAAACGGAGGTGGGAAATTAAATGTTCTCCAGCAATTTCTGTGCGAGTCTTGGCAATGAAGCAAAGTCAACTCTGCTGCTGGCTGCATCCTCCATAAGAAGGTCTGGACATAGATAGGCATGGAATTTCTGGGTCATGAGGTTTTCCTTACCTGACAACATATCGGCCATTGATCCTGGCCCAAGTCGGACGATTTCCTTGAGGGAAGCTTCTATAGGCGGAACGCATTCTTCATGACTTACGTTAAGGAACCCGTCATAGGTTTCAGCAATGTATCCCATAGATTGCAGAGCTAAAGCGAGTGTAGTCGTCTTGACTGTACCGGACCAAGTTGCGATCAAATGGTTTCGCTCTGTTAATTTGCATATTGGTCTTTTAGTAAATTCAAACCTCTGGAAAGCAGAGCGCGCACTATCGAGAATGCGAGTTGCATTGCTATCAATAAAGTTGGGAATTTCTGTGCCTGAGAGCAACTCCATCATTTGGGTTATTACTTTATCGTGTACTATTCCTCCGTCACCACCGAAGCGGGGAGGTTGCCCGGTCCGGTCTGGGGTAACTTCAATCACCTTTTCCTCGTCTTGGATACCGGTGATGCACCAGCGTTGGCCAGAAAAGATGATGGTCATACCAAGTGCCAAGAGTGTATTTACTGGCATAGTGCCTAGTTGCCTGTTCCCGGCAATGATCCTGTATTCTTCAGGTGTTTGGAACACTGAGTAGAAGTTGTAATGTTCTACCAACCTCTCTCCCTGACTACCAAGGAGAAGAGAGCCGTCGGGGGCCTGCTCGATCAGAGCTACATCAGATCGCCCCAATTGCCTCAGCAGGCGGATGAATAGGTGAGAGTCGACGGATCTAAAAGGTCCTTGCTCACAAAGTGTCGCATAAAGTCGCTTCGCACGGATCCCTCCATGTTCGGTGATTACTGAAAGAATCTGATGTGTCAAAGTTGATAAATGAAGCGACTCGGGAGCAGGAGGTTCACACCACTGCTCACTTAGCAGCTGAACCATAGCTACAGAACGTATTAAATTTAGGTTTAAGTAATCTAGGGGATGAGAATTTGCTCCAGGTGCCGTACTTATCGCATATATTCGTAGCACAGCAGGTTTGCCAGGTCGCCGCCCCGAGCGGCCAAGTCGTTGACGAAGTGATGCTACGGAAAACGGTGCTCCAATTTGCGCAACGCTGGCGATATCACCAATATCGATACCGAGTTCCAGGGTTGAGGTACATACAGCAGTCGTTGGCTTTTGTGACTTGAGACGACTTTCGAGATCAGCACGGTGTTCTCGGGAAAGGTTGGCGTGATGAGGAAAAAACTCTACTGGAATGCGTTCCTTCTCCGACATTTCGCGAAGAGCATCCGAATACCATTCAACACTTTGGCGTGACCCTGCAAAGATCAGGTTTTGGCTACCGCGCAACTTATCGAATAAGTGCCTAACTACTGCGCGTTCAATTGACGTTTCCTCAAGTTCACTCTTGTCTCTGCTCCTCCCGTATTGTCGAAGATAACCACGAATCTGAACCATGAGCTCCCGAGCATCCGAACTGCTCTCTAACAACTCGACCGCCTCTGGGGCATCTGGGCGAAGATACTCTCTGGCCAAGGCCATTTCGCCCAATGTTGCGGACAGTCCGACACGCCTGATGCGGCGGTTGACTGCAAGTTCCAACCGTGTCAGAAGGGATCGTAAATGCATACCCCGCTCATTGTCCAGCAACGCGTGCAATTCGTCGATGATGATCGCACGGACACCCCTGAACAGTGTTGGGATTTCCAATCCCCGAAGCACGAATAGTGCTTCAAGAGATTCAGGAGTGATTAGCAATATCCCTTGAGGATCTTTCCGGGCACGGGCTTTCACTCCTCGAGAAATGTCGCCGTGCCAGGGATATACTGGCAATTGGGCCTTAACGCAAAGGTCATTGACGCGCTCGAACTGGTCATTAATGAGTGCCCGGAGAGGACCAACGTATACAAGGTCGAAACCACCTTCAATGGGTTGTTCCAATACTAGAGATATCAATGGTAAGAATGCGGCCTCAGTTTTTCCTCCAGCGGTCGCTGCAGCGATGATCACGTCTCTTTCATCGTTAAGAAGGGCCAAGATCGCTCTTTCCTGTATGTCACGAAGGCTTGTCCAACCTTTTTGCCAGATCCAACGGCGGACAGGCTCCGCGAGTTGGTGGAATCCTGTTGATTGCTTAGAGCTTGAGGGACGCGAGTTCGTCATCTGCCTCGTCAACTAGAATATCACTTATATCTTCCCCACGATCTTCGGTGACATTAACTGAACCTGTAATTCCATGCCAGCCCACGTCAGGGTTTTGCTCCAGAATGGAAAGCAAGTTTACAAATGCCGTAACGGTATTTCTGGGAGTTCGGAAATAGGCGTCACCAATGCGTTCAGAGCAATGGGTCATGAAAGAAGTGAGCGCTTCATCCGGCAGTGTGTGGTTGTTCCCTTGGAATACCCGACGTATATTGGTAAGAAGAACGAAAATGTCCTCTGGTGTCAGATTAGCGAGCCGGATTACCGGGCCTGACAGATCGACAAGCCCATCTCGGGCGAACGTATTTTCCGCCAGTCGAGACTGTAGAGCCTCGTAGCTATAGAGACCGCGGCGAGTATCCATCAGAAACTCAGGTGTTCCGCCAAGTACAAAGCCCAGATGGCTGGCAGTTCCTTGTAGCACATCGTTCAGGATGCGCAAGATCTGTTCATAGTTTGCATTTCGGGCTTGTGATGAGATTAGTTTGTAGAGATTGACCATCTCATCCAGCGATACCAGCAGTCCTTTATAACCAGCTTCCCGCACAAACATAGCCAGCAACTTCAACTGATCGTAGATATTGGCATCGTCGACTATAGTTCGCACACCTAGCGCCTTTCGGGCTTCTGTCCGGGTTGAATACTCGGCCCTCACCCATCGAAGCGCAGCCGATTTAAGTTCCTCATCGCCGGTTTCGAATCCTTCCCAGTAACGGGTGATGACAGCGGCAAAATCAAAGCTCCCGGTCATTTCCTCTAGATGTGAGAGTTTTTCCCGGATTACTTCACTGGGCTCCCGGTCAGCAGTCTCGGCTACACGTACGGCTTGCCCGACAAATCGCTCAACGATTGACGCTATCGCACCACCTCCAGGTTTGGTGCGAGTCGAAGCATTGCGGGTCATCTCAGCGTATAGTGAGCGTGCCTGACCACCTGTAGCATGAAAGCGTCGGTTAGGGGCCATATCCGCAGAAAGAACAACCATTCCCTTTTCAAGTGCGACTAAACGGATCAGGTTTAAGAAGAAGGTCTTACCAGAACCATATTCACCAATAATGAAGCGGATAGCTGCACCCCCCTCGCTAATTCGTTCAATGTCACGGACCATCTCCTCGATTTCTCCTATACGGCCCACTTGTATATGTTGCAGCCCTAACTTAGGCACCACACCTGCACGTAGTGCTTGGATAATTGTGTCGCGCTCGCGCCGCTTAATTCGTGGTCTCTGCATCGGTCATTCCTTTGTTTCTAAGCTCAGTCACAACGTCTGCATTTACGTCATATCCATCGTCTTCTTCAATTAACAAATCACTGAAATGCTCAAAAGCCCATTCATTCACAGTCTCAAGAGCGCCATCCTGCATCAGCCGAAACTGACCAGCTAGAATGGCGAATTCGGATTCCTCCCAACGTTCTCTCGTCAGCAATTCACCGAGGAATGCTGCGTGTGCGGAGTCCAGTCCATGGAAGCCACCACTTCCTTCTTCCCGTGACTCTTCCAACTCCTCTTTGGTTTCCTCATCACGGAAGATATCCGCCAAGAAAACTGAAACGCGAGCAGTGTCATTAATTAGTGAGTCCACGCGTCCGGCGTCAAGAACCACAGTTTCATTCTGAACTGGTGGCATTGGAATGTCATAATTCGCAGTCGTCTGTCCAGAAGGCCGGACAGTTACCGGTTCATCCTCGGCTACCAGCACATGAAGATCGGTATAAATCCCATCTGTGGGAAGCCCAAGGGCCTTGTAAAGTCTTTCAATTGCTTTAATCTCCCCGGGGTCAATCACACCATCCTCGGCTGCCAGAGCGATCGCAACCTGACCTAGTTCATGCCGAGTCTTATCTGGAGCGTCCCGCAATCGCCTGCGGATTAGGGCAAGGTCTGGCGGAATAGTCAGCATCCATTGGAGATTGGCAATAAGGCGTGCTCGTTCGGCCGCAGATAGTTCTATTGCACCAACCCGGGCCTCTAACGCAGCCCGTTCTTTCGTAGCAATCTCACCGTCGGTGTGGGCAATAAAGCTACCCATGGCTATTGTGACGAGGATATTCTTGTAACCTTCACTGACATCTTCTAGTGCTGTGATTCCTTCAGGCAGCCGAAATAGAACTACCGGCTCACCGAGTTTTGGGCTTCTTAACGCGAAGCGGGGATCAGGTGCCATACCGATTGAAAGACGTGCCAATGCATCCGCGGCTCCAGTCAACTGACGTTTGCTTATTTTCTCGGGTGGCATACCTTCAAGACGTTCAATGACTTGCTCGACCAGGCACATTCCGCCTGTCTGGAAAATGCCGTCGGCCCATGCGCGCAGATCCTCCATTTCTTTCGCTGGAAACAAGGGCCAGAGCGACTCGGGCAAAAGAGCATGACCTTCTATCGTATTGCGGCCATCTGGATTGCGTCCAAGAAAGCGACTGAATTGCTCCAGTTGTCCCGTTGCCTCGGCTACGAGTTCTCCTGCGATTCTGAGAGGTTCGAATGCGCCTGAGACATCTGGAATATCGCCAATGAATCGTTTGAGTTCCACTTCAAACCCCCCCGATGCTGAGGCGTAACTAGCACGAATAAGCCTCTTGGGGACGCGCAACTTCAGGCCATCTGGGAATCTTTCCTCAAAGAGGAGCGTAAAAAGCGCCTTAAATTCGGGAAATGCACGCTTCGCTGGAGTGCGAAGACGGGTTTCTGGATGAGCAATAAACCATCCGAGAAGCCAGTCGGCGCTTATAGGCTTTCGTTCCTTTGCCATTCGGCCGATTGCAACCCGAAGGCCGAGCGGCAATTCGTGTCCGAATCTTCTGAATTGGGGTTCGGCAACTCCTTTGGGTTCCAAAATAATCTGAGTAGCGTCCAGGAAATTTTCTAGGTGTCTTTTTACCGACCTATTGTCTCCATAGACATCGAGTAGTCTCTTTACTTCTGTAACTAGCAAGTTTCTTTCCTCAATGGACGGCTCATCAAGGAAAAACCGCCGTTCAAGACCGTAGAAATATAGAAAAATGTATGCAGGGCCAATTCGGCTGTCAGAACGTCCATCAGCCAGCCAATTCAGAAATGTTGCTCTCTCGCGCGGATTAAGGTCTTTGTAGCTTGGATAATAGGGTAAGTTTTCACCGGGCAAATTGGAGCCAACTTTCGCAACGGGTAATCCCGGATCAATGGACCCTTTAACTGACTTTTTCTGGCCATCTAGGGGCAATACTGTTTACTTAGACAGAATTTGCCTGTATACTGGGCGCCTGTGAATCACCTAACCCAGAGCCAGAAGGAGTCTCCCTCATGGCGCGTACGGTTGCTTCCCT